>CAWFEC010000011.1:0-36367 GCA_963814735.1 uncultured Acidobacteriota bacterium | reverse complement strand
AACGCGAAGAGTGTATCGAAGCCCAGATTCCAGACATTTTCGACGATCATGCCGCGGGTAACGCGGCGGCCCGCGTTGCGCATGAGAAATTCCAATAAACCGAATTCCTTTGGCGTGAGCTCGATGCGTTGGTCGGCGCGACGAACCACTCTCTGCACGCGATCGAGCACCAGATCGTCCACCTTCAGCACGGCCTCGAACGGCCGGCCGCTCCGGCGTATCAGCGCGCGGATGCGAGCCGAGAGTTCCGCGATTGAAAATGGCTTCGTCAGATAGTCGTCCGCCCCGAGATCGAGCCCCTTCACGCGGTCGATTACCTGGCTGTTCCCCGTCAGCACCAGGATTGCGAGGTTTGGCTTTTTCTGGCGCACTTCCTTGAGAACCTCGAAGCCAGTCATCTTGGGCAGGTTGACGTCCAGGATCACCAAGTCGTAGTCATAGCTCTCCGCCATGTACTTCGCCTCGGCGCCATCGGCAGCGGTGTCCACGGCGTATTGCTCGGCCTCGAGGCTCTTCCTCAGAAAGCCGGCGACAGGCAAGTCATCTTCGGCGACAAGAATGCGCATCGACACGACCGTGCGTGCAAAATTTGAGAGTGGGACAACGGGCGAGACGCGAGCGTCCCCTTGTTCCATGCACATGTTCAGCACATTCGTTGCCAGCTTCTGCTGGTCTTGAACGTTAAGGCACTCTTATCTGCGGGTCTTAGCCGAGCCCCGGTCGGTTTAGGACGAGCCTCTGTCCCGCACTGGAACCGAGTCCCGTTCTGGCTTAAGCGCAGCCCTTTGCGACCTTCATTTCCGGCTCCTTTCAAAGGTGAACAAATGGTTGCATCAATAATTTAAGAACTCTTAGAAACAGCCGATTCAGTTTGAGCAGTCTCACTGGGGGACACATGGCTGTACAACAACAGAACCGCAGCACACTAAAGCGCCTCGCAGCCTCCGCCGGCCATCAGGGCTCCAACCCTGGCGATGCCGCTTTCACCGAAGCTTCCGGTGATTCGCTCACGACTCAGCCGAGCGGCAGCGCTGCAACGCTGCAGATAGAAAGAATCGCTCACGACTTCAACAACATCCTGACTCTTGTTCTCGGGTATGGCGAGAATCTGCTGAAGACGCTGCCGAAAGGCGACCGGGGACATTCGTTCGCGGAGGAAATCTGCCGCGCCGCGAGAGATGGGGAGCGCCTCACCCTGGAACTGATGTCGCTGGCACAATCCGGCCCCACCGACGATGGCAAATCAGCGCCGAAATAAAATCGGCAGACGAAGCGCGCCGTTCGTTCAGTTGGTTTTGTCCTTCGAGTAGCAGAGGCGCTCGAGGTTGCACTCGACGCATCTTGGCTTGCGCGCCTGGCACACGCGCCGGCCATGCCAGATCAATTGGTGGCTGAAGAGAATCCACCGGTCCTGCGGAATCACTTTCATCAGATCCTGCTCGATTTTCTTGGGGTCGGTGTTTTTCGTCAGATCGAGGCGCTCGGAGAGCCTCTGCACATGCGTGTCCACCACGACGCCGGCCGCGATTCCGAACGCCGTGCCGAGCACGACGTTGGCTGTCTTCCGCGCCACGCCCGGGAGCGTGAGGAGCTCCTCCATCGTCTTCGGCACCTCTCCGTGAAACTCCTCGACGATTTTCTTGCTGGCGCCCATGATCGACTTGGTCTTGTTGCGAAAAAAGCCGGTAGGACGAATCTCCTGTTCGAGTTCCGCAGGATTCGCGTAAGCAAAGGCCTTGGCGTTCGGATACTTCGGGAACAGTGTAGCGGTCACTTGATTCACGCGCTCGTCGGTGCACTGGGCGGAAAGAATCGTCGAGATGAGCAGTTGGAAAGCGTTTTCGTGCTTCAGCGCGCAGGTCGCCGCCGGATACGCCTCGTCGAGGCCCTTGAGAATTGCTCGCACGCGTGCCGGATCGGTTCCACGTCCGGATGAGCTTCCCCGCCCCATCCTCGCGGAATGAGCTCCAGCAGACTTTCGCGCCGAAGCAGAAGCTTTTGTCCCTGTTTTCTTGATTTTTTTTCGCGCCATGAGCGAAAAACTATATCACAGGCGGGTTACGGCTCGACGCGCACGCCCTTCCAAAACGCAATGTAATCCTTAATCTGCGCGGCGGCTGGTTTGGGATCGGGATAGAACCACGCCGCGTCCGCATTGCGCTGGCCGTTTACTTCAACATCCTGATAACTCGCAGTTCCCTTCCAGGGGCAAACGGAATGCGTATCGCTCGCGTGAAAATACTCGAAGCGCACCGAATCCTTCGGAAAGTAGTGGTTTCCTTCCACAACGATCGTCCGATCGCTCTCGGCCAGAACCGCTCCGTTCCAAACCGCTTTCGCCATTGTGACCTCCGACGGTTCAACAGGCCGCTGAAAAATTCAGTTTCGGTGGAAGGGCGGGATTTAAACCCCGCCGTAAGTGCCATCATCTGAGAAAGGCCAGCCCCCTGAAGCCGGCTCTCGGCATTCTTGAGCAGCCTCTCTAGCCCGCAAAGAAAAGAGTCTGCGCAAAGGGCCATTCGCCGTCGATCCACTGCCCCGCCGAGCGATACCCGGTCCGCTCGCCCATCTGAATCACTCCCTGCGGATCGTATTTGTGGGAGCTCTCCGTCCAAATCGTTTCACCTTCGCGCATGTAGAATCGGAATCCGGCCTTCCGAATCGTGATGCGCTGCCACACCTTGGAGCGCAGATGCATCTCCACGCGACGCTCGGACTCGTCGTATCGCGCTGCGTGATCGAATTTCGTGAGATCGAAATCTCCGTCCAGCTCGCGATTGATCCTGGCAAGGATATTCTTGTTGAACGCGGCTGTCACGCCCGCCGGATCATCGTAGGCGAGCGTCAGCGCCGAGACCGGCTTTTCGAGATCGGTGGCGAGCAAAAGCGCATCACCCTCGCGCAGCGTTCCACGCACCTCGCGAAGGAATCGATCGCCCGCGGGGCGGTCGAAATTGCCGATCGTGCTTCCGAGAAAAAGAACGAGCAGACGCTCACCCTCGTGGCGCCGCGCAGCCACTTCGCGAAGACCGTCGAGATAGGCGCGCTCGAATCCCACAATGCTCACGAGATCGATGTGGCTGAGTTCCAGCTGGCATCGAAAGAGCGCGCTCCCGGAAATGTCGATCGGATAATAGTTCACGCGCTGGCGACGAGCGAGCGCTTCGAGCAGCCACCGTGTCTTCTGCCCGCTTCCGCTGCCAAGCTCCGCGACTACGACGGGGCTGGGCACTCGCCCCACGATATCCGCGGCGTTGCGCTCCAGCAGCCGCATTCCCGCGCGGCTCAAACCATACTCGGGCAAAACGCAGATCACGTCGAAGAGAGCGGATCCCACTTCATCGTACAGATATTTCGAAGGAAGTTCCTTCTGTCCCGGTTGGCTCAGGCCGACAACCACATCGGAAGAAAATTCAGCCAGCGCCTCGGTGGCAGGGATCGGCGCAGCAATTCGCGGAGCAGATGCCATGGGTCAGTCCTCCACGCAGCGGAAAGTGGCGTATATATGCGGGTAGTGCGGCTGGAACCAGTTCCGGAACGACCGGCGGAGCATACACGAATCCGTCCGCGCCGATCCGCCTTTCATCGCAAAATGCTGGCCGTCAAAGAAATTCGCCGAGTAGCCGGGATAAAACGGAAACGGCTGGAATCCGGCGAACGGCTCAAAAGCGCTCGAGGTCCATTCCCATCCGTTGCCGAGAAGATCGAGTACGCCAAATGCGCTCGCGCCTGCTGGGTGCGCATCGACGGCGGTCGCGTCCCATCGCCGGTGATGGAAATTGCCGTGCGACTCGCCTGGCGGCTCTTCGCCCCAGGGGTACGCGCGCTCGGTTCCGTTCGGCGTGCCATACGCGGCGCGATGCCACTGCGCCTCGGTCGGCAGCTTGCGCCCGGCCCAGCGGGCGAAGGCGGTTGCCTCCGCGTGGCTCACGTAGACGGGCCATGACGGCGGCAGCGGAATCGTTCCGAACATGCCAGCGTATCTCCAATTCGTATTCGGATCAGCCGTTGCGGAACTCGAGCGCCGGACCCAGAAGTACGGGTGATCGAGCCGCCGGCTGCGCCTCCATTCCCAATCCTCGGGCTTCCAGTAGGTCGCGTCATGGTATCCGCCGGCCTGAACAAATTTCAAGAATTGCGCGTTGGTGACCGGAAACACATCGATCGAAAAACTCGGCACATGGATTGCACGCTCCTCAAACTCGTTGTCCCAGCCGAAGGCGCCGCTTCGTCGCGACAATCCGAGCGTGGCGACTCCCGCCGGAATCGTCACCTGCCGCGGCTCGGGCGCAGGTTTCGGATCCGGCGCAGGCCCGCCCTGTGGAGTCTTTCGCTCGATGGGCAAGTTGTGGAGCAGATACGCAATGGTCTCCGCATGCATCAAGCGATGTTCGATTGCAACGTGCAGCAAAGTCCCGTCAGCAAGAGTGGATGCCGTTGAGCGCAACGCCCGGAAATCGCCCAGTGCGTCATCGAGCCGGCTTCGCACAAGCTGGTTATAATCTTTGACTTGCGCAATCGTGGGCCAGTCTTTCGACGTGTCCGTCGGCAAGCCTCCGCCCACCGGATCGATCCCAAAGGCGAAGAGCTTGTCGAACTCCGCATCGTGCGGAGCGAGATCGAGCGGCCCGCTCAACAAGTTCCAATCAAATGCTTCCAAATGCCCGAGATAAAAGATCATGCGATGGCGTTCCGCGATCGGACGGTCGTAAAAAGATGCCGGCGGCAACAGCCGGAACAACTCGTCGGTCCGCGAACGGGCCTCTTCTAAGCGCGAAAGAAGTTTCGGGTGAAGGGTCGGCGCTGCCTGGAAGGTCGCCATGAGTCACCTCGGAGGAAGGGGTTCTTTCTACCCCCCCACCCGCCATTTTGACAAGCTTTTTTAACGTCGCGGATTGGATGCAGGAGGCAGGGGAAAAGTGTCAGAAAGAAGGATGGATCAGGATATCCCATATTTTGCGAAAGGCCTTACCGCGGTGGCTGAGGCGGTTCTTTTCGTCCTGCGAGATCTCGGCAGATGTGCGGCCGATATCGGGGAGTAGGAATACGGGGTCGTAACCGAAGCCACGCGCCCCACGCGGCTCCTCTGTGATAGCCCCTTCGACGAAATCGGACACGACGGCGAGCGCGCGCCCCCTGTGCGCAAGGGCGATCACGCAAACGAATCGAGCGCGGCGCTCGGTTCCCGTCTTCCCCTCCATTGCGCCGAGCAACTTTCGCACGCAGTCGGCATCGGTTCCTTTTGGCCCCGCATACCGCGCCGAATAGACTCCAGGCGCGCCACCCAGCGCCGGAACAACCAGGCCGGAATCCTCGGCCATCAGCAGTTCATCCGTAAAGCGAGCATAGTAAAGCGCCTTTCCGACGGCGTTTTCGGCAAAGGTCGGCGCAGTCTCTTCGAACTCGGCTAGCTCGCGCAAATTGGGCAGTAGATCCAGACCAAGCGGCGAATTTTGCGCAAGTTCGCGATACTCCCGTAATTTGCCGGCGTTCGAAGATGCGAGAAGGAGATGAATCGGACTGGGCCGGCCGGTTGCGCTATCGCGATCGGCCACGGAGATTGATGTGCAGCAGTTCCCGCTGCACCTCGGCGAGTTGTTCGATTCCGGCGGATGCGAGGTCGAGCAGATCCTGCAGTTCCTCGTTTGTATAGGGACGCCCTTCGGCGCTCGCCTGCACTTCAACGAACCGGCCGCCTCCGGTCATCACCACGTTCATATCGACCTGCGCGCGGGAGTCCTCTTCGTAGTTGAGGTCGAGCAACAGCTCTTCGTCGACGATGCCAACGCTCGTCGCAGCCACCAAATCGACCAGCGGCGCGGTGCGCAGCATTCCGGCTGCCACCATTCGCTCGAAAGCGAGCGCAAGCGCCACGAACGCGCCGGTGATGGACGCCGTTCGCGTCCCGCCGTCCGCTTGGATCACGTCGCAGTCGAGAAATACGGTCCGCTCCCCCAGCGCCTTCAAATCCGTCGCGGCCCGCAGAGCGCGGCCAATCATCCGCTGAATTTCGAGGGTGCGTCCCGATTGACGCCCGCGCGCCGCTTCGCGCGGAGTCCGTTCTTCCGTCGAACGCGGCAGCATTCCGTATTCGCCCGTCACCCAACCCTTGCCCGAACCTTTCAGAAACGACGGCACGCCATCGTCGACGGTGGCCGTCACGATCACCCGCGTCTGCCCCGTTTCGATCAGGACGCTCCCTTCGGCGCTGGAAATGAAATTGGGAGTTATCTTCGTGGGCCGCAACTCGTCCGGTGCGCGTCCATCTGCTCGCAACATGTTCTCCTGTGATTCTCAAGCGCCAGCCTGATTCAGTCAGTTTGCCGACCACGCCATCACGTGTCAATGAGAGTTCGTCTGGTGCGCGGAGGGCGTTTTCGGTGGCGCGGCACCGGGCGATGCGCTCGGCGCGCTCGCTGGCGCGGATGGCACAGCCTGTTGACCGAGCTGACCCAAATCGAAAAAGCCCGAGAGATCGATGTGGCCGGCGAGTGTGTCCACCTCTTGCCCATGAATCAGTATCTTCAAGCGGCGAAGACCCGATACGTTGCTGCCGAGCGTCCTCGCAATTGAATTTACGACTATCCTCTCGCTCAGGATTCCCGATGGAGTCTCGGTCGAAAGCGCGTCGGAAAAGTCGGCGACCGCCGTGCCGTCCGGAAGAATGTAAAAGCCGAGCAGATCGGTGTCGGCCGGGATGGTGCGCTGGTCCGGCGTCGGCGGATCGGCGATCAGCGCGTGCAAGAGCTGCCGCGAGCGCTGCACGGGATCGCCTGACAACGGCAGTTCAATTTGGACTGGCGCGACACCATCCGGCCCGCCCGCCCAGAAAATGCTGGCCTTCACGGCGACGTCGGTCGGCGTCGACACGGGCGGCGCCAGGACTTCACGCCGCGCCTGCTCGTCGGTAACTTCCGTTTGGGCGAGACGCGCCATCCGCCGGTGCAGGCTTCGCAGGCCGATCAAGCCGATCAGCACACCCGCAGCGAGTATGGCGATGAAGATCTTCCAATTGCGCGTCACTGTTTCGCGCCTCCGGGAGTTGCCGCGCGAAATGAGTTGACCGCTCCGGCAATCGCCTCCCCAAGCGGTGCGACCGCGGAATTGGCCAATGCAACGGGATCCGGCGCGGAAACACTGGAAAGCTCGATCGCCACTGCGGGTCCCGCGACCGAGCGCAAGTCGCGCACTGCCGCTCCCAAGGGAGTAAGCGGCGATCCGCTGAATCTCTGCGCGAGCATGATTTGGATCAGATCGGCGAGACGATGACTCGAATTCAGGTGCGCGCGCTGCGCTTCGTTCCAGGAATTCAGTCCCGCAGCGGCGGGGGGACCGGCCTTCGCCGGCGTGCCTGCCGTTTCATTAGGGGGAACGTAGGGCGTGCTCAGTTGATCGTAATAGGCTCGAATTGTGCCGGCGGTCCCGGTTGAGGCGATGTGGAGACTCACAAAAATTGCGTCGCTGTAAGCATTTGCCATGGCTGATCGGTCATCGTAGGAAGGATTCGAGTCGTCGTTGCGCGTCATCACCACGCGAAAGCCCTGGCGCTCGAGTTCCGCCTTCACACCTCGCGCCATCTGGAGCACAAGGTCCTTTTCCATCGCGGCATTCTGGCCGCGCGCGCCCGTATCCGTGCCGCCGTGCGCAGGATTGAGAACGATCACCGGACCCGCTGGCACCGGGACCTGATTCGGAGGAAGAGGAGTTTGCTGCGCGGGCGGAAGCGCCGCTTGCGGCGTTTGCTGCTGGTTGCCCTGCGGCTCTTGCTGGGCGGGGGCCTGCGCGACTGCAAACGGCGCAACGACTGAGATACCGAAAGCTAGAGCGACGACCCCGAGGATGTTTCGCACGTCGAAGAGAATAGCAGAAATGCAGCGGCGAGCGATTGCGGTGCGCACAAGATGTGCTCAGCACCCGCCATGGTTCGCTACGTCACGCCGAGGAAACATCGAAGAAATGTCCCTGGAAAGCCTCGCGGCGCACGAAAAGGCCGAGGCGCCGAATTTCGTCCCCGCTGCGCGGATAACGCACGTCGTCAAGCTCGTCATGAAACATGTACTCCTGCTCGGCCAGCGGACGGTCACCAAATGAAATGCGCCCCTGTGCCACCCCGCTCGTCAGATTCACGACAATCACTTTCCAGGCGTTCTCAAATCGCCATTCGTAGGCCACCAGATTCCCGCTGGTGTCTTCCCCGTCCGAAGCGATCGGCAGCCCGCTCCAGTGCCCCTTATGAAAAACGTCCTGCTTGGTCATGGCGAGTATCTTCTCGAAGACCGCGGCGCTCGCCTGGTTTGGCGGCTCGTCCACGACTCTTCGCAGCGCAACCGGCAGGTGGATTTTGGCTCCTTCGATTTCCCCTTCCTGGTAGAAACGCATTCCGGGCAGCGTCCCCATAAATGTCACAACGGAGGCGAGACGCTCGGGGCCGAAGGCGGCGGCACACCGGTCTTCGTCGTGATTTTCGAGGAACCGGGCGAGGTGCTTCTGGTAAGACAAGCCCCCGGCCAATTGCGCGTGGAGATCGGCCATTTTTTCGTATCGCACCGCATCGTACAAACTCTTGTCGTACACGAACGAAAAACCAAGATCGAGCAGCCGCTGTTGCGTGCCCCAATAGGCTTCGGCGAGAAGCACCAGGTCGGGAACCGCCGCGTGCGCATCGGTCCAGAATTCGGTGTCCGGCGGTTCAAGGTCTCCCACGTACTGGCCCCATACACGTTCGAAAACTCCGTTGAACTGCAACATCGCCATGTCGCAGCGCACGCCGTCGCAATGAGCGGCGATTTTGCGAAGCTCACCGATGAGCGCGGCGCGCATTGCGAGTGAGAAGTGGTTCAGCTGGGCCACATCGTCCCAGGCCGGAAAATAAGGATCTCTGCCGAGAGCGAGGAACACAGGGCCTTTCGCGCTTTCGACCTTGCGAAAGCTGGCGGGATCGCGCTGAAAATCCGCTTCCTCACCTCGCACGTAGAATTCCGGGTGCTCGCGCGTCCAAGGATGGTCGAGCGCCGTATGATTCCCGACGAAATCGAGGAAAACGGCGATGCCGCGCGCTCGCAGCTTCTCGCGCACGCTGTCGAGTGAATCCCATGAACCAATACGCCGGTCGGGCACGTATGCCGCGATGGAATACGGCGAGCCGATCACGTCCTCTGGTTGCCAGCCGGGTAGAACGCGATCGAAAAGAGGCCGGTTCTCGGGATCGGCAAGCTCGATGCTGCGCGCTTCAGCGCTGTGCTGCCAAATTCCCATAAACCACACGACGTCGAACCCGCGCCCGGCGATCGCGTCCCATTCGGAATCCGGAACATCCGCCAGCTTGACGAGGCGGCCAAGGCGCGCAGAAAGCTTCTCGAGCCATGCCCAAGTGTTGATTTCGTAGAGATGCGGATGCTGGCGAAGTGGAAACCGGCTCATGCTCGCGAACCTCGTATCCGCGAGCGATAAGCTGTCGCAAAAGTCGCGGCGAACTCGTTTTCGAGTCCATGGCAGTGTAAACCGAGGCTAATTGGGCGCGCAACCAACGACGGGAAAAACGAGCAGCAGATCTTTGGCCGTCTTGTCCGAACCCGAAACAGCCACGGACGCAGCATCGATCCTCGCGGGAGGCGCACAGCCCGCATCCTTGCCGCGCCTCGCGCCGCGTTGACGAGCGAGTTCCTCCCACGCCGAGATTGTGTAGTTCGCCGACTCAAGCAACGTGAACTGATACAGCCCATCGCCGATTTTCGTTGCGGCTGGATTGCGGCCATGGTCAGCTTCGGCCATCACCGTCACATTTCCGGGCGGTTTCTCCTTCTCCCACTTCAAATACACGCGAATCTGCCGCGTCGGGAGGCCATCATTCACTCGGAGGTTCACTTTCGTGAGCTGCTGGCCATCCTTGAGGTGGATCGGCTGCGCGTCAGCCACGTCGGGCACGCCGGGATAAAACGCGCGCGGATACGGCGAGTTTGGATCCTTGCGGTTCGCACGATTGAAGACCATGATGTAGTCGCCCGGGCCGATATGATTGAAATCGAAAACGCCCGTGTCACCCTGGTATGCCCAGAGGCCGGGCTTCGAATCGTCGTAGGCGCCCGCCCGGTAGAGCTCGACGGACGCCAGCGGAAGCGGCTTGCCGTTTGCGCCGAGGACGCTGCCGCGGATGTGCCCCGTTGGCAACGCGTCGACGTTGTACTCAAAGCACGCTCCATCCGGAATCTTGAAAATCGGTAAGCCGCCGGTGAGCGTTCTCTGCGTCAGTTCGGTGCGCGGTGGCAGATTCGCAGTAAAGCGGTACTCACCGGCGTGCACGTCGTAAAAAGAGTAGACGCCATTCGAGTCCGTGCTCGTCTCGAAACGATCGATGTTCGAGCGAAGTTTCAGCGACACGTTGGGCACAGGATCGTCGGGATCGCCCGGCAGCGCGAGAAAAGGCGGGTCCCCGCGTCGCAGGACGCCGAAAACCGATGCGACGTTCGTGCCATCGCGCATCGCTCGCAGTTGAGGTATCAGCGCGATCGCTTCGCTTGCCGGGCGAGTGCCGTCGCAGATCGTGGCGAAGAGCCGCCCTCCCGCCTCTTGCTGCGTGAAGACCAGATACTGCTGTCCCTGCTTGAATCGGTAGGCGCAGTCACCATCGTCGCCGCCCGCGAAGATGTCGATTTCGGCGACCTCAGGCCCCGCAAACCGTTCGTCGATGCGGAAATGGTAGCGAGTAAGCCGCGACGCAATCATATCGACAGAAGGGGCGGGAGGATCGGAGGGATTGTCGGACTTCGGCGCGGTGTAAGGCATATCCTCCACCGATGTCACAGTGCCGAGAAACACGACATCTCCCTGATGGAGGCCGGGACATTTTCCGGGAGGAGCTTGCGAACACGTGCAGGCACTCGCCACCGGCGCCAAAAGAATCAGGGCAAAAAATGCGATTCCCACTCGATGCAGATTCGACGATCCCAAAATCATCGTTGTTATCGTACATGCTTTTGGCCGCAACGCGAAATCGACGCGGGGCCGCAAAATACGAAAGAAAAGAGTAGGACGCGACAGCGAAGCCGGTTGCGTTTCCGGTATCCGCCCCCAAAAGATAATCCGCTGCGCCTCAAGGCTAAGAGGCGGAATCTGATATGCTTTCATGCTACGTCGTTATCGTCCGGGCGGAATCGCCGGCTCCCGTCTTTATGAGGTGTGAAAATTTTCTCGATCGCTGAATACGTAATCCTGGGCTTTGCCGCAATTCCGTTCGTGTATTACTTCCTGGCGATCTACAGCACCTGGCGGTTCTTCACCGTCGCGAGGCGGGAAGAAGCACGAGACGACGCCTTCTTGCCGCCCGTCAGCTGCCTCAAGCCGATCAAGGGCCTCGACGAAGACGCTTACGAGAACTATGCGAGCTTTTGCCGGCAGGATTATCCCGATTACGAAATCGTCTTTTGCGTTGACTCCGATGATCCCGCGCGGCCCGTGCTGGAAAAACTGGTCCGCGATTTCCCTGACCGCGAGATCCGGCTGCTCTTCGGCTCGGGCCGCAATGCCATCAACGACAAAGTAGCCCGGCTCGTCCGGCTGACCGCCGAAGCGAAGCATGACTTATTCGTGATCACGGATGGGGACGTGAGGGTAAAACCGGACTATCTGAGAAACGTAGTCGCGCCCTTCCGCGACCCGAAGGTCGGTGCGGCAACCTGCCTGTATGTTGCCACCAAGGAAACAACCCTTACCCAGGAACTACAATCCATCGCCATGATCTCGGATTTTTTTGCCAGCGTGATGGTCGCCTGGAAGCTCGACGGCGTCAAATTTACGTTCGGACAAACGATCGTGACCCGGCGACAGTGTGTGGAAGGTTACGGCGGCTATCAAGTGATCGAAGATCGCCCCGCGGATGATGTATGGGCGGGGCGTCTCGTCGCCGAGCAGGGCTATGAAGTCAAGCTTCTGCCGTATGTGGTGCAATCGGTGGCCGACTTCGATTCGCTCGGCGAACTCATCCACAAGCGAATTCGCTGGGCCACGGTGCAGCGCATGATGCGGCCCTGGGGACACATTGGTTTGGTGTTCACGTGGGGACTGCCGTGGGCGCTGTTGGCAGTGGCCGTCGATCCGACACTGGCCGTCGCCTTCGCGTATTTGGGCGGCTATGCCGCGTGCCGAATCCTGATCGCCTCGATGATCGGCGTGTGGGGAATGAAACAGAATGGCGTGTGGAAAAAACTGGCGCTCATTCCATTGTGGGATGCGATGGCCTTCGTGATTTGGCTCGTCAGTTTCGGGCGCACCACAATTCGGTGGCGAGGCGTCGATTACGCGCTTCGGGAAGGAAAATTCGTATCCGCGGTCCCGGCTGTCGCGCGGGATGCGGTGCGCTGAACAAATGGCTAATTCAGGCAAAGGCGAGCCCGACCTGCGCGGGTCGCGCTCCTCCGTGAACCTCTCCCATCTGGGCGTTCTCGCCTTTGCAGCAGCCGTCTACCTCGGTTGCATTATTTCTCCCCCATCGCTAATGGACGATGTGGACGCCGTCCAAGCGCAGATTGCGCGCAACATGCTCGCGTCGGGCGATTGGGTGACTGCTCGTCTGGATGGCGTCATCTACCTTGAAAAAGCTCCCGTCATTTACTGGCTGATGGCGGGCTCCTACAAGATTTTCGGCGTTCACGATTGGGCGGCGCGGATTCCCGTGGCTCTTTCCGCGATTTTGCTCTGCCTGCTGACGGCAGCCTTCGGCGCGTGGGCCTTCGGCAAGCGGGCAGGCTTCTACGCGGGTTTATGTACGTCTACGTGCGTCGGTCTCTTTCTCTTCACCCGAATCTTGATTCCGGACGCACTCGTGACTTGTACGGTCGCTTTGGCTTTGTGGGCATTCCTGCGCGCAATCGATGAAGATGAAAAGCATCCGCGATTCTGGTCCGCTGTTCTGGCGGCCAGCCTCGGGACGGGTCTCCTGGTGAAGGGCCTCCTCGCCGTGGCCTTCCCCGTATGCATCGCACTGGTCTATTTGGCCGTCACAAAGCAAGTGCTCCTGAAACGCACGTGGAACCGCCTTCATCCCTTCAGCGGCGCGCTGATTGCAATCGTGATCGCGGCGCCGTGGCATGTGCTGGCCACGCTGCGCAATCCCCCCTATTTCGCTTTTACGTTCCATTCGGGCCCGGGGCAATATCACGGGTTCCTGTGGTTTTACTTCATCAACGAGCAGGTGCTGCGCTTCCTGAATCTGCGCTATCCCCGTGACTACAACACGGTGCCCCGGCTATATTTCTGGCTGTTTCACCTGATTTGGCTGTTTCCCTGGAGCGTGTATTTCCCGGCAGTGGCGAAGCTTTCTTTCAAGCCCGACGACCGCGCCGGCCGCACGCGTTTGCTGGCGCTCTGCTGGGTGGGCTTCGTCCTGGTCTTCTTCACGTTTTCGACAACGCAGGAATACTACTCGATGCCCTGCTATCCGGCGCTCGCCTTGTTGCTCGGCTCGGCCATGGCGACCGGGGGAGACTGGATTCGGCGCGGCAATCGCACCCTTTGCGTCGTCTGCGGCTGCGCGGCCATCGCCGTGTTTGCGATTCTCATTCACGTGCGGAGCATTCCGACGCCCGGAGATATTTCGTCGGCCCTTAGCCACCACCCCAAGGCCTACACGCTTTCCCTCGGTCACATGGAAGACCTGACCCTGGAATCGTTTGCGTACCTTCGCTTGCCGCTCGCGATTGCCGGCGTCGCCTTTCTGATTGGCGTGTTTGGAACTCTTCGAGGAACCGGCCACCGAGCATTTCTCGCGGCAGCTTTTATGATGGTCGTGTTCTTTCACGCGGCTCGGCTGGCCATGGTCGTCTTCGACCCATATCTTTCATCGCGGCCGCTGGCGCGAGCGTTAATGAGCGCCCCGGAAGGCAAGCTGATAGCGCAAGGCCACTACTACGATTTCTCATCCGTATTTTTCTACACCGATCGTTCGGGACTTCTTTTCACCAACCGCAGGGTAAACTTGGAGTATGGCTCCGATGCGCCCGGCGCCCCGCACGTCTTTATCGATGAATCGGAATTCAAGAACTTGTGGCTCGCGCCGGAGCGCTATTACTTTCTTACCTTTCAGTCTGATTTGCCTCGTTACCAACAACTCGTCGCGCCAGCTTCACTCAGCGTCGTAGCGGCGAGCGGCGGAAAAGTTTTGCTGACCAACCGGCCTTGATGGTTGGCGCGAAACTGCAAATGGTCTGAGATCGCGGCGCGCGGAATCACCGCCATCGGAATGAACGGCCTTACAGACGAACCTGCGACACCGAAGCAGCCGCAGCGCCTCCTGCCTGCCGGCGGCGCTCGTTGGTCGCATTGCGCCAGTTCACTTGCGGCAGGAAGAGCGATGTGTCGATTCGTTCGCGGTATTCGATGGCGATGTTCAGAAGCGAGTCGAGGAGCGAATCCGAAAGCAAGTGAGGCTGCAAGCCAAGGTCGATCAATTTCGAGTGTTTGGCGTTGTAATAATGCTTTTCGGCTTCCACGCGCGGATCGGGCAGGTGGTCGATTTCAACGCGAAGGCCCATTTTCTTCCCGGCCGCTTGCACCATCTTGGCCAGATCGAGCACCGAGAACTGCTCGGTAAATTGATTGAAAACACGGAATTCGCCCGGCGCCGCGGGATTTTCGCAAGCGATCTCGATGCAGCGGACGGTGTCGCGTATATCGAGGAAGCCCCGCGTCTGGCCACCCTTCCCGTAGACCGTCAGCGGATGGCCGGCGGCCGCTTCCACGCAGAACCGGTTGAGCACCGTGCCGAAAACCTCGTCGTAGTCAAAACGATTGATAAGAGCTTCATCGATTGCGGTTTCATCGGTGACGGTGCCATAGACCACACCCTGATTCAGATCCGTTGCACGCAGCTTCCAAATCTTGCAGCAGAAAGTAATGTTGTGGCTGTCGTGTACCTTCGATAGGTGGTAGAAAGAGCCCGGCTGCTTCGGATAAGGCAGCACGTCTTTGCGGCCGTTGTGCTCGATCTCGATGTAGCCCTCTTCGATGTCGATATTCGGAGTACCGTATTCGCCCATCGTGCCGAGTTTCACCAGGTGGCAATCGGGCGCAAGTTCGCGGAGCGCAAAAAGAAGATTTAGCGTGCCGACCACGTTATTGACTTGCGTGAACGCCGCGTGCTTGCGGTCGATCATCGAGTACGGCGCCGACCGCTGCTCGGCAAAGTGCACCACGGATTCGGGCTCAAATTCCTTCATCACCGACGCCAAAAACTCATAATCGGTGATGTCGCCGATAAAGTGATCGATGGTCTTGCCGGTGTGCTCGTGCCAGGCGCGCAGCCGGTCGGGAAGCGGGCGGATCGGAGTGAGGGTCTGCGCGCCGAGCTCAAAATCCCACTGGCGGCGCAGAAAATTGTCTACGATCGCGACGGAGTGACCCTTCTGCGACAGATACAGAGCCGTGGCCCAGCCGCAGTAACCGTCACCCCCCAGCACAGCAATCTTCATCGACCCTCCTCAGTATCCATCTTGACCCATCCTACTCGCAGCATTACCCGGGATCGCGTGCCCAGACCTGCTTCGTTCGTCAATTGTAACGTTTTACGCTTCGGCGTGAAATAGTAGCAAGCACCTTTCGCCAGGGTGTGTCATTTTTCGCGAACATGCTCGCTGCTGATCGAACCGATCAGCTAAAGCAATAGCGATAGTTTCAGCCCCCTATGACGCTTGAGCGGCCGCGCCGCGCGCGACGGTTGCGAGCCCGGTCCAGCTGTAACCTCGGTGCGAGCGGATAGTCACGTCTCGGAAGCCTGTCGCAAGCCATGCGCGCACTTGATCTCCGGTCAGGTAGTGCGCCACAGGAGTCACCAGTTGGTCGAACACGTTGGCGTGGATCTCATCAAACGGGTACGAATACATCGACGCGAAATAGTCTCCATACGGCAACATTGCCGGCCCCTTGCCCCCGGCGCGCGGGCGGTAGAACAACTTGATCACCGCCCAGAGAAAAACGGAGGGCAAGAGACACGCGGCGCGAAGGAAACCCGCCGGAAGCCTGGACGTAACGCTCGTACGAATCGGATCGATGTAGCGCGTGATCCACTCATTGCCCTCCGCTCCATAGACCCAGAACACCACTCGTCCACCCTGGTGTACACGCGACGCAAGGCTTGCAAATCCCGCGGCCGGATCGGGAAGATGGTGGAGAACTCCAACGGAAAAGGCCAAATCAAATATTGGGCGCACCGGCGGCTGCATCAAGTCGCCGATAGCGACGTGAGCGTTTGGCAGCCCGCGCGTATGGTTAAAGGCGACGAACGCGCTCTCGCCAAGGTCCACAGCGACGACCGCCTTCGCTCCGTGCGAGGCTGCGATTGCCGTGTGACGCCCCTTGCCGCAACCTCCTTCAAACACCAGTTGCCCGGCGAAATCCGCCGAGGTGACGGGCGCGATCCACGCAAAGAACTCTTGTTCGTAATAGTCGCGGAGGTCGCTCCAGCGAAGCCACTCCTCCGCGAAGCGCGAAGCAGTCTCGGTTTTCACCGCATCTACGTCGCCTGGAAGCAGCACAGGAACGCCATCTCGAATCACAAATGTCGACTTACACCCGGAGCAGGCCAGCTCGCCAGCCATCACGTGCCCGTCGTCGTCTTTCCTTGAATTGGATGGGAGCGATAGAGAACCACCGCAGTTTGGACAGGTAAGATAATCCAAAGCTTCGAGTCGCATGAAGAGGACGCGCTAGCGGCCTGCCGCGTCTGCCGTACGCGGTGGCTCGCTGCGGCCGGCCTTCGCCAGATTTCGCCCGCGGCCAAGGAACTGGCGCACGTTGTAGACCGGCTTGTTCTGGGATTCGTAATACGTGCGGGCCAGAAGCTCGCCGATGAGGCCGATGGCGATGAACTGGATACCGCCCATCACCAAAGCCATCCCGAGCAGCATCAGGGGGCCGTGGTTGGCGAGTAATCCTTCATTGAGCAGTGCTTTCCGTGCAAAGACCCAGAGGCCGATACCGCCTCCGGCTGCCAGACATGAAAGCCCGGCAACGCCGAAAAACTGCAGCGGCTTGGTCGAATAATCCAGCAGAAACTTCACGCTCAACAGATCGAGCAGCACGCGGATGGTGCGCGAGATTCCGTAATTGGACTTGCCGGCCTTGCGCGGAATGTTTGTGATGGGTACCTCCGCCACCGAAGCGCCGGCCCAGCTGGCGAGTGCCGGAATGAAGCGGTGCAACTCGCCATACAGATGTATCTCCGAGAGGATTTCGCGGCGGTATGCCTTGAACGTCGTGCCGAAGTCGTGGAGGTCCACGCGCGAAAGCTTGGCCATGATGCGGTTGGCCACGCGGCTAGGTATTTGCCGGGTCAGCCAGTGATCGGTGCGCTCGACGCGCCAGCCGCTCACGATGTCGTAGCCTTCCTGAATTTTCTCGATGAATCGCGGAATCTCAGCGGGATCGTGCTGCAGATCGCCGTCCATCGAAATGATGATTTCGCCCTCGGAGTGGTCGAAACCGGCCTTCAGCGCGGCGGTTTGTCCGAAATTGCGCCGCAGCCGGACCACGATCACTCGATCGTCGTCGCGCGCGATTTCCGACATCAAACGGAACGTGCCGTCCTTGCTGCCGTCGTCGACGAACACGATTTCGTAGGGCTCGCCCACCGCGTCCATGACTTCGATGATTTTGACGTAGAGCTGGGCAACGCTCTCCTGTTCATTGAAGAAGGGCACAACGATAGAGTATGAAAGCGGATTCACTTCGGGATTCATCTGCGCCATTGTACCTCAATCAGATGCCAAGGAAACGAGGCCGTTTGCCTGGGTCGGTCCGAATTCGTCAACGGCCCGCGCACCCAGTGACCTTGCATCAACGAACACGGCCAATCAGATCGAGGTGAGAGCATTCTCGGGCGCCGGATGTTTCGGCGCCGAAACGGACGCCGTTTGGATCCGCCACTTTTTCATCCATAGAAACAAGATCATCAAGCCCCACAGGTGATAGCCCAGATTGGCGCGCCGATCGAGGTGGTCGCGGACGCACCGGTCGATTGCGCTTTTGCGAAAGATTCCGCCGTGCTCGGCAATCCCGCTTTGTAAAGCGTCCAGCAGCAACCCGCGGAGCGGCCCGCGCAGCCATTCATGCGACGGGATGTCGAGCCCCGCCTTCCCCCTTCTCAGAACCGATGGCGGCAGCTTGTCCTTCATCAACTCTTTCAGCAAAACCTTTTGGCGCGAGCCGTTCACTTTGAAAGAGCCCGGGAGCGACGCCGCAAATTCCACGATCCGGTGATCGAGCAGCGGCGGCCGCGCTTCCACGGCATGAGCCATGCTCATCCGGTCGACTTTCATGAGTATGTCGTCGGTCAAATAGTTTTTTTGATCGAACCACATGTAGGGACGAATGCCGTCGCCCGGCAGCTTTTCGCGCAGGCCCCCTAGGACGCGGTCGAGTGCAGCCGGGAGCGGTGTTTGCATGAGGGCGCTTGCTTGCGCCGCCGAAAAGGTCCCGTTCCAATAGACGTGCGCCCGGTCGGGAGGCATCAAACAGCCTTCGAGGAAGCGCTTCAATTTGTATTCGAAGCTGATCTTGTCGTCCGAAACGGGCCACGCGCGAAGCGCGCCGAGCGCGAGCCTCAAAAGTCCCGGCGGCACGTGCCGCGCAATGCGCGCAAGCTCATTCGCGCGATAGGTAAGGTACCCGCCAAAAACCTCGTCGCCGCCTTCGCCGCTCAACGTTACGGTGACCTTCGTCTTGCTCAGCTTCGAGAGAAACCATACCGGCAACGCTCCCGCATCAGCCGTAGGCTCATCCGAATAATAGGCAAACTCCTCGATCGCACCCGTCAGATTCTCGGTGGGATTTAGGTCAAATTGTTCGTGGTCGGTTCCGTATTGATTTACAACGTCCCGGATGTACGGGGTTTCATCGAACGTGCGGCCGCGGAACGAAATCGAAAGCGTCTTCAGTTTCGAGCTGGACGCCTGCGCGGCGTAGTGCAATATCGTCGAAGAATCAATTCCGCCGCTGAGCCAGACACCGAGCGGCACATCGGATAGAAGATGCTCGCGGACCGCTTCCCTGAGCAGATGATCCAATTCCTCTTTCGCCGCATCCAAAGTCACCTCGCGAGCCCCGCCAAAGGGCAAAGTCCAATACGCTTCGGAGGAAATCTTGCCGTCCTTCCATTCGAGCCAATGCCCGGGCGCCAGCTTTTCGATTCCTTCCACCAGCGTCCACGGGTACGGCACATAGTTCAGCGAAACATAGCAATCGAGCCCATTCAAGCTGAGACGCCGGTCGATCTCCGGATGAACGAGAATCGCCTTTAATTCTGACCCAAAGAAGATGTCCTCGCCCATGCGCGCAGTGTAGAGCGGCTTGATCCCCATCCGGTCGCGGGCCAACACCAATCGCTTGGCCGATTCGGTCCACAGAGCGAGCGCAAACATCCCGCGCAGCCGCGAAAAACATGCCACGTCCCACTCGACGAACGCATGCAACACCGTTTCCGTATCGGTGCGTGAGTGAAATCGGTGCCCGCGCGCTTCGAGTTCGGCGCGCACTTCCTGGTAGTTGTACACCTCGCCGTTAAATACGATCGTCGTCTCGCCGTCATCCGTCGTGATCGGTTGGTCGCCGCCGGAAAGGTCGATGATTTTCAGGCGGGTGGCGCCCATCGAGCAGATATTCGAGCGAAACACGCCCTGCTGGTCTGGGCCGCGATGCAGCAGCGTCGCGACGGCCTCGGCGACACGTTCCGGCGCCGGCCTCCATCCTTTATGGGTAAAACCAGCAATCCCGCACACGTTCCTACACTCCTCGCTCCACGCCTTTGACGTTCCGGGTGCCCCATCCTCGTCTTGTGAGGGTGGGGTCTTCGCCGCGAAAACGCACGGCATCGGGGCGTATTCTCAGTTCCGTAAACGCGGAATCGCCGTCAGCACGAGCGAGGCCGACAGCGTTCGCTACTCATAGCGTAGAGATTCCACAGGCTGAAGTCGAGCGGCTGTTTTGGCCGGAAGGTACCCAAAAAATACGCCCGTCGCGCAGGATACTACGAACGCCGAAACCACCGAAACCCATGAAATCGGGATGCTGAGCCCGCCCGGAATCGGCAGGAACTCCGCGAGGATCTCGACAAGAAACGGAACCGCGACGGCCAATCCAATTCCGACGAGCGCTCCAATCCCGCTGATCAAAACGGCCTCCAGCAAGAATTGGTAGAGAATTTCCTGCCGCCGCGCCCCAATCGCCTTGCGAATCCCGATCTCGCGCGTTCTCTCCGTCACGCTCACCAGCATGATATTCATGATGCCGATGCCGCTGATCACCAGCGCGAGCATCGCAATCAGCAGAAGCACGATTGTCATGGCCAGCGAAATCCGGCGTGACGTTTCGAGAATCGACGAAAGATTCTCCACGTCGTATTCCACCTCGGGCCGGTGCCTGCTTCTCAGGATTTGCGCCACCTCTCCGGTTACTTCAGGGACGTTTTCCGCGGTGTCCGCCTGCGCGTACAGCGTCACGATAAACGCATCGCCCGTGTAATAACGGATCAGAGGAAACGGCACCAGCACGGAATCGGTGCGGATCTCCGACTGCCCGAACGTTTCGACGCGCTCGTGAAACACGCCGATCACCGTGAGATTCACCTCGCCCACGCGGATGTTTTCGCCCACAGGATCTCCATACGGCAGCGCCGTCTGCGCGAGGTGCTCGGACACGAGACACACCTTGCTCACCGTCGAAAAATCCGAGTCGTCGAAATAGCGGCCGCGCGATACAACGAGATTCCGAATTTCCTGGAACTCCGGCGTCACGCCCACCAGAGCAATAGGCCAGGCTTTCCCGCTGGCCGCGAGCGTCATTGGAATATCGTTTGTGCCCGCCACACGCACCGCGTCCGGAACGCCCCGCCGCACCGCTTCGAGATCGCCCATCGAAATTTGATCGGCTAGCGCCGTCGTCTGCGAGGAATTCGACTGCGAGAGGCTCGCGTACACGATATTGGACCCGACAGCCTCGATCTGCTTGCGAATATACTTCTTCCCGGTGAGAGTGACGGTCACGACGAGGACGATGCAAGCGCTGCCAATCACCACGCCGAGCATCGTCAACGCAGCCCGGACCTTATTCGCGCGAAGCGCCTCGATCGCCAGGTTCCATGTCTCAGACCAACTGATTGCCGATGCCGCCAGAAATCCTCCCGCACTTAGCTTCCTAGAAGGCGACCCATAATGCTCGCTAGATGTCAGACCTCACAGTCTCCGTGACCTCTGTGCCTTCTCGGTGTCCTCTGTGTTTCGCTCCTTCGTTTTAAGATGCCTCGGCCGTACACGAACGCCGCCTCCGCATCTGTTCAGCGCGCCGCGGTCTCGGCGGCGAGTTCGGGTATCTCGATTCGAATTTGCGTGCCCTCGCCTTCCTGGCTGCGAATTACCATTTCAAACTGGTCGCCATAGAGCAGCCTCAGTCGTGCGTGAACGTTGCTCACCCCGATCCCGCCCTCATACACGTCGGAAAGCCGCTCGGCGGACATCCCCATCCCGTTGTCTTCGATCTCGATCAGCAGACGGCCGTCGCGCCGCTGCGTCCGGAGATGGATCTGCCCACCCGCCAGCCGCGGGGCAAGCCCATGCTTGATCGAGTTTTCGATGATCGGCTGCAGCAGCATGCTCGGAATAAAAGCATCGAGCGTCTCTTCATCAACCTCCTTGAATATCTGCAAGTTGTCGCGACCGAAGCGAATCACTTCGATGTCGAGATAATCGTCGATAAATTCGAGTTCTTCGCGCAGTGGCACGAACGTCTCGTGCTTTCTCAGCAGCCGCCGCAAAATATTCGAGAGCTTTAGCACCACGCCTCGCGCCATATCCGGATCGAAACGAATCAGCGAAGACACCGTGTTGAGCGTATTGAAAAGAAAATGTGGATTGATCTGGCTGGTCAGCGCGTCCATGCGCGCCTTCAGCAGCAGCTGCTGGTTCTGCTCGAGGTTCATCTCGATGCGCGTGTTGTTCCATATTTTGACCGCTGTCGCGACGCACATCGTCGACGACAACACGATCAGCGCCATGTATCCCCAGTTGCTCGGCTGAATCGAGAACAGCCAGCGGTGCGGGACGTGCCTTGCCAGCTCGATGTGCCCCACTTCAAAAGCCGCGCAGACAAACAGCGGAAGCATGGCCCAGTTGCCCTTGCGCTCGCGAACCAGCTTCACGATCCATTGCGGAATATTAAGAAAAAGGAATGGCCCAAAGTGCCACACGTCCTCTTTTTCCGGAATCATCTCGCGCACCACGCCGGCCAGCAACCCTACGAGAGCGGCCATCGGGCTCGCCAGCCACTCATGATTGAAAAAAGCGGGCAGGCTGATCAGCGAACCGCCGAGCAATCCAACAATCCGCCCGCCCAGCAGCCCCATCAAAAAAGATCCTTCGAGCGTCAAATCGAAAAAGTTGTACCCGAAGAGGCGCAAAATCACGCCGACCGCCAGGGGCGGCGCGAGAAAAAGCAGCAACATCACCTTCTGATCGGAATTGCGGTTTTCGGTGAAAACCAGCTTGCGAAACGACGCAAACCTCACCAGCAGCGCCGCCAGCGATGCCGCCCAGCCAACCTTCAGGACCAGCGTGAACAGCAGGTCCCGGCCCGACAAAATCACCGTGTCCATTTTCGCCCGCGAACCGCCGTCAGGTAACCTGGAGCTAAATTAGCCAATGCACGGAGGGATGTAAAGAGAAGCGGAGCGCCTGTTGCGCGCTCCCTAAATCTATTGCTGCTGCTGTTGTTGCTGTTGGGCGGGCTGCTGCGGACGTTCGGCCACCGAAGGCTTCGCCGGAACCGGCGCCGCGGTCGAAAGCTGCTCGCGGCCCTCATCGTCAAGCGCTGGACGAACCCGCACATCGACCGCGAGGCTCTGGCCCGCCTGTCCTTTATATACGCCCCGAACCGGCGCCACATCGCCATAATCCCTGCCGTAGGCCACGCGAACATGGCGCAGGCCCACGGGCTTGCCGAGCGTCGGATCGAATCCCGTCCATCCCGTCGTCGGCATGAACACCTCCGCCCACGCATGCGAGGCCTGACCGCCGATCACTTCCTCCTGCCGCGCGTCCGCCGAGGCAGCGCTGCCCGGGACGAGATAGCCGGAGACGTAGCGCCCCGGCAGGCCGCGCATTCGCGCGACGCCGAGCAGCACATGAGCGAAATCCTGGCACACGCCCGCGCCGATCGACAGCGAATCCTCGATCGAAGAATGTACGTGCGTCGCGCCCTTCACGTAGCGAAAACGCTCGTGAATCAGATCAGACGCCTTCTGCACGAATCCTTCAACCGTTCCGTCGCTCGCCGCTTGGGCCGCTTCGATAATCTCGCGAAGCTCGTTGAGATGCGGCACGTAAGCCGTCGGCGACACAAAATCGAAATACTCTTCGTCGAATTGATGCTTGCCTGCGTCGAAATCGGCCAGCGTCGTCGGATCCGGGCGCCGCGCCCGATGAGTCGTGCGCCAGCACCACCGATTCCGCCTCCACCTTCAGCCGTCGATGCTCCGGCAACACGTTGAACTGGTGCACCCAATTTCCATACGCGTCGCGATACGAAGTCCCGCGCGAGCCGGGCGCCGTCATCAGCCGAAACGAAAGGCAGCTCTGCCGCTCGTCGTGTATGGGCCGCAGCCGCACCTCGTTGTAGCTTTCGGAGACCGGCCCGTCGTAAAGGAACTCCGTGATATGGACCAGATGATAGCGATTCATGCCACCACCGCGTAGTAGAAGTAGGTTCGCGCAATATCGTCTCCGATTGCGCCGCACATGTTCACCACATCATTCAAGTATCCATGCAGCCCCTGCTTGAAAATTTCGCCGATCTTGTCGTAGCTGAGTCTCTCCACCAGTTTTCCCGCGAGCCTTTCCGCTTCATTCGCATACGAACCGCGCCCCGAGCCGCTCACCGCTCGCAAGCTCGCCTGAAATTCAGCAACATTAAATCGAATCGAGTGCGGATGCTGATGATCCAGAATCAGCATCTCGGCGACCTTCTCCGGCTCGATCGGTGGATGATACTGCCGGTGATACGCCTCGTAAGCTCCCACGGACCGCAGCACCGCCATCCACTGATGATTGTCCAGCGCGTCCGCGGCCGGCGGGCCATCCAGCAAATTGTGATACTGCACGTCCACGAGCCGCGCCGTCATCTCCGCTCGTTCGAGCGACCATCCGATGCGCAGGAATTCCCAGCCTTCGTCGTGCGGCAGCGTCGAGTCCGTCACGCCGTGAAAGCGATGCGCGCCGAATTTCACCCGTTCGCAGAAGCGGTGCGGCCCCGCCGCGATCTCCTCCTGCGGCACGAATTGGCTCACCGTGTAATAGAGCCCGTTGATGTCCTCCCACATCTCGCGGGAGATGCGGTCGCGAATCGTCCGCGCATTTTCCCGCGCCTTCGCGATGCATTGCACGATCGAACTCGGGTTGTCGTGGCGAAACGCGAGAAATTCGAACACGTTCTCCGCATTCACTTCGCTGTAAAGCTTGCGAAATCGGTCCTCTTCTCCCGCCATGATGATCAGCGGCTCCCATCGCAGGTGATAGGATTCCTGCGATTGCTCGAGCAGCATGTGGTAGTTCACGTCGAGAATGCGCGCGGTGCCCTCGGCGCGCTCGATGTAGCGTGCCAGCCAGAAGAGCGATTCGGCGATCCGTGAAAGCATCTCAGTCTTCGCCTCGCAGCACCCAAGTATCTTTGCTGCCGCCGCCCTGCGAGGAATTGACCACCAGCGAGCCTTTCTGCAGAGCTACGCGCGTCAGCCCGCCCGGCACAATCGTCACTTTTTCGCCGTCGTAGAGGCAATAAGGACGCAGATCCACATGGCGGCCACCCACGGTTGCGTCGCCCGCGTCGTACGAAGGCACGCGCGATAGCGCCACGACCGGCTGCGCGATGTAGTTGCGCGGATTGGCGCGAATGCGCTCGCGAAATTCCTCGATTCGCTTGCTCTCCGACGCAGGACCGATCAACATGCCGTACCCGCCCGACTCGCCGACCGCTTTCACCACGAGCTCAGGGAGATGATCGAGCACGTACGCCAAATCATCCGGCTTCGCGCAAATGTAAGTCTCCACGGATCGCAACACAGGCTCTTCGCCGAGGTAGTATCGGATGAAATCGGGCACGTACGCGTAGATCGCCTTGTCGTCCGCGACGCCATTGCCCACCGCATTCGCCAGAGCCACGCTGCCCGCCCGGTACGCGCCCATCAGGCCCGGCACGCCCAGAATCGAATCCGCGCGGAACGTCAGCGGATCGAGGAATTCGTCGTCCACGCGCCGGTAGATCACGTCGACGCGCGTCAGCCCGCGGATCGTCTTCATGTAAACGATCCCGCCATCCACGATCAGGTCGCGCCCTTCGACCAGCTCGATGCCCATCTGCTGCGCGAGGAAGCTGTGTTCGAAGTACGCGCTGTTGTAAATCCCCGGCGTCAGCAGGACGATTTGCGCGTCGTCTTCGCCGCGCGGAGAGAGGCTCCGCAGGATGCGCGAAAGTTCCGCCGGGTAATGATTCACGGGCAGCACTTCGCACGCCTGAAAAGCATCCGGGAAAGTCCGCGTCATCACGATGCGATTCTCGAGCACGTAGGAAATGCCGCTCGGCGTGCGCACGTTGTCCTCAAGAACGCAGAATTCGCCGGTCTTCGAATCGCGCACCAGATCGATCCCGCAGATATGCGTGTGAATTCCGCGCGGCACGCCCACGCCGATCACCTCGCGCCGGAAATGCGGGCACGAATAGACGAGCGATCGCGGAATCCGCTTGTCCTTCAACATCATCTGCTGGCCGTACACGTCCATCAGGAAGAGGTTGAGCGCCATCACGCGCTGCGAGAGCCCGCGGTCGATCCGCTCCCATTCCGAATGCGGCAGGATGCGCGGGATCAGGTCGAACGGAAACAGCCGCTCGGTTCCACGCCCGTCGCTGTATACGGTGAAGGTGATTCCCTGAATCAGGAACGACAAATCGGCGAGCTTTCGCCGCTCCTCGAACTGGCTGGGCGCCATCGAGGCCAATTTGTGAAACAGTTTGGTGTATTGCGGCCGAGGGTGCCCTGGCGCCGAGAACATCTCGTCGTAGAATCCGCCCGTGTCGTAGCCCTCAAAAAGGCCGCGGTTCACCATCGGTATTGGGACCGCTCCCATTGCACGCTACTCTACCAACGCGCTGTTAGCGTATGCTCACGGAAAGATTGGATGCAACCCATCAGAGTTTCGGTGATTTTTGTCCCGGAATCAGCGTTTCTTAGGTGGCTGCGCGAAGCGGCCGGGCCACGTCCTGGAGCCTGCTATAATGGCAGGCTCGCATGAAGCGCAAAAAACAATCTGAGAAGGCGCACGTGGTGGCGAAGGCAGCTCTGCCAACACGCTTTGGCCGCTTTACCATCGCGGGGATTCGAGGCGACGGACGGGGCGAAGAGGCCGTGGCGATCCAGCATGGCCGGCTTCGGCCCGGCAAGGCCCCGCTCGTGCGAGTTCATTCGCAGTGCCTAACGGGCGATGTCTTCACGTCCGAAAGGTGCGACTGCCGCGCGCAACTCGAACTCTCGCTGCGGAAAATCGCCAAGGATGGCTCGGGCATCGTTCTCTATCTGCCACAGGAGGGCCGCGGCATCGGCCTGCTCAATAAGCTCAAGGCCTACGAGCTGCAGGATCAGGGTCTCGATACGGTGGAGGCCAATCGCAAACTGGGATTCGCCGCGGATTCGCGCGACTACGATTTTGCCGCCGAAGCGTTGAAGGCGCTGGGCGTCCGCTCGGTGCGCCTGCTCTCAAACAATCCCGACAAGGTCGAGCAGCTAGAAAAGGCCGGCATTCGCGTGGTCCAGCGAATCCCCTGCCGCCCCCGCACCAGCCACCACTCGCGCGCCTACCTTCAAACCAAAAAGGACAAGCTCGGCCACATCCTCGCCGGCCTGTAGCTGCGAACCGGGCCGCAGGTGGAAGCTCTTCTGCCTCCCGCAAGTGTGTCGATTAGACATGACCCCCATCGTGTGTTTTCAGTGAGTTGCATCGATTTCTAATCGCCAAATGTCGATTAGAAATCCGTGCCGAGTGGCTATGTGCGAGGCGACCGCGCGTGCGTATCAAACACAGAGAGCACTGAGACAGGCCACAGAGAGCACTGAGGAAGCAACGGCTCAGGCAAACAAGAAGTTTGTCGTTGAGTCGTGACTCGCCTAATTTTCAAAGAGCGTTTCGGCCCTCGTCGAGAGGGCGGGCCACTTTGCGCCACAACCATGCTCGCAGATCGCAACGTGCGCTTCAAGCTGGCCGCGAGTACAGTTTTGGGCCGGGGCCGCAGTGCTGGCCGTTCGAAGGCGGAGGAGTTGAGAGTTGAGAGTTGAGAGTTGAGAGTTGAGAGTTGAGAGTTGGGAGTTGGGAGTTGGGAGTTGGGAGTTGGGAGTTGGGAGTTGGGAGTTGGGAGTTGGGAGTTAGGAGTTAGGAGTTAGGAAGTTTGAAAGTTACCTCGCGTACCCTTCTGAGAATCGAAGGGTTGCGGCACCCCCGTAAAGTTTCTGCGCGGCCCGAATGAACGCGGGTGTGATGTGCTCACGCGCGATAGAATCGAACAAATTCGAGAAAGCGCGAGGCCAAGAATCGCCCACCCGCCGCAGGCAACGATCGCGCAGTGTGAAATCGCCACCTATTGCGCTTTGGGCGGATGATCTTCAAGCCACTTCCGCACACGTTCCTGCACCTGAGATAATTCTGCAGAAGTGAGGTGAGATGCGGCTTCGTCTCGCCATTTTTGGACATCCTCCGGTCTAAGATTACCGCTGTAGTTTATTGCTGATGCCGCAAGCGATGTCCAGAAGTAATCCTCCGCATAGCTTTGGGTCACCCCTCGACCATAATGGTACATGTTTCCGAGATTGTACTGTGCGTTCCCATACCCTTGCTCAGCGGCCTTTAGATACCAATACACAGCTTTCGAATAATCCTGTGTAACACCTTCACCTAGGAAATAGAGGTCGCCGAGATTTTCTTGCGCTGTGGCAAGACCTTGGTCGGCGGCTTTACGATACCAGTACAGTGCTTGCGTGTAGTCCTGGGGCAGACCTCGACCGTCTAGATACATCCCCGCGAGATTGTTCTCAGCGGCCGCGTAGCCTTGTCCTGCGGATTTTTGGTACCAGTAGACCGCTTGGGTGTAGTTTTGGGGAATGCCTTGGCCTCGTTCATAGAAAACGGCTAAGTTGTATTGTGCATCGGCATTCCCTTCTTCGGCGGAGGTACGGGTCGCGGTGGCCACCGCCGCAGGCCCTTGGGGGTCTGTCTTGAGAACTTTGTACCAATAGGCCGCAAAGTCTCCGGCCAGTTGTCTTGCCGCCGCCGTTTTCTCTGTTTCGGTAGGTCCGGTGTCGCGTCCAATCCCCTCTTTGGCAGACCATACCGGAAGCTGGTAGTGATCTGGCTGCTGGCTGGCCTTCGATTCTTCCTGCCTTTTGTTGTTAAATGCAATACAGACTGGGTCTGTTGAGGCGGCGCACATATTTTGCATGGCTTCCATACCTGACTGCTGCCGTAGAGTTGGACCGTTCGGATCATAGGCAGTCCCGCCAACGTACAGGCGAGTGGCATCAGGGCCGCCAGTTTCCACTAACCGCAATACCACGTAGGTGCCCAGACGCTGCGACATGAAGAAGCTAATCTTGCCAGACAAGCCAAACGCGCCAAGCACGCCTTTCCTAGCCGCATCTTCGTCAGGATCATCGAACGCCTGAATAGTAATCTGCTTGCCCAGTTTCACGTATAGGGCGTTGGTGAAGAATCTGCAGACGTCCGCGCTCACTATGCTGTCTTCAACCTCGCAGGATATGGGGATTATCTTGGTAGCCTCAAACGCGTCGTGGATCGGCTTGTCCACCGCGTCTGAACGAGTAGTCTGGGCACTACTTCGCAACGGATAGAAAGGGATCGCGAGCAGCCAAAAGCCAAAGGTGAACAGAACCATAAAAAACGTGCCGAATCCCAGCGACCTCTTAAATCCAGTCGGCTTCCCGCAGTTTGGGCAGTTCATCATGTGCATGGCCGCACCTTGTGCAAGGTAACGTAGTGTCTAACCCGGAATTGTTGGCCTTAATTCCCGGTCGATAATATACAACTACTCTGGCGTAAACTGGGGCGCGACAACGCGACTGAGGCGCTCTGGGGCAGTGAATTCAGTTCCCGGAAATTTTCGAGTGATATTCCGCCGCCCTGATGATCCGCTCGATTTCAGCTGCGTCTCCCGCCTCGATTGAAAGAGTCGTTCGCCGATGGCTCAAGGTTAGCGTCGGTGCGTTTCAAGCTTTCATTCCCTCTCGATATGCGGCGGCAAGCGCTGAGTGAAGCGCCCGGCTGTCGTAGAGCGTTCGATCCTTCATTAGCTCGTCGATCGCTCGCTTGAATGCTTCGTTCGAACAGTAGAGCTGAATCAAACCCTCCGGCACGACTGATTCCACCCATTTTTCCGGTAATCGTGGATACCTCCGATGGAACCCTTCCCAGGGGAAAAGGCATTTGTGCTGCTTTGCCAACGTCTCAAGATCGATGTTCTTCTGCACGACCTTGCCTCTCGTGTTGATGACGTAGTACGGCCCCACCTGCTTGGCTATGCCGCCACGCGCCTTTTTGACCATCCATGAGTTGCCGTCCACCTCCGAGAACTTGCGGTTGAGGCGCTGGATTAGCGTCCGATCGGACTGGTATATCTTCTCGCTCGTTTTCGGCATTGATTGACGCGCTCCTTGCGTCTTCCCCGAAGATAGCACGTTCGCTCCCGGGCTTCAACTTCAAGCACCAGAGATTTCAAGCACGAGATATCACGAGCACAGGTATTGGTAATCCGAAATCGTAAGTAGGGACCCGATGGGAATTCCGCGGGTACGAATATCCGGCTAGCCGCCGCCGACTAGCTGCACGATCTCGAACGAATCATCAGCGCTGACTTGCGTCTCGTGCCAGCGCGCGCGCGGCAGAATATCGCGATTGCGCTCGATCGCGACGCGGTTCTCGGCCATGCCGAGGTGTTCGAGCAGCGCAGTCACATTCAAACCGTCGGGAATTTCCCGGCGCTCTCCATTGATTGTTATCGTCACGAATGGGAACCTGTCTAGGAACTGGGTGCTGGGGCGGCGGGGGCATTGGCGCTCGAGCGCATGATGAAACGAATCTCGTCCTTGCCGGCGTCCGTTTTCGCCTGAATCACGAGCGCGAGATCGCCTTTCCCCAGCGGCGGCAGAGGAAACTGAATTTGCACGCGGCCCTGATCGTCGCTGGTGCCGCTGTGGTGGCCATCGGTCAACGCGCCTTCAATCACCGCATGCACCTGAGCGCCCGCCTGCGGCTGCCGGTCCGAGCGCCGCACAATCTCGAGGTCGAGCGACACATTCCCTGCCGAGAGCCACGATCCAGGATTCAGTAGTTGCAGTTGAATCCCTCCTGCCGCGCCTGTTTTTTCGAGGGCAAGGGCCATCTCCCCGGCCAACGGCCCGTCGCGAAGCTCTGCGATCACCACGCGATGCTGCTGTTCCACGCGATGGCGGAGCAGTTCGTCGCTAAATTCGGCGGATTCCCTGAATTCCCGGTAATCCGACGACCGCCGGTGGAAAATGCGCCCGTTTTGGTACACCATCGTGTCGATGATAGGGCGATTGGGGCCGCGATCCTCGGTTTGGACGTGGAATACAAGATCTCCCACGCGAACGTCCGTATTAAACCCCGAACTCATCGACGCCGATCCTCCCAAGAAGCTCCCCTATGGCTCCGCAGGACGCACAAGATTTCAGGGAGTTCATTTGACCGATGTACGCTCGGAAGTTATTATACCAGCGCAAGGAAAATGAGCGCCACCTACCTCGACAACTACGGTTCCTTGTTGCTGATGTTTGTACTAGCGGCCGGGCTTGCCGGCGCGCTGATTACGGTTTCCACGCTGGTCGGAAAACACAAACCTTCACCCGAAAAAGATATGCCTTACGAATGCGGTATTCGCCCCACGGGCGACGCCCGCGAGGCTTTCTCCGTTCATTTCTACATGGTGGGTTTGATATTCATTCTGTTCGATATCGAGGCCATCTTTCTGTATCCTTGGGCGCTCGTCTACCACGACTTGAAACTGTTTGGCTTTGTGGAGATGTTGCTCTACATTATCATTCTGCTCGTTGGCTATATTTACCTCTGGAAAAAGGGCGCGCTCGACTGGAACACCTGAGGCCCGTCCGGAATCGGAATAATAGAAGTGGAATCCCAGGAACGCGGTCAAAAAGAAGAAGCCCCGGCTGTAAGTAAACTGCGCCAGTGGGACACCAACGCGGTCGCCGAAGTGTTTGAATTCAGAGGCGAAACGACCATCGTCGTCCCCCGCGAGCATATCCGCCGGGCCGGCGAATTTCTGCTGGCCGAGCCTTCCCTCCAATTCACATTTCTTTCGGACATCACGACCGTCGACCGGTTTCCGATGGAGCCGCGCTTCGAAGTCAATTACCAACTGCTTTCGATCGAACACCGCATGCGCTTGCGCCTGAAAGTGCGCCTCGCAGGCAACGATCCAAACATACTTTCGGTCGTCCCCGTGTGGCCGACGGCCAACTGGCACGAGCGCGAGAATTTCGATCTCTTTGGAATCCGATTCGAAGGCCATCCCGATCTCACCCGCATTCTCATGCCGGACGATTGGGAGGGCCATCCCCTTCGCAAGGATTATCCCGTCGAAGGGTTTCGGTGAGGCCCGCGTGAGGTTGACAGAGCTATGACGACAACGACGATCGAAACGCCGATTGGTCCAGCTCAACCGATGGTCCTCAATATGGGCCCGCAGCACCCGTCCACGCACGGCGTGCTTCGCGTGATCCTCGAGCTCGATGGCGAGACCATCCTCTCCGCAAAATCCGTGATCGGCTACCTGCACACGGGCATCGAGAAATCCTGCGAGTCGAAAACGTATTCGCAGTGCATCACGCTGACCGATCGCATCGACTATCTTGCGCCGCTCTCGAATAATCTCGGCTTCTGCCTGGCGGCCGAAAAGCTCCTCGGCATCGAAGTTCCCAAGCGCGCGCAGTACATCCGCGTGCTCCTCACCGAATTGACGCGCATCACTTCGCACCTCGTCTGGCTCGGCACGCACGCCATCGATCTCGGCGCGATGTCCGTTTTCCTTTACAGCTTCCGCGAGCGCGAAGAGATCATGAAGATTTACGAGTACGTCTCCGGCCAGCGGATGATGACCAGCTACTTCCGCATCGGCGGCCTCGCGCTCGAACCTCCGCCGGGCTGGCTCGACAAGGTGCAGCGCGTCATCGATGCGATGCCGGGACACGTGGATGAATACGAAGATCTGCTCACGAAAAATCGCATCTGGCTCGCCCGCACGCAAGGCGTAGGCCTTCTCAGCGCAGCCGATGCAATCGCCATGGGTGCTTCCGGGCCGCTCCTTCGCGCGAGCGGTGTGGCCTACGATATCCGCCGCGCGTTTCCCTATTCGAGCTACGACGAATTCGAATTCAATGTGCCGACGCAGACCGCCGGCGATTGCTACGCGCGATATCAGTGCCGCGTGGCCGAAATTCGCGAGAGCGTCAAGATCGTTCGCCAGGCGATGGACAAGATTCCATCGGAAGGCCCGTTCCGCGCCGAAGTGCCCGGCATCATTCCGCCGTCGCGCGAAGAGATGAAAACCTCCATCGAGGGCCTGATCTATCATTTCAAGATTTTCACGGAAGGTTTTGCGCCGCCGCCGGGCGAGGTTTATCAAGCGATCGAATCGCCGCGCGGCGAGATGGGCGTCTTCATGGCGAGCGACGGCTCTCCGAAGCCGTACCGCGTGCATTTCCGCGCGCCGTCGTTCGTGAATCTGCAAGCGCTGCCGAAGCTTTGCGTCGGCCGCCTGATCGCGGATGCGGTCGCCTGCATCGGCACCACCGATATCGTTCTGGGGGAAGTCGACCGCTAGCCCGGGTCGCGCCAAACTCGAAAAATGCAACTTTCGCCGCAGCTCGAAAACAAGTTCAACGACCTCGTCACCCGCTATCCGGTGAAGCGCTCGGCGCTGGTGCCCATGATGCTCTACGCGCAGGACGAGCTCGGCCATCTCGGCGATGAAATCCTCGAAGAGATCGCCCGGCGTCTCGACCTGAATATCGTCCAGGTCACAGAGACGATGGCCTACTACTCGATGCTGCACCGCAAGCCCATGGGCCGCTATCACATCCAGGTTTGCACCAACATCTCCTGCATGCTGCGCGGCGGCAAGGAGCTCTACGAGCACGTGCAGAAGCGCCTCGCCATCGGCCACAAGGAAGTTTCGCCCAGCGGCACCTTTTCGCTCGAAGAAGTCGAATGCATGGGCGCGTGCACCGGCGCGCCGGCCCTGCAGGTCAATTACGATTTCCACGAGAATCTCGATCCGGCCAAAGTGGACGATATTCTCGAACAGTTGGAAGCGGGGAAAATTCCCAAGCCCGTGCCGGTGATCTCGGGCGCTTTGCACGAACGCCTTCCGGCCGAAGTGCCCGTCATCAGCAAGCGTTTCGGCATCCCCAACTCGCACAAGATCGACGTCTACATGAAGCACGAGGGCTATCAGGCGCTCGAAAAAGCCCTCAAGCAAATGACGCCCGATCAGATCATCGACGAGCTAAAAAAATCGAGCTTGCGCGGCCGCGGTGGCGCGGGCTTCCCGACCGGAATGAAGTGGAGCTTCGTTCCCAAGGGCAACCAGCAGAAATACATCCTCGCCAATGCCGATGAGAGCGAGCCCGGCACATGCAAAGATCGCCCGCTGATGGAAATGGATCCCCACCAGCTGATCGAAGGCATGGTGATCGCCGGGCGCGCCGTCAACGCCAATCGCGGATACATCTATATCCGCGGCGAATATCGCTACATCATCGACATCATGGACGTGGCAATCGCCGAGGCCTACGCCAAGGGCTATCTCGGAAAGAATATCCTCGGCAGCGGATTCGATTTCGAGCTGTGCACGCATACCGGCGCGGGCGCCTACGAATGCGGCGAGGAATCCGCGCTGATGGAATCGCTCGAAGGCAAGCGCGGCTACCCGCGCATCCGCCCGCCCTTCCCTGCGGTCGTCGGCCTGTATGGCTGCCCCACCGTCATCAATAATGCGGAGACGCTCAGCACCGTGCCCGCCATACTTCGCATGGGCGGTGAATGCTATGCCGCTCTGGGAACGCCGAAAAACGGCGGCACGCGCCTCTATTCGATTTCCGGCCACGTCAATCGCCCCGGAATCTACGAGCTTCCTCTCGGTTTCCCGCTGCGCCGCATGATCGAAGAAGTCGCCGGCGGCATCCCGAACGGCAAAAAACTGAAAGCCGTGATTCCCGGCGGCAGCTCTTGCCCGTTGCTCACCGCCGATGAAATTGATGTCGCGATGGACTATGATTCCGTCGCCAAAATCGGCTCGATGCTCGGCTCGGGCGGCATGGTCGTGTTTGATGAAGACACCTGCATGGTCGATGTCGCGCGCCGCATCATGCATTTCTACGCGCACGAATCCTGCGGCTGGTGCATTCCCTGCCGCGAAGGCACCGCGTGGCTGCGCAAGCTGCTCGACCGCTTCCACGAGGGCGGCGGCCGCGAAGAGGACATCCCGCTGATCGACGAGCTCTCGAAAAACATGCTCGGGCGCACGTTCTGCCCGCTCGGCGATGCCGCGGCGCTGCCGACGATCAGCATCGTGAAAAAGTGGCGCAACGAGTTCGAGGATCACCTGCAAGGCAAGTGCGCCTACAAAGCCGCCGAAGCAGTCGCGGCCGCGCATTAGGAACAAATGGCGGATCAAAAACAGATCGCGTTCACAATCGACGGCCAGCCGGTCACCACCACCGCCGGCACCCTTGTGATCGAGGCCGCGAAAGCTCAGGGAATCGAAGTCCCGTCCTTTTGCTATTACCCGGGCCTTTCGCTTGCAGGCCGCGTGCCGGATGTGCCTCGTCGAAGTCGAGAAAATGCCGAAGCTGCAGACCGCCTGCACGCTCGTCGCGACCGACGGCATGGTGGTGCAAACCGACACCGATCAAGTCCACAAAGCCCGCAAGGACATGATCGAGTTCCTGCTCTCGAATCATCCGCTCGATTGCCCGGTCTGCGACAAGGGCGGCGAGTGCGAATTGCAGGACATGACGTTCCGCTACGGCGCTCGATAAGACGCGCTTCACTGAAGAGAAGCTGCACCAGCCCGAAGAAAAATGGTCGCCGCTCGTCTATTACGACGCGCCGCGCTGCATTCTCTGCTTCCGCTGCGTGCGCGTTTGCGATGAAGGCATGGACGTGAAGGCGCTTGGCGTCGGCTCGCGCGGCGTGCTGTCCGTGATCCTGCCCAATCAGCCCGGCGAACTCGCCTGCGAAGAGTGCGGCATGTGCATCGACATCTGCCCCGTCGGCGCGCTCACCAGCGGCACCTACCGCTATCAGACGCGCCCGTGGGAAATGACCTACGTCGGCGACGCCCTGCGCGCACTGCTCGAACGGCTGCAAGACCACGCTCAGCGTCCGCAACAACGAAATTCTGCGCGCCAATAATCGCGATCATTCCGGCTTCAACGGCGAGTTCCTGTGCGCCAAGGGCCGCTTCGGCTTCGATTTCACCTCGAATCCCGAACGCATCCGCCAGCCGCTCGTCCGCCGCAATGGCAAGCTCGAGCCCGCGAGCTGGGAAGACGCGCTCGAAGAAGTTGCGCGCCGCCTGAAGCAGGCCCACGCCACGCACGGCCCTGCCGCGATCGGTGTGATCGGATCGAATCACACCACCAACGAAGAAAATTACCTGCTGAATCGCTTCGCGCGCGTCACGCTAGGCACCAACAACCTCGATCATCACCGCACCGCGGACTACGCCGGCCTCGCCGCCGCTCTCGGCCCGAATGCCAAAGATTCTCTCGCCACGATGGCGGATATCTACAACGCGCCCGCCGTCCTGCTCGTCGGCAACGACGTCACCCAGCAAAATCCGCTCGTGGCGTGGCAGATTCGCACAGGCGTGCGCCACCACGGGCTGAAGCTCTACGCCATCGATAGCCGACCGAGCAAGATTCATCGCCAAGCCAAGATTGCTGTCGAAGCCGGCGAGCGCGAAGCCGTTCGCTGGCTCGCCACCGAACAGGGTCAATTCGACCCGAAGACCACGGAAGCCCTGGTCCAATTGAAAGCGGCGCTCGAAGCGGAAAGCGATGTCGTCGTTCTATTCGGCGCGGAAATTCAGGGCGCCGCGATTCGCGATTTGATTTCGCTGGCCGCGCGCTTCGGCGGTAAGACAAAATTCATGGCCCTCGGCGACTATTCGAATTCGCGCGGCGCCGCCGATATGGGCATTCTGCCTGACCGCCTGCCCGGCTACGCACATCTTTCGG
>CAWFEC010000010.1:0-169303 GCA_963814735.1 uncultured Acidobacteriota bacterium | reverse complement strand
TGCGGCTGAACTTTTGCAAAACCAGCCGCGAGCGTGCACGCAACAATCACGGGCGCCGCGGGTGAAGCGTAAGCAACCGGCGTCGGCGAAGGGTTTGGCTCACTTTTCGGGGGCAATGCCGATGTGAGAGACGGAATCGACGTGATGGCCACGATCCGCTGGATGCCGCCGACAAAGCGCCGGTGAGGTCGATCACCGTGGCGCCTGCGGCCTGAGCCGCGCGCCAATTGCGTTCGGCATCGGCAGGCGTGCCGGCAAAGAAGACGAAGCGCGCGCCTTCGAAGCTGTCCTCTTCGAGCGCGCGGATAAATGTGGGCTCACCGGCCGCTTCGGTGAGGGTTCCGGCCATGACGCTCTCATCGAGCAAAATTAGGTCGCTCGCCGGGAAATTGCGATCTTCGAGAACCTGTTTCAGTTCTTTACCGAGAAGCGAGGAGGCTCCGACAATAGCGACGCGATGGAGAATCCCGTGCCCGGAGGGCATGGCTCAGGCGTGGCGAGACGCAACGCGGCGGCGAACGGTCTTGACGCCTTGAAGGACGAGGCCGTGCGCCGTGTAGACGGTGGCGATTATCAACAGCGTGGGGCCGGAGAACATGAAGATCGCGCCGATCAACAAGACGATCAGAACGACGAACAGAGACGGGCGGCGTCGCGCCCACTCGACGTCCTTGAAACTATAGTGGCGGATCGTGCTGGACATGAGGCCGCCGAGCAGAACCACGAGCAGCAGCCACAGCACGGAGAAGCGAGCGTCCGCAATCGGAATCTGGAAGAAGTGCACCGTGGCAGCGATCATGCCGGCCGCCGCCGGGCACGGCATGCCTACAAAAAACCGACTGCTGCCCTCCGCCATCCCTTGAATATTAAATCGGGCCAGTCTCCAAGCGGTGCAGCCGAGATAGAAGAAACCGAGCAGCCAGCCAAGCTGCGTCAGGTGAAGAGCATCCGGCGCGGCTTCAGCAGCCATCGCGCGCACGCCCCAGGCGTAAGCCAGGAATGCGGGCGCGATGCCGAAACTGATGATGTCGGCCAGGGAATCGAATTGCTTGCCGAACTCGCTGTTGGTGCCCATGGCGCGAGCGACGCGGCCATCGAGAGAGTCCAGGATGATTGCGTAGCCGATGGCGCAGGCGGCGTTGTTGAAATCGCCGGCGCGGCCATCGAGCGTCGCGAGGATCGCGTAATAACCGCAAAGAAGGTTGGCGACCGTGAAGGCGCTCGGCAGGAGATAGACGCCGCGACGCAACCGATGATTGCGGAACAGCCGGCGCGGTTCTTCTTCCTGGCCGATCGGATCTATGGTGTTGAATTCCATTTGGCTATGACGCTTGCTCCGCCCGCAACGTTTTGGCCGCGCTTCACGACAATTTCCGCGTCCATCGGGAGCCAGATATCGACGCGCGAGCCGAAGCGAATCAAACCCACGCGCTGGCCTAAAGAGACCTCTTCACCCGGACTTTTCCAGCATAGCACGCGGCGCGCGATGGCTCCGGCGATTTGTTTGAAAACCATGGTGCCTTGTAACGAATGGATATAGATGACGTTTTGCTCGTTTTCGCGAGAGGCCGCGGAGCGAAACGCACCCATGAATTTGCCCGGGCGATATACGACATCGGCGATGCGTCCCGCAACCGGCGCGCGTTGGACGTGTACGTTCCAGATCGAGAGAAAGATGCTGATGCGGTGCCCCATGACCGAGTCGAGCGGCTCGTCGACGATTTCGACGATTCGGCCGTCGGCCGGCGAAACGACCACGCCGGGATCGGAGGGAATCACGCGCTCCGGATCTCGGAAGAAGTAGAAGACAAAAAGGCCGAGGAAAATGAAAATCCCTGCCGGCCACTTCCAACCAAAGAAAATACAGATGACGCCGATAGCGATCGGTGGAATCGCGAAGCGATACGCTTCTTTAACCATGGTTGCGGAAGCCCGACTCATCCGGGCGGGAGCTTGTGCCTCACAAAAAATCAGATTTGGGGGAGGAGGCTTTTGACGCCTGAGCCGAAAATAAAATGGCGCTAGGCATGCAACAGCGCTCCTAAATCGAATGCAGCTGTATTGTACGACAGAAGTGAATAACCTACTGGACGTTAGTGCGGTAAATGCCGGTGGCGCGCCAGGATCGATTCCATCTGATCCTTCAGGCGCAGCTTGATCTTCTTCAAGGTCGCTTCTTGGAGGAGATCTTCGGAGCTTAGATATGATGAGTTGAGGATTTCTTCGAGGCGGGATTCACAACGAGAATGCTCTTCGAAAAGACTGCGAAATTCCGGATCTTGCATCAACAGGGACTGCCGTATATCGTGAGTCGTGGTCGGCATAGGCTCCCTCCGAGTTGGACTTCGTTCACATGAGCGTAACAATTACCACAAAACGAGGGGCGAATCCAATAGACCTGTGGAAAAGATTTCGATCAGGGCGCTCTGGCAGAGCTACAGCGAATTCAGAAGCTCGACGGAAAGCAGACGGGCCTTTTGGGCGAGATTCTGGGCGCGGGCCCAATCGCCGCTCTTGCTGGCATCGCGGGATTGCGAAGCGAAGCTGGTAATTTTCGCGACGAGGTCCTGTTGAGCGGCGCTCAGCTGTTTCCCGCTCGCTTGGCCCAAGTTCTTCTCGGCGACGGCGAGGTCGTCAGTCGTTTTGCGCTCGTAGCTCGCTTGATCGCCTGGGGAAAGCTCCGGAGTGATCTGCAAGGCGGGCTTACGTGCGGCCGATCCTACGTCGCCTTGATCGGGCACCTGCCCTTCCGAGGGCCGGCGCGGAGCCGGTGCGGGCGTCGCTGCTGGAATCGCTACGGACGGCGACGGCGTAGGTGACCCTGGAATCGAGGGAGGAGGAGCAGCAGCAACGCCCACCGGAGGAGTGGCGTCGGTGTCGGGCGCCGTAGTCATCGGGCGGTCGGCTTGGGCCGACGCGGGCGCAGGAGCGGACGCGGGTACCGAGGCGCGAACATTCTTGCCCTCGCATCCCGCGATTGCGAGCGGAAGCACGCACGCCAAGGCGGCGATAGCGATTCGGTTGTCGACACGGATGGGCATTATCGTTTTTCAGCAGCGAACGGTTGCGTCAGATCGCGGACCTTCCCCGCGGGGGCGTCGGCAATACGGCCAAGAGGCAATTCTATGCGAAAGGCGGTGCCGCGTCCCGTCTCCGATTCAAATTCTATGCGCCCGTTGTGCAACTGCACAAAGCGAAACGTATTGGCGAGGCCGATACCGGTGCCGCCCGGGCGCGTGGTGAAGAAAAGCTGGAATATTTTCTTTTGATCCTCGGGCGCAATTCCCTTGCCCGAATCCCGCACTTCGATGATGGCGTAGTCGCTGTTGCGCTCGAGGGAGAGCTTGATTGTTCCGCCCTGGCCGGTGAAATCGCACGCGTTCAGCAGAAGATTGAGAACGGCCTGGTGAATGAGTTGATGATCCACCAGGACGGGAGGAAATACTTCGGGCAAATCCACCCGCAGCATGAGGCCGGCCTTGTTGATCGAGGGGCGCGCCGCGTCCAAAACGTCCGCCAGGAGCGTGGGCAAGGAGGCTTCCTCGAGGTTGATCTCCAAAGGTTTGGTGAAATTGAGGAACGTTTTGACGGCCCGATCCAGCCGGTCGATTTCGCTGTCGAGCATCTTAACGGCTTGCTGCGGCTCCGGATCGATCGGCATATTGGCTTTCAGGACCTCGAGCCACAAGCGCATCGAGTTCAGCGGATTTTTCACCTCGTGCGCCACTCCGGCGGTCACGCGCCCGAGAGCAGCGAGGCGCTCGGAGACCTGTAGCTGGTTGCCGATGCGTTCAATTGATTCCACGTCGCGCAAGGTGACGAGTGTTCCGATCCGTGCGCCGTGCTCCCGGATCACCTGCACGTTGACGCCGATGCGCTGCGGGCCATCGCTTCCTTGAAGCGTCAGTTCCTTACCCTCGGCGGGTGCGATCTCCTCGCCTTGAATTTGCAAGACGTCGCGCAACGGATGACGCGCCGAAAAGATTTCGCTTAGGCGCCGGCCCCTTAGCTCCTCCGGCGAACGGCCCAGGAATTTTTCTACGGAAGGACTGACAAGAACCGCCCGGCCTTCGGAATTGAAGAGAAGAAGTCCATCGCCCAAGCCGCTCATCACCTGGTCGAGATTTTCGCGCAACGTGCTGAAGATTTCACGGACATCCCGCAACTGCTTGCCGATGCCGACGATCTTCGTGCTGACCGCGCCAAGTTCGTCGCCGCGTTCGACGGCAGGCCCGGCGTCGAACTGGCCGGCGGAGATTCGGTCCAACTGGGCCGAAATTCGCTCGATCGGCGCGAGGGCAATGCGGCTGAAGACGAATACGAACAGCGTCGAGAGCAACACAGCTCCGAGGGCCCACATGCCGGCGGATCGGAGCCCCGGCGAGATGTCGTCGCGGATCAGGGCCGAGGAGAAGCTTACGCGGATATCGCCAAAGGGGGCGGTTCGGAGTTCGAACGGCAGCGAGAATTCGTAGATCTGCGGCGGGCCGTACAGTTCGCGGAGCTGCTCAAAGAATCCCGCGCGCACCAACGAGCTGATCGGGGGCCGTGCCGCGACTTTCTGGTCGCGCAGCGACGCATCGCTCGACAAGAGCACGACGCCATCCTTATCGCTGATCGTGATTTCGTAGATTGTGCCTGAGATCCCGATGTCGGACTCGATGAGCGAATTGAGGGTGCTGCTGTTGTCGAAAGCCCGGCGCACGTAGTCGCGGAGATCGGCGGGATCGAGCGAGGCGGGTGCATCGCCGCGTTCGGTCGCTTCTTCGAGAGCGTTGCCACAAGCGCTGTAGATCTGCTGGGCGACGAAGCTGGCGTTATCGTTCGCCTGCCGCAAGGTCTGCCGCATGAGCCGCCCTAGATACAGCGCCGAGACCACCGCGACCACCGCGAGGACCAGCAGCGAGGTGGCGAGCGTGAGTTTAGTTTTCAGGCTGAGACGCATCTTTCCGCCCCGCCTCATATTCTTTCAACTTATTATGCAGCGTTTTCAGACTGATTCCGAGCAGCTCGGCCGCGCGCGTCTTATTCTGACTCGTCGCCGAAAGGGTTTGAAGAATGAGTTCTTGCTCCATGTCGTCCACGGTTGTGCCGATCGGGAAACGGATGCCATTCAGGCCGGCCGTGACGGTCGCGGCGGCGTGGCCAAAATCGGACGGCAGGTGTTGCCGGCCAATAATGCCGCGATCGGAGGCAATCGCCGCGCGCTCCAGCACGTTGCGCAACTCGCGAACGTTACCTGGCCAGGGATACGAACGCAGAAGTTCCATCACGTCCGCGCCGACACCTGAAACCTTCTTGCCGTGCTTTTCCGAAATTTCTTCGAGCAAATGCTCGATGAGCAGCGGCAGGTCTTCCTTGTGCTCGCGCAGAGGCGGCAGGTGAATGTGGAAGACGTTGAGCCGGAAATAAAGATCCTGCCGCAAATGCCCCTCCGCCACGGCCTGCTCGGGATTCTTATTCGTGGCCGCGAGCACGCGCACGTCCACAGGGGTTTCCACTTTGCTGCCGAGGCGGCGGATCTTGTGATCCTCGAGGACCCGCAGGAGCTTGGCTTGTGTGGGAGCGGGCATTTCGCCGATTTCATCGAGCAGAAGCGTGCCGCCGTGAGCCAGCTCGAAGCAGCCGATGCGGCGCTCCGCCGCGCCCGTGAACGCCCCTCGTTCGTGGCCAAAGATTTCGCTTTCCATCAGCGATTCCGGAATCGCCGAACAGTTGATCGCGATAAAGGGTCGATCGGCGCGCGGGGAAAGCATGTGCAGCGAACGAGCCACCATTTCCTTTCCCGATCCCGTTTCGCCCGTGATGAGGATGGATGCCGTTGAGGGCGCTGCCATTTCGACCTGTCTCATGACTTCCTGCATCGGGCTTGACGAACCAACCAGCACGCCGAGTTTGCCTGCGTCTCGCAGTTGGCGGGTGAGGACGGCAACCGCCTGACGGTCCCTCAGGCGCCCGAAGGCGCGATCGAGGAGCGCGCGTAGGACGGGAGGCTTTAGCGGTTTCTCGATGTACCAAAAGGCGCCTGCCTCGATCGCCTGGACGACGCGTTCGTCGCTGCCGCGCCCGGTGATGATGATGACGGGAATTCTCTCGATTTCGTCGCCCAGATGCCGCAGCAGGTCGAGTCCGTTCATCCCAGGGAGCTCGACATCGGCGAGCATTACGTGTGGATTAAACTCCTGAAACTTCGCGAGCGCATCTTCACCGGTGCCTACGCCCAGGACTTCGAAGTCCCATTTGCGGAGGAGGGCTTCGTAGCCCTTCCGGGCGTTGTCCTCATCCTCCACAATGAGAATTCTTTGCTGGGATTGATTATCCGGTGCCATCCAGAACTGAATCTACCAGCAGTCTCCAGGAATTCCAAGCGAACGCCCGCAGGCGCCAAAATGCGGTCTCGCGAGGGCCTTGTGCGCTCACGGCCGCATTGCTGCTCGTCGAATTTGACGAACTTCAGTTGGCCGGTGCGGTCAGCCCCGTCCGAAGTAGAGTGACCGCTCAAGAATGATCTCGATTTTGGTGTCCCTCTCGAGCGTCAATTCCTGGCCGATGCCCGATGTGACCATATAAGCCGTGGCCGCCGCCACCGCCGCTCCCATGGCTGCGTCTTTTTCGTTGTGAGACGCCACGCCGGCGGCCGCACCCACCAGCGCGCCCGCTGCAGCAGCCTGGACGGCCTGCTGGCGTTTGCTGGAATTGACTTCGATTTCGCCCTCGAGGTCGTAGTCAACGCGGATCGAATGAATGCCGGGGAGATCGTCAACCATGGCGATCAGGGGCATCCAGCCGTCGGGAGTCCTAACATCGTCGAAGGTGAGCCACATGCGGGCACGGCCCGTCTTGCCTGCGGCCTCGACCTTGTCGACGTGGCCGCGGACCTCTGCGCCCGCGGGAAGGGTCGTGCCGTCGGCACTCGCGAGCGGCTCAATTGTGTGGGCCGTGAACGGGCGCCCGGCCTTCGAATCCTTCGAGCCGAGCTCGTCGTCGAGCCGGATCAAAAAGCGCGTTCCAGGCGCCACCTCATTCGGCGCTGGAGCGCTGCCCGAGTTGGAAGGTCGATCCTGGGCCGATACCGGTGATACCGACGCGAGCGTGAGGACCAGCAAAGCAGCCATAGCCGGAAGCAGAATCGTCCGCTTCATTTGCATCTCCTTTTCAATTTGGCTTTGGCGCTCTCTGCTGGATAGAAAGCGGTTTGGAGCAAATTCGATTATCTGAGATGTCGGAAGCGCTCGGCGAGGTTGGTCGTGAAATGCCGCCGCCCGACGATTCCGAATCCCTGCCGGTATTCTACTCTGGGAAGCGATCCATTTCCATTTCGGACCGCCTGCCATTCCCAGATGTGCATCCTGCTGTTTCCTGAGCACTTAGCGCCGTGAGTAGTTTTACTCTCTTGTGAAACGTTCCCTTTTGGCACTACACTCCGCGCCATCGAACGTTGGCCCAGTCTGTAACGGCCCTCTTTTCAGAAGAAGACAGCGCCCCAGTTGGTAGTGCTTGTGCACTCACCTTGTCGGAATGGGATTCCCGAAAGGAGAACCCGCATGTGCGCAACCGGAGCAGAAGCGGCGGTAGCGGTGCACGGTCCGCTCGCGATCAGCGTCTTGATTGTTGAGGATGAAGACGCGACGAGGAATCTGTGCCGCGACGTGGTCGTCGACGCGGGGCTGCACGCGCGGACGGCCGCCACGACCGAGGAAGCGCTCGAAATTCTCGAACAGCATCCCGTCGACATTGTGATCACGGACCTCCGCATCCCGCAGATGGGCGGGCTCGAGCTCCTGAAGCACATCCGCGAGGTTTACCCGCAGGCCGCCGTGATGGTTTTGACGCAATACGGCACAATCGAGAGCGCGGTCGAAGCCACGCGGATGGGCGCGGCCGATTACGTGACGAAACCGTTCCATATTCCCGAGCTGCGCGGAAAACTCGATCGCGTGGTGCGGCTGCTCGAAGTCGATCAGGAGAATCGCATCCTGCGTGAACAACTGCGCACGCGTCCCGGATTTGGCGGGCTGATCGGCACTTCCACAAAAATGCAGAAGGTCTACCGGTTGATCGAAAAGGTCAGCCAGCACAATTATCCGGTGCTGATCTTGGGCGAGAGCGGAACCGGCAAGGAGCTCGTAGCCCGCTCGATTCATTTTTCAGGCTCGCGACGGAATAAGCCGTTCGTCCCGGTGGACTGTTCGGCGCTTGTTCCCACGCTGATCGAGTCCGAACTCTTCGGCTATGTGAAGGGTGCGTTTACCGGAGCGATGCACGCGAAGACCGGTTTGATGGAAGCGGCCGGGAGCGGGACGCTGTTTCTTGACGAGATCGGTGATATGCCCATTGATCTGCAGGCAAAGCTCTTGCGCGCGATTCAGGAAAAGGAAGTGAAGCCGGTCGGTTCGACCGACCGCATCTCCATTGCCGTCCGCGTGATTGCGGCCACCAACCGAGATCTTGAAGCGGCAGTGCGCCAGGGCCAGTTCCGCCAGGATCTTTTCTTCCGGCTCAACGTCGTGCAGATCAAGCTGCCGCCCCTGCGGGAACGCAAGAGCGATATTCCGCTGCTCGTGAATGCGTTCCTCGAGAAATTCAGCGAAGCAGGGCGCATGCGCGCGATTTCGGAGGAGGCGATGGCCCGCCTGATCGCGTACGACTGGCCCGGGAACATCCGCGAGCTCGAAAATGCTATCGAGCGAGCCGTGGCGCTCGGCTCCGGCCCTATCCTGCACGTGGGCGACTTGCCGTCTGGACTGCACTACGCCGTCGGCGACCGCATGCCGCAAGCTGACGAGTTGATGCCCCTTGAGGAGCTCGAACGCCGCGCGATCCTGCGGGCGTTGCGTGAAGCAGGGGGAGACAAACTCGCCGCCGCCCGGCTGCTGGGTATCGGCAAGACAACGCTCTACCGCAAGCTCAAACAGTACGAAACGGAGTCGCATTCGCAAGCCAGCTGATTCGTGCGAGTGTGCGCCGTTTGCATCGTTGTTGGCGCCTTCCTAATCTCGATCATCGGTCCAGCCGATTCCTAGACAGGGACATTTGTGTCTGCATTCGTATCGAAGTGGGAAGATACGCCTTGGCCTCGTTTCTCACTCGCCCTCCAATGTATTGAAACGCCGGGACTTTGTGTTGCGTGCCGCTTGGTCAGAGTTATGCAAGCACCCCAGGCATGCGGAAGAAACAAAAGTTTGCAGCGAGAGTAAGTCGGGCCGAAGCGGCGCGGCATTTGGCGGAATATGCGATCGCGATCGGTATTGCAGTCCTTTGCGGCTACGGAATCGTTGTTTGGCGCTGGTAGTGAAGCCCATGAGACCAGTGATTACCATGAGCAACACAGGCCATTCATCGCCCCGGAATCAGGCCGGGCAGGCACCGGGGCTTGGCGCCAATGCAGGCTATGGGGATGAACTATTCGCCGCTGTTTTCGATTCAAGCGCGGAGGCTCTGGTCATCATCAATACCGCCGGAGCAATTCAGAGGGCGAACCCGCGCGCACGCGAATTGCTTCATCTCAAGGAATCGACGCGCCGTGGTCTCGACCTCGGGGATTTTCTCGCGGCTCCGGCGGCCGACCAGTTGGCTTCGCTGTGGGCGCCGCGCGAGCGTCCGGCGCGGCCGCAGAGTTTCGAGGCGTCCCTGACCACGGGATTTCCAGTTCGCGTCACGCTGCGATGGATACTGCCTGAAACGCAGCACCTACTGCTGTGCATCGACGATGGCCCGGTGGTGCGGCGAGCGGAAGCAAAATCGCGACACCTGGAAGCCGAACTTCGGAGCCTGCTGGATTCGATTCACGCGGGAGTCCTGCTCATCGATCCTTCCGGCACCATCCGCTTTTCGAACGCGCGATTCGGGCAACTGTTCGGATTGAGCAAGCGCGAAGTCGAGAATGCGGCAGGCGTGGATGCGCTGGAGGAACTGCTCGCGGAACGCTTCCGCAGCCCAGAGGAGTTCGCGGCACCGTGGCGAGCTTACGCGAGCGGTTCAGGGGAACCACGGCACGATGAACTGGAGTTGACGCGGCCGGCTGGACGCGTATTCGAGAGATATTCGCGCCCGGTGCTCGACGCAGAAGGCCGCTCGCTGGGGTGGCTCGAGCTCTATAGGGATGTGACGGGAGAGCGGCAAACCCGGTCGAAGATGCTGCAAACGGAAAAGATGGCGGCGCTCGGCCAGTTGGTTTCCGGCATCGCTCACGAGTTGAATAATCCGCTCACGGCGATCATGGGCTACGCCCAGCTGATGCTCGGGCACGGCCTCAACCCGGACCAGTTTTCAGAGGCGAAGAAGGTGTATCAGGAAGCAGAACGCGCGCGGCGAATCGTCAAGAACCTCCTGTACTTCGCGCGCGAGACGGCGCCCGAGCGCACACAGGTGGACGTGAACGAGATCGTGGAGCGCACGCTGGCGCTGCGCAGCTACGAACTGAAAACGGAAAACATCGTGGTGACGTGCGAGCTGGCGCCGGGCTTGCCACAAACAATCGCCGATCCGTATCAGCTCCAGCAGGTTGTGCTGAACCTACTGATCAACGCGGAGCAGGCGCTGCTCGAAGGGCGCGGCCAAGGGCACGTCCTGATCCGTACGACCCACACGATCGAAGGACTGGGTAGTCACGGGGTCGACCGGATCGTCCTCGAGGTATCTGACGACGGCCCGGGCGTATCGCCCGAGATCGCCTCGCGTATTTTCGATCCGTTCTTCACGACAAAGCAGCCGGGCCTCGGAACCGGCCTGGGCCTGTCGATCGTTTACGGCATCGTGCACCAACACCACGGAGAAGTGACTTTCGAAAACCAGCCCAGCGGCGGGGCGCACTTCGTTGTCGAGCTGCCGGTCGTCGCGGTTCCGGCGAATGCGCGCACTCCCCTCCTGCTGGAACCCGCCGGACGAAACGGTGCTTCACCTAGGGGCCGGATTCTCGTGGTCGAGGACGAGCCGACCGTCGCCCAACTCGTCGTGGACGTTCTGCGCGAGGAAGGGCATCAGGCCGAGGCCGTTCTCGATAGCCAGGAAGGATTGACCCGCGTGTCGCGCGGCGCCTACGACCTGGTGATCTGCGACCTTCGCATGCCGCGGCTGGACGGGGCGGGGTTTTACGATGCACTGGTTCGGACGGGCAGCCCGATCCGCAACCGGATCATCTTCATCACCGGGGACACACTCTCGCCGCGCACCCACGATTTTCTCGATCGAAACAAACTCCCATACCTCGCCAAGCCTTTTCTGGTCGAAGAGATCAAACTCGCCGTAAGTCGCGCGCTGACCGCCGTGGCGAAGCAAGGGACGTGAGGACCATGAGCGTCGTCACGTCCTGTGCGATTGCGGTGGAACGCGTTCCTTTGCTGGGCATCGCCGACCCGGATGTGGCGCTGCGCATGATCCAGGCGCTAAAAGATGTTCCCGGAACGACCGGGCTCGTAGTCGCGTCGAGCCTGGACCATTTTCGGAGGGTGGCGGCCGAAGCCGCAATCGAAGTGATTCTTTTGGACTGCGAGTTTATCGGCAACATATCGCTGGAGGAATTTCTGCGGCACGTCGCAGTGTCGGCGCCGGTGGTTCTCGTTGCGCCTTTTGAACGCCAAGCCGAGGTTGCTCGACTGGTGGCCGCCGGAAACGTGGAATTCGTGGCGCGCGTCGGGGATTTTGCTCCTCTGGCAGCGGGTCTCGTGGAACGGAGACTCCGCTGGGCCGCGGCCTCCCGCTCGGCATTCAGCCCGCCCTGGACGGAGTTCTATGACGACATCGCGACGGTCTTTCGCCACGAAATCAATAACCCGCTCACGGGAATTCTGGGCAATGCCGAGCTGCTGCTCACGCGCAAGGACCGGTTGAACGCCATCGAGACGCAACGCCTGCAGACCATCGTTGACCTCGCCGTACGCCTCCGCGAGACCATCCGCCGTATCAGCAACGCCTGGGAAAATCATTTGCACGCCGTCAAATCCGCGTAATTCGTGCTCCGCTCCGCACCTGTACCAATGGCCAGTATGTACGCCGCTACGTCTCCTGAATCCGCCGCCGGACTTTCGCCGAAATTCTCCTAGACTATCCAAAAGGGTTGTTCGTTCCGGAGGCCCGCTTTGCTGATGTTGTCCTCTTATTGCGCATGGACGCTGGCGCTCGTCGCGGTGATCGACGTGCGGCTCGTCGTCTATATGGCGATCGGCATGGTGGCAGGCATCGTTCTGTTCTTTCGCGGATTTCGCATGCTGCAGTTCAAGCGGCTGGTGCTGAATACGCCGTTTTCGAAGATTCGCAGCGCGTCCATGGGACTCGTGGAAGTAAGTGGGACCGCGACCGGTCCACAAACGATCCCGGCCGGGATCACGGGCGCTGCCTGCTACTACTACTGCGCGACGGCCTGGGAACTGCGGCAGTCGGGCAACAACCGCCAGTGGAAGAAGGTGGCGGAGGAGACTCTTTACGTTCCCTTCTTTGTCGATGATTCGACGGGCCACCTGCTGGTCGACCCGCAAGGCGCCGACCTCGACGTTCACCGCACCTTTCGAGATGAGTTCGACAGGTCGCTCTTCGGCAGCAACATGTTTCCTGAAAACGTGGTGCAATTTCTCGCCCGCAACGGCGTTGGCGCCTCCGGGAATGTTCGTCTCGAAGAACACTGCATCGAGCCGGGGTATCCGTTGTTCATCCTCGGCACGCTGGCCCAAAACCCAAGTCGCGCGAACAGCGTTCCGGCGACGCACGTCCCGATTCCGACCTCGTCAATTCGTTCCCGCTCCAGCCTTTCGTTCTCCTTCGGAAGTGCAAACGGATGGGTCCAGGGTCTAACCGGCATTTCGACGACGTCCTTCGGCGGCTCGGCCACACGGATTCCCATGTCGCGCGTCGCGGACGCACCGCCAAAACAAATCGCGACAAGCGCGACGGTTGCGCCCGGCAATTGGTCCACCGTTTCGATGGACGACGTGCATCCGCCGGTCAAGGCCACGGAGGCCGAAGCGCCGTTACGGGAAGTTGCCGCTCGAGCCGCCACAGCGGTAGCTGAGAGGCCGCAGGCAACAGCGCAGCAGCAACCCTCGATTCCGCCGCAAAGCGTAGGGTTCGACACGCATCCCGCAGTGGCGCTGGTTAAAGGGGCGGGCAACGACCCGTTCGCGATCTCTTCCGAGAGCCAGCGGGACGTCGTCCGGGCGCTTGCCTGGAAGTCGACGGCGTGCATCTGGGGCGGTCCGCTACTCACGATGATTTGCTTTTACATTTTGTCCGAAATTCTCGGGTGGCTATAGCTGCCGGGAGGAGAAAAGTCGATGGGAACGATTGTGCTGCTTGTTTTGTTGTTTGCCTTAGCCGGGGCCGTGGCTTACGTCGTGATGCTCTACAACGGCTTGATCGCCGTAAAAAACAACGTCGATAAGGCCTGGGCCAATATCGACGTCCTGTTGAAACAGCGGCACGACGAGCTGCCGAATCTCGTCGAAGTCTGCAAAGGCTACATGAAGTACGAGCAGGACACCTTTCAGCGCATCACGCAAGCGCGTTCGGCATACGCCCAGGCAACCACCATCGACCAGAAGGCGGAAGCGAGCGCGAATCTCACGTCCGCCATCGGCCGGCTGATCGCGACCGCCGAAAATTATCCGGAGCTGAAGGCGAACAACAACTTCATGCAGCTGCAATCGCGGATCACCGAGCTCGAAAGCGAGATCGCCGACCGGCGCGAGTTCTACAACGACTCGGTGAACACGTTCAACACCCGCATCCAGGAGATGCCGGACGCGATTCTCGCGCGCAACATGGGCCTGACGCCGCGGGGAATGTACCAGGTGGCCGAAGAGGACAAAGCGCCCGTGAAGATTGCCTTCGCGGATGTCTCGCACTAGCGCTTAAAGAAACGAAAAGGCCCGCCGAGAATTGAATCTCGGCGGGGCTTCGTGTTTTCCCGAAAATGCGCGGTTCTATTGCAGTGCGAACGCGTAGATCGCGTTGGCCCCGGTCGTCAGTTGCACACCGCTTTGCCGGGCGAGAACGCCGTTCGCGAGGTTGTCTCCGGTGATCACCGCGACGTACTGCTTGCCGTTTACTTCGTAGGTGATTGTGCTGACCGAGATTGGCCCGCCGAGAATCGACTCCCAGAGCTGCTGACCCGTCTTGGCGTCGTACGCGCGGAATCGGCGGTTGACGTCGCCGTGGAAGATCAAGCCGCCGGCGGTAGCCAGGATTGCGCCGGTGCCGGGCGCGTTCTGCACTCCGAATTTCACCATCTCCCCGGTAGAAAGATTCACCTTTGCGATGCCGGCGAGCGCATCCATCTTCGAGCCTTCGCGCAACACGCCGTGCCGGATTCCGCTCCCGCCATTCGCCGTCATGTCGAGGCAGTTATCGACGTACGACGTATAGAGCGAATTCGTTTCCGGATCGTACGCGGTCGGCCAGTAGCTGCGCCCGTTCCAGTAGCAAATGACATGGTGATCGCCGGGATGCTTCATCACCACATCCCAGTTGATCGTCGTCAGGCCGGTCTTCTCGTCGATATTTGAAATTGAGAGATTCGGTGCATCGACCGGAATCGGCTCAGCCCAGAGGAATTTGCCGTCGTTGCGATCGAGGACGAACATGACGCCGCTCTCGCCCACCATCGCTGCCACGTCGTGCTTCGATCCCATCGGAACCGTGGTGTTGTACCACTTCACCGCTTTCGGATCGGGATTGTACGTCGTGGTGACGAGCGTGCGTTCGTGCGTGTGGTCGGTATCCCAGTCGTCGGCGGGCAGATGCTGGTAGTACCAGATGAGCTTGCCGGTCTGTGGATCGAGCGCAATCGTGCAATTGCTATAGAGGTCGGCCGGAGCCGTGCGCGACGTGCCGTCTGGGTTACCCCCATGCCGGGCGAGCCGCTCGTATGGCGCGGGATTCGCGATGCCCCAGTAGATTACCTTCCGAACCGGATCGTAGTTTCCGGGCATGCCCCACGTGGACGCCGTGTCATTTGTGTTATCTGCGCCGCCCCACGAGGCATAGCCGGGATCGCCCGGCCCCGCGACGTTGTAGAAGCGCCAGAGTTCCTTGCCGGTGTCGGCATCGTCTGCCTCGACGAAGCAGCTCTCGCGTCCGCGGCCACAAGTCCCGCCTGAAATCACTTTGCCGTCAACGACGATTGCGCCGGAGGTGTTCTGCGTGTCCGTCTTGTATGTTTCCCATCGGACTTTGCCGGTGGTTGCATCGAGCGCGACCACGTAGCCGTCGGGCGCCGTGTAGTAGATCATGTCCTTATAGATCGCGAGTGCCTTGGTGCGCTCCATGGCCGCTAGCCGAGGTTCCTTGAAATCGCGGTGATACTGCCAGATGATGTCGCCATTGGTCGCGTCCACGGCCATCACGTCCGCGCCGGGCGCGATGAGATACATCACTCCGTCGTGAACGATTGGAATCGTCTCCGTCGTTCCGGCGGGCAGTCCCTTCACCCAGGCGATGTGCAGCTGATTGATGTTTTTCTTGTTGATCTGCTTCAGCGGGCTATAGCGCCAGGCGTCGTAGGTGCGGCTGTACTGCAGCCAATCGCCCGGCGGCGGGTTCAGGAGCATCTCGTCCGTTACCGGCTTGTAGTCCTTGACCACGCCGTGAGGCAGCGGCGCCGCCATGAACATTCCCGGGGGGCGTTGCGCCGGGCGCGCGGCGGCTGGAGGGGCGCCTTGCCCCTGTGCTGCGGGCGGAGGTGGTGTTTCATCCTGCGCTTGCACCGGGACAATTGTTCCGGCAAGAAATAGCAATGAGACGAGACAGTATGCTTTCTTCATGCGGGCTTCCCCCCAACAGAATTCTCAGGATTCATTCTGCGGCTATGTGACGCGCGGCAGCCGATTCACGTTTCCTCTGCCAGTGCCGCGCGCGTTTATATCGCATTCATACGCAAGCGCGCAACGAAGAAGCGCAACTGCTCGCCGCTTTGTACGAGCGTGCCCAGGGAGGCGCGTTACACCGAGGGTAAGGAAATCCGCGCCAGCGCCAATCTACGTGCCCACGCGGAGTGAGCGCGTGAGGTTTTTCAGCGTGGCGATGGCCGAGAAGGCCGCGAGCTGCGACGTGCGCGGATTCGATTTCGACGGCACGTTTTCGACTTTCACCGTGAGACGTCCGAATTCGCCCTGCACCCGAATTTCGTGGACGTTTTCGCTGCCACCGGGCACGGCAACCACACGGACGCGCACGGGAACTGGATCGAGGGGATCGACCGCGAGGCGCAGCGAAGCCGCGACGTTGGAGGTTGCGGGAAACGCGCGAGCCGCCTCTTCGGCGAGCCCCTCGAAGATGACGGTCTCCTCCTTGAAGGTGTCGAGCGGCAAATCCCGGTCGACGACGTACTTCGATCCCTTGAGCGCCGCGACGGGTTTGCGACTCGTGAGCAGTGCCGATTCGATTCGCCCGATCGACCCCGATTTAATGCCATCGAGGCCCGCGATCGCGCCCGAGGGCACGTAGATGTGGCAACCTTTCTCGCGCGCCTGCCGGAACCACTCTTCGCGGCCGAGCAGGCCACCGACGCTCATGATCAGCATGTCGCGGCCGCGCGCGAGCGCCTTGGGGACGAATTCCGGAAGCGCCGCCTGGCTGGCCGCTTCGACCGCGAGCTCGCAGCGCTCGATCATCTCGTCGATCGAAACGACCGGCGGATGGCCGGAAAGCTCGGAAGAGAGGGATTTGGCGCGGCTGCAGTCCTGATCGGATAGCGCGACCAATTCCGCATCCACTTGTTTTTGATCGAGCGCCACGGCGATGGTTCTGCCGATGGCGCCGACGCCAAGAAGTCCGATTTTCAGCATGGGCGCAGGCCTTACGCGAGCTCGAGCATGCGATCGATCGCACGCTTCGCCTTGCGCGCGATGTCTTCGGGCACGCGTATCTGCGGCGTCAACGTTTCGAGCGAGCGAATCACGTTGTCGAGCGTGATCGTCTTCATGAACGAACAAACGGCGTTCGGATTCACGGGATAAAACCTCTTCTCGGGAAACTTCTTGTTCAACTGATGCATGATGCCGAGCTCCGTGCCGACCGCAAATTCGCCGGCCGGCGAATTGCCGATGTGCCGCAGCATGCCTTCGGTGGATAAAAAGAAGGTACGGTCCGCGGGCAGCGTGCCATCCACCGCCTTCGCCATGCAGGAGCTGACGCAGCCGCATTCCGGGTGCAGCAGCAATTCGATGTCGGGATGCTCGTCCATCATTTCGACGACCTGCTCGGGCCGGATCGTCTTGTGCACGTGACAGTATCCGGGATAGGCAACGATGTTGCTGCGCCCGGTTTGTCGCGCGACCACCGTCGCGAGGAATTTGTCCGGCAGGAAGAGGATTGTCTTATCCGCCGGAATAGCGGAGACGACTTTCGCAGCGTTGGCCGAGGTACAGCAGTAGTCGCTTTCAGCCTTCACCGCGGCGGATGTATTGATGTACGCGACGACCACGCAACCCGGAAGTTTCTCCTTCCACTTGCGCAGTTCCTCTGGTGTGACGGCTGCCGCGAGCGAGCAGCCCGCGCGCAGGTCGGGCAACAAGACGGTTTTCTCCGGCAGCAGGATGGCGGCCGTTTCGGCCATGAAGTGCACGCCGCAAAATACGATCACGTCGGCGTTGGTCTTCGCCGCAGCCTGCGAAAGCTTCAGCGAATCGGCCACGGCGTCGGCCACTTCCTGCACCTCGGGGCGCTGATAATGATGCGCAAGCAGAATCGCGTTGCGTTCGGCGCAGAGTTGGCGGACGCGCTCCTGTTTCCTGCGAATCTCGTCCGCCGTGTCGGTGATCTTCTCGACCACCGGAAGGGTGTAGCGCGATTCGAAAGCTTCTTGTACGGCGCTTGCGTTTGTCATGACGGGGTCCTCTTTCCCAAGGGTTATGAAATTCTCTGGCAAATATCCAGCGCCCGGGCGGAATGCGTGAGCGCGCCGACGGAAATGGCGTCGACGCCGCGAGCGGCATACGCCTCCACATTCGATTCAGAAATGCCGCCGCTGGCCTCGATCAAAACGTGATCCCACAAATTCTCGCGGCGAAGCGTGTCGAGAATCGCGCCGACTTGATCCGGGGTCATGTTGTCGAGCATGAGCAGGCATGGATATTCTTCCGCCGCATTTTCCTGCAAGCGGCGAAACGTCTCGGCCGCAGCGCGGGCGGCAGCTTCGCCGCGCACTTCGACCTCGATGAACGCGGAATCCTTGCGAAACGCCCACGCCTTTTCGATCGCAATGGGGGCGGCTTCTTCTTCGCGAGCAGCAAGCAGCGCGAGATGGTTGTTTTTCATCATAATGGCGTCGCCAAGCCCGAGGCGGTGCGTGCCGCCGTTGCCGAGGTGCAGCGCGCGCTTGTCGAGCAGCCCCCAGGGAGTCTTGCGCGTGCCAACGATTCGCGTGGCGGGACACTGGCGTTTGGCGCGCTCCTGGAGACAGCGAATCGCGGTCGCGATGCCGCTCATTCTTTGCATCAGATTCAGTCCTACGCGTTCGAGCGCGAGAAGCTGCATCTCGTCGCCCTCCGCTCGCAGCAGCAAGTCATCGGGCCGGATCGCGTCGCCATCGCGTTTCTCTAGGGTCGCGGCGACGCCATTCGATTGCAGCAAGAAGGCCAGCTCAGCGAGACCTGCAACCACGCCGCCAGCACGCGCCAAGATTACCGCCTCGGCGCGCCCTCCGCTGGTCCCGAGAGCTGCGACGGTGAGATCCTGCGGTGCAAGATCGGCACGCAAGAGAGTTTCTGTAAGCGCACGAACGGTATCGCGGTATTCCGCATGGTCGAGCGTGAGACTCGCGCCTCGGAAGAGGGCTTTCTGGGTTCGGTGTTCGCGTGTGAGGCTCATCTCGAGGTTTGCCTGAGCTCGCCCCTATTTCAGAAGAAAGCCGCGAGCGCGCAGTTGTGTCTTTGCGCGTGAAATCATCTCCGGCCGCGAGGCTTCCACCGTATGCAGGTGTACTCCGTCCGTGAGCGAGGAGAGCAGCGCGGCATGTGACGCGCGCACGTGCGCGAGAAAATCCTGCAGGTCGGCCCGCGACTCAAGCATTAGCGAGCCTCGAAGCTCTCCATAGAGGGGGTGCTCGACGATCACGTCGAGAATCCGCACGCCGTGGTCAAGAAGGATCTGGAGCTCCTCTTCGGTTCGCTCAGGGGGATGCTTGCAGGCGAGAATTTCTCGATGGCCTCGATTGGATTCCGCGGGTAAGCGATAGCCTGTCGGCGTCGCCAGAATCTCCTCGCCGCTCGCACGCAGAATTGCTACGTCTTGAACCAAACACTGGCGGCTTACCCGGAAATGTTTGGCGATCTCGCTGCCGGGAATCGGTCCGCCGCGAGCGCGCAGCCATTCGACAATCTGGCGGCGGCGATCGCTGGTTGCATCGTACGTGCTCGGCCGCAGCGGTCTTGGCGGCGAGGCGTGGGTAGGTTTCGCTGAAATCAGCTGTCTTGTCACCTAGCTAGTCTACTGTAAAGGTCGGCGATCTGTACAGTCCGGTCGCGCCCGAGCCCGAGTTTACTCCGGAGGGCATCGCGCGATATTTTCAATGGGCGTGTTGGGCCAATGGAGAGATAGTGGATGGGAGACGAGGGGCGAGAATCGAGTATGGCCGGACAGACAGGACAGAGGCGAAGCGAACGGCTCCTGCTCGATGTGCCGGTCGTAATTCGTAGCGGGCCCGCCGACCACCCGGCGTTTCGCGAGGAAACATTCACGGTGACCGTCAGCGCGCACGGCGCTCTTCTGATGATGGCCACAAAAGTCACTCTGGGTCAAAGACTGGTGGTCATGAATCCGCAGAACTGGGACGAGCGCGAAGCGAAAGTGTCCTATTTAGGCCCCGATCGCGCTGGTCTGGCCCAAGTCGCGGTCGAATTCCTGCGGCCGGCCCCCGAATTCTGGGCCGTTAACACTCCACCTGCGGACTGGAAACTCCCTTAGAGCATCCCATTTCAAGTAAGATTGATCGTTGGAGGCGAGAGGCCACATCGTGCTGCGATGCCGCAGGGCAGTGCTGTGCACATTTCTCGGCTTTATCGCGGCTTTCGGTTGTAGCTACGGGCCATTTCATCGCACGGTATTTGCACAGTCCGCCGAGCCGGGCGCCTACGCGGATATCTTGAGTCCCCTGGAGGAGAAGCTAGGGACTGCGAAATTCTTCCCTGTTGCGGATGGCGTAAAAATTGAGCTGGACGTGATCCAGCAGGTGCCTGGGCTGCACGCCGTGCGCATTCTCTCGGTAGGGAAATGCGAGGGCCCGGACTTTACATCTGGCGGACCGCCCTTCGATCCTAAGCCAAGGGCGTGACTCTCGGCGACGGGCCGAATTCGCTCTTCCATCCCGGTGGAACCTCAATTGTGATCGACGAAAACCCGGCGGATGCCAAGGCCGAAGGCGGCGGGAATTCAGGTCCTCACGTAGCCTGCGGCGTGGTCCAAAAGGACGGCGCAGCGACGGCGCCTTAGACGGTGAGTTCGGCAAGCCAGGAATCGAGGATCCGAAGCTGATCTTCCGGCGGATCGATGAACGCGAGACCCATTCCGATCCCCTCCTGAACGTAGATGATCCTCGCCATCGTGGCGAAACTGCCCTGATCCCGCGTAACGCGCAACTGAACTATGGTACCCACCGGCAGTGTGTTCAGGATATCGAAGTAGCAACCTTTGCGGCTGATCTCCGAAATCCGGCCGGACATCCGAGCGTCTGAAGGCGGCTCGATCACCTCGGCAGTGGCGATCAGTGAGTAGCGCGGAACAGTGCGGCGCTGTCCGAAGGGCATTCCAGAAGCGGTTGGGTCGAGTGCGTCAGACATGATCTCGCCCCCTGGCGGATAACCTCAGGGTCGCACAACCGCGCGTTTCCGGCCAGTTGCACGTGGCGAGATGATACGAAAGCGAAAACATGCCTATGAATGCGCGAATCCGAGTTTTTCAACAGCGCAACGGGAGCTGTCAGCGCAAACCACCCAAGTTTCCACCGATATCGAGCGTTGCAGCAAACATCCTGCAATTGCTTCTAATTACAAGCAGCTCAGTACTAGTAAGCGCTCTCGTTGCGCAACTCACAATGATTGGTGCAGGGCAACAGTTTTCGGTTCTGACTGCAACTCGCTTCAAATCAGTTGATTCAACTGAGGGAAAGATTTAAGGTGTGGTAATTTGGTGGGCGGGTCATGAGTGCTGTGATGTTCCATGACGGCAACAAGTTTATCGGGGCCACCTATGCGTCCAGGGGAACAACTTCGGGAACTCCGCAATCGGCTGGGGGTTACCACTCGCGAAGTGGAAGAATTCAGCCGCACGATTGCAGAAGACCGCCAGAACGAGGAATTCTACATTTCGAACGCCTGGCTTACGCAACTCGAGAATAAGAATTCCATACCCAGCATTTACAAGTTGTACAGCCTAAGCGTGATTTACCGTACGAAGTTCCACGAACTCCTCGCCGTATTCGGGATCGACTTAGGCGCGACTTCGCGCTACCAGCTCGCGCTGCCTCTGCAAAACACGCATCTGGCTTCGTTCGAAGTTCCCGACGGCGAAAAATCCGTCACCTTCCCGGTGCGCTTCGACAAAAGCTTCAGCTTGGAAACCACAAGTTTGATTTCGAGAATGGTGGAGGTGTGGGGCGAAATACCGGTGGCGTTGATCCAGAAGCTCGACGTGCGCCACTGCCAGTATGGATTCATCGGGTTGCAGGATCACACGATGTATCCTTTGCTCCGGCCGGGTTCATTCGTGCAGATCGACAGTCACCCGAGCCGCCTGCAACCGTCGGAGTGGCGGACGGAATTCGATCGGCCAATCTTCTTCGTTGAGCTGCGGGATGGATACGCGTGTTCCTGGTGCGAGGTACGGGGTTCGCAGCTGACGCTGGTCCCGCATCCGCTTTCAGGCACTGCGATTCGGCAGTTCGCGTATCCGTCAGAGGCTGAAATCGTGGGGCAGGTAACAGGCGTTGCTATGCGGCTAGTCCCGCCGGACGAGAGTCCAGCTGAGATTCCAAAACTGCCAAGGCGATCTTGAAGTTCGAGAACAGGAATTCGGCGGATAAGGGATCCGCTTGTACGGGTACGGCCACACGGTAGGGCTCGAGTCTTCCCCAAGCGGTCAGGAACTCCCGCGGGTTGGTGTGTGTGGAGCTTCTGTACGCGTCGAGTTGGGACACAAGCTCGTCCAGAGGGCAAATTACCAGTTCACGAAACGCCTCGCGGTGACAATCCGCTAGGGCCTCGCAGGCGACTTCCTCGGTAAAGCGGGACGCCAGGCCGTCGTGATGGTAAACGCCCGTGTTGTAGTCCCTCATGGAAGCCAAATAGATCAGGCGGTCTAAAGGGCGCTGAATTTCCGACAGGGTCCGCCTGCACAGGTCTTCACGGGCCTGTTCCACGTCCATTCGCTTGGGCGAGCTAATCACGCGTGTCTATCTCCTACGAAGGCAGCGAGTTATGGGCATATGGCTTCAACTGCACGGGATTCAAGAAGCTAAGTGATTGCTCGGAAATCGCGCAGATCCTGGCCGCTGCGACTGCCGTCGTCCCGACCATCCGAGGAGCCACATAAGGGCCACCCACATATACCGCCAGGCGCAAAGCGCGGCAACCAACGAGCAAGGCTGCGAAGTGGCAAGCGAGCTGAAGCTCGGTTCGCAGGCCAAGCCGTGCGTAGGATCGCGCGGCACCCACATGGAAGCGTTTCAGGCTCGAGATTTGGCGCCGAACCTGGATGATCCATGAGAGGGCGATTTTCTTCCGCTCGACGACGAAAAGATCTCGCACTGACTTGGGGGCCGCCATCGAGACGAGATAATCAAGATCATCTTTCGCGAAAATCCGTTGTACAAGCTCCTCCGGAAGGAGGCCCCCCTGCAGGGCGTCGAGCGCCCTTCGAGCTTCCAGGAGAGCTCCGGAATCGCCTTCGACACGGGAGCTCCCATGTCGCGAAAGAAACAGAAGCGACAAGAGAAGCGCGGCGCCTATAAGAAGGAAAAAGAGCAGTTGAATCACGATCGGACCGCCTTTAAGTTGCGATTGTCACGAGATCGAGCAACCTCAACATCCGGGCGCCTGGAGTCGTAGGCTCGGATCGCATACGCCCAGCCTAGCACTGCCAGGAGCACGAACCACCGAAAGACTCGGAAGCCCATCTCCAGATTGCTGACACTATCGCTTATGGCCGCGAGTGTCCAGAAATAAATAGTGACGAGGCTGCCAACTACCAAATAGAGTATCCAGCGCGGGTCCGCAGCGTACGGACGGGCCCCTGGATACCTTGCCTGCAGTCTGTTCCTGACCCTTGTTGTGAGCGCCATCGTCATCGCGAATTGATCCAATACAACGACCTCAGTTTAGGGCTCGCTAACTTCGGAGGCAATAGTACGAACATACTGGTCGGCCAACGGTGGTGGAATGCCCGAAACCCGGTCAGGGCCGAGCGACCTTCGTAAGATGCGACCGCATTGAAGCCAGGGCGCGCCTCGTCCTCCTGGCGAGCATCTCGTAATCTTCTTCCAGGGGCAAAGTTGGGTCGGGGGCAGGATTCGGTTGGTACGACCAGAGGGCGATCAGCCAGATTGCCAACGACGCGTCGAATGACAGCGGCTGAATAACGTTCCAAATGTTGTTGAACCCGGAGCCGGCATACGCTCGGATCGCCAGAGTCGACAGACTCGTAACTATGTATAGGCCGTATCCCGCGATCATGCCTCTGATGTTCTTTCCCAGCGGGACCCGATAATAGGAAATCACGACAAGTATTCCGAACAGCAGAATCGCCTGTACGGTTCGCACGTTCCTTTCAAGTTCGAAGAGCGCCCTGCCAGGCGACGGTACGATGAGCCGGTATACGATGGCAAAGCAAAAGACTGCTACAAAGATGAAGAGCCCTGTCGCCATGGCGAATTTTTCCGCACCACGATAAGGGGATAATACGTGTCTGAATATCTCTAAAATGATGCCGCAACCGATCAAGAGGGTCGCAAACTGCAAAATCCAGTAGGACCTTTGATACGAAGCGAAAGCCACTCTCCAAAGCAGGAGAACTATGCTTGCAGCTAGGAAGGTCGAGAAGACGTATGTGTAAAAAAAGGAATATCTGGCGAGCAACTTCTCCCTAAGACCTCGAAGCAAAATCCCGAACTGCAGCAGGAGTCCAGAGCACAAAACGATCAACCACTCCATCAGGATTCACCTTTCGGCCGAAAGGAATCCTAGCACAGCCGGACGGGGCGGAAGCCCTCCCCGTCCGATTATGGCAGCCAAAGGCTAACGAACGTGCGGCGGCGGGAATGGACCTGCGGGAAGGTCGCGGACGACCGTCCTTGAAAGGCTTCCCTGATAAATGGCCTGCGTCGCCGGAACTGCGAGCACTGCGAGTGTAAGAACCAACAGGCAAGCTGCCTTGATCGATTTCATGAATATCTCCTTAGAGTTTTGTGGAACGACCCCGATACGCGCGACTGTAGCGGGAAGAAGCGCGGAACGATGTCGAAGGTGTGGGCGCTAACGAGGAGAAGCAAGAACGAAGGTGGGCGTACGTTTATATGTAGTAAACAGATCGGGGAGCCGCGACAGGGGGAAGACCGAAAGGTGGCGAAGGTGCTACCGCGATGCCCGCACCGTAAATTCACGGATGGCGATATGGAAACCCGCCCGAACATACCATTTGGAGTTTCCGCCCAGTTCGGGGTACTAACATATGAAAGCATAGGCACATCAAATGGTCGAAACAGCTTCCTCTCAAGACAGCCAACGGGTGCAGCCGGAGGCGTTCCGCGAAAACTTGCGGAGGCTCGACCGTCGCCAGTGGTGGCTATGGTCCTCGACTGTACTCGTCTTGATCCTGCTGACGATTGCGGTCGCTTCGTTTGCCTTCCCCGCCATGTTGACCCGGGAGCAGGGAACCTATTCTTTTTACCTGAATCAGTCCGTGCGTGCGCTCGTGGGGATCGTGCTGGTGTTCGCCGTATACCTCGTGTATCAGCAGACGATGATTATGAAGTTGCGCAATCAGATAGCGGACCAGGTGAACTCCTTGACGAAGGTTGAGAACCTTACCAATGAGGTGTACAAACTCGCAGCGCTCGATCAGCTCACGGGCCTCTACAATCGCCGTTCGGGCGAGCAACGTCTGGCGGAGGAAATCAGCCGCGCAGTGCGCCACCAACGGCCACTGACCGTTTTGTTGATGGATCTCGACGGCCTCAAGCAGATTAACGACAGACTGGGTCACGCTGCGGGCGATCTGGTGCTCAAAAGCTTTGCCGAGCGGCTACAGAAGGCCATTCGTGGGTCCGATTTGGCCGTGCGCCTTGGGGGCGACGAATTTATGGTGCTTCTGCCCGAGTGCCGCGCGGATGAAGTCGGACACGTCGTGGCCCGCGTCGAGGGACTGGATGTCCAATATGGCGCGGAGAAGATCCCTTGCCGGTTCTCCCGTGGCTGGACGGATTACACAGTGGGCGAGACTTCCGAAGAATTACTGAAACGAGCCGATGAGGCTCTCTACGCCAACAAGCGAGCCGGCAAACAAACCTCGCAGAATTCGCCAACGCAGCCCACCATCGTTCCATCGGTGCTGTAAGAGCGCCTCAGCCACCACCTCCTCTTCCTCTTTGATCCCATGTGTCGGATTACAACCTTATCCCGGCCCTGCGCTATCATAGGGATTCAACGGCGACCCACCCCGGCGGGGCGAGGGCTGTTCACGCTTCGCCTGCGTCAAAACCGCGGAGGCATCCATGAAAATACAAGCAAGGCTGTACAGGATAACGGCAGGGAAGCTAAGCCGTCTCGCCTTCGTACTCGCTGGATCAGCGATCCTCAGCTGCGGTCTTGCGGCGATTGCTTCGGGCGACATCCTGGAGTTGCGGGACGGGCGGGTCATTCAGGGTCAGTTCATAGGTGGTTCGCCGCTCAACATCCGGTTTCGGGTGGATGGCCAGGAGCAAGTCTTTGCGACCAAAGACGTACTGAACATCGGCTTCAGCGATGCAGGTGACACGTCCAGCGCGCCTGCCGTTGCTCCTGAATCAGCACCGCCCCCTCCAGCCCAAGCAGTCGCCCCGGCAACTCCGCCGCCGGCGCCCGCCCCTCCTGCGCCGGCAACCGAGACGACAACAGCCTCAAATTCGGCCCCACAGCAGAACGCGCCGGCCCAGTCCGGCGCGCAGACCACTCAGGCGATTACCATCCCTGCCGGGACCTCCGTATTTGTAAGAATGATCGACGGCGTGGATTCCTCAACGAACAGGATCGGTGACACTTTTCACGGGAGCCTTGAAAGTCCGATCGTCGTTGGCGACACCGTCGTCGCCCCGGCAAGCGCCGATGTGTACGGCAAGCTCACACAAGCCAAGGCGGCGGGAAAGATTTCCGGCGCGGCCCAACTCACGCTGGAGTTGACGGGCATCCGGATCAACGGCAGCATCGTTCCCGTTGATTCCACCGACTATGAGGTAGCAGGCAAGGGCCGCGGCACCCAGAGCGCGGAACGCATCGGAGGCGGCGCCGTGCTCGGCGCGATCATCGGGGCCATCGCAGGCGGTGGGAAGGGCGCAGCGATCGGCGGGGCGGTCGGCGCCGGAGCCGGGACGACCGTGCAGGTGGTCACCAAAGGCGACCAGGTGCGCATCCCGAGCGAGACTCTGCTCGAATTCAAGCTCCAGCAGGACGTTACGGTGCCCCTAGCGAGTCCTTCCAACTAGGGCAAACTAAGCGCAAACTGGAGCCCGGCAAAGGGGTTGCTGATAGGAACACCCCGCGAGATTCGCCTTGTGCCGATTTTGGGGTAACTCGTAAGATACCATCTGTTGTAGAGAACGATACTCCATGCAGGAAGTGACGCCATGCCAAAAGAAAAGCCCAAAGTGAATATCGGCGAAGTGATCCGGTCCTACCGCAGCGACCGCGGCCTTTCCCAGGGCGATATCGAGCGCCGCACGGGGCTTCTCCGCTGCTATCTTTCGCGCGTCGAGAATGGCCACACGGTTCCTTCGCTCGAGACGCTCGCAAAGATTGCCGAAGCCATGGAAATCAGCCTCGCTGATTTCTTCCCTGGCACTGACACCGCACAGGACCGCGAAACGCGCAAGATGCTCGGCGAGCTCTCCGAAGAGGAGATTCGCTTCCTGGCGGATATTCGCCGCTATTCAACGACGCTCTCGGACGACGATAAGAGGCTCGTCCTCGCGATGATCCGGAAGATGGCGACCATCGTGCCGCCCGCCCGAAACGGGAAGTCCCATCCCGTTCCCCATCGCGCCGAAATGTAGACAGGCGGCACCGGCAATGAACTTCGCGCGAGGAGAACAGAAACCGTGTCTCTTCGCCGTAACTCATCCGCCTTGCCATCACGCATTCCGACCCGCAAAAGTTCGCAGCGGAAGCCAATAGGGCCGTCACACTCCGGCCTGCTGAAGTGCATATCTCACTCGCCTTGATAGCTTCAGATCGGAGTCCCTGCCCGAGCGGAAGCGATGTAAGATCGGGCCCGTGCGGTTGAGGTCAATTACCTGCGGTGCCATAATCTTGGTAGGGATGTCCCTCCATCTGAAGTTGCCGTTCGTCTCCTTGAACTACGACGCGCCTCAAATTCACACACTTAGCGAGTCGATTGTACCCAGCCAATCCACAGCCTCGGACGTCCAAGGCTCCAAATCGTTCTTTTCCAGGGATCCCGTGATCGAAAGCCTGCCGTTCGACCAGTGGAAGTCGGAGGGCGCGTGTCAGCAGATTCCGTGGACCGTCAAGAGCGATCTGCTCGGGATGAGTTTTGCCGAGCGCCTGGTGGAGCGTGTCAAAATCGCTGTTGACGGGGAAGACCTTGCCAGGCGCGTCGCTGATGGCAGGCTGGTCGGCCTAGTCGAGATCGTCGACGACCATTCGAACGTGTACCGAAATTGGGCAGAATTCAAGCTGCAGAGAGTGAACCGAGATTTCAGAAGGAATGAGGTCGATATCTACTGGGACGCCTTCGTGACCCCGGGACATTTTCGCGTGAATGTAGCCTTGTATGACACCGCCACGCGTGAGCATGACTTCAGCGCGCGATCTCTGATTATCGAACCTTACCGGAATGATGTCCTTGCGGGATATTGGTCAGGTTTGCCGACCCTCGAATTCCTGGCCCCTTCGACGGGCCTCGATGCCGACTACCGTCCGGAGATCTCCGGCAGGTTGCATCTTCCAGTATCGGATCGCGTCCCAGTGCACCTTCGGCTGGTTCTCAACTCGTCTGTCTCACGGGACTTGGCGCGCCAACCGGGCGCAGAAGCCCATTATCTGGGTGAGATGATAGCCAGCCTGAAGACGCTGAGCGAACTCGACATCGGCGCCGGCACTCGTGACGTTATCGTTCTTGATTTGGCGCGGTTCCGCAAAAGCTTCGAACAAACCGATCTCAGGCCGCTCGATTGGCTCAACTTGAAAGCTGCACTGCAAGAAACCGATTCAGGAGTGATCGACGTCCAATCGCTGCAGAAGCGCAGGAATCAGGCTGCATTTCTTCGCCAGGAGTTGGAGCACGGCGTCATCACGAGTGTCGATTCAGCGACTCCCGCCTGCCTGACGATCCTTCTAAGCACGGATATGATCTTCGAATCCCGCAGCGACCTGACCCCTGTCGTCGCGCCGAGCAACGACGTCTGCCACTTTTATTACTTGCGGTATGGGGCGTTTGCGCAAACCGACGATCTAGGGAGAATCTTGAAGACGCTCCACCCACATATCTTAGATATCAAGTCGCCGGAGGATCTGCGCCGGGCCATTGAGGCAGTACTTGGCGATTTGGCGCGACGAAAAGCGTGACGTCTGCCTGCTAGCTTCCCGGTAAGCGATTTCGCTACAATAGAGGGATCTTGATGCCACAGAAACGACATGCAACGGTCGGCGTGAAGGTCGGCAAGGTGCAGGTGGGCGGCGGCGCCCCTGTGGTCGTGCAGTCCATGACCAACACCGACACCGCTGATGCCCCGGCAACCGCACAGCAGTGCCTCGAACTCGCGCAGGCCGGCTCGGAACTGGTGCGCATTACCGTCAACATGCCCGAAGCCGCTGCGCAGGTTGCTGAAATCAAGCAGCGCCTGCTCGATGCAGGCTGCGACGCCCCCGTGATCGGCGACTTCCATTACAACGGGCACGTCCTGCTGACGAAGTTTCCCGATTGCGCCCGCGCGCTCGACAAGTACCGCATCAATCCCGGCAACGTCGGCCACGGCCAGCGCCGCGACGAGCAATTCTCCACGATCTGCAAAGTCGCGCGCGACAATGGCAAGCCGGTGCGCATCGGCGTGAATGGCGGCTCGCTCAATCAAGAGCTCGTGATGAGCCGCATGCAGGAGAACACGGACAAGAATCTCGGCAAAACATCCGAGGAGATCATCAACGAATGCATGGTCCTCTCGGCGCTTCAATCGACCGAACTCGCCATCGAGTCCGGATTGCGCAAAGACCAGATCATCATTTCGTGCAAAGTCTCGCGCCCGCGCGATCTCGTCGATATCTACCGCGATTTGGCCGCTAAGACCGACCAGCCGTTGCATCTCGGCTTGACCGAAGCGGGCATGGGCGCGAAGGGCCTTGTGTGGTCGGCTGCGTCGATGGGAATTCTGCTGGACGAAGGGATCGGCGATACGGTGCGTGTGTCGCTCACCCCGCGGCCCAACGGCGACCGCCGCGAAGAAGTCTACGCCGCTTGCGAGCTCCTGCAATCGCTCGGGCTCCGGACGTTCGCGCCGAGTGTGACCGCTTGCCCCGGCTGCGGCCGCACCACGAGCACCACGTTTCAGGAACTCGCCGAAAGCATCCAGGCCTACATCCGCGATCAGATGCCCGAATGGAAGCGCCACTACGAAGGCGTCGAGGAACTGAAGCTCGCCGTGATGGGCTGCATCGTCAATGGCCCCGGCGAATCGAAAGCCGCCAACATCGGCATCAGCCTTCCCGGCACCGGCGAAACGCCGCGCTGCCCCGTCTACATCGACGGCCAAAAATTCACCACGCTTGAAGGAAATTACGATCAACTCTCGGACGCTTTTCAGGCGCTCGTAAACGACTACATCGCGGCGAAGTACGCGAAGCGCGAAACCCCGCTCCCCATCTCGGCCACTTCCGTCTCTGGCGGCCACGTCACTGTTACCAAGCGTTCCCTCCGCGTTCTCGCCTAAATAGGTTTGAGTTCTCAAGTCATGTCGCCGAACTACCTCTCATTGCGATTCGCGAACGACGGTGATGGCACAGGACAACTGTCAGCGCGAGCCGAAGCATCGGGTTTTGGCGGGCAGAGCGCGGCTTATTTCAACATCGAGGATCTCGAGAAATTCGCGCGCTCAATAGCCACATACCCCCCGGAGGGGACCTTCGAAGTCAGCAGCGGATTCGGTAAGACAGGCTCCAACGAACTCGACCAAGAACATCTTGCTATTAGGGTTTATCCGCTGGACGGACGAGGTCACATCGGTGTTCAGGTTAGGATGGCGACACCAATCTGGCCCGATATCAGGCCTCAATCGCAAATGACGGCGAAGCTGGAGATCCTGACGAGCTACGAGCCTCTAAGAAAATTCAGTGCCGATTTGATGTCGCTCCTGCATGGCGTGACAACAGAAGCCCTGCTGGAGGGTGACTCTTCCTAACACTTCCCAGCATGTGTGCGCTTTGGCTCCCTGCCGCGTCGCGTTTCGCGCCGCGCAAATGGCTTTGAGCTAGAATCGAACCAGCACCTCTAAGCCGATGGCGACGGCTACCTCCAACTCAGATTCGACTGCGCAGGGCAACGCTGCCGCGTCAGGCGCGCCGGTGCATTCCTCCGAGCCGCCGCGCGATTGGAAGCGCGGATTCTGGAGCCTCATCGCGACGCAGTTCCAAACAGGCTTCAACGACAACGCGCTGAAATTCCTCGTTATTTACATCATCGTAGCCACAAATTTCCGGGAGCAGCAGCGCGATCTCCTGGTCCTCATCGTGGGAGGCCTTTTCGCGCTTCCCTTCATTTTGTTTTCGATGACGGGCGGCTATTTCGCGGACCGTTACAGCAAGCGCAACGTCACAATCGGCACGAAAGTTTTCGAAATCGCCATCATGGTCTTTTTCATTGGCAGCCTTGCGCTGCGAAACTTGCCCATGGAGTGCGCCGGCGTGTTTCTGATCAGCGTGGAAGGCGCGCTCTTCGGCCCCTCGAAGTACGGATTGCTCCCCGAACTCCTGCCGGAGCCGAAGCTCTCATGGGGAAATGGGATCATCGAGCTTGGCACGTTCCTCGCAAGCGTCGGCGCGATGATGGCAGCAGGGACGCTCGCCGATCGCTATCGCGGTCGCGAAGCGGTCGCGGGATTTCTACTCCTCGCGTTTACTGCGGTCGGCCTCGCCACGAGCTTCGGAATTTCGCGAGTTCCGGCTGCCGATCCAGCCAGAAAGTTTCGCTGGAATCCTATCGGCGATCTTTGGGCCGAAATCGGAAAGATTCGCGAAGACACGGTGCTCGCCTGGGCCGTGATCGGCAACACCTATCTGTTCTTCCTTGCCGGCTTGCTGCAATTCGTCATCGTCATTTATGGGCACGACGTCCTGCACATCGATGACACGCATACCAGCTACTTGCAAGCCGCCATTGGCGTCGGCATCGGACTGGGAAGCGCTGCCGCGGGATATTTGTCTGGGGGAAAAATCGAGTACGGGCTAATTCCGCTTGGCGCAGTCGGAATGACGGTTTTTGGGGCCGTGCTCTACGATCCGCACCTGACGTTGTGGTCGTCCGCAATCCACCTGGCCTTTCTCGGATTCTTCGGAGGGCTGTTCGCGGTCCCGCTTGGCGCGTTGATTCAGCATCGTCCGCGCCCGGAGCGAAAGGGCGGAGTAATCGCTGCGGCGAACTTGCTGTCGTTCGTAGGGATATTCGTCGCGGCCGGCGCGTACTATCTCTTTTCCGCTGTGCTCCACCAGACCGCGCGAGGCATTTTTCTCGACGGCGCGATCCTGACACTCGTCACCACGGCGTACTCGATCTACCTGCTCCCGGACTCGCTGCTGCGCTTCGCTCTATGGGTTGCGACTCACACGGTGTATCGCATTCGCGTCGAGGGACGCGAGAACGTTCCCGAGCGCGGCGGCGCGCTGCTCGTCTGCAATCACATGTCGTTTGTCGACGCGAACCTTTTGCTCGCGTCCGTTGAGCGGCCGATACGTTTCCTGATGTACAAGGGCATCTACGATCTCCCCTATGTAAAACCGTTCGCGAAGCTGATGGGCGCGATCCCGATTTCGTCCGAGCTGCGGCCGCGCGAAATGTTGCATGCGCTGCGGGCCGCGAGCGATGCGATCCGCAATGGCGAACTCGTCTGCATTTTCGCCGAGGGACAGATCACGCGCATCGGCCAGATGCTTCCCTTCCGCCGCGGCATGGAGCGCATCGTGAAGGGCGTCGACGCGCCCATCATCCCGATCAATCTCGACGGCGTGTGGGGCAGCATTTTCAGCTTCGACCGCGGGCGTTTCCTTTGGAAGCGGCCGCGCTCGATTCCCTATCCCGTCACAATCAGTTTCGGCAAGCCGATGCCACCCACCGCGACGCCCTTCGAGGTGCGCCGCGCCGTGCAAGAGTTGCAGAGCGCGGCCTACGTCCACCGCAAGAAGCATCTGCGCACGCTGCATCGCTCGCTGATTCGCACCGCGCACCGCAGCCCTTTCCGCTTCGCGATGGGTGACCGGCGGCGGCCGCGCATGAATTGGGGCAGCGCGCTGCTGAGCGCGATTTTCCTTGCGCGGCGGCTGCGCAGCGCGTGGGCCGGGCAGGAAATGGTCGGCATCCTGCTGCCGCCATCGGTGCCCGGCGCGCTCGTGAATTTTGCGGCGATGCTCGCGGGCAAAGTTCCGGTGAATTTGAATTACACGATTTCGGACGAAGCGCTCGCGTCGTGCGCCGCGCAGTGCAAGCTCGAGACCGTGATCACCACCAAGGCGCTGCTCGACCGCATCCCGCTGAAGGTCCCGGGAAAGACCATCCTGATCGAGGAAGCGGCGGCCGGCTCGCGCCTCGGCGAACGAATCGCCGCGCTGCTGCTCTGGTTTCTGCCGGGCGCGTGGATCGAACGCGCGGTGAGCGGTGGCAAGAAGCAAACGCTCGACGATCTCGCCACGATTATTTTTTCGAGCGGCAGCACTGGTGATCCCAAGGGCGTGATGCTGACGCATTACAACATCGCCTCCAACATCGAACAGATGGGCCAAACGTTCATGTTCGGCAGCAAAGATAAGCTGCTCGGCGTGCTGCCATTCTTCCATTCGTTCGGCTTCACGGTTACGCTGTGCCTGCCGGCGGTGCTAGGCGTTTCGGTGGTCTATCATCCGAGCCCGCTCGATCTCACCGCGATCAGCGAATTGGTGCGCGATTACAACGTCACGTTCCTGATGGCCACGCCGACATTTTTGCAAGCCTACATGCGGCGCTGCTCGCCCGAGGATTTCGGCAGCCTCGATTTCGTCCTCGTGGGCGCGGAGAAATTGCCCGAGCGTCTCGCGCTGGCATTCGAAGACCGCTTCGGCGTGAAGCCGCTCGAAGGCTACGGCGCCACGGAATGCTCGCCGGTGGTCGCCGTGAACACGCGAGACTTTCGCGCGCCCGGCTTCCGCCAAGTCGGCGGCAAGCGAGGACGCATCGGGCATCCGCTGCCCGGGATCAGCGTGCGCATCGTCGATCCCGAAACGCGCGAGCCGATGCCTGCGGGGACGCCCGGACTGCTGCTGGTTCGCGGCCCCAACGTGATGCAGGGCTATCTTGGCAAGCCCGAAAAAACAGCGGAGGCTCTGCAAGACGGCTGGTACGTCACCGGCGACATCGCCACCGAGGACGAAGACGGCTTCCTCACCATCACCGACCGCCTCAGCCGCTTCAGCAAAATCGGCGGCGAGATGGTCCCGCACATTAAAGTCGAAGAAAAACTCCACGAGATCGCCGGAGACGACCGAACAGAAATTCGTGGTCACGGCGGTCCCCGACGGAAAAAAGGGCGAGCGGCTCGTCGTCCTGCACCTGCTGCAGCCGGCGGAATTGAAAGCCGTGATCGAGAAATTACCGCAAACGGGTTTGCCCAACCTCTGGATCCCGCGCCCGAATCAATTCTTCGCGGTGGAAGAATTCCCGCACCTCGGCACCGGCAAGCTTGACCTGCGCCGCATCCGCGAATTGGCCCTGGAATTTTCGCCGGGTGAAAAGGAACAATAAGTGGCTAGTGGCGAGTGATTAGTGGCTAGAAGAGGCGCGCCTTCGTCCGCCGCGGTAAATTAGACAAATTCGTGTTCCGGCAGCGTACTCCCGGAGTACGTCGTCGGGCTGATAAAATCGCCTGAATTGGCAGAATTTGGCGGGTTTTGGTCTGATTTTGCCAGGATGGCTTGACGCGCTGCTTAGTGACTGGTGATTCGTGAGTGGTGATCCGCCTGCAACTTCAAGCAGGGATTACCTGTTACTTGATGACCTAGTCTCCTGTACCCGAAGTGCCCTTACTGATGGTAGCCAGGGCGAACGGCCTCTCCCTGGTCGGGAATGGTAAAGAGATTTCAGAAATAGGAGACTAGAGTGGGTGATGGCAGGTTTGTTTGTGGGATCGAAGTGGCACGCAACAGCGTCACGCAACATTTGGCGGAGTTCCTCAAGGTTTTCGACCTGGGTGAAAATCGAATGCCCGAGCGCACGCGCCTGATAGCCGTCCTCGGGCGATTCCTCGATGACAAATATGATTTCGCGGTCGGACATGGGTCGATTTGCCTGACTGCATTATAGCCCAATGATGGCAGTCCACTTGCCATCAATTAGCGGCCATGAGTTGGGCCGACTTGTCGGGCGCGGCGGATTCTATCACGGGCGTGATACGAGCTGTCATGGAGTGCCGCGAAAATGAGCCTGCCCGTGGCAAGTGGTAGCACGACCGCGTCAGATCAGCTCGCCCGCCGGCATCCACCGCGTCTCCGTCACACAGACCTAGCGGCGTCTAACCCCGCCTTTTTCGCGGCTTCAAACAGTTCCTTCGACTGTGTGTCGTGTTGGATCACGAGGTATGGCTTCTTCGCGTCCCACCTGTGATCGAGTCTCGCCAAAAACGCCGCCATTCTTGCTTTGTACGCAGCGTCTTCTTTATCGAACAATTGTAGGCAGCGTCTTCTTTATCGAACAAAACAATCCCTGCGCGTCCGGCCTTTTTCATCTCCGCTTTTGTCTGATCGAGAATCGACCAATATTTTTCTCGGTCAACGGGCGCGGTGTGGATTTCTTCTGGAAGATTTCCTACATCCTTGAGCCCTGCATCCGGCTTGTCTGGAATCCAGTATGTCGTCACAAATCTCTCAAGTCCTTGCTGGAGTCTAGGGCTGGACATCATATCCTCGACATCTGCATAGGAAATCTTGTGGACCTTCGAGCCTCCCGGCATCTGTGCTTCCAGAACGAACTCTAAGTGATCTGGATTCGGGGTCCACCTTGTGCCTCATTGACCTGTTCTCCTTCCTTGATCGGGCCTTCGAGCCGCATTCCCCGATCGCCCAGGAGCCGCTCAATCAGTTGCCCAATCCACCGCTGGCCTCGCCTAGGGGTTACAGTTCCGCAGCAGGTGACGATTGCGATGCCCCCATCCACTTTTGCAGTTCGGGGGATCTGTCCGATGGGCGTGAACGCGAATTCAGGTCGGTCACACCCCACCGGCGAATGGGTACGGTCCCGCTGGGGCATCTGACAGATCGCTTTTAGATCTATCGCAGAAGCATTTCGTTGGCCTCCTCCTAAGAGTCTTTCAGTCCTCGACGTCGTCCTACCTCGGAGTGCCTCCAATTTGAATGACGCTTCCTCCGTTTATCCGTTCGTGGCCAGTATCCAATTTCGTGATGAATTTTAGGATGTCGCCTTGGCGGAGTTTAGGGCGGATGCGGACGGGGGCGAATCGCGTGGGCAAGCCTGGAATGGACGCGGACGAGGAAGGCGAAGATGCCGCGCGCGTTTGTTTCCTGAGGGTGAACCCTTCGTGTCTCAGGGTAAGCCCTTCCTCCGTCAGGGTGAACTGAAGACCGCGGGCAACATTTGAACCTTCTTCCAGCTGGCAGGTCAATCGTCCCTTCGGGAATTACGACTCCGGTCTTCTCTTTTCCCGGCACTTCGCTGCGCCTGCCTCGCCGGCAGGCGGGCTTCGTGCCGGGCTAATGACAATCGCGCCTCCGGCGCTGGGGCAGTCCAGACAGCAAACGCCAATCGTCCTTGGAAAGCTAAGGCTGCCCGCCTAAGGGCAAGGCGGCCCTTCGACCTTTCTCCCTTCCTGCGTCCCTTCCTTCGTCAGGGCAGGCAGGGCAAGCAGGCAAGCCGCTACGGAAGCGTCTCGGGCGGTTGCGCCGTCCTCTTGGGGAGCCGAGCATCGCGGGCCCAGCGGAGTTCCAGCGGTCGACGGGACGCGCATCGGGGCTAAAGAACCCAGCGCTACGTTTAAACCTAAGTCAAAACCAAGATGCCGCGCTGAAGGCCGCGGCGCTACATTTAAATCTTTTCATCGTCTTGCATGCGGATTTCGTGCATGAATTTGAGGTTGTCGCCTTGGCGGAGCTTTAGGCAGATGCGGACGGGGGCGAATCGCGTGGGCAAGCCTGGAATGGACGCGGCCGAGGAAGGCGAAGATGCCGCGCTGAAGTCCGCGGCGCCACATTTAAACCTTCCCTTCGATCATTCGGCGCTCACAGACCCGATATTCCGTGGATCCGGCGAACCAAATGCCGCGCCCGTTCGTTTTCTCAGGGTGAACTGAAGGCCGTGGCGCCCATTCCAGGCAAAACCAAGATGCCGCGCTGAAGACTTTCCTTCGTCCGAATGGGTGTCGAGCATCGCGGTTGCCGCCGTAATTCGATCTAGCCCGCCAAACGAAGATGCCGCACCCGTTCGTTTCCTTAGGGTGAACTGAAGGCCGCCCTTCGACCTCATCGCAGACCCCGACCGGCGAAGATGCCGCGCTGAAGACCGCGGCGCTACATTTAAATCTTCCCTTCGACCTAATGCGTGTCAAGCATCGCAGTTGCCGCCGTAATTCCATTAACCGAGCAAACCCCATTCCGGCTGCCCTTCCTGCGGTCAGGGTAAGAACGACCGTTCAAACCTATGAGGCCTGCGTCGCCGTGGTGTCGGTGAGATTTTTATGTAGCGCCGGGGACTTCAGCCCGGCATATTCTTGGTTCTGCCATGGGCGCGCGTGTGCCATTCGAGCGCAAAAACATTCGCCTGCCAGCCGAGAACTATCGCGGGCAGAGGCTATATTTTGTTACCCTCTGCTTCCACAGGCGCCGCAGATTCGGCGCGAATCCACGCGTCGCGCGCTGGATTATCGCTCGGCTACGAAAACATTCGACGGAGTGTGAATTTTTCGTGCATGCGTATTGCGTGATGCCGGATCATCTGCATTTGCTCGTCGCGGGCGCGGCGGAGAGCAGCAATCTCGTGAAATTTGTCGAGGCATTCAAACAGGACACCGGGGTTGAATTCGAGCGCAAAAGCCGCCAACCGCTGTGGCAATTCAAATATTACGACCACATTTTGCGCGGCAAGGATTCGGCGGATCGCGTGGCGCGGTACATCTGGATGAATCCGGTTCGGAAAGGCCTCAGCCGCGCGCCGGGAGAGTTCGAATTCGCCGGATCGTTTACGGAGTTGGGTTTGAAGATGCTGAACGCCGGGCGGGTCGAAGAATGGACGCCACCGTGGAGAACAGCGAAGATGCCACGTAAACCTCCTTCGGTCTAACACGGTGCCGAGCATGCCAGTCCCCGGCAAGGCGAAGATGCCGCGCTGAAGACCGCGGCGCTACATTTAAGTCTAAGGACGGGCGCCAATCGGGAGATTGGCGTTCCCAGGGGAAGCTATTCGTCGTCTTGCATGCGGATTTCGTGCATGAATTTTAGGATGTCGCCTTGGCGGAGCTTTAGGCAGATGCGGACGAGGGTGTCCTGTTCGCGGATGTGGAGGACGCGGAGGAGGGCTTTGACCAATTTGAGGTGGCGCGGGAGGACGTCCTTCATGAATTTCTTGCCGGTCTTGGTGAGGCCGATGACGGCGATGCGGCGGCCGCGGCGGGGTATGTTCTTTAGGGCGCGATGGAGGTGCGCGCGCTCGAATTCTACGGGAGGAAGAGTGACGGTCCTCTGGCGGGTCCAGCCGAGGCTGGCGGTGCGCGCCATGATTTTGAAGACGACGGTGCGGCGGGCGTCGAGGCGGGGACCGACGTCCTTGACGAAAAGCGGGCCTTCGCGGTAGAGCAGCTCGAGGAGGCGGAATTCGCGCATGGTGACATCGAAGGCGAGGAGCGGGCCGCGGAGCTGGGTTTTCATCCATTCGGCGGTGTCGATGAGGACAGTGCAGGCGCGGAAGGCGCGCTGGGTTCTGTCGCGGTGGGTGAGGCGAGGGATGGCCATGGCGGGGGAATGGACCTTTCCTCGGGGGCTGAAGCCCTGATCTCTGCACGGCTCAATGTCGGAGCTGAAGCTCCAACCCCCTGAGGCCCTTTCTGAAGAGGAAGCTAGCAGATTTGAGGATGGGCGGATATTCGCGATACTACGGACGAGAAGATCCCACCCTCACAAAGCCGAGGGGGGCACCCGGCCCGCCTGCGCGAAGCTCCGGCGAGGCAGGCGAGTGGCGAAGGATTAGTGGCGAGAAGAAGCCAATTAGGACCTGCCCGCAAGCGGCAGGCGGGGATTGGCGTTCCCAGGGGCGACGGAAGGGCGGGTCTGAGACCCGCCCCTACATTCGAAAAACCGAAGGCCGAGCGACGCGGCGGGCTCAGAAAATACCGAGCTTGATGTGCAGGAATTTTTTCGGGTCGCGACGGAAATCGGAGATCAGTAGGCGCATATCGCCCGAGAGTCCGGTCACGTTGTCGTAAAAGGCGGGATCGTTGAAAAATTTGCCGATCGAACCTTGATTGGAATTGAGTTTTGCGGTGGCGTCGCGAACGTTTGCGGAGGCATCGCGCAGGTTGGCGTAGAGAACGTCGTCGGTGGCGAGCTTGCCGAGAGTGCCTTTGCCCGCGCGGACGTCGGCGAGCAGCGCGTTGCCCTTTTCGGCCACGCCGTTGATGTTGTTGTAGGCGGACGGATCGTAGATCAGCTTGCCGACCGTGCCCTTCTGGTCGTTGACCGCGGTCATGGCGTCGTTCATTTTGGAGACGGCCGAATCGGCCTTGTTGTAGAGCTCGTCGCTCTCGATCAGTTTGCCGACGCTGCCCTGGCCCTGCTGTATGGAAGCCGTCATCGCATCGGCCCTGGCCGCGATGCTGTCGAGGTGATTATAGAGCGACGGATCGTTGAGGACTTTGCCGATGGTGCCTTCGCCGCGCCTTACTTTGCTGACGATTTCGTTGAGCTGATCGGAAAGAACGCTCAGATTTTCCGCCACATCGGCGCCGCGTTCGACCACTTGCTTGATATCGGGCGCTTCCTCGGCCTGGAGAACGCCGTTCGTCGGGATCACCGAGCCATTCAGGCCGCGCGTGATCGTGACGTAACGGTCGCCGAGGAGACCCTGCGTGACGAGGCTCGCCCTTGAGTCGGTGCGAATGTCTTTCTGGAATTTTTTATCGACGCGCAGCACGAGCGTGATGCTGTGCTCGCGGTCCGGAGGGCGCGGCGTCAGGTCGATCGACTGGACGTTTCCGATTTCGACGCCATCGAGATCGACGGGCGCGCCCGCTTTCATGCCCTCGACCTCGGGCAGATACGTGATGAGGCGATATCTCGGTCCAAGGAATCCCGCGCCGGTGACGTAAAAGATCGCCACCATCAGAAGGAAGAGCGCTACGAGCACGAACACGCCTACTCGCAGCTCGGTCCACGTCAGTTGCTTTCGTTGCGCCATCGGCTTGCCTCCTCGGTGCCCGCGCCGGGAAACGCTACTCGGCGGAGGCCAGGAACTTCTTCAAGTAATCATCGGTTGAATGAAGGATCTTGTCGGCTGCATCTTCAAAATAGACGGTGCCATCGCGAACGACGAGAACGTTGGTCGGCGGAATGCCGGGGTGAGAATCGTTTTGCTCGGGAGCTGCGGCCCCGTTGCCGTCCGCGCGGAGAACGCGGCCCGTTGCTGCGTCGAAACGGAAATGCGCGAGGCCGAAAGCGTCCTGCACGCGGTGCGTGGCGAGCAGCGACGTGACGCCTTGCAGGTCGCGGCCGCGCAGGATCAGCGTGATGATGGTTTGGGAAGTGACGGGATCGAGCCCCGCGGTCGGCGAGTCGTAGAATACGAGCGGCGGCTTGTCGACGAGCGCCCGGGCGATGGAAACGCGCCGGCGCATGCCGCCGGAAAGCTCGTCCGGATATTTTTCGATGGCGGGTTCCATCTCGACGAAGCGCAATGCCTCGCGCACGCGCTGCTCGATTTCGTCCTCGGGCACATTTTCTTCGCGCAGGCGGAAGGCGACGTTGTCCGCCACCGTGAGTGAATCGAAAAGCGCGCCTTCCTGAAAGACGAAGCCCACCTGCCGCCGGAAATCCAGCAGCTCGTCTTCCGCCATTTCGCTGACGTTTTCGCCCATCACCCACACGGTGCCGGAATCGGGCCGCAGCAGCCCGGCAGCCAGTTTCATGATCAGGGTCTTGCCGGAACCGCTCTCGCCAAGCAAGACCATGGTCTCTCCGGGCCACACCTCGAAGGAAATCCCCTGGAGAACCTCGTTTTCGCCGAAGCCGAGGCGCACGTCCTTGAACGCGATGAAAGGCTCGCCCGGGGCGATCGTGGTCAGTCCTCGCAACGACCCCGGTCGGGTAGGGCTCATCGTCGAATTATAGATGGAAACGGCGGAGATCGCAGTCAGGGTTTCAGATTGCTAGGTTGCCGAAAGGGCTTGCGAGGAGCGCCGGCTCTATTTTTGGAACAGATAGATCAGCAGCTTTGCAAGGAATACATCGGAGACCAGCACGAGTACGGAGGAAATCACCACAGCGGACGTAGTGGCGCGGCCGACACCCTGGGTGCCTCCTCTGACGCGAAGGCCCTGAAAACATCCGACCGTGGCCACGATGAAGCCGAAGACGATGGGTTTGGTAAACCCCTGCATGAGATCGCCGAATTCGAGCGCATCGATGGCGCGCGTCCAGAACTGGACGGCGCCCAGCCGCAGCGTGAAATACGACGCGATGAATCCGCCCACCAGGCCCACAAAATCGAAGACGGCCACCAGCAGCGGCATTATGAAGATGGTCGCGATCACGCGCGGCGTGACCAGCTTGCGGATCGGATCCGTTCCAAGCGCCCGCATCGCGTCTACTTGCTCGGTCACGACCATCGATCCAAGCTCCGAAGCCATTCCGGAAGCGTTGCGGCCCGCGACCAGGAGGGCCGTGATCGTGGGGCCGAGCTCGCGAACCAGCGCCAGCGACACCGCGTCGCCCGTGAGGGCCGTCATGCCGAAACGCTGGAATTGCGAAGCCGTATTCAGCACCAGCACGCCGCCGATGGAGAGCGAGGCAGCCAAAATAATGGGTAGCGAACCAACGCCGATCAGATCCATCTGTTCTAGGGTGTCCGACCAGTAGGCGGGCGGCATGAAGACGTTCAGAACCGCCTGCAGCGAAAGCAGCGAATAGTCTTGTAGGGCCAGAATCTCGCGTTTGACGATGCCGCTGAGGATTGAAAGTATGGACGGAGCTTCGGTGACTTCAGGCATCGTGTGGAAGCGCGGTTGCGGGCCCACCCAGCGCGTCACCGGAAGCGTAACTTCCACAGTGCGCGTCGTCAAGCGAACATCCGGGCAGTGAAAATCCAGCGCGCTTGGGAGGGCGCTACGCCGAAGAGAGATCCTTCCGGGCACACGAGCGCCCTCAGGATGACGAGCGCTGCGAGATCGCGCGTGGCTTACGCTCCGGTCATCTGGCGCGCCCATTGCATGGCCTGCCAGTGCTCGTCGGCCACTTCGCTCTCGGTCACGTGAAGCTGCTTCGCGAGTTCCGCCACGCGCGGCCAGTCGCCGGTCTCTTGCGCCAAGACGAGCTGATAAACCGCGCCCGACGAGCCCGCGTTCCCGAGCAGCGCGGCTTTGCATTCGGGATCGAGCGAAATATTCTTCATGATCTCGGCCATCGGAATGTCGAGTATGGCGTCCATCAGGGACAGCAGGCCCATCAGAAACAAGTCCGAATCACCTTGCCGGCTCGTTGCGCCAAGCAGCTCGCAGAAACGGGCGCGCACTAATGCCGCCAGGATTAACGCACTGGTCTTCTCTTGCCCGGCTGCCAGCGTGACCACCAGATGCAGCCAGCGCCGGGTTTCGCGTTCACCCAGCAGCACGAGCGCCTGCCGTACGGAGTGAATCTCTCCCGACAACCCAAACAACGACGAATTGAGGTAACGCAGCAAGCGGTAGCAAATGGAAGGCTCGCTCTTCACCAACTCCTCGATCTCGCGCTGATTCAATTCCGGCCGCGAAGCCGCCTGCAACATGCGAAGGTGGTTCAGCCGGTTTGGCGAGAGCTGGCTGGTGGGCAGCATCTCGGGCTTGCAGAAGAAGTAGCCCTGAAAATACACGAACCCAAGTTTCTTCGCCGCCCGGAACTCCTCTTGCGTTTCGACTTTTTCGGCCAGCATCTGGGAACGCTTGCCGTAGCGCTCGACGATGCCCGCCAGGTGCTGCGGCGCGGTGAGCCTGAAATCCACTTTGATGATGTCGGCCAGGCCGGTGAGGGCGGTGCGCGGATCGTTCGCGACGAAATCATCGAGCGCAATCAGGTATCCAGCGTTCTTCAGGCTCCGGCACGCGGCGATCACTGGTTCATCCACCGTGATGGTCTCCAGGACTTCGACGATTGCCTGCCCGGGCGGCAGCAAGGTCATGTAATCATTCAACAGGACGCCCCGCGTGCAGTTGATGAAGGCCCGGCGGCCGTCGCACAGCATATCGAGCCCCATCAACAGGGAGCTATCGAGTACGCTGCGAGAGGCGTTTTCCGGGTTCACGCCCTTGAACTGGTTCTCGATCCCATCGCGAAACAGCAGTTCGTAGGCGAAAACCTTTTCGTCGGTCTTGAGAATCGGCTGGCGGGCGACAAAGCGGGGCGCGGAGGGCGCGACGTGGATTCCCTTCGCCGGCAGACAGTGCGGCAGATTGCACAGTCATCTGAAGCGACATCGGCCGGGCTCTCTGAAACTTGAATGTGGACTGGCTAGCCTTTACCGGGGCCGGGTGCGTCCGGTAGAATCTTTCGTTTGTTCCAGATATCGGCACACCACTGAACATGCTGCGATTCGTTACCGCCGGAGAGTCTCACGGGCAGGCGCTGGTCGCCTGGATTTCCGGGCTGCCCGCGGGCGTCCCGGTAGATCTGGATTTTGTGAGCCGAGAGCTGCACCGCCGCCAGATGGGATTCGGCCGCGGAGGGCGGCAGCGGATCGAGAAGGATCAGGCCGAGTTTCTCTCGGGCGTGCGGCACGGCAAGACGATCGGCGCGCCGATCGCCCTGCGCATCGAAAACCGCGATTGGAAAAACTGGGAGAAGGCGCTGCCGGTCGAGGACAGCGAAGGCGCGGAAGATGCGCAGCGCCCGCTGACGGCGCCGCGCCCGGGTCACGCCGATCTGGCGGGCTCGCAAAAGTATAATTTCCACGACGCGCGCTACATTCTCGAGCGCGCTTCGGCGCGGGAAACGGCGGCTCGCGTCGCGGCCGGCTCGCTGGCGAAGCTGCTGCTGCGCGAGTTTGGCGTTACTATTTTGAGTCATACGATCGCGGTTGGCCACGTGCGGCTGGAACGGCCGGCAACGTGGGACGAAATCGTGGCGATCTGCGAGAATCTCGAATCGCCGCTGCGCTGCGTCGATCCCGACGTGGAGGGCCGCATGATTGCCGAGGTCGATCGTGTGCTGCGCGCGGGAGATTCCGTGGGAGGAATTTTCGAAGTGGTCGCGCGCGGGCTCCCGCCCGGCCTTGGAACGCACACGCAGTGGGACGAGAAGCTCGACGCAAAGCTGGCGCAGGCGATGATGTCGATGCAAGCGGTGAAGGCGGTCGAGATCGGCACTGGCGTGACGAACGCGGGAAGCTACGGCTCGGAAGTGCAGGACGAAATCCGGTACGATCCATCGCAGAAGCGCTTCGATCGCTCATCGAATCGCGCCGGTGGCCTCGAGGGCGGCATCACGAACGGGCAGGATGTGGTGGTGCGCGGGTACCTGAAGCCGATTTCGACTCTGCGCCGCGCGCTTCTGACCGCCGACATGAACACGAAGGAAGCGGTGAAGGCGGCGTACGAGCGCTCGGATGTTTGCGTCGTTCCGGCGGGAGGCGTGGCGGGCGAGGCAATGGTTGCGCTGACGCTGGCCGGAGCGTTTCTCGAGAAGTTCGGCGGTGACTCACTCGAAGAAACGCGCAGGAATTGTGACGGCTACCAGCGTCAATTGGATAATTTCTAGAAGGCGAAACTGCGATGATTCATCCGATTGTGAAATACGGCGATCCGGTGCTTGAGACTCCCACGAAGACGGTGGAGAAATTCGACGAGGAGCTGCAGGCGCTCGTCGCCGACATGTTCGAATCGATGTACGCCGCGCAAGGCGTGGGGCTGGCTGCGCCGCAGATCGGGATCAGCCGGCGGCTCGCCGTGATCGACGTGACGAACGGAAAGAATCCCGAGGGCCGCATCGTCTGCGCCAATCCGCAAGTGATTCATGCCGAGGGCGAACAGCGCGAAGAGGAAGGATGCCTCTCGGTGCCGGGTTTTCGCGGGCACGTGGCGCGGCCGCTGTACGTGACGGTGCGCGCGCAGGACGCCAGCGGCAAGGAATTCGAGATGCGCGGCGAAGGGTTGCTGGCGCGCGCCTTCTGCCACGAGATCGATCATCTCGACGGGATTCTTTTCATCAGCCACCTCAGCATGCTCAAGCGCGACATGATCAAGCGCAAGATCCGCAAACTGAAAAAAGCCGGCGAGTGGTAGGCGCATTGTGGCGCTGCGAATCGTCTTTTGCGGCACGCCAGCTTTCGCCGTGCCGTCGCTGCGGCATCTGATCGCGCAGCAGGATTTTCAGGTGGAGGCTGTCGTGACGCAGCCCGACCGCCCGCGAGGCCGCGGCCAGCAGATTGCGGCATCGCCGGTAAAGGATGTGGCGCTTGCGGCCGGCGTGCCCGTTTTTCAGCCCGAGAAAATCAAATCGGACGAGGCGCTCGACTATTTCAAGGGCCTGGCCCCGGATGTTGTGGTCATCATCGCCTACGGGCAGATTATTTCGCAGCGCCTGATCGACGTTCCGCGGCTCGGGTGGATCAACCTGCACGCGTCGCTCTTGCCAAAATATCGCGGCGCGGCGCCCATCAACTGGGCCATCGTCAATGGCGAGGCGCGCACGGGTCTGACCACCATGCAAATCGACGCCGGGCTCGATACCGGGCCGATGCTGCTGAAGTACGAAACCGAAATTGGCCGCGACGAAACGGCGCCCGATTTGGCCGCCCGGCTCGCGGAAGCGGGAGCGCCGCTTGGTCGCGGAAACGCTTGCGCGGCCTTGAGAGCGGCGCGATTGCGGCCGCGCCGCAGGATAGTTCGCAGGCTACTTTTGCGCCCCCGCTGAAGAAAGAGGACGGGCGCATCGATTGGTGGCTCAGCGCGCGGAAAATTTACAACCGGATTCGCGGCCTGCAACCCTGGCCCGGCGCGTTCACATCATTTCGCGGCAAAAGCTGCCAGATTTGGGGAAAGCCGCTCAAACCCGTTGCGGCGGGCGGCATGCCCGGCATCATGTTGCCGACGCGGGAGGATGGCTTGCTGGTGATTTGCGGCGGCGCCTCCGTCTTGCGGGTCGACGAGGTGCAACTCGAAGGGCGCAAGCGCGTCACCGCGGAGGAATTCGCGAATGGCGCGCGGCTTACGCCTGGTGAACGATTCGGCAATTAGCGTTGGCGGCGCCCAGCAGCGGAACCTTACCAATGGCCATCAGTCCCGCCAGAAAAATTGCGTTTGACGTGCTGCGGCGCGTGGAAGCCGAAGGCGCCTACGCCAGCGATCTTCTGCACGCCGAGCTTAGCGCGAAGGTGAAGCCCGCCGATGCCGCGCTCGCGACGGAGTTGACGCTCGGCGTGTTGCGCCAGCGACTGCTGCTCGATTTCCTCCTGGAACTGCATCTCGAAAAGGCGGTCGAGCGGCTCGATCTGCCTGTGGCCCTCGCACTGCGGCTCGGCGCCTATCAGCTGCGATTTCTGCAAAGGATTCCGGCGTCGGCGGCCGTGAACGAATCCGTTGAGCTGGTGAAAAAGGCGCGGAAGACGTCTGCCGCCTCACTCGTGAATGCGGTTCTGCGGCGCGTGGCCGAAGAATCGAAAGTCCCGACTGAGAAATTTCTCCCGTCGGATACCCGCACGGCGGAAAGGCTCGCTATCCTTTATTCGCACCCGGCGTGGATGGTTTCGCGATGGCTGGCGCGCTTCGGCGAAGCGCGAACGATCGCACTGCTCGAAGCGGACAACCGCACACCGCGCCTGAGTTGCACGCTGAGCGACCCAGCCCGGCGACAAGAAGTCTTCCGCGCGCTCGAAGAAGCTGGCTTACTTGTGGAAGCCGGCACGCTGCTGCGCGAGGCGTTTTCCGCTAGTGGGGGAAGCGCATCACGCACGGCAGAGTTCCGCGCGGGCAGGATCTCGATTCAGGACGAATCGTCGCAAGCGATTCCGTTGCTGCTGTGCGTTCGCGGCGGAGATCGAGTCCTCGACTTGTGCGCTGCGCCGGGCGGGAAAACGCAAGCGCTGGCGCGGGCCGCGGGGAGCCAAGGGGTGGTTGTTGCCGCGGATCGTTATGGGCACCGGCTGCGCGCCATGGCCGCGCAGCTCGATCGTCTGGGGCTGTCGAACGTGCGCCTGGTGCAGCTCGATGCGACTGAGAGTCTGCCATTCGATGAGAAATTCGATCGCATCCTGCTGGACGCGCCCTGCTCCGGCACGGGCACGCTGGCGCGCCACCCGGAGATTCGCTGGCGATTGCGCCCGGAGCAATTTGCGGAGTTTCATGCGTTGCAGGTGAGCATGCTTCGCGTCGCCCTCGCACAGCTCGCACTCGGCGGCAGGCTTGTCTATTCAACGTGCTCGATCGAGCCCGAGGAAAACGAGGACGTTATTGCGGAGATTTTGCGCGGTGCCAGCGGCGTTTCGCTCGTGCCCTCCGCCGAAATGATCCGTGCGCTGGCCCCGCATCTGGCTCCTGGGATATCTGCGTCCGCGCTGATTGATGATGCCGGCCAGTTCCACACGCTGCCGGGCGAGCAACAGACTGATGGTTTCTTCGCCGCCGCCCTCCGGATTTGAGGCACCATGGAACGGATATGAACGAAGCAAAAAATCCCTGGACCGTGGTGTCGCGCGCGATCGCTTACGAGAATCCATGGATTCGAGTGGAACACCACGACGTGCTGAATCCCGCGGGCAAGCCCGGCGTGTATGGCGTGGTCCATTTCAAGAATCACGCCATCGGCGTCGTCCCGATCGATGAGGGTGGGAACGTAATTCTGGTCGGGCAGTACCGATTCCCGCTTTCTGCTTACAGCTGGGAAATACCCGAGGGCGGCGGACCCGCGAGCGCCACGATCCTTGAATCGGCGCAACGGGAACTCCGCGAGGAGTGCGGCGTTACCGCGAGAAATTGGCTCGAGATCGTGGGCATGGACCTGTCGAACAGCGTGACGAACGAAAAAGGCACGGCGTTCCTCGCCTGGGACCTCAGCGATGGAGCTGCCCAGCCCGAAGACAATGAGCAGCTTCACGTGATACGAGTGCCGTTTCGCGAAGCGCTCGGACGCGTGAAACGCGGCGAGATTCGCGATTCGCTCAGCGTCGCCGCGATACTTAGAGTGGCGCTGATGGCCTTGCAGGATGAGTTGCCTGAACCCCTCATGAGCCTGATCCGCGTCTAGGAATGGTTCTGATCCTGCCGATTTTTCTTGCGGCGTTTTTCCTTCGTGCTAGCGTGATGGTGATGGCGGCGATAGCGATGTATGGCGAATGGATGTCTGACGTGGCGACGACCGGGATGACCGGATGAACCTGCGCGAACGCTTGCACTGGATTTTCCGCATGTCTGTGCTGGTATTCATACTGTCTTCGGTAGCCTTTCTTAGCGCGCTGACGGCGATGCGTTTCGCCGTCGAGGGCCGCGAAGTGGCGATGCCGGATGTTGTGGGGATCAAAGCGCCGCAAGCGCAGCAGATTCTTGCGAAGCGCGGTATCGGAATCAGAGTCGAAGACAGACTCTACAGCAACCTGCCCGTGGACGCCGTGATCCGCCAGAGCCCGCAGGTGAATATGGAGGTGAAGGTCGGGCAGAGCGCGCACGTGGTGCTGAGCCTCGGTCCCCAGAAGGTGACGATCCCGCCGCTGGAGGACAAGAGCGTGCGAGCCGCGCAGATCGAAATGCTGCGAGAGGGCTTGCAACTCGGCGAGGTGTCGAGCGCGCACCTGCCGGATTACCCCGCGGACGCCGTGATCGAGCAGGATCCGGCTCCGGGCACGACCGACGTCACCGGCCCGCATGTGGACCTACTCGTCTCGCTCGGCCCCCAGCCGCCGGCCTACGTGATGCCCCAATTGATCGGGATTTCGGCTGCCGAGGCCGAATCGAAGTTGAACGCCGCGGGGCTGAAAGTCGCGGAACTCGCATCCGCCACGGTGCCGGGCGCCGTCCACGGTGCGGTAGTCGATCAGACGCCCGAACATGGGCGCCGTGTCGACGCCAATACGCCGATCGAGTTGCAGGTGGCCGAATAACGAAAACAGCCCTGCAGGCGTGCTAGAATCCACCGGACCGACTGCCATGGGCTACTCCCGCATCGAAATCGCTCCGTCCATTCTCGCGGCGAGTTTTGCCCGATTGGGCGATGAAATCAAGGCTGTCGAGCAAGGTGGCGCCGAAGTGATTCACGTGGACGTGATGGACGGCCACTTCGTCCCCAACATTTCGATCGGCATCCCGGTGGTGGCGTCCTTGCGCAAGGCAACCCGCCTGCCGCTCGATGTGCATCTGATGATCGAGCAGCCCGAGGAGTATATCGAGGAGTTCGTGCGCGCCGGCGCGGATCGCGTTTTGGTGCATCAGGAGGCCACGCCGCATCTGGATCGTGCTCTGGCCATGATTCGCGAGTCGGGCGCGCAGGCGGGCGCGGTGATCAATCCGGCCACGCCGGTGGCTATGCTCTCCGAGGTGCTCGACAAGGTGGATACGGTTCTGGTGATGTCGGTGAACCCGGGCTTTGGGGGGCAGAAATTCATCCCCCGGTCGATTGAAAAAATCCGTCAACTGAATGAGTGGCGGGGGCGCTATAATGGCGCGTTTCGGATCGAAGTGGATGGCGGGGTGGAGCTCGAGAATATAGGCGATTTGGCGCAGGCCGGTGCGAACACGTTCGTCGCGGGGACTTCGATCTTTCGCACGCCCGACCCAGCCGAGGCAGCGCGCCAGTTACGAAAATCTGCAATGGAAGCCTTGAGGCAGAAGGTTTAGGCTGGGCTTCATGCGTGGGGTGTCATGAACAAGCGTCGATTGGCGGTTTGCGCATTCGCGGCTTTGCTCGCAGGATCTCTTCGGCGCGAAGCGCCTACGGCCACCAGAAGATCAAGGTGACCAAGGTCAAGCCCGCGAAGAAGCAGGCCAAGCAGGCCGACGCCACCGCTCAATCCGCCGAGCCTGACAAAATTCTCTACGAGCGCGCGGTCTTCGACGTCAAGCATTCGAAATATACCGAGGCGCGCCTCACCTTCCAGACCCTCATCAACACTTACCCGGACAGCGAATACCTTGCCAAGGCCAAGCTCGGCGTCGCCGATTCTTATTACAAAGAGGGCGGCACATCGAACCTGACCGAGGCCGTCGACGAATACAAAAATTTCATCGTCTTCTTCCCGTTCCTTGATGAAGCCGCCTACGCGCAGATGCAGGTCGGGATGTCCCACTATCGCATGATGAGCAAGTCCGACCGGGACAACAGCCAGGGCGAGTCCGCCGAGGACGAGTTCCAGACCTTTCTTTTAAAGTATCCGCAAAACCCGCTGGCCCCCAAGGCCGAGCAGTATCTGCGCGACGTCCAGGAGGTTCTGGCCGACGGCTACTACCGAGTTGCGCGCTTCTACTATCTCAAGCGTGACTATCGCGCTTCCGCCGCGCGCCTCGTTGATTTGACCCAGCGCTACCCGCTCTACAGCCAGAGCGACGAAGCGCTTGCGATGCTTGGAGACGTCTACATGCGCGCCAAGCAGGTTTCCAAAAACGAGGACGACAAGAACCACTGGGCGGACCTCGCGGGCGAATGCTATACGCGCATCGTCCAAGACTACCCGCTGTCAAAGGAAGCTTCGCTGGCCAAGGATCGCCTCAAAGCCCTCGGCATGCCCGTGCCCGCGGCCGATCCGGAAGCGCTCGCGCGCATGAAGCAACAGCAGATGTTTGAAAAGCATCACCACGAAATCTTCGTGTTGAAGCTTCCCATGGGGATGATCGAGTCTCGCCCCGACGTTTCGCAAGCCGCCCGTTCCGGCGAACCCAATCTGAATCCGCCAAACGACTTGGTTTCGGCGACGGATGTTTTGAAGCAGGGCGCGCCCGGGCCTGTGTTTACGGTCACGGCAAATAACCCTGGCGCGAGCGACAGTAGCGCTGCGGACGGAGCAAGTGATTCTGGCGGGCCCGTGGTAGAAGGCGGCGCGTCCGATTCGACGGGGAATGGCGACGCGCCAACGACGAGTGTGGGAGCCGAAATCATAGCGGCGCCCACCTCCGCGGCGGCCGCTTCGTCCTCGACCGATACCGCGACAACTCCCGCGCCGGCTCCAATCAGCGCTCCGGCTGCGGAAAATGCTCCAGCGGCGTCCGATCCTCCGGCCGCCTCCATGCTCAGTGCTGTCCCAGGCACCGGACCGGCCGCCTCGGTCACGTCCCAGCCGAGCTCCGCTCCCCAGCCGAGCACCGCCCCCCAGGCCACGCAGGCCAACGCAACCGCAAGCGCCACAAGTTCCACATCTTCCGTGTCTTCCACATCCAAGGCGAAAGCGCCCGCAGCAGTTGCGCCGAAGGCGGATTCCAAAACCGAGTCAACCAGCAAGAAGAAGAAGGGCCTGAAGAAGATCGTTCCCTGGTAACCATCCCCAACAACCTCTTCAGTTACCCCCTACTTAACGACTGAGGCACGCCCGCACCTAGACTCGGTTGACGCTCCCCCGGGAGGGTGTTGCAATAGGCTGTGGAAGACGCGGTCGCCTGAACGCGCAAGTGCGCCGCCTGAGGGATCTTCGTGCCGAGCATTCTGGTCGCGGACGACAACACCAATATTCAGAAGATGGTTTCGCTGGCCTTTGAGGACCGAGGCATTACTGTGGTCGCGGTCGGCAACGGCGAAGCCGCGGTCCGCCGCATACCGGATCTGAATCCGGACCTCGTCCTGGCCGACATCTTCATGCCCGTGCGCAACGGGTATGAGGTGTGCGAATTTGTCAAGAAAGACGAGCGATTCGCGCACGTTCCCGTGATTTTACTGGTGGGCGCATTCGATCCGCTCGACGAAAAGGAAGCGCGCCGCGTGGGCGCCGATGGCGTCCTGAAAAAGCCCTTTGTTCCGCCGGACCCGCTGATCGCGATGGTGATTTCCGCTCTGGAGAAGAATCCGCGCGTGGTTGCGGAATTGGCCAAAGCCAAAACCGCGCCCGAGCCGCCTGTAATGGCCGACGCGGCTGACTCGTTTGAAAGTACGAACGTGCCGAAGCCCGAGCCGAAACCTCTGCCGGAGTTTCCCGAGCCGACTCCCGAAGAAGCGGCGCTGGTGTACGGTTTTGGCAAGGGCGTGCGCGCGATAGATGACGAGGAGCTCGCAGCCGGCAAAGAAGCTCCTGCGCCTGTCGGCCAACGCGACGACGAAGAAGACGATGACCAAGGCGCGGCCACCACTTCCGACTGGCGCCGGAACGCCATGGATTTCGATATCCCTGAGGAGCACGCGAATCGGCCTGCTTTCTCCGAGATGGACGATCTCGAACCCGCTACCTTTTTCCCGTCCGAGGCGGAAGGACGCAAATCCGCGGCCCCGGCGCCGAAAATCGAACCGCCCGCGATCGCGGTGCGCGACTCGGTTCCTCCGATCGCGCCTGTCGTCGCGGCTGAGGACGCGAGCCCGCACGTAGTGCCGATCGTGGCGGAGGAAGTCGACATGCGCGCCCTGGAACCGGTGGAAGCAACGCCGGTGGAGCTCGCGCCAATCAGCTTGCCGAATGAAACGGATGGTGCGCCGGCTGGTCTCGTTTGGGCCGCAAGCCGTGGCGCCCGAGCCCGAGCCGGACCGCGAAGTGAAGCACAGCTTGGTCTCCCGAATGCGCCATTGGATGGACGCGGTCGTATCGACGCCCGCGGTCCAAGAAACTCACGAAGAAGCCAAGGGCAACGATGATTGGGTGGCAACGCTTTCGAAGCCCCGGCCTTCCGAGGTTGCTGCGATCGAGCAACGGCCCCTGTCGTCCGAGCCGCCTCAAACGATGGCATCCGCGGTTGCAAAGCCGGCTGAGGAGAACTTTTTCGCCGAAGAGTCCGCGCCCGAAGAATCCGCGCCTCTTGAAGTCGCGTCAGGCGAAATGGCGTCCAGCGAAGTTGCGAGTGTAGAAGCGCCTATCGGAGTCGCTTCGCCCGCGGTTGAAACGGGCGATGTCGCGCTACCGATTGAGACTGACGCGTACGCTCCCGCGGCGCGCCCTTCCGAATTCTCCAAAGCAGTCGCGTCCAAGCCAGAGCCCGAGATGTGGGATCGCGACGAAGAAACGACGCCCTCTTTCCGGGACCCGAATCTCGACGTGCCTCCGGCGGTTCACGTCACCCCCGAGCCTCTGCTGCTGGAAGAAGAACCCGAGCCAACATCCAATTACGGCGGAGACCACCACGAGGCGCCTACAGCTCGCGCGTTTGAAGTAGCGATGTTGCATGAGTCCGTGGCCGAAGACGCGCCGGCGGAGCAGCCTTCCTTGCCGGAGGCTTTGTTTGCGCCTGCCGCTCAACCCACGGCCGAACGCAACGACGAACGCGTCCCGACGGGCCCGCCGCCCAATCGCGAGGCCTTGGCCGAGATTCCGTTCCTCAATCCGCCGCAGGGCTTCGATCCGAATGCCCGCCCGGCGCAGTCTTCCGGGGCCGATGCATCCACCGTGAATGCGGTTGTGGAGAAACTGCTCGAAAGGCTTCAGCCGCAGCTCCATGACATGCTCTCGCAGAGCGTCCTCAAGCCGCTGATCGAAAATCTCCTGCAGCAGGAAAACAACAAGAAGGAAAAGTAGTCTCCGCGCGATCCTCGTCTCGCCGCACTTTGTGAGGCACTTTGCGAGGTACTTCGCGAGATTCTTCCGCTTGCGACGCAATTCCCGCGCGTATATGCTGTGCGCCGCCTGAACTTTTGCGGCGGGGGGGATGATTCCGTGAATATTTCCGTGGCACGATTGCGTCGAGTTGGGATCGGCGGTTGCCGCGCAGCCTTTGTTTTTTCCGCGGCGCTTCTTGCAAGCCTCTTTTTCGCTGTTGCCCCGGCGCATGCGGCCTCGTGCGAGAGCCTCGCATCGCTCTCGCTGCCCAATGCGACGATCACGAAAGCCGAAGTTGTACCCGCGGGCGCGTTTAAGGCGCCGCCTCCCGTCGGTCCCGCCCCGCCGATTGACTTCGGGCAGGCGACCTACACGGATTTGCCCGCGTTTTGCCGCGTTTCCGCCACGCTCAAGCCGACCAGCGACTCCGATATCCAAGTCGAAGTCTGGCTCCCTGTCTCCGCCTGGAACGGCAAGTACGAGGCGGTCGGCGGTGGCGGATGGGCGGGCGTGATCAGCTATTCCGCGATGGCGGACGCCATCCGCGGCGGCTATGCCACGAGTTCCACCGACGCCGGGCACGTGGGCCCCACCGGCACGTTCGCGCTCGGGCATCCCGAAAAGATCGTCGACTACGCCTACCGTTCCGAGCACGAAATGACGGTGAAAGCAAAAGCGATCATCCACGCGTTTTATGGCGCCGCGCCGCACTACTCCTACTGGAACGGCTGCTCCACCGGCGGCAAACAGGCGCTCACGGAGGCGCAGCGTTATCCAAAGGACTACAACGGCATCATCGCCGGCGCGCCCGCGAACTACATGATCCATCTGCATGTGTTTCAGGTCGCCGTCTGGGACATCGCGCACAAAACTCCCGAAGCGATGATTCCTCCATCGAAGTACCCCGTGCTGCACGCCGCGGTGCTGGAGAAGTGCGACACGCTCGATGGGCTCAAGGACGGCTTGATCGAAAATCCTATGGCCTGTCATTTTGATCCGAAGGCGGTCGAGTGCAAGGGCGGCGATGACGCATCGTGCCTCACGCCCGGGCAGGTGCAGACGGCTCGCGCGATTTATGGGCCGCTCGTGAATCCGCGCACCAAGCAGGTGATCTTTCCCGGCATGGAGCCGGGCAGCGAGCTTGGCTGGACCTTGCTTGTGAACGCAAAGGATCCCCTGGTTGCGCCCGACACGTTCAAGTACATCGTCTTCAAGGATCCCAGTTGGGACATCCGCAAATTGAATCTGGATAGCGACGTCGCATATGCGGACAAGGTGGACGGCGGACTGAACAACGCCATCAATCCGAATCTCACTCCGTTTTTCGCGAATGGCGGAAAGCTCATCATCTATCACGGCTGGGCCGATCAGCTGATCGCGCCTCTCAATAGCGTGAACTATTACGACAGCGTGCTGAAAAGCGTGGGCGCTCCCGCGAAGCAGGATATGCGGCTATTCATGGTCCCTGGAATGCAGCACTGCCGCGGCGGCGAAGGCCCCAACGATTTCGACATGATGCCCGCCATCTCGCAGTGGACCGAAGGTGGAAAGCCGCCCGCCGAAGTGATCGCCGCGCACAAGACGAAGGGCAAAGTCGACCGCACGCGCCCGCTGTGCCCGTATCCGCAAATGGCGAAATACAAGGGCACCGGCAGCATCGACGAAGCGGCGAATTTCGTCTGCGCTATGCCGTAGCCGCGCAGCGGGTGACTCACTCGCCGGCGTCTCCACGCGCCGCCGGGGCGGGACTGCTTGCGCTCCGCCCGACGCCGCAGGCGAAAACGGTGGAAGCGGCCTTCAGGCCCTCGAAAAGCGCCCTATAAGAGAAGGGCTTTCAGCCCCGGGGCTTTTCTGCCACGCGTCGCTGCTCGGCACTCATCGATCAAATTGACGCCCCGCGCGGCCGCCGCTTATCATGGATGTTTCGCGTCTGCACAAAATCCAATTCCATAGGGAACGCATGCCCCGGGAAATTCCCAAGGCTTACGAGCCGCAGGAGATCGAAGAGCGCTGGGCCAAAGCCTGGTTCGAGGAGAAGCTCTTCCGCGCCGAAAATTCCGGCGACGGACCCGCCTTTTCGATCGCGCTCCCGCCGCCGAATATCACGGGCTCGATCCATATCGGCCATCTGCTCGAGCATACGCAGATCGACATGCTCGTCCGCTGGCACCGCATGAAGGGCCATCGCACGCTGTGGCTCCCCGGCATGGACCACGCCGGAATCGCCACGCAGTTCGTGGTCGAGCGCAAGCTGGCCGCCGAAAAAATCCGCCGCCAGGATCTGGGCCGCGAAGAATTCGAGCGCCGCGTCTGGAAATGGAAAGAGGAAAGCGGCGGCGTGATTAAGGACCAGATGATCCGCCTCGGCGCCTCGTGCGATTGGACGCGCGAGCATTTCACGCTCGAGCCGAAGCTTTACCGCGCGGTGCTCGAAGCTTTTCTGCGGCTCTACCGTGAGGGGCTGATTTATCGCGGGCGCTACATCGTCAATTGGTGCCCGCGCTGCCAGACGGCCATCAGCGATCTCGAAGTGGTTCACAACGAGCGCGTGGGCGAAATCTGGAACATCCGCTACCCGATCACCGACTCCAAAGAATTTCTTGTCGTCGCCACGACGCGCCCCGAAACGATGCTCGGCGATACGGCCGTCGCCGTTCACCCCGACGATGAGCGCTACCAACGCTTCATCGGCAAGACTGTGATGCTGCCGCTGATGAACCGCGAGATTCCGATCATTGCGGATGCCTACGTCGACCGCGAATTCGGCACCGGCGTGGTCAAGATCACGCCCGCGCACGATCCCAACGACTTCGAAGTCGGCAAGCGCCACAATTTGCCCGAAATCGACGTGATGACCGGCGACGGCCATATGAACGAAGCCGCCGGAAAATATGCGGGCCTCGAACGCTTCGCGGCGCGCGGGCGCATCGTCGCCGATCTTACGGGGCTTGGCCTGCTTGAAGGCGTGAAAGAGCACACGCATGCCGTCGGCACGTGCGACCGCTGCAAATCCATCGTCGAGCCGCGCGTTTCGACGCAGTGGTTCATGAAGATGAAGCCTCTGGCCGAGCCAGCGAAGGAAGTAGTCAACGCCAACACCATCGAGGTCGTGCCCGATAATCAGCGGACGATCCTGCTGCAGTGGCTCGAAAATATTCGCGACTGGTGCATCTCGCGCCAGCTCTGGTGGGGACATCGCATTCCCATCTGGCACTGCGCCGATTGCAAGGAAATGGTCCCGGCGCTCGATTCGCGCGTCGAAATCGTCGAGGGACATGCCCGCGCGGCCAGCGTGCCCACGAAGTGCCCGAAGTGCGGCGGCGCGAAGCTGACGCAGGAAACCGACGTGCTCGACACGTGGTTCAGCTCCGCGCTGTGGCCGTTTTCAACGCTTGGCTGGCCCGATGACACCGCCGACCTGCGCACCTTTTATCCCACGAGCCTGCTGATCAGCGGCTACGACATCCTCTTCTTCTGGGATTCGCGCATGATCATGATGGGCCTGCATCTCACCAAGGGCGCCGGGCCGAAGGACCGCATTCCATTCCGTCGTCTCTACCTCCATTCGCTCGTGCGCACTGCCGAAGGCGCGAAGATGTCGAAGACGAAGGGCACCGGTGTCGATCCGCTGCAGCTCACTCAGCAATACGGCACCGACGCCTTGCGCTACATGCTCGCCAGTATGGCCGCGCCCGGCACGGATATCGCGCTTACGGAAGACCGCATCCTTGGCGCGCGCGCCTTCGCTAATAAAATCTGGAATGCCGCGCGCTTCCTCTTCGTCAATCTCGAAAAGGTCGAGGGCAGCGGCTTGACGCTCGAAGAGCTTGCCGCGCCCGAAATTCGCGCCAAGGCGCCTTACCCGGTGCCCGGCGAAGGCGTCCTCGCGCACCGCTGGATTTTCTCGCGCCTTGCCTGCGTCGCATCGCAGGTCGACGCGGCGCTCGAAAGCTTCCGCTTTCACGAAGCCTGCCAGACGATCTACCAATTCTTCTGGGGCGATTTCTGCGATTGGTACATCGAGTGGGTGAAGCCGCAGCTCGCCTCAAGCGATCGCGCGGTCGCGCTCGCGGCGTGGCGCAATATTTTCGCGGCCCTCGACGCGGCGCTGCGCCTGCTCCATCCCGTGATGCCGTTTCTCACCGAAGAGCTGTGGCACCGCCTGCCACAGCCTTCCGGCGCGCGATCCATTGCACTCGATCAGTTTCCCGAAGCGCGGCCCGGCTGGGCCGATCAGGGTGCTGATGACGCGATGGCCATCCTGCAGGAGATCGTCATTGCGGCTCGCAACATCCGCGCCGAAATGAAGCTCGATCCGCGGAAAAAGGTCGCGGCAGATTTCTGGACCGGCGGCCCGATGCGCCGCAATCTGATCCACGAAAACATGGAGCCGATCCTTCGCCTGGCGTCTCTCTCCGAGCTGCGCCTTTCGCCGACCCACCTCACTCCCTCGGGAGCGGCCGTCCGCCTCGCGGCGTCCTTCGAGCTGAGCATTCCCTACGGCGATGCGGTGGACAAGCCCGCCGAAATCGCGCGCCTGAAAAAGGAAATCGACCGCCTCGAAAAGGACATCGAGTCAAAGCAGCACCGCCTCGCTGACGAAAGCTTCACGAGCAAGGCTCCCGGCAAGGTGGTCGATGCCCTCCGCGCCACGCTCACGGAGCGCCAGCTCGAAGTCAAGAAGCTCCGCGCACGCCTAGCCCAGTTCGAATCGTAGCGAGAGCACGCCGCGGCTTGTTCGCGGCCTCCGCCTCGCGTATCCTCGTCAGTTCCGCTGATGCCTACGAAACGCACCGCAAGCCTGCCCGGCACCACCGACCGGCGCATCGACGCGCTGCTGACCCTGCTCGCGGAAAACTCGACGATCGTGATCAGCGGCGCGAAAATCGCCAGGGAAATCGGCGTAACGCGCCAGCAGGTCTGGCGCTGGATCGAGAAGCTGCGCGCAGCTGGGCGTCCGCGTGAAGGGACACCCGCGCACGGGCTATCACATCGAGCGCGTGCCCGACATTCTCGTTCCGCAGATGCTGAGCCACCGGCTCTACGGCACGCCGTTTGCGCGCCGTATTTTCCATTTCTTCAAAGTTGACTCCACGAATTCCGTCGCGATGCAGCTCGGCGAATCGGGAGAGCCGCACGGCGCCGTGGTGGTCGCCGAAGAACAAACCGCTGGCCGCGGCCGTGCGGGCCGTTCCTGGACATCCGAAAAATCCGCGGGCATCTATTGCAGCATCCTGCTGCGCCCGCCGATTCCTCCGGCGCACGCGCCGCTGCTGACGCTCGTCGCGGGGCTCGCCGCGCGCGACGCCGCTGCTGAAGATCTCGACGCGCTTCCTGACATTCGCTGGCCCAACGATCTGCTCGTCGGCGGCCGCAAATTCTGCGGCATCCTCACGGAGATGCACGCCGAGCCCGACCGCATTCACTACGCGGTTGTCGGCATCGGCATCAACGTCAACCAGTCGAAAATGCCCGCCGATCTGGCCGCGATCGCCACGTCGCTCCGCATCGAAGACGGCAAAACGCATTCGCGCTTCGAGCTGCTGATTCGGTTGCTCCAGTATTTCGATCGCTACTACAATCAGTTCTTGGCGGATGGCGCGCTGCCGGTTCTGCGGCGGTTCGCGCAAGTGTCGAGCTACTACGAGGGCAAGCGCGTGCGGATCACCACAGCGACGGAAAGCTTCACGGGCACCACGGCAGGCCTCGAACCGAGCGGCGTGCTGCGCGTGGCGCGCGACGACGGCCGCGGCATCGAAGCCGTCCTTTCGGGCGACGTCGCGGAGGCCTCCTGATGCTGCTCACCCTCGACGCGGGCAACACCAACACCGTCCTCGGCGTCTTCCGCGGCCAGGAACTTGTCGCGCACTGGCGCCTGACCACCGCGCGCGATCAGACCGTCGACGAATACGGCATCCTCACGCGCAATCTTTTCACGCTCGCCGGCCTCGAACCGCGCGAGATCAACGGCGTGATCATCAGCTCGGTGGTGCCGCCGCTCAATTCGACGCTCGCGGGCATGGCCGAGCGGTATTTTTCGCGCAAGGCGCTTTTCGTCGAGCCGGGGATCAAGACGGGCATGCCCGTGCAATACGACAATCCGCAGGAAGTGGGCGCGGACCGCATCGTCAATAGCGTCGCCGCGTTCGACAAGTATGGTGGCCCGTGCATCGTCGTCGATTTCGGCACGGCCATCAATTTCGATGCGGTCTCGGCGCGCGGCGAATATCTCGGCGGCGTCCTCGCGCCCGGCATCGGAATTTCGGCGGATGCGCTTTTCGCCCGCGCCGCGCGCCTCTTCCGCGTCGAGATCAAGGATCCGGGCAAGGTGATCGGCACCAACACCGCTGCCTCGATGCAATCCGGGCTTTTTTACGGGTACACCGATCTCGTCGACGGCATTCTCGACCGCATGAAGCAGGTGATGGGCCCGAAAACAAAAGTGATCGCCACCGGCGGCCAGGCCGCGCTCATCGGCACCGCGTCGCGCCACATCGAAACCATCGACGAATTTCTGACGCTGCATGGCCTGCGCATCATCTGGGAACGCAATCAATCCAGCGCCGGCGAAAATTCCGCGCCCAAGCGCGCCTCCGGCCGCCGCATGCACTAGCGACGCGTTCCGACTGTCATCCCGAGCATGGAATCCTTCAACTATTTCAACTACTTCACGGAAATCGAGGACTACTTCTGGCGCAAGCGCGGCGCGCACCTCCTGGTTTCGCCGCTCGATTGGGCGATCGTCGAAACGTGGCAAAAGGCCGGCATCCCGCTCCCCGCTGTCCTCAAAGGCATCGATCGCGCCTTCGAAGCCTGGGGGCGTTCCCGCCGCGCCGCCGGCGGCCGCCAATTGAAGAGCCTTGCCTACTGCGTCGATGCGGTGCTCGACGCCGCAGCCGAAGCGCAGGAGGCCGCCGCAGGCACGGGCCCCGAAGTAACAGCGTCTCGTCCTGCACCCGAGCCTTTCTCGCGCGAGGAACTGAAAAAATATTTCCAGCGCAACGCCGCCCGCATCCGCGCCGCAGCCGAAAAACGCCGCACAACCCACGCCGCGCTGGCGGCCCGCCTCGATGAAACAGCGAAGCGCATCGACGAAGCCGTGCCGCTCGTCGATTCTCCCGCTGCGCTCGACCTCGAAGATCTCGAACGCCGCCTCACGGTCCTCGAAGAAAAACTCAGCGCCGCTCTCGCCGCCGAGGCGGACGACGAATCCATGCTCGCCATCCGCCGCGAAATGGACCGCTCCCTCGCGCCCTACCGCCGCAAATTGTCCGCCGACCAGCTCGCGCAGCTCGAACGCCAGTACATCCAAAAACGCCTCTTCGAGCAGTTCGATCTCCCGCGCCTCAGCCTGTTTTACCTCACGTAGGGGCTTTACCCTGCGGCCCCCGCGTAGGTATTTTCCGCGATTGACGCCACGCTCGGCTCCCGCTTTAATCGCAGCTTCTACGCGGCGACTGAACTACCCCTGCACGGTTGCGATATCGGCTTGCGTCGTGTGATAGCGTGGAATCACACACCATGGACATCACAATCGAAAAACTGATCTACGGCGGCGAAGGTCTCGGCCATCACGATGGCTCGACCGTCTTCGTCCCCTTCGTTTTGCCGGCCGAGCGCGTCTCCGCCGAGCCCGTCGAGCAGAAGAAGAAATTCGTTCGCGCGCGTATGGAACGCGTGCTCGATCCATCGCCGGAACGTGTCGTACCGCGCTGCCCGCACTTTGGAGTGTGCGGCGGTTGCGATTACCAGCACGCGCCCTACGAATCGCAGCTCCGCTACAAAGCCGCCATCCTCCGCGAGACGCTCGGCCGCATCGGCCGAATCGAATGGCCGGGCGAGATCAAGGAGCACGCCTCGCCTCCGTGGGGCTACCGCAATCGCGCCCAGTGGAAGGTCCGCTCGATCGAAAATAGCGCTGGTGTAGGAAAACTCGCGATCGGCTATTTTCGCGCCGGGTCGACCGCGCTCTGCGACGTCGAGGATTGCCAAATCCTCTCACCGCTGCTGCTGAAGACGCTGCTCGCCCTGCGCGGCGCGCTCGCGGCGGGCAAACTCCCCCGCGAATTGCGCGAGATTGAGGCGTTTGCCGGCGATTCGAAGCTGCTGCTGACAGCCACATTCGCTCGCTTCCCGAAGAAGGCGGAAGATGTCGTGAAATTATTCCGCGAACTCGCGCCCGAAATCGAAAGCCTGGTCTTTCACGATCCCGGACGCGACCGCATGGAACTCGACGGCCCCGGCTTCCTCGATTACCAGAGCGGCGCGACGACGTATCGCGTCGGCCATTTCTCGTTTTTTCAGGTGAATCGTTTTCTCGCCGACGATCTGGCTCGCGAAGTGACGGAAAACGAAGAAGGCAAACTGGCTCTCGATCTCTTCGCGGGCGTCGGGCTCTTCTCGATTTCGCTCGCAAAGAAGTTCAGCCACGTTCTGGCCGTTGAATCCAATCCGGCCGCGTCCCGCGATCTTGAATCGAACGCCCGCACGAGCACCGGCATCGAAATCCGCACCGCCGACGTCGCGCAGTTTCTCGCGAAATACAAAGGCAAGCCCGATCTGATCGTCCTCGACCCGCCGCGCGCGGGCCTGGCGCCGAATGACGCAAAGAATCTCCTGCGAATCGCGCCGGAGCGCATCACCTACGTTTCCTGCGAGCCTCCCACATTGGCGCGCGATCTCGCCGCGCTCACTGGCGGCGGCTACGAAATCACTGCGATTCATCTCTTCGATCTTTTTCCGCAGACATTTCATATGGAGGCGGTAGTTCGTCTACGCCGAAAGCCGTGAAACAGCCATGAAGCTTCCCGCGCTCTGGATCGTCGCGTCGTTCGCAGCCGGAATCGCGATCGCGATGCCCTGGCCGGGGCCATTGAAGCTGTGGCTCTCAGTCGCCATTGTGGCAATGCTTCTCGGCGCGGTGCTGCTGTGGCGTTCGAACACGCAGTCCGCGTGGGCACTCGCGCTCGTCGCATGGGTCGCGATCGGCGGTCTCGCAATCTGCATGGAGCGTGCCACCGTTCCCGCAAACCACGTCACGCGCCTGATCGGCGCCGGCCGCTTGGACACAACCGAGCCGCTGCGCTGGCAGGGCCGCCTGCGCGAAGATCCGATGGCGCTGCCCTGGGGGCGCCGCTACGAAATCGATCTCGAGCACGTCGAAGTCGGCGGTGCGAGTATGCCCGTAAGCGGAGGTCTCCGCCTGAATCTCTACGGGGCCGAACACTTCGAAGGCACGCCGCGCGGCCTGCGGGCGGGCGATCGGGTCGAAGCGCTCGTTCGGGCGCGGCCGCCGCGCAATTTCCTCGATCCGGGCGCATTCGACGAGCGCGGCTATCTGGCGCGGCAAAAAATTGACCTCACCGGCTCGCTGCGCAGCGGCGAGTTGCTGCAATTGATCGACCGCCCGCGCCCCACGTTTTCTCAGCGTCTGGCGCGCGTTCGCGGCACGCTGCTTGCGCGGCTCGACGCGCTCTTTCCCGGCGAGCCGCAGCGCGCGGCCGTGCTTCGGGCGATGCTGCTCGGCGACCGCAGCTTCGTCGATTCGCAAGTGGTCGCGGCGTTTCAGAAGACGGCGGCGTACCACGTGCTCGTGGTGGCGGGCCTGCACGTCGGCGCGCTTGTCGTATTCTTTCTTTGGGTCTGCCGCAGGCTGCGGTTCACGATCTTTGCGACGAGCTTGCTGACCGTGATCGCGCTCGCCGCCTACGTGGGCGTGGTGCAGGATCGTCCGCCGATCTTTCGCGCCGCGCTGATGGCTGCGCTCTACCTGTGCGCGCGGCCGCTGTTTCGCCGGATCGAGTTGCTCAATACGGTCGCGCTTGCGGCGCTCGTGATTCTGTTCTGGAAACCTTCGTCGCTAGCGGATTCGAGTTTCGAGCTGTCGTTCGTCGCGGCAGGCGTTATCGCCGGCCTTGCGGTGCCGTGGATGGAGCGCACGAGCGCGCCGTATCATCAGGGCATGCGGCATCTCGGTGACGTGACGCGCGACTCGCAGCATCCGCCCAAAGTCACCCAGTTCCGAATCGACTTGCGTGCGGCCACCGCGCGCATTTCATCGCGATTGCCGCAATGGCTCGCGCCTCGCGCCAGCAGGCTCGTCACCATTCCGGTTCGCGTGGGCCTCCGATTGTGGGAGATCGTGCTGCTGTCGGCGGTGATCCAGTGGGGCATGATGCCGCTGCTCGCGATGGATTTTCACCGCGTCAGCCTGGCAGGACCGATCAGCAATATTCCCGCCGTCATTTTGACGGGACTCATCGTGCCGCTCGGCTTCCTGGCGCTCCTCGCGACATTTGTATGGGCCCGGCTCGCATCCCTGCTCGCGAAGGCGCTTGGATTCTGCACGGGCATGCTGCTGGCGATTGTCGAGTGGTTCAGCCGGCTGCCGCACGTCTCGTATCGCATACCGGGTCCGCCGGCGTGGCTCTGGCTGGGATTTTTCGTCGTGTTTGTCGCGCTCGCCGTGGCGGCGCGTGCCGCGGCCGCCCGGCGAGCGAATCGGATCGCGCGCCGGCAGTTCTCTCCACCCATTGCGCCGATTGAATGGGTTTCCGCTGCGGCCCTCGCCGCGCTCACGGTGTTGGTTGCCACGCATCCGTTTCGCCCGAATCTCAATCGCGGAAAACTGGAAGTTAGCGTGCTCGACGTGGGCCAGGGCGATTCGATTTTCGCCGCGTTTCCCGGCGGCCGGACGATGCTGATCGATGGTGGCGGGCTTCCCGGCTCCGAGTGGGTCGGCGGATACCGCTCCGGCACGGATGTCGGCGAGGAGGTTGTCTCGCCCTACCTCTGGTCGCGCGGACTGAAGCGTCTCGACGTGGTCGCGCTCACCCACGCCGACCACGATCACATCGGCGGCCTGTATAGCGTGCTGGAAAATTTCCAGGTGCACGAGTTATGGGTTGGGAGCGATGATCCAAGGCCGGCGTTTCAGCGTCTGCTGGCCGAAGCTCGTTCGCTTGGCGTCGCCATCGTGTACCAGTCACGAGGGTCCGAATTCAATTGGGCAGGCGCTCAAGGCAGCGTGCTCTGGCCGCCTGCCGATGAGCCTGCCGGAAAGATTCCCAACAATGATTCGCTCGTCTTGCGGCTTTCGGACGGCCAAGTTCGCTTCCTGCTCACGGGCGACATCGAAAAGCAAACCGAGGAAAAACTCGTCGCCGAGGGAGTGCCGCTCACTTCTGATTTCCTGAAGGTGCCGCACCACGGCAGCCGGACATCTTCAACGCAGGCATTTCTTGCAGCGGTTGCGCCGCGCGCCGCCGTCGTATCGGTAGGCGCGGCGAACCCGTTTGGTCATCCGGCGGCCGAGATCGTCGAGCGCTATCAGGACGATGGCATCCGCCTCCTCCGCACCGACCGCGACGGCGCCGTCACTGCGCTCACCGCCGGGCAGAATCTCTCCATCCACTCTTACGCGGAGGAGCGATGATCCCCGTGCGCAGGTTTCGCCGAGGCATTGCGGATTTCAAAGCGAACCCTTTCGGAGAGGACGCGAGTACTATTGTGCCCGCACAAAACGCGGTTCATAATGTTTTCAACGGCCATGGAAACCGCGCAGGACAGTCCGGCGTCTTTTCCCACCCAGGAGCAGATCGACGAAGAGAGTAGGCGCATTCGCCGCCTGCGCATTCTGGTCCGCTTGACGCTTGAAACGATCGCCGAAGGCGGCCTTTCCCCAGAAGAGGCTGCGGGCATGGTCGCCGCTACCCGCCGCGTCGCGCTCGAAATGTTTCCCGGCAAAGAGCGCGCTTTCGATTTGATCTACCGCCCGCAATTCCAGCGAATGATGAACGCCGTGTATCGCCTGCAGTAGCCGCAGCCTCAGTGGCCGAATCGCCGCCGAATCCACATTCGCAAGAAAAGAACGCCCACCCCAACAATCGTGCCAATCAGCGCTTGGTATTCGCGGTTGCGGCGATACTGTGCCCAGGAAAATTGCTGTCCCGTTTCGCCGCCGGCTGATCCCGCACCCGCACGAGCGAACCAAGGGAAAAAGAGCGGGACGCGCGACGCGTACGCGTCGAAAGCCTCGCCAAATCGGCGATGCAAATCCTGCTCTTCGTTGCGCATCACCGCGTAGTAGAAGATTCCGAAATACGCCACTACGAGGAGACCGCTCCACCACGAGCCGCCCGCAATCGCAAAGCCCGCAGCAAGAAACGCGCTGCCCAGATAGAGCGGATTCCGCGTGTGCGCGTACGGTCCTGATGTGGCGAGCTCGCGATCCTTGCGCAGGTGGCCCGACGACGCGCCGCGAATCAGTAGCCCGATCGCCGCGACAATCGCGCCGATCAGAACCCACCGCGGCTTCGGATCGGCGAGCACGAGATACACCACGGCGACGGGATAGCCTGTGCGAACGCGCCAGCGCATCCAGAATTTTCTCGGCTCGCTCAAGAATCCTTGCCCCAGCGGCGCGTGATGGACTTCGGACGACTTGCGGCACGCCGAGCGACAGCATAGCAGGCGAATAGGTTTTACCGCGGCGATACGTGGTCTCGCAATTTTGCGGATTACGCAGAACGATATGGCGCGAGGGATCGAGTGAATAGGGCCCGTTGCGCGCGGGATCGGTGGGGCCGAAGAGACCGACGACGGGTACATCCAGCGCAGCGGCGAGATGCAGCGGCCCGGTATCCGCGGACACCACGAACTTCGCGCGGCGCATCAGCGCCATCAGCGGACCAAGACCGAGCAGAATTGCCGCCGGCGCAGGATCGCCCGCGGCCTGAACCACCTCGCGCGCGAGGCCTTCTTCGCCGGGTCCGAATGTGACCACACCACGCCAACCGTAACTCGCAGCGAGAGCGCGATGGAGTTCTCCGTAGCGCTGGGCGGGCCAGCACTTCGAAAGCCAGCCACCGCCGGGATTGAGCACGTAGAAATCCGCGAGCGAGTGCGCGGCTAATTCGCGCGCGGCACGCTCTTCGTCATCCGCGTGAATCGCGAGCGGAAAACGCGGCGCGGACTTTTGTGCGCCTGCGAATTCAGCGAGCGTGAGATTGTGTTCGACCTTGTGAGGGCCGCGCGGATTGAGGCAATCCGTGTAGAAGAGCGAGGCGAGCCCCTCGCGCGCGTAGCTGCTCTGAAATCCGACGCGGTGCGGCGCGCCCGACGCAAATGCGAGCAGCGCGGATTTGTACAGCGCCTGAAAGTCGATGGCGCAAGTGTATTTCGCAGCGCGCATTTTGCGGATGGTTGCGGCTACGCCGCTGGCGCTCTTGCGATCCGCGGCAATCACTTCGGTGATGTCCGGATTTCCTTCGAGCAGCCGCGCCCATTTCGGATCGATGGCCCAGTCGATGCGCGCCTCGGGAAAGGTGTCGCGAAGGGCGGACGCGGCGGGAATGGCGTGAATCACGTCGCCCATCGACCCCATCCGAACGAGCAGAAACTGCGGGTCAGCCATCGCTCTTCCGGCGCACGCGATAGAGGAGTTCGCGTGTGGAGTGGTGCTTGGGATCGCCGACGATGGCAACGCGGATGCCGAGCAGCGCGGCGAGATCGCGTTCCGGCACCGTATCCGGGGTGTAATCGGTGCCCTTCGCGTGGACGTCAGGCTGGAATTCGCGGAGAAGCGATTCGACGTTGAGTTCGTCGAAGATGACGGCGTAATCCACGGCGGCGAGCGCGGCGACGAGCCACGCGCGGGCGCGCTCCGTGAGAATCGGGCGGCCTTTGCCCTTCAGGCTTCGCGCACTCGAATCGGAATTCACGCCCACGATGAGCACATCGCCCTCGGCCTTCGCCGCCTGCAAATATCGCACGTGGCCCACGTGGAGGAGATCGAAGATGCCGTTGGCGAAGACAATTTTGCGGCCGGCGCGGCGGTGCTCGGCGATCAGGTCGTCGAGGCCGCTGCGGGAGAGAATTTTGTCGCGCGTGTCCATTTGATCTTGTGATCTTGTGCGGGCCGATGTTCGGTTGATTGTATCGAATTGGCCGCTCTGGCGGACGATGCTACCGCTGCGCCGTGGCTTCGCGCCGAAGCGCGGCTTCCAGCTCCGCGCGCGTCACGGTTGCGGTGCGGCGCTTCATCACCACAATGCCGCCCGCGTAATTCGCGAGGTGCGCCGCTTCGACCCACGACGCGCCGGCTGCCCGTGCCAGTGTGAAGACGGCGATCACGGTATCACCCGCGCCGGTTACGTCGACAGGCTCATCCGAGCCGTAAATCGGGATGTGCCGCGGCGATTCGGCATCGCGTTCGAAGACGGCCAGACCGTCCTTGCCGCGCGTGACGAGCACGGACTCGATGCCCAGATCGCGCAGCGCGCGCCCGCCAAGCTCCTCGAGTTTTTCTTTGTTGGTGCCGATGCGCGCCTGATACGCAGCCTCGATTTCGGGCTCATTGGGTGTGGCGGCGGTGACGCCCGCATCGCGATATTCCAGCAGACGGAAACGCGAGTCGAGCGTGATGCATTTCGCGCGAAGGCTTTTCACCAGCGCAGGCGTCGCGGCACCGAGGCCGTAGTCCGAGACGAGCACAGCATCCGCTCGCCGCGCGGTGGGCCGCGCCTTTCGAGCGACCGATTCCTGCGCCTGCGCGGGAAGCTCTCCCGATGGCTCGCGATCCACGCGCAGAACTTGCTGCTCGGTGGTGTGCGTCCAGCCGGCGAGGAAACGCGTTTTCGTCGTGGTGGTCCAGCCGCGCACGCGGAGGATACGCGACGTGTCGACGCGTTTGCGGCGAAAATAATCGAGCAGCGCGCGGCCGCCTTCATCATCGCCCACGACGCCGACCGGGACGACGCGCGCGCCCAGATCCGCAAGATTGTTGACCGCATTGGCGGCGCCGCCCGGATAGATTTCGCTCGCGCGGCGGCGCAGGATCAGCACCGGCGCTTCGCGGGAGACGCGCGAGATTTCTCCCGAAACGAATTCGTCGAGCACGAAATCGCCGATCACGCAGATTTTCTGGCGCGGGAATGCGGCGACGATATCGAGCAGGCGAGTGAGATCGACGCTGCTATCGGCAGCGGGCCGTGGCGCGCGCATTCGTTTTTTCGGGGCGGGGCTCACGCGTTCTCCTTGAAATCGCGGCGCAGAATAGCCGCGCGAGAAAGTATCACAGCGGCGCCAAAAGCAGCAAACGCTCGGGGCGAAGCGCAAGCACCACTCGCGACAGCTCGATTCATGAGGCCCGACCGGCGCGCGATCCAGTTGCAGCCTTGATGACCGCCCAGAATTCGTCTTCGCGGCCGATGCGTAGGCCGATGCGGCAATACCAGATATCGACCGCGCGCCATTTCACTCCGGCCAGATTGAATATATCTTTCTCGGTGCAGATCAGGCCGTCGGCCCCGGCTGCATGAGCGGCGGCTCCAACAGATTCGAGATCGTGTTGAATGTAGCGATGGTGGTCCGGGAAAAACCGGTGCCCCACCACGCGCAAGCCCCAATTGTGCAAATCTTCCAGGAAAGAATCCGGATTGCCGATGCCGCAAAACGCGAAGAATCGTCGAAAGCGGGAACGCGGGTCTTCTTCACCTGGATCGCCGCCGCGCATGAGCCGGATCGAATCGAGCCAGTTGCGCGCGTAGAAGATCGGCGCGGCGGTATCGCGCCGCAGCGCCGCTTCGAGCGCAGGCGCGTGATCGCTGCGGGTGATGACGATCGCATGTGCGCGCTTGAGCGCCGATCGAGGCTCGCGCAGGTGCCCCGCGGGCAGCAAGTGACCGCCGCCAAATGGGTGAATCGCATCGATCAGGACGATATCCGCATCGCGCGCGAGCTGCTGATGCTGAAAGCCGTCGTCGAGGATGAACCATTCAACGCCGCGCTTCGCGAGTTCGCGTCCGCGAGCAAAACGATCCGCGCCGACACCGAAAAGAACGCGATCGCCGAGGCGTTTCGAGAGCAGTTGGACTTCGTCGCTGGTCGAACCGCCGGGCAGGAGTTGGCCGCCGTACCCGCGCGTCAGAATTCCGGGCGTGATTCCCTCCGCAAGAAGGCGCTCCGCGACCCACAAGACCATGGGCGTTTTGCCCGTGCCGCCCGTGGTGAGATTGCCGACGCTGATGACGCGGCCATCGAGCCGCTTCCGGCGCAGCAGGCCCTTGCGATAGGCAAACGCCCGCAGGCGGACGTACGCGCCATACGGGAGCGTGAGCGGCCACAGAAGCCAGACGGACGCTTCCCGGAGCGTCACGCCGCATGCCTCCTTCCGGCGAGCACTTCCGCGATGCGATCGAGAGAGCGGGCTGTGGCGCCGCGATTGCGTTCGGAAAGCCGCAGCGCTGCTTTGCCCATGCGTTCGCGAAGCGTGGTGTTTTGGATGAGCTGCACCCAAACAGCGCCGAGCTGCGGGCCGCTTGAAACCTGCACTGCCGCTTGCGCGGAGAGAAATTGCGCAGCCATGTCGCGAAAATTCTCCATGGAGGGGCCAAACACCGGCGGTTTCGCGAACCACGCCGGCTCGAGAATGTTGTGGCCTCCCGCGGGAACGAGCGAGCCGCCGACGAAGACTGCATCGGCCAGCAGATACAGCCCGGCAAGTTCGCCGATCGTATCGAGCACGATGGCGTCCGCATTCTCGTCGAGTGGAGCATCGAAGTCGATACCGCTTCTGCGCACCGCGTTCCATCCGTCGGCCGTCGCAATGGAGGCAGCGGTTTCAAAGCGATCCGGCTTGCGCGGAGCGAGAACGAGCAAAGCGTGGCGCCATTGCCGCTGCACGATGTCGTAGGCAGCGAGCACCGCTTGTTCCTCTTCCGCAACCACGCTGCCCGCGATTACCACGGGCCAACGTTCCTGGCGGCGAATCTGATCTTCGAGCCAGACGCCGAACGGGCCGATACTCGGCTGCTCGCTGTCGTATTTCAGGTTTCCGGTCACTTCGACCGATCCTTCCGGCGCGCCCATTTCGCTGAGCCGCGCCGCGTCTTCGGGCGTCTGCGCGAGGAAGCGTTCGCCATCCTGCAGGACACGCGCGAAGAATTCGCCGACGAGAAACTTCCAGCGGCTGTAGCGCGCGAAGGATCGCTCGGAGATTCGCGCATTGGCGAAAACGACGGGGACATTGCGATGCCGGGCTTCTCGAAGGAAATTCGGCCAGATCTCCGTTTCCATCACGATTACGAGCGCGGGACGCATGGCGCGCAGGGCGCGGCGCACCGGCACGACCCAGTCGAGCGGGAAATAGAAAATGGCGTCGGCCGATTGCAGGCGCTCGCGCGCCAGGCGCTGCCCGGTTTCGGTGGTTGTCGAGACGAAAACCGCGCGCTCGGGAAGGCGTTGTTTCAGGCCCTCGACGAGCGGCTTGGCCGCAAGAACTTCGCCGACCGAGACGGCGTGAATCCAGATCGGGCGTGCGGTGGCATTTTCCCCCGCTGAAGCGGCGCCGACGCGCGAAACGATTTCAGGCGGCAGGCTCCCGAGGCGCTCGGCCAGCGCGCGCGAGGGCTCGCCGCGGCTCCAGGTGCGAAGCGCGTAGTAGGGCACCAGCAGAAGCATGCCAACCGCCGTAAGAATCCGGTAGAAAAAGTACATGAGAGAAGGGGCGCGCGGCCCGACACAACCGCAGCGCGAACCAGCCTCCGCGCGTGCAGGTTTGGTAGTATAGCGTGCTCTGCGAAATTTGGGCCGCAGCGAGCGAATTGCTTACGCGGCCACGCAGCTGTCAAGAGCTCGGCCGGACGATGCTATGGCTTGTTGTTCCTCGTCAAATACGCCGAGATGGCTGCCAGGTCCGCGTCGCTGATCTCGGTTTTGCGAAATGTGGGCATGAACAAAACGCCGTGCCGGACGAACGTCTTGATCAGCGGCGCGGTCAAATCCGTGCGCTCTTCGAGCACGGCAGGCTTCTGGCCGCGCGCCGCGAGCGAAGCGGTGCCGGGCTTGTCCGCGCCGGGACCATGGCACGGGTAGCACCACTTCTGGTAGACCTTGTGGCCACGCTCGATCTGCGCATCATCAGACTTAGGCGCCGCAAATGCTTGCGCCGCGAAGATGAGGCTCATTGCGGCGAGTAGACCAGCCGTCACACTTTTCATCTTAGGCCTTCCTCATGCTTTTGGGCCAGATGCCGCACTTGCCCGGCGACAGAATCCCGTTCGGGTCGACCGCATCCTTGATCGTTTCGTGGAGGCGCCGCAGCGCGTGATTGTTGTACGAGTAGGCATCTGAAACCGTGCCCATGAACGCCGTGTGCGTCCGGTATTCGCCCCAGCCGTGTTCGGCCGCCACCTGAATCAGGCGCTTGAAGTTCTCCCGATTCTTTCGATTTGTTTCCACATTGTGTTCCACGGGAAACCCGAAAAGGACAAGAAAGCAGCGCGGATAGTTGGACGCAGGGCCGATGAAAAACATCGGGCCCGGAGCCATGCCCATTTCCCTGTAGGCGTCGGTGAACACCTGCTGCGCCTCGAGGATCGCCTCGCCGGTCATCGGGATGATGGGCGAAAACCAAACGTGCCCGTAGCTGCGCGCCCCGCCAACACCGAATACGGAGAGGTTCGGAATGCCCATGGCGACGGGAGTTGGAAACGATAACGGCTCGTTCGGGTCCAGCGGAAACGTGCGCATGGGTCCTTCGCGGAATTTTACGCCAGGGATGGACGAAAACTTCTCCTGCGCATGTTCCCACTGCGCGGCGACAACTTTGGGCGGGCCGTAGAACGGCAGCTCGACGCTCCAGTAGCCGAGATTTTTCTGCTGCGCGTATTGTTCCAGATCTTGCGTCGACGGGCCGCCCGGCTTCGCGTAGAGTGCCGCGAGCGCCGGGTCCTGTCGCGCATAGGTTAGGGGGCTCGCCACGTTCGTGGTGCCGAGGACGACGCTGGAATTCATCAGATACGCGAGCGTCGCGACGAGCGGAACGAGATCATCGCGCTTGAATACGGTCACCGTGCCGGTCAAATAGGCTTCCGGTTCCGGAAACAGCCAAATTCCCATCTTCGTCACGATGCCGAGGCTCGATTGCGAAAACATCCCATCGACGTACGGGCCGAAGCCGTACTTGTATTGCTGCCAGGTCTTCGATCCCGGCAGCGCGCCCATGCCGGTGCGCATCACCTCGCCATTGGGCAGCACGACTTCCATGCCGCACTCGGCGTCGAAATGGTCGCGCATCGGAGTGCGCCCGCCGCCGCGATCGAGGGCGTTGCCCATGGGGCTGCCCCAGCCGGGATCGGCGGGATCGATCCACACTTTCAGCTTGCGATCCTGGATGTATCGATAGAGATCGAAGTAGCTGACGCCCGGCTCGACCAGCGCATAAGCGTTCTTTTCGTTCACCTCGAGAACGCGATCCATGCGCTTCAGGTCGAGGACCATCGTGCCGGAAAGCAAGGGCGCAGCGCCGCCATAGCCGAGATTCTTGCCGGTCGAAATCGTCCAGAGCGGAATTTTGTACTGGTTGGCGATTTTAACGATCTTCTGCACGCCTTCCACGCTGTCGGGAGCGACAGCGGCTGATGGAATCGGCTCTTCCTCCTCGTGCCAGAAGGGCGAATAGGAGTCGCGGTAGAGATCGACGTCTTCGTCGGAGGAAAACACCCATTCCTTGCCGATGGCTTCCTCGAACTGCTTGAGCGCATCGGAAAAATCCCTGGCGCTTAGGCCTGGTGGGAGTCGCCGCATTTACGAGTCCGCCTCGACCTTCACGTTCGCGCCTTTCGCATGCGCTCGGGCCAGATCCCCGATTTTCCCGGCGAGAGGATGCCGTTGGGATCGAGCGCGTCTTTCAACGTCTCGTGATAACGCCGCAGCGCGTGATTGTTGTAGGAATAGGTGTTCGCGACCGTGTCCATAAACGCTGTGTGCGTTCGATATTCGCCCCAGCCGTGCTCGGCGCCGGCCTGGGCGAGGCGCTTGAAAACCTCGCGCGTCTTCTTATTCTTTTCGACATCGTGCTCGATCGGGAAGCCGAAGAGCAGGACGAAAGACCTCGGGAAGTACGACCACGGCAGCGCAAAGAATGTATTCTTCGGCCCGACGCCCATGTCCGCGTAGACCTGGCCGAAAACTTTCAGCGATTCGAACACCGCCTCGCCCGTCATGGGAATGATGGGCGAAAAGCCCAGGTGCCCGTAGCTCGATCGCAGCAAGCCGAACACGGAAAGATCGGGAACTCCAAAGGCGACGCGCGGGATGCCGTCTCCCTCTTTCATCTCGAGCGGGAAACGGTACGACCGGCCGTCTTGGAATGTCGCGCCGGGGATCGCCGAGAATTTCTCCTTCGCGTGTTCCCACTGCGCGTCGACCACCTTCGCGGGGCCGTAGAAGTGCAACGGGCAGCTCCAATAGGCGAGATTCTTGTCGCGGCCAATCTGCTCCATCTCGGACACCGAGGGGCCGCCGGGCATGTCGAGCACGCTGCCGCCCTGCGACGCGCGGTAATCGAGCAGCGGGCTATCGAGCAGGATCGTGCTCTGAACGATCTGCGAGTTCATCAGATACGACAGCGTGTCGACGAACGGGATGAGATCGTCGTGTTTCGGAACAGAGACGGTTAACTCGCGATACGCCTCCGGCTCGGGCAGCAGCCAGAAGCCCATCTTCGTTACCACGCCGAAATTGGATTGCGAAAATATTCCGTCGACGTAAGGGCCGAATCCGTAGCGATACTGTTGCCACGTTTTCGAGCCGGGCAGCGCGCCCATGCCGGTTCGCACCACTTCGCCGTTTGCGAGAACGACTTCCATGCCGCAGTGCGCCGCCCAGTGATCGCGCATCGGCGTCCGCCCGCCGCCGCGTTCGAGAGAATTGCCCATCGGACTGCCCCAGCCCGGATCGGGAGGATCGAGCCACACTTTCAGCCCTTTGCCGTGAATATAATTGTAGAGATCGAAATAGCTGACGCCGGGCTCGACCAGCGCGTAGGCGTTTTCCTCGTTTACCTCGAGGATTTGGTTCATCCGTTTCAGGTCGAGCACCACGCTGCCGGATAGGAGCGGCGCGGCGCCGCCGTAGGCGAGATTCTTGCCGGTCGAAATCGTCCAGAGGGGAATTTTGTAATCGTTGGCGATCTTGAGGATCTTCTGGACTTGCTCGACGCTCTCAGGAGCGACCGCGGCGGACGCGACCGGATCTTCCGGCTCGTGCCAGAAGGGCGAGTATGCGTCGCGGTAGAGGTCGGTGTCCTCGTCGGAGGAAAAGACCCACTCCTTGCCGACCGCTTCCTCAAATTGCTTGAGCGCGTCGGTGAAATCCTTGGCGCTGACGCCTGGGGGAAGCCGCATTCACACTCCTGTGTGCCGGCGCTACTTCTTGTTGTTGCGCGTGAGGTACGCCGCGATGGCGTCCAGGTCGGCGTCGCTGATTTCCGTCTTGCGGAAAATCGGCATAATCGAGAGACCGTTGCGGACGTACATTTTGACGAGCTGGGGCGTCAAATCCGTGCGATCCGCCAGCAGGGCAGGCTCCGCGCCCTTGTACTTGGCCTGCAGCGCCATCGTGCCGGGCCGTCCCGGTCCTTTGCCGTGGCACATCGAGCAATAATCCTGATATTGGACGTAGCCCTTCGGCTGGCCCTCGCCCGAAACGGTGGCGCGCACCCACGCGGATTTCACCCTCACGCCATGATCCGAGCTGTCCTGCGCCGATGCTGTCTGTGCCGCGAGGAAAAAAAAGAACGCTGCGGTCAAAACCACGCCGATGGTCTTCATGCTTTGGCGTCCTCTCTGAGATGCTTGGGCCAAATGCCGTATCGGCCCGCGGAGAGAATCCCATTCGGATCGACCGCGTCTTTCAGCGTTTCGTGGAATCGCAGCAGCGCGTGATTGTTGAAGGAGTATGTGTTCATTATCGTGGCCTGGTAAGCGGGCGCGGTGCGATATTCGCCCCATCCGTGCTCGGCGGCCATTGCGACCAGCTTCTTGAATGCGGCGCGATTCTTCTTGTTCGTCTCGATGTCGTGCGTGATCGGAAAGCCGAAGAGGAAAATGAACGCGCGCTCCCAATAGCACGTAGGCAGGCTGAACGCCGGGATCGGGAGGCCGAGCTCCTTCGCCGCCTGCCGGAACACGCGATTCGCTTCGAAAACGGCTTCGCCCGTCCGCGGAATAATTGGCGAGAACCAGACGTGCCCTTCTCCCGGCGTCGGATTGGCGGCCGAGCGCGCGCCGATCGAAAACATCTGCAAGCTCGGGATGCCGAACTGAGGCAGGTTGAACTTGGCCTGCACCTCGGGCGTCAGCGGGAGCTTGTACGCGCCGTGGAGATCGAACTTGGCGCCCGGGATCGCCGAGAATTTTTCCTTCGCGAATTCCCAATTCCCTGCGTTGCCCTGCGGGCCTCCATAGAAGCTCACCGTGCAGCTCCAGTGGGGGATCCTTTTCTTCAGCGCGTATGCATCCATCGCGTCGGGATCGGGGCCGCCGTCCCGGTCGAGCAGAGCCGTAAGCTCGGGGTCAGGCACTGGCCCGGCTTGTCCAAGCGGGCCGCGCGCGAGCAGCGGGCTTCCGAAGAACGGCATACCGTTGGTGCATCCGGTATTTTCAAGGTAGCCGAGGATGTCGATCAGCGGGCTGAGGTCGTTGTACCGCGGCACCGTCACCGTGCCTGCGAGATACGAATCGGGTGCGGGGCACATCCAGAATCCCATTTTCGTTACGACGCCGAAATTGGATTGCGAAAAGACTCCATCGATCCACGGCCCGAACCCGGACTTGTATTCCTGCCACGTTTTCGCGCCGGGCATCGCGCCCATGCCCGTGCGCAGCAACTCGCCATTCGCGAGGACGACTTCCATCCCGCAGTGTGAATCGAAATGATTTCGGAATTGCGGCAGCAAATAACCGCCGCCGCGATCGAGAGAATTGCCCACCGGGCTGCCCCAGCCGGGATCGGGAACGTCGACCCACAGCTTGATTCCATTTTCCTGGATGTAACGGTAGAGATCGAAGTAGCTGACGCCCGGCTCGACGAGGCAGTACGCGTTTTTCTCGTTGACCTCGATAATCCGGTTCATCCGCTTCAGGTCGAGGACCACGCTGCCGGAATACGCAGGTGCGGAGCCGCCGTAGCCGAGGTTCTTGCCCGTCGAGATCGGGTAGATCGGAATTTTGTAGGTATTCGCGATCCGTACGATCTTCTGCACCTGCTCGACGCCATCCGGCGCCACTGCCGCGGATGCCACGAGTTCGTCGGGCTCGCCCCAAAACGGCGAATAGGCGTCGCGGTACATCGCCACATCCGCGTCGCTGGTGAACACCCACTCTTTTCCGACTGCCTCTTCGAACTGCTGCAGCGCGGTTGAAAAATCCGCGCTGCTCACGCCGGGTGGAACTCGCATTTCTCACGCTCCAGTCGATGAGGTTCCGTCGATGAGCTAAGCCTTGCGCATGATGCGTGCACCTGCGACGGGCGCGATGACCCACGAAATCAGATCCTCCGCTTCCGCATTTGCCGGTGCTGTTGCGCGACCGTGTATAGTCACCTTTGCGGGTGTGGAATGGTCCTCGGGGACACGCGCCACAAGGTTCGCGACGCGCGCAGCCCAACCATCGCCGTCATTTTGCAGGCCGGACGCCTGATTCACGACGCTCTCAGGACCCGTAAGGACATGTTCGATCGAGCCGGCGGGCAGATATTGGTGATCGCCGCGGAAGACGACGCGCATGCCGTGGTCCCAGGCCAGCCTCTCGAGGCAGAAAAGCGCGCCTTGCGCCGTGAGACCCGCGACGGCCACCGGTTTTTTCTTCCACTGCGCGTCGAGCTCGTGAAACCAGAGATCGGTGATGTCGCCGCGGATCGAATGCGTGGGCAGGCCCAAGCTTCGCGCTTCCGTGCCAAACGCGACGCTGGCCGGAAACCTTTCGTCGAAAACCACTTTGTAGAGGGGTGTGACCGGAGCTGTTTTCTCCGGCGCGTCCGCTGCCGGCGACAACGCAGCGTGCGCCGAAATCGGCAGCGCCAATGCAGCAATGCCTACTTGCAGAAATTCCCTACGACTCGCCATCGGATCCTCCCCCTTTAGCTCGCGCGACCCTCACGATCAGCGGAAATCAAGCGCGCGCTCGCTTCCTACGGTTCCGATTCCTTCCGTTAGCGCAAACCGATACACTAGCCACCGCTTTTGTGTCAAGCTGAGTTTCATTTTGGGCCAGTGGCATGCAGCGAGATCGCACGCGTAGGCGTGCACAACTTCCGGCTCGCGGGGGGCATCGGACAACCAGACCATGATTCGAACAGCGTTTATCGTCGCGGCCATCTTGCTCGCTTGCGCGCCTACGCAGGTGCGGGCAAATCCACCGGCTCAAAGCGCTCATCAGGCGGACGAATCTCTGCCGCACGATCGCCACGAAGGCCTAAGCGTCTCGGCGGACGCATATTCCGATCCCGCGCGCGCGAAGGAGAAATTCGGCAAGTCGGCCAATCCTGTGCCGGAAGGGATTCTCCCGGTAGAGGTCTTCCTGCGGAACGAAACGGACCTGCCGATGCACATCGACCTCACCACGATCCAGCTCGACGTGCACCCGCAGGGCGGCGCACGCGACGAGGATATCGACGCAATGTCGCTTCACGATGTAGCTGCCGCCGTCGCGCATCCGCACGGGCCATCGGCCCCGCACGCTTCCCGGTTTCCCGTGGGTTTGCCTTCGTCCACCGACAAGAAAGCCGACAGGGTCGCCGATGTCCTGAGCCCTCTCGTGCTGGATTCAGACATCGTGCCGCCGCATGGCATGATTCACGGCTTTGTGTTTTTCGACCTGGGTGATGAGATGTCACTCGCCGAAACCGCCAGTATCTATGTGCCGGACGTAACGATCGTGCCGTCGCAGAAAGCGCTGATGTTTTTCGAGGTTCCAGTCGGCAAGGGATCCCGCGAGTGAGCGAAATGCATCCGGGTGGTACTGGAGCTTCTGGCCTATTTGCTTCCCGCCATACCCGCGCGTATCATGGCTCTTTTATGCCCACCTCGATTAGGCGCACATACGCGGTCCTGCTCGCGATTTTGCTGCTGTTTTGTTGCGTCTTCACGGCTCGCGCGGCTGATGGTCCGGCACTCTTCCCGTTGAGCGAAATCAAACCCGGCATGAAGGGCGTGGCTTACACGATTTTCGAGGGCGACCAGGTGGAAAAGGTCGATCTCGAAGTGATCGGCGTGCTCAATAACGCCGTCGGTCCCAAGCAGGACGTGATCCTGGTGCGCCTGCTGGGGGACAAAGTACAGCAGACGGGCGTTGTCGCTGGCATGAGCGGCAGCCCCGTGTACATCGACGGCAAGCTCGTCGGCGCGCTCGCGTTGAAACTCGGCACGTTCACGAAAGAGGCGATCGGAGGCGTAACACCCATCGAGAATATGCTCGAAGTCGAGCATCTGCCCGTCTCTCCAGCGCCCACCGCTCCCGGAATGCCACCGACCGCTCCGGCGAAGGGCTCGACGAGCGTATCGCCGACGGCTGCTTTGATCCCCGGCGCGTACGGCACTTCAATTCCTCTGCCGGATGAGTTTGCCCAGCGCGTCGACGTTGGCTCGGGCCAGATGCTGGTCCCCATTGAAACGCCGCTTGTGGCTGCCGGCCTCTATCCTCAGACGCTCGCTTTCTTCGGCAAAGAATTCTCTTCGTGGGGAATGACGGTGATGGCGGGTGGGACAGTGCCGCCGTCGCCCGCGGACGGCGAACTCAAGCCGGGCGACATGGTCGGATTCGATCTGGTTCGCGGCGACCTTTCCTTGAGCTCCGGCTGCACCGTGACGACCGTCGACGGCCCCCTCATCCTGGCTTGCGGGCATTCATTGTTCGGGTTTGGCCGCGTGGAAGTGCCACTCTCTCGCGCGCACGTTTTGATGACGCTTGCCTCTTCGCAAGCCTCCACGAAAATCATCACCACGAGCGGCACCATCGGCACGCTGACCCAGGATCGCCAGACCGCCGTGATGGGAAAGCTTGGCTCAGGACCTCCAATGATTCCCGTGGACGTGACGCTCGAAACGCCTTCCGCCAACAAGAAATATCACTTTGAGGTGATCGAGAGCCCACAACTGGCGCCGACGCTGGTCGCCACGGCCGTCTATAACGGCATCATAGGCAGCCCGGTCTATGGCGAGGGCTCAACGCTCGAACTCGACGGCACGATCGACGTCAAGGGTCACACGCCGGTCGAGCTCGAGGACCTGTTTGCTCCAACCGACCAGCCAGTGCCGGCTGGATTTTACGTCGCCACCGAAGTGCAAAGCGCCTTTTCGATGATCTATTCAAATCCCTACGAGCAGCCGCAGATCAGCCGGGTCGACCTCCACGTGAAGACGCTGCCCGAAAAGCGCTGGGCCACGATCGACAACGCCTGGGTTGAAAAGAGCGAAGTCCATCCCGGCGAAACGGTGGCTGTGAAAGTCCTCTTGCGGCCCTACCGCGGCGAGCCATTCATTCAGGAAATTCCGGTGACGATTCCGGCACAGGCCGCGCGCGGCACTCTCGAGCTGGCCGTCAGCGACGCCGAATTTCTCAACCGGAACGTGCAACTGCAGGCCGCGACCTCGCAAGGACAGCTTGCCGGCCTCCAGGAACTGATTCAATTGCTGAACCGCCAGCGCCACAACGATTGTCTCTACGCCACTCTTCTCCAGCCCACGCCGACCATGCTCGTCGAAGACAAGGAAATGCCCAACGTCCCCGCCTCCGCCATCAACGTGCTCGATCAGCGCCAGAATCTCGGCGACGCACGGCTGCTATGGCAATCCACGGTGGGGGAATGGTCGGTCGAAATGCACCAACTCATTGCGGGCCAGCGCATGCTGGCGATCACGGTGAAGTGAAGCCGTATTCAAAGGAGACGTCGATCGCATGAATCGGCGAAATATTCTTGCGTGCTTACTGGTTGTCGCGGTGGGCGTGCCGATCGTGGCGCGAGCGGAGCACACGCGCTACTGGCGGCAAACGGACTTCTCAGAGTTCGAGAAAGGGACCGCGCACGGCGTCGCCATTCGCAGCGACGGCAAGCTCGCGCCCGCGCTCAAGTTCGATTCATTCGCCGATCCGAATCTTGCCTATGTTTGGGCCGTGCGGCTCGATTCGCACAACCGCCTTTACGCGGCCGGTGGATCGGACGCCAAGGTGATCCGATTCGACGATTCGGGCAAGGCTACGACCGTGTTCGAGTCCCAGGAGCTCGTGGCTCAGGCGCTCGCGTTCGACGCCAAAGACAACCTCTACGTGGGGACTTCGCCCGACGGCAAAGTCTATGAAGTCACGCCGGATGGGAAGAAGAGCATCTTCTTCGACCCAAAGACAAAATACATCTGGGCGCTCGCATTCGATTCGCACGGAACTCTGTTTGTGGCCACGGGCGACACGGGACAGGTCTTCACGGTCGAGCCGGATGGCAAGGGGCAGCTCTTTTATCAAAGCGAGGAGCGCCACGCGCGCTCGCTTGCGTTTGATGACAAAGGCAACTTGCTGATCGGCACCGAGCCGGACGGCCTTATCCTCCGCGTCCCGATCGAGCGCAAAACGCCGCAATCCGCTCCCACGGCGGGGGCGCCGTTCGTGATCTACGAAACGAGCAAAGCCGAGGTCACCTCGCTGCTCACGGACGCCTCCGGAAATATCTACGCAGCTTCGATCGGCGAGAAGAACCGCGCGCCGATGATTCAGCGAATCATCGCGCCTCCGGCCGTATCCCCGACAAGCGCTCCCGCTACGAATACGACGAATTCGACCATTGTGATCGGGGGGCAGACGCAGACCACTCAGCCGCAGCAGCAGTCGATCACGTCCTATTCCTTTCCTCCGATTTCCTCCACTGGCGGCGCGGAGGTGGTGAAGATTGCGCCGGACGGCTCGCCGCGCACGATCTGGACCTCGCGCGACGACCTCGTGTTTGCGATGGGGCTGCCGCCAACCGGGAAGATTCTCTTGGGTACCGGCAACGAAGGCGGCGTAGTTCAGATTGAGGACAACGACGTATACGCGAACGTCGCCAAGGCGGAATCAGCCCAGGTGACGGGCTTTGCCATGGCGCCCGATGGCAGAGTTTTTGTAGCCACCGCGAATCCCGGAAAAATCTTCACCCTCGGCCCGGGCTATGCGACGGACGGAAGCTTTGAATCGGACGCGTTTGACGCCAAGATTTTCTCGCACTGGGGCCGCATCACATGGTGGGGAGAAAACGGCGCCACTGAAGGCAAGGTCGCGCTGTACGTCCGCTCGGGCAACACGTCGAACCCCGGCGAAAATTGGAGCTCTTGGGCTGGCCCCTACAAGGACGCCAACGGGGCCGAACCGGATTGCCCACCGGCGCGCTTCGTCCAATGGAAAGCGGTCTTTCTGGATACGGACAAAGGCCTGCCGCCGGACGTTTCTTGGGTGAGTCTTGCGTACCAGCCGAAGAACGTGGCACCCGCAATCGACGACATCGCAATTCAGGCCCCCAGCATTCGCGTCGTTGGCTTCCCAATGCAACCGAGTGGACCGGGAACCGCCGTTCCCGTGCAGCTTCGCTATCCCCACAGCGCGAGTGGCGCCTCATTCGCGACCGTAAGTACCGAAAACATGAATCAGGGATCGCAGATCGAAGTCCCGCCGCAGGGATTTCGCGACAAGAGTTACCAGAGCGTGCTCTGGAGCGCGCACGACGACAACGACGACGACCTCGTTTTTTCCGTCTATTACCGCGGCGAAGGCGAACACAACTGGCGCTTGCTGAAAGACAAGCTCACGCAGAAATACTATTCGTGGGACACCACCACGATGCCGGATGGCGCTTACTATTTGAAGATTGTCGCGTCCGATTCGCCTTCCAACCCGATGGATCAAGCGCTATCAGCCGAGCGCGAGAGCGATCGCTTTCAAGTTGCCAACACGCCGCCCCAGATACTCAATCTCCGAGCCGGCTCGGGCCTGCTGAATACGAAGGCTTCGTGGGATGCAACGAGCTCGTCCGGCGCGATTGCGCGCGCGGAATACAGCATCGATTCCGGGGACTGGAAGATTTTGTTTCCAACGGACCTGCTATCGGACTCTCCCAAGGAGAGTTACTACGTTCAGCTCCCTGGATTGCCGCCCGGCGAGCACACTCTTGCGGTGCAAGTCGCCGATCAATTCAACAACACCGCCGCCGCAAAGGTGACATTCACCGTGGAGCCGCACGGCGTGTCGCAACAGCACGCGCCCTGAAGCGCATGGGACCATCGCACACCAACGACGGCCCCATGCGCATCATGCTCCGTACCTTCAACTTCAGTTCCCCCAGTTGCGAGACATCGCGACCGTTTCGTAACGATCCACGATGGCGCCAACTCCCTTCACGCCTTGCTGCGGATAGACCTCGTCCACGTGAACCACTCGCGCCCGGCAGCGTACCGGCTCAGGACCCCGGCCCGTCAATTCTCGAGGGATCGTGAGATAGATCTCAAGCGGCTCGCCGATGCTCAGCTTTTCGCACGCGGTGAAATAAAGCCCGCGCTCCGACAAGTTGAGAGCTTTGCCCTCGTACGAAGGAGAATAGGCCGATACTTTGCGTGCCAGAAGCTCCGCCGGCTGAGCGACTTCTTGGGCGTGAAATCCATCTCCGTTTGCGAGAATCCGGAACCGGAGCGGAACCGCACATTCCTTCCGGGGTGAATCGCGACGTTCTCGGTTTGACATGACACTTCCTCCTGATGGCCGTTCTGTCTGAGTGGATTTCTACCGGAAGGGGTTTTCCGAGAATCGCACCGGGCAAAGAGGGAGTCAACATTTCTAATCTTTTCGCCTTGTGAAACCGAAAACAATTCTTCGCGCGCGTTCCGCAATGGCGGAGGGATGTGCCGCTATGCGATGAGATCTGATCCGTCGCGGCTCATGCGTCAAAATGCGTCGGATTCTTAGAGATGCCGTGCGAGCGGTCGCGCCTACCGCGCTACAGATCCTCGGCGCGCCAGTTGGCGGGAGGGAACGCGATTTTCCAGAAGTCCGGTACGGGCGGGTCAAACTCGAGTGCCGTGTGGAATCCTTCCGGCATCTCCTTGGCCGGGCGCACCACCTTGCACGCGGCCCGCTCCTTGGTCCCGCCGTGCTCGAGTACGAGGCGTGTGTCCTGCGGCAAATTTTTATTGATGACGACAAGCGCACCCTTCGGGTTTACGCTGAGCGTATTCGCTTCGATCGTAGTCGCGGGCCCTTGAATCGCGACGTGGATCAAAGCACGTATGCGCAGCAGCACTCGCTGGCCGCGGCGACGCTCTTGCTCCAGGATCGCGTGCTTTAGCGCCGTTCGCTCCGGCGCGTGTTTTGCCGCGGCCGTGCCTGGTGTAATCGTGCTGGTGCCAGTGCCACCTGGTTTAGCGGAGGACTTCGCCGGTGTGAAGGTTCTGGAATAGTTTTTCAAAGTTCGAGCCCCCAAAAATTCAGATCCGCCCCAACAAGCTCCACGCCCAAATCCCATCCATCCGGCCGCTGCGTCCCTTTCCAGACGACCACCCCTTCCGCCACCTGCCGCGTGGCCAAATTCGTGAGGCGAAGGCGCTGTTGCGCATCAACCTCGCGGGGGCTCACGAGCAAGCAGCCGTAGGTATTGACGACGCGGGTGAAGCCTGCCTCGAAACGCAATGGACCGCCGCCGCCGTTCCATTCGATGGTCACCCGGACGCGGGAATTTACCCGCGGGCCGCGTCTTTTCGCTCGCATTTTGATATCGTGAGGCAGGTCTTCGCTGAAGAGCATCTCGGCCGAATCTCCCAACGGAAACGTATGTATGCACAGGACTTACGGAAGCCCCTTGCGTTTCCGGACGCCTTGCGCGCCGAAACATATGTTAGGGAGGCCCGGAAGGAGGGTCAATGGTACGAGAAGACAGGCGAAGGGTCAGTCCGCCGAAACAGGCCCTTCGGCCACTTGCGGCCGCCCGAATCCCGCGATCCGCCCGAAGCGGCGCTCAAGCCAGCCTTGGAACGAATCCATGTAGGTGTAAAACACCGGAGTCAGATAGAGCGTCACCATCTGGGAGAAAATCAGGCCGCCGCAGACCGCTACGCCGAGAGGCCGCCGCGAATCCGCGTTTGCACCGGAGCCAAGCGCGATCGGCAATGTGCCCATGAGGGCCGCCATCGTGGTCATCATGATCGGCCGGAAGCGAATCAGGCAGCCCTGGTAGACCGCCTCGGCCGGCGTCGTGTGCCCTTGCTTCTCGCGATCGATCGCGAAGTCCACCATCATGATCGCGTTTTTCTTCACGATTCCGATCAGCATGATCACGCCGACGAAGCCGTACAGATCGAGGCTATAGCCGAATATCTGGAGCGAGAGGAGCGCGCCGAAAGCGGCCGAAGGCAATCCGGAAAGAATCGTGAGCGGGTGGATAAAGCTCTCGTACAGGATGCCCAGCACGATGTAGATCACGAGAATCGCAATCAGCAGCAGAATCCCAAGCCCGGTCAGCGAGGACTCGAAGGCCTGGGCGTTGCCCTGGAACTGAGACGTGACGGTCGCCGGAAGAGACCGCTGCGCCTCGTCGTTGATCTCGCTTACCGCTTGTCCGATGGCGACGCCTGGTTTCAGGTTAAACGAAATCGTCACCGCCGGAAGCTGCCCGAGGTGGTTGACGCTGAGCGGTCCAAGGCTTTCGCCCACGCTCGCCACCGCGTTCAACGGCACCAGATTCCCCGTACTCGATCTGACGTACAGTAGCGAAAGCGCGGATGGATCTTTCTGGTACTGATCTTCCAGCTCCATCAACACCCAATATTCGTCGTTCGGAGCGTAGATCGTGGAAATCTGCCTCTGCCCGTACGCCGTGTAGAGCGCGTCCTCGACCTGCGACGCCGTCACACCCAGTGCCGACGCTTTGTCGCGATCGATGTTGACGTCGACTTGCGGGTTCCGGATCTGCAGGTCGCTCGTCACGTCCGTGAGACCCGGCAGCGTTTCCATTTTCTCTTCGAAACTCGTGGCCTCGCGATACAGTTCTTCCGTATCCGGGCTTTGCAGCGTCAGTTGATAAGGACTGTTTGAAACTTGGCCGCCGATCTGAATGGGAGGCGGATTCCGCAGGTACACGGCAAGGCCGGGAATCGAATTCACTTTGCCGCGCAGGTCCTGAAGCACCTCATTAATATCGGGGTGGTGCTTGAACAAAGGCGCCGTCGCGCGCAGCACGCTTCCCACCACCGGCACATTCCCGTATTCGCGGATCAAGTGGAGCATTGTCTGGCTCGGCACTTCCGGCCGCTCCGATGGAGGCAAGAGGTGCATGAAAATGAATCCCGAGTTGGTGCTCCCGCTCACCGTGCCGAGGCTGGAAAAGAAGCCCTTACGGTTTGGGTCCGCCATCAAGATCTTATTCAGCTCATCCTGATGTTCCTTCATCGCATCAAACGAAATCCCCTGTTGGGCCAGCGTGTATCCGTTGAGGCTGGACGAATCGACCTCGGGCAGGAAGCCTTTCGGGATCGTCATGAATTGCCAGACCGTGATGAAAAGAATGACCACAGAGAAGAGCAAGACGAAAAGCCGGTGGCGCAACGCCCATTGCAGCGAGACGTCATACCGCCTCAGCAGCCGCTCGAAAAACCCTTCCAGAGCCATGTACACTCGGCCGTGTTTGCGGTCGTGCTGCGGCCGGATAAACCGGCTGCACAGCATCGGCGTGAGTGTCAGCGAAACCAGGCCCGACACAAGCACCGCCACCATAATGACCACGGAAAATTCGTGCAGCAGCCGCCCGATGATTCCGCCCATAAAGAGAACCGGGATGAACACGGCCGTCAGGGACAGCGTCATCGAAACGATTGTGAATCCGATCTCCCTCGACCCTTTCAGCGCCGCTTCCATTGGGCCCTCGCCCATCTCCATGTGGCGCACGATGTTTTCGAGCATCACGATCGCGTCGTCCACCACGAACCCCACCGAAAGCGTCAGCGCCATCAGCGATAAATTGTCCAGCGTGTAGTTCAGCAGGTACATCACCGCGAAAGTTCCGATGATGGACATCGGAAGAGCGAAGCTCGGGATCACCGTGGCTGAAAGGTTGCGCAGGAAAAGGAAGATCACCAGAATCACGAGGCAGACAGCAATAAAAAGCGTGTCCTTCACTTCGTTGACCGACTCCTGAATCCCTGCGGAACGGTCATAAATCTCGACCATCTTGATGGAAGGGGGCAGAATGGCCTCGAATTGCGGCAGAATCTGTTTGACCGCCTTTACCACTTCGACCGTGTTCGTTCCGGGCTGCCGCCGGATGGCCAGGATGACGGCGTGCCCGTCGTTGTAGTAGTTCGAGATTTTGTCGTTCTGCACGCTGTCGAATACGTTCCCGAGCTCGTCAAGCCGCACCGGCGAGCCGTTGCGGTAGGCGACGATGAGCGGTTTGTAAAGCGAGGCGCGCGTCAGTTGTCCGTTGGCCTGTACGGTGAACGCTTTGTGCTCGCCAAACAGCGTGCCCGTGGGCAGATTGACGTTTGCGTTCTGGACGGCCGTGGTTACCTCGTCGATCCCGATCTGCCGCGCCGCCAGTGCTCTCGGATCGAGCTGAATTCGCACGGCGTACTTCTGCGCCCCGAACACTTGCACTTGCGCCACGCCCGGCAACATGGAGATCCGCTGTCCGAGGATCGTCTCCGCGTATTGGTCCACGGTGTAAATTGGCTGCGTGGTCGACGTGAGAGCCAGAAAGTAAATCGGCTGGTCCGCCGGGTTCACTTTCTGAAACGTCGGCGGGGTGGGCATGTTCGGCGGAAGCTGGCCCTCGGCGCGCGCAATGGCCGCCTGCACGTCCTGGGCGGCGCCGTCAATGTTCCGGCTGAGCTCAAACTGCAGCGTGATCTGCGTGTTGCCAAGTTCGCTCGTCGAGGTCATCGAATCGATGCCTGCGATCGTCGAGAACTGCTTTTCGAGCGGCGTGGCTACCGCCGCGGCCATCGTGTCCGGATTTGCGCCGGGCAGGTCCGCTGAGATCTGGATCGTTGGGAAGTCTACGTTGGGAAGGTCGCTGACGGCGAGCGTGCGATAACCCAGAATTCCGAATAGAAGGATTGCGGTCATGACGAGCGTTGTCATGACCGGGCGGCGAATAAACGGTTCGACGATATTCATGGTCCGTTCAGCTCCCCGCCGGATTCTTCAAAATCTGCACCTTGATGCCCGGAAGCAGCCGGAGCTGACCGTCGGTCACGACGGTTTCCCCCGGCTCGACCCCGCTGGAAATCACGGAGTCTCCGCCGATCGAACGCGCGACTTTTACGGGGCGCTCTTCGGCCGACATGTCGGATTTCACCACGTAGACGTAATCGCCCTTCTGCCCGGTCTGCACCGCCTGCGAAGGAACCACCGTCGCATTTTCGTCCTGCGCCAGCCGCAAGAGTACCGTTGAGAACTGTCCCGGCCACAGGCGATGGTCCGCGTTTTCAAATGTCGCCTTCAGCTTGATGGTCCCCGTCGTGTTATCGACGGTGTTGTCGATGAACGTAAGATATCCGGTCTCCGGCCGCGTATCTCCGTACGGCGTGGCTTCCACTTGCAGCCTGCGCTGCGCCATGAATTTCTGCACCGCCCCGAGGTATTGCTCCGGAATCGAGAAATCGATGTAAATGGGGTTCACCTGATTGATCACAATCAGAACGGGTACGTCGTTCTCTTTGACGATGTTCCCCGGATAAACCTGCAGCGCTCCCGTCCGCCCATCGAGCGGGGAGTAAATTTTGCAATAACCCACCTGTAGCTGCGCTGCGTCCACCGCTGCCTGGTCGGCGCGCACGGCCGCCTGCTGCGCGTCCGCATTGGCCTTCATGGTGTCGAGCTGCTCCTTAGGCGCGACACCGGCCTTGTAGAGTTGCTCGTAACGGTTCGCCTGGACGTTATCCAATTCCTCCTGGGCTTTGTCCTTCGCAAGATTCCCCTGTGCTTGTTCCAGCGCGGCCTCAAACGGCGCCGCATCCAGCGTGAAGAGCAGCTGGCCCTTCTTGACGAACTGGCCTTCCTTGATGTGCACCTCGTCGAGCACTGCGTTTACCTGCGCCTTGATCGAAACCGACGAGTTCGCGTCGGCCGAACCGATGGCCGTCAAGTCGATTGGGACGGTCTTTTGCGTCACTTTGGCTACCGTCACCGGAACGGCAAAAATCGGCGGCGCGGTCTGCGCCGTCTTCGTGCAACCGCTGGTTGCAGCGAGCGCAAAAACACCAAGGAGAATCGAGAGCCGGGTGCGATTCCTGTTCATCGAGACTGTGTCCCTGTTCCTTCCGCTACGGGTGACCCTTCATGGTCTGAACGGCGAGATTCGATGGGTGGTCCCGATAAGCTGACTCCGCAGAACCTATATGATACCGCGCACTTGCGGCGCATGCACAATTTCGATTCACGCACTTTCGGAGACGCAAACGCCCCTAGCGAAACTTGCCCTCTGGAGTACTTCGGGTCGACAACGATTAGACGCGCGGGCCGTTCCCGGGTTTCAGGTAAGCGTTGCTATTTCAGCCGCCAGCTGCCTGATCCAGCAACCACAGCGTCCCTCCGGCAGGTTGGATCCGGGCTGCCGGATACTGGCTCGCTTTGGGATCAGGCTCATTTCGCAGGGCGGTCAGAATCTCGCGCTTGTCCGCGCCGGCTACCAGGAAGAAAGTGTTTCGCGCCTGGTTGAGGACTACCGGTGTGAGGCTAAGCCGCCGGGGCGGTTTCGCGGGAGCTTCGACCGGCAGCACCCACCTTTTCTTTTCCTCGAGGGCGCGCGAGCCCGGGAAAAGAGACGCCGTGTGCCCCTCGACGCCGAGTCCCAGGAGCTGCAAATCGAATGCCGGCGCATCGCCGCCGAAAAATCCGCGTAAATCGGCCTCATACGCCTCGGCCGCCTTCTCGGGCGTCGGCAGATTGGTCGCCACCGGATGAACGTTGGCCGCGGGAATCGCCACGTGCTCGATCAATGTTTCCCGCGTCATTCGATAGTTGCTCAGCGGATCATCCTGCGCCACGTACCGTTCGTCGCCCCAGAACAGGTGCACCCGGTCCCACGGCGTCTCCGCGCCATGGTCCTTTGCGTGCGCCCAAAGCGCGTACAGCTTCGCGGGCGTATGCCCGCCGGAAAGCGCGATCGAGAACCGGCCTCGCTGCTGGATCGCGTCCTGCATCACGCGTAGCAACTCTTCGAGTGCGCCCCTGCTCAGGGCGTCGATGTCCGGAAAAACGCGTGTCTCCATCTTCATCGTGGATTCCTGTCTTCGAGTTCGATGAAATCAACCTTCCACGGTTGCGCGCGCAAATCAAGATGCGCCACGCTGATCGGCAAATTGAAGCGCCGAGGCCCCGCGCTCCCCGGATTCACGTAGAGAACGCCCGCCTTCTCGAAACGAGCCGGCTTGTGCGAATGCCCGCTTACGACCACGTGAAATCCCGCCGCAGCCGGATCGAGATCGAGCTCGTGAATATCATGGAGGACGTAGATCGCTTTTCCATCAATTTCAGCCACGGCCGTCGCCGGGAGCGTCTTGCCCCACTCATCGCTATCGATATTGCCTCGCACCACGACCACCGGCGCCAGCTTCCGCAGCGCATCGAGGATCGCCGGCTTGCCCACATCGCCCGCATGGATGATGAGTTCGGAGCCGCGCATCGCCTCAACCGCTTCTTCGCGCAGCAATCCATGGGTATCCGAGATCAGCCCGACCATTCTCCCGTTTCCATCCGATGTGAATCCAGCCCCGGTTTCTCCGTGCCCTCTGCGCCTTCTCCGTGTTCTCCGTGTAATGTTTGGTTTTTCCCGCGCCGCTACCGCCCATCCGCCGTAACTCCGAGCCGCGCCAAATCCTCCCGCAGCTGGTCGACGTTCTGAAATTGAATCGCGTGCATCCCCATTTCCTTGGCGCACTCGAGATTCAACCCGCGATCGTCGATCATCGCGCACTCGTCCGGCGCCGACTGCGAGATTTTGAGCGCCAGGCTGTAGATTCCGCGATCCGGTTTGCGCACGCCGAGGTAGCACGAACTGAAAAACACCTTGAAATAATCGCGCAGCTGGAAGGTACGGATGCGGTAGTCATTGATTTCGAGCGACTCGTTGTTGAGCGCCGCCGAAAAATAGCGTCCCGTCGCCGTCAGCTTCCGCAGAAAATCGAGCGATTCGGGAAACGGCTGCGACTGCGAGAACATGAACTTCTTGAAATCGTCCAGCGTGAACGCGCGTTCCCTGTAGAAAACCGTCCGCCGCAGATACTCGTCGAGGCTTGCTTGCCCGCACTCGAACGCGTTCAGCATCAGCTCGTGCCGGTCCTCGAAGTCGGCCCAGTCGAGGTTGAATGTCTCGACGGCATTCCGCCGCGATCCGCGATCCCATCCGTTCGTCAGGATCACGCCGCCGTTGTCCCAGAAGAGCACCTTCACTTTTGCCATAAGTCCTCGCGCGCGGCCTGACGCCTGCCGCGAGCAGCCATTATCCTCGTCCGCCTCCCCGTACAGAAGCAGAAATTCGCGGAGTGCGGCGCCTTGCTTGCCCTGAGCCTGTCGAAGGGTCGCCGCCGGTCTCCAGCCGAGGCTTGCCTCGGCCAGCGGCGCTGCTACCGGAGGGTACGCATCCATCCTTACGCTATGATGAAAGCAAGCCGATGGCGCCTCACCAAAAGAAAAATCCGCTCACGATCTTCACGATCGGCCACTCCACGCGCCCGATCGGCGAATTCCTCGATCTCTTGCACGCGCACGCGATCCGCCAGCTCCTCGACATTCGCACCATCCCGAAATCACGCCGCAATCCCCAATTCAACACCGAAGCGCTCGCCGCATCTCTTGCGGCGGCCGGAATCGCCTACGTCCACATGAAAGATCTCGGCGGCCTGCGCCATCCAAAACGCGACTCGATCAATCTCGGCTGGCGCAACGCAAGCTTTCGCGGCTATGCGGACTACATGCAGACGCCGGCATTCGCCGCAGCGCTCGACCGCGCCATCCATCTCGCGCGGGAAACATCGGCCGACGATTTTGATGTGCGCGGAGGCGGTTCCGTGGCGCTGCCATCGCTCGCTCGTCGCGGATGCACTCATCGTGCGCGGCATTCGCGTCCTCGAAATCATCAGCGCCGCCCAGCCCAAAGAACACGCGCTCACGCCATTCGCTCACGTGCGCGGCCTCGCGCATCACCTACCCGGCCGATCAGCGCTCGTTGCTCGAGCCGCACTCGGACAATCCGTAGCGGGAGCGAAAGACCGTCCTTGCCTGCTTGACACGCGGCAATGCCGGTTGCACAGTATTTGATTGGAATTACAGCGCGAAAAAAACAAGGGAGCCGAGGGAAAATCATGGCCGTCGAAACCGCAGCCGCACCGATTCAAATCACGGACACCGCATGGCAAGCGATTGAAGGCGCATACGATCTGCAGGTGCACGTCGCGCCCGATGTGATCGCGCGCCGCATCGACGACCTCGACCTGGCGAAGGAATTCCTGTCGCACAAGCTCAACGGCTTCGTGCTGAAGTCGCACTACGCGCCCACCTACGAGCGGGCGAAAGTGGTCACAAAAGCCGTTCCCGGCATCCAGGCCTTCGGCGCGATCACGCTCAATCACAGCGTCGGCGGCCTCAATCCCGTCGCGCTCGAAATCGCTGGCCGCTCGGGCAATAAAATCGTCTGGATGCCCACCGTGGACGCCGCCAACGAGACCGCCGGCCGCACCGACGGTCCCACGGACAAGCTGCCTTTCTGGGCGAAGATTCAGCGCGAGCTCGCCGCGACCGGAGTTTCGCCTGCGCCCATGACCGTCCTCGGCCCCGACGGCAAAGTGAACGCCGCCGCCCGCGGCTGCCTCGAAATCATCAAGAAATACGACATGATCCTCGCCACCGGCCACCTGAGCAAAAAGGAAATTTTGCAACTGGTGAAAACGAGCAAGGAGATGGGGCTCAAGCGCGTTGTCGTCACGCACGCCGAGTTTCCCTCGCAGAATATGACCGCCGCCGAGCAGCTCGAATGCGCCGATCTCGGGGCGCTGATCGAGCACTGCTTCACCACCATGTACACGAATAAAGCGCCATGGGAAGCCTACTTCGATAGCGTGCGCAAGGTCGGCCCTGCGCGCGTGGTCCTTTCAACCGACCTCGGCCAGACGATCAATCCGCCCGTCGCCGAAGGTTTCGCGATGTTCGCGCAGAAGATGCTCGGTGCGGGCTTCAGCGCCGCCGACGTCCGCCGCATGGCCGTCACCAATCCGACGAACCTTATTTCCTGAGATATTCTCGGCCCGAAAGCCGTTTCGAAGAGCGACGCCCGATGCTATTTTGCGGTCGAGAATGCCACGCCGAAGACCGCAGCGCTACCTTCGGCTTCTTCTCATGTGATAGCGTGGATGTGAAGATGACACTGTGACCGAGGCCGCCGAAAATCGTCTGAAAAATTCCGCGAGTCCGTATCTTCGCTCAGCCGCGCATCAGCCTGTCGACTGGCACGAGTGGGGCGAAGAAGCATTTGCGAAGGCGCGTGCGGCCGGCAAGCCGGTGCTGCTCGATATCGGCGCCGTCTGGTGCCACTGGTGCCATGTGATCGACCGCGAAAGCTACGAAAATCCGGAAATCGCGGCGATGATCAATCAGCTTTACATTCCCGTGAAGGTGGATCGCGACGAGCGCCCCGATGTCGACGCACGCTATCAATCCGCGATCAGCGCGATCTCGGGCCAGGGCGGCTGGCCGCTCACCGCGTTCCTTACGCCCGACGGCAAGCCGTTTTTCGGCGGCACGTATTTTCCTCCGGACGACGCCATGGGCCGCCCCGGCTTCAAGCGCATTCTCGTCGCGATCTCCGACGCCTTCGAAAAGCGCCGCACCGAAGTCGACAACTCCGCGCAGGCGCTCGAAGAGGCTGTCGCAAGAGCCGAGATCTTTCACGGCGCACGGGGCGAATTCGATGCGCGCGTCGTCGATGCGGTCGTCGATGCTGCCGTAAAACGCTTCGACCCCGCCCACGGCGGATTCGGCGACTCCCCGAAATTCCCGCACTCTTCGGTAATCGATCTACTGCTCGAGCGGCAGAGATGGCCCGGCGGGGAGCAGCTGCAAACAATCGTCGAAAAAACGCTCGACGGCATGGCCGCCGGCGGCTTCGCCGATCAGATCGGCGGCGGATTCCACCGCTACTCGGTCGACGAGCGCTGGTGCGTTCCGCATTTCGAAAAAATGTCGTACGACAATTCCGAGCTTCTGAAAAATTATCTCCACGGCTATCAATCGCTGCGCCTGCCGCACTACAAGCATGTGGCCGAGGATCTCATCGCCTGGGTCGGCGAAGTGCTCTCCGATCCCGCGCGCGGCGGCTTTTACGCGAGCCAGGACGCCGACCAGACGCTCGACGACGACGGCGACTATTTCACGTGGACGCAGCAGGAGGTGCGCGCGGTCCTGACGCCGGAAGAATCGCGCGTGACGGAGCTCTACTACGACGTCGCCCCGCGCGGCGAGATGCACCACAATGCAGACAAGAACGTCCTCTGGATTGCGGAGCCAGTAGAGGAAATCAGCCGGAAACTGCGCATTCCCGAAAATCAGGTCGCGCTGCTCCTGGCGCGCGCGAAGGGCAAGCTGGTCGCCGCCCGCCGCGAGCGCCGTCCCACGCCCGCCATCGACGAAACGATCTACGTCGCCTGGAACGCGATGTTCGTCTCGGCCTATCTCGAAGCCGCGCGGATCCTCGATCGCCCCGATTGCCGCGAATTCGCATTAAAAACTCTCGACCGCATCCTTGCCGAGGCCTGGGACGAATCGAAGGGCTTCCTGCACCGCGTCGGCGGCCCGCGCCTCGAAGGCTCGCTCGACGATCAGGTGTTCACGATCGCCGCGCTGCTCGATGCGTGGGAAGCGACCTTCGACCGCCGTTATTTCGAAATTGCCGAGCGCGCCATGCGCCTCGCCGTCGAGCGTTTCGGCGATCCCGATGGCGGCGGCTTCTTCGATCGCGCCAAGAACGCCGCGCCGATGGGCGGCCTCGAAGTTCGCCGCAAGCCGCTGCAGGATTCGCCCACGCCCGGCGGCAACTCCGTCGCCGCAATCGTCCTCGACCGCCTGCATGCCCTCACCGGCGAACGCCTCTACCGCGAGTGGGCCGAGAAAGCTCTTGAAGCGTTCGTTGGCCTGATCCCGCAATACGGACTGTTCGCAGCCACGTACGCCTTGGCCGCACTGCTCCACGCGCGACACCCGCTGCAAGTCGTCATCACCGGAGCCGCAGCCGACCCCAAAGCCGCCGACCTCGAGCGCGCCGCGCACGAAGTCTATCGTTTCGGCAAAGTCGTCCTGCGCGTCACGCCCGAGCGCCTGTCAGCCGGCGCGCTCCCGGCAGCATTGCGCGAAACCCTGCCTCACCTCGACGCAGCCGTGCCCCAAGTTTTCGTCTGCGTCGAGACCACATGCTTCCCGCCCGTCGCAGCTCGCGCTCAGTTAACCTCTCTCCTTGGCGAAGCCGCCACCGGCGCCAAGGCCGCGTCCAAATGAGACGGTTTAGTCCGGTCGGCCCAAAGCAATTGACGCGTGGCGAGCGCGGGTGCGATAATCTTCTGCTTTGCTCGGTCCTGAAGTGTGTGTGCCGGTGGGGCACAAACCGGAATTTCGCAATACCTATATTAAAATTGGAGTAGCCGCAGCGCTCTCTTCCTGACGATGGAGATTCTCCACCAACTCGGCGAGTTGTTCCTCGAAGCTGTGCCTACGATCGTGATCGTCCTTTTGTTTTACGTCTTCATGCGCTGGGCGTTTTTCGGGCCGATACAGAAGGCCATGGCCGAGCGCGCCGCTCGCATCGAAGGTGCCCGCGCTGAAGCAGTTTCCGTGGAAGCCGCCGCGAAGCAGGAACTCGACACGTACCACGAAGCCTTGCGCAAAGCTCGCGCCGAAATCTACGCCGAGCAGGAAGCGGCGCGCCAGGCCGCTCTCGACGAGCGCGCCAAACTCCTCAAAGTCATGCGCTCCCGCTCGCAGGAAGACGTCGCAGCCGCGAAGGAAAGAATCGTGGTCGAATTCGATGCGGCCCGTGCCGAAATCGAGCGCCAGGCTCCCGCACTCGCCGATCAGATTGCCCGCACGATTCTCGATAGGCCATCGTTGCGCGGCGGTGCGACGCGATGACGTCCGTTCCCGTATCACGTTCGGCGCGAGCCCGGCAAGCCGTTGCGTTCGCCGCATTTTTCCTGTTGCTGGCGCTGCCGGTGTTCGCGCAGGATGAGCAGCCCTCGCCCGCCGATTCCACTACGGGCTGGGTCTTCCGCTGGCTGAATTTCGCAATCGTCCTCGGGCTTTTCATTTACGCGTTCGGCAAGGCCGCTCCATACTTCCGCAGCCACGCGCGGGAAATCTCCGAAAAGATCGCGGAAGGAACGCGCGCGCGCGAAGCGGCGGAAGCGGATCGCCGCGCGGCGCAGGCGAAACTCGCCGGGATCGAGATGGAAGTCGCGGCCCTGCGCGTTGAAGCGAAGCGCAGCGCCCAGGCCGAGGGCGAACGTCTTCGCGCGCAGGCCAGGGCCGAGGCGGAAGCGATTGAGCGGTCCGCGCAAGCGGAAATCGCGGCAGCGGAGCGTGCGGCGCGCCTCGAATTGAAGGCTCTCGCGGCGCGCATCGCCGTGGAAGGCGCCGAGGTGGTTCTGCGGTCCGAGCTCACGGCTGAAACGGAATCGATGCTCTTCCGCAACTTTGTCGCGGACCTTGAGGGGAGCCTCAATTGAACGGCGCGCTCGCATCGCGATACGCTGCGGCCCTGGCGGACGTGGCTCTTGAGCAGAAGTCCGGCGACCGCGTGAAGAGAGATCTCGCGGCACTCATCGACGCGTTTTTCGGTTCGGCCGACCTGCGAAATTTCATCGAGAGCCCGGCCATCGGCCCGGAGATGAAGCATAAGGTGATCGAGGAAGTGGCGGCGAAAATGGATTTGGCGCCGGCGGTGCGCAATTTCGCATACGTGATCGTGAATCACCGCAGGACGGAAATGCTTCGCGAAATCCAGCAGGCGTTCGAGGCGGAATTGAACGCGCGGCTGGGCATCGCGGAGGCCGAAGTGACGTCGGCGCGAGAGCTGAACGCCGCGGAAAAAGAGCGCATGACGAAGGCGCTCGAACGGCGCACCGGAAAGAAAATTGAAGCCCGCTTCCGCGAGGACGAATCCCTGGTGGGCGGCGCCGTCGTCCGCGTGGGATCGACCGTATACGATGGTTCGGTGCGCGAGCAATTGACGCGGCTGCGCGAGCGGCTCGAAACGGAATAGGAGCAGGAATGGCCAACATCAAAGCTGACGAAATCACAAGGATCCTGCGCGAGCAGATCGAAAACTACCAGCAGGCGGTCGCCGTCGAAGAGGTCGGCTCGGTGATCTCCGTGGGCGACGGCATCGCGCGAATTCACGGGCTCGACCGCTGCATGGCGGGCGAAATGCTCGCGTTCCCGCACGATGTTTTCGGCATCGCTCTCAACCTCGAAGAGGATCAGGTCGGCACGGTGCTGCTCGGCGATTACACGGAGATTCAGGAAGGCGACACGGTCAAGCGGACCAAGAGCATCATGTCCGTGCCGGTGGGAAATGCGCTCGTCGGGCGCGTCGTAAATCCGCTCGGCCAGCCGCTTGACGGCAAAGGCCCGGTGCAGACCGATCAGCGGAATCCGCTCGAGCGCCTGGCGCCGGGCGTGGTCGATCGCCAGCCGGTGCGCGAGCCTTTGCAAACCGGCATCAAGGCCATCGACTCAATGATTCCGATCGGCCGCGGGCAGCGCGAGCTGATCATCGGCGACCGCCAGACGGGCAAGACGGCCATCATCCTCGATACGATCATCAATCAAAAGGGCGGCGACGTGATCTGCATCTACTGCGCCATCGGGCAAAAGCGCTCGACGGTCGCGCAGGTCATCAAGACGCTCACCGATTGCGGCGCCATGGACTACAGCATCGTGGTGGCGGCGTCGGCCGCGGAGCCGGCCACGATGCAGTACATCGCTCCTTTCGCGGCGGCGGCGATGGGCGAATATTTCCGCGATACCAAGCGGCACGCCATCTGCTTCTACGACGATCTTTCGAAGCACGCGCAGTCCTACCGAGAGATTTCGCTGCTTCTGCGCCGCCCGCCGGGCCGCGAAGCTTTTCCCGGCGACGTATTCTTCCTGCATTCGCGCTTGCTCGAGCGCGCGGCCAAATTGAACGATGCGCTCGGCGCAGGCTCGCTGACCGCGCTGCCCGTGATTGAGACGCAGGCTGGCGACGTTTCCGCGTACATTCCGACGAACGTGATTTCGATCACCGACGGCCAGATCTACCTCGAGGCCGACCTTTTCAACGCCGGGCAGCGCCCCGCGATCAACGCGGGTATTTCGGTGAGCCGCGTCGGCGGCAACGCACAGATCAAGGCGATGCGCCAGGTGGCAGGTTCGCTGCGATTGGATATGGCGCAGTATCGCGATCTCGCGGCGTTCGCGCAGTTTGGAACCGAACAGCTCGATAAAACCACGCAGCAGCAACTGGCGCGCGGCCAACGGCTCGTGGAAGTCCTCAAGCAGGATCAGTATCAGCCGCTGCCGGTCGAAAGACAGGTGCTGATCATTTTCGCCGGCGCAAACCGCATCCTGGACGACCTGGAAATTTCCGAAGTCCGCCGGTTCGAGCTCGAAATGTATCCGTACTTCGAGACGAACTATCCCAACATCTTCAAGACGCTTCGCGAGAAGAAGGCGATCGACGACGCGCTCAAGGCCGAGATGCTCGCGGCGCTTCAAGCGTTTAAGGAAACATTCCTCGCGAACGTAGCTCCGGCGGCAGCCGCGGCCGCGCCTGCTGCGAGCTAAGACTGACGATCGATGGCCACACTTCTCGATTTCCGGCGTCGCATTCGCTCGGTGAAGAGCACGCAGCAGATCACGCGCGCGATGAAGTTTGTCGCGGCGGCGAAGCTGCGCCGCTCGCAAGAGGGTGTGTTTGCGGCGCGGCCCTACGCTCGCGAAATCCTCCGCGTGCTGCGTTCGGCCGCGGCTCGCGTCGAGTCGACCACGCATCCGCTGCTCGAGCGCCGCCCCGAGGAGCGGATCCTGGTGATCGTGTTGACCGGAGACCGCAGTCTCGCGGGGGCGTTCAATTCGAACGTGATCCGCCGCGCGACGATCTTTCTGCGCGAGAACGCGTCGAAGAAGACGCAGGTGATCCCCATCGGCAAAAAGGGCCGTAATTCCCTGAAGAGAGCCGGATGGACGTTCGCCGCCGAGTATATCAACGTCTCGGGCAATGTGGATTTCACGATTGCCAAGGAAATCGCCGGCAAAATCGCCGAGCTCTACGTCGCGCGCGATGTCGATGCCGTCTACGTCGTCTACAACGAATTCAAAAACGTGCTGGTGCAAAATCTGCGCACCGAGAAACTGCTGCCGATCGATCCTTCGGTGCTCACGTCGGGGCGCTCCGAGGCCGCCCATGCTGCCACAGCGGCCGAGGAAGAGGCGCTACCTCATGAGCTCGCGGCGAGCGGAAAGTGGCTCGTCGAATACATCTATGAGGAGCCGCTCGCCGAGATTTTCAGCGGCCTCGTGCCGCGTTACCTCGAGTCGGAAGTCTTCCGCATCCTCCTCGAGTCGTCCGCGGCGGAGTGGGCCGCGCGCATGACGGCAATGGATGCCGCCACGCGCAACGCATCGGAGCTTATAGATAAGCTCACATTGGAAATGAACAAGATTCGCCAGGCGGGAATCACGAAGGAACTGATCGAGATCGTAAGCGGCGCCGCCTCGGCGATGTCGTGAGTAGTGGAAAAGCGTGACTCGTGACTTGTGATTCGTGACTCGTGAAAATCAAAAGTTTCACCGAGTTGACGGTTTGGCAGCGAGCGCACGAGTTGTCTCTGGCGGTCTATAAGTTGACGAGTGGTTTTCCGCGGAAGGAGATGTTCGGCATCGCTCAGGGCTTTGGCAGGCGGACGACGCGCGAACTGCTTCGGTCGCTGCAGATCGCGGCGGGCGAAATGGAAGAGACACGGTATTTCTTGATTCTTAGCTGCGATCTCGGGTATCTGGGCAAGCCCGACTTCGATCGAGTGTCGGCGCTGTGCGATTCAGTCGGCCAGCTGATAAACGCCCTCGGGCGCTCTTTGAAAGTACAGCCGGGCGTAAAGTAGTTTTTCACGAGTCACGAATCACAAGTCACGAGTCACGGATTTTACGGAGAGCTGAAATGGCAAGCGACAACAAGAAGATCGGCCATGTAACGGAAGTCATTGGGCCCGTGGTGGACGTGGAATTTGCGGAGGGACACCTGCCGCTGATTCACCACGCGATTCGCATCACGAGCGAGGGATTCGACGTCCCCGAGCCGCTCGACATCGTATGCGAAGTGGAGCAGCATTTGGGCGAGGGGCGCGTGCGCGCGGTCGCGATGAAGCCGACCGAAGGCCTCGTGCGCGGCATGAAGGCCGAGGATCTCGGCGAGCCGATTTCCGTCCCCGTGGGCCGCGGCACTCTCGGCCGCGTGATGAACGTGCTCGGCGAGCCTGTCGACAAGCTCGGCCCGGTGAAGTACGAAAAGCGCTACCCGATTCACCGCCCGGCTCCTTCGCTCGAAGAGCAATCGACGAATCTCGAAATGTTCGAGACTGGAATCAAGGTAGTGGACCTGATCGAGCCGTACCTCAAGGGCGGCAAGATCGGTTTGTTCGGAGGCGCCGGCGTCGGCAAGACGGTGCTGATTCAGGAGCTGATCCACAACGTCGCCATGAAGCACGGCGGCGTTTCGGTGTTTGCCGGCGTCGGCGAACGTACCCGCGAAGGAAACGACCTCTGGCTCGAATTCCAGGAATCGCACGTCATCGAGCCCGGCAATCCCGAAAAGTCGCGCTGCGCTCTTGTCTACGGCCAGATGACCGAGCCGCCCGGCGCGCGCCTTCGCGTCGGCTTGACCGGGCTGACCGTGGCCGAATATTTCCGCGACGAAGAGCACCTCGACGTGCTGCTCTTCATCGACAATATTTTTCGGTTCGTGCAGGCGGGATCGGAAGTGTCGGCGCTGCTCGGCCGCATGCCTTCCGCCGTGGGCTACCAGCCGAACCTGAACACCGAAATCGGTGAATTGCAGGAGCGCATCACTTCGACCAAGAGCGGCTCGATCACGTCGGTGCAAGCGATCTACGTGCCCGCCGACGACTACACCGATCCGGCGCCGGCGGCCACGTTCACGCATCTTGACGCGACCACCAACCTCAGCAGGCAGATCGTCGAGCGCGGCATCTATCCCGCCGTCGACCCGCTCGCGAGCTTCTCGCGCATTCTCGACCCGCGCATCCTCGGCCAGGAACACTACACCGTGGCGCGCGCTGTGAAGGGCGTGCTGCAGCGCTACAAGGAATTGCAGGACATCATCGCGATTCTCGGAATCGAAGAGCTTTCGGACGACGACAAGCAGGTCGTAGGCCGCGCCCGCAGGCTCGAGCGCTTCCTCTCGCAGCCGATGTTCGTCGCGGCTCCATTCACGGGATTAGAAGGTAAGTACGTAAAGATCGAGGAGACGATCAAGGGCTTCAAGGAAATCGTCGAAGGCAAGCACGACGATCTGCCCGAGCAGGCGTTTTACATGGTGGGTACGATCGAAGAGGCGCGCGAGAAGGCTGAGAAAATGGCGGCGGTGGCTTAGGCCGCAAGCGAGTGAAACGGGAAAGAACGAATGGCGCTACCTGAAGCGATCGAACTGCAAGTTGTCACGCCGCAGAGGCACGTCCTGCAGGAGACTGTGCACGCGATCGAGATACCCGGCAAAGAGGGCTACCTCGGCATTCTGCCGGGCCACGCCCCGTTGATTACGGAGCTTGGCATCGGAATTCTGGCGTATCGCAAGAGCGGAGAGACGCGCTACCTCAGCGTGATTCAGGGTTACGCGGAAGTGCTGCCGGATCGCGTCATCGTGCTGGCCGAGATCTCGGAGCGCGCGGAGGAAATCGACGTTGCGCGGGCGCGCGCCGCCCATGAGCGTGCGCAGGCGGAGCTGGCGAAGACGAGTGTCGGAAGCCCGGATTGGCAGGAGCGGAAGCTCGCGGTCGAGCGCGCACTTGTGCGGACGCAAACTGTCGGTAAACTGGCCGGCGCGCCAGGAACCCACAAGTAAAGCGCATGACGCCTCCCCTTCAACCGTTATCATCTTGCGCCCGCGTTGAATCCCGCCTCTTTTCTTCGCATCGAATAACTAAGACGATTGGAAATGCCTGTAATGAATGAAGCTGTCACAATTTACAGCACCTCGTGGTGCTGCGATTGCCGCCGCGTGAAGCATTTCCTCCGCGACCGCAAAATCGCGTTTCGCGAAGTGAATATCGACGAAACACCCGGCGCCGAAGAGATCGTCCTGCGCGTGAATAATGGACGCCGCAAAGTCCCCACCCTCGAAGTGGCAGGCCGCTTTTTCGCCTGCAGCCCGTTCGACCCGCATCGCCTCGCCGAAGAATTGAAAATCCCGCTAAATTCGTAATCGATCGGTCCGGCTAGGCATTCCAGAAACCCATGTAGACTTCCGTGACGAGTCTGTTGATCGCGTTCAAATCGACTGTCTCAGGTAGTCTTGATTTCGCTTGTGCCGCGAGTGCCTCGGCCTCTAGCTGCTTGCCCATCCTTTCGATCTCAGAAAGTTTGTACTTGCCCTGCCGGATGGCGATGAGCAAATCGACATTTGGATTGGGCAACGTGATTTCGCCGGTTTCCATGTACTCCTTTGCTTCTAGATATAGCCGGACTACGTGCATCGCATATTTCGTATCGTATCCATGCTTTTGCTCCAGCGCGGCACGGTGAATGCTCTTCTGTCCCTTGCGCCCGCAAAGCCGCTCCATCTGGTCGTCGGCAAATTTCAGGAATGGCGTCACGTGGCGCTTCGAAGCAAAAAGATCTCTTTGCTTCACGACTCTATCCCACCATGGGGTCGAGAATGCCTCCTTTGCGAATACAAAGTGCAGGGCGGAAGGATTCCCCTTCGCAACCATTCCGGCCCACTTCCGCAAAGAATACAGGCACACATCTACGTCCTGCGGTCCGTTGCCTCCTAGCTTGCCGCCCGTAGTGAATACGAAATGTTCGTCACGGTCCAAGCCGATCATCTTCGCGGGCGGCTCGATAAACACCCCGTACCAGTCGGTGTCGTCCGTTCCATCGACCTTGGCACCGTGCAATTGCGATCCGCCAATGAAGGCCTGAATTAGGTTGTCGGGGTAGGGGAAGCCGTATTGGGCGAAGTCAGGTTTCATGTTGGCCACCGCTGGACCCGCTCTATGCTACGCGAGGCCGGCGCCGCGCGTCATCACGCCCGCTACGCGCAAGTCCGGTGTCAGCGCGACAAGATCGGCGTCCGCGCCGACCGCGATGATGCCCTTTTTCCCGGCGAGGCCGAGGCGGCGCGCGGGAAGCACAGTCGCCATGCGAACGGCATCCTGCAGCGGTACGCCAATCCCGACGATGTTGCGCAGGGCGCGATCCATGGTCAGCGTGCTGCCCGCGAGCTTGCCTTCGCTGTTTCGCGCGACGCCGTCCTTCACGGACACCTCGAAATTTCCCAGCCGGTATTTGCCGTCCGGCATGCCCGTGGCGGCGATGCCGTCGCTGACGAGCAGAACGGTGTCGAACCCCTTCGTCCCGATCAGCACTTGAATCGCGGGCCCGGCCACGTGGACAAGATCGGCGATCACTTCGGCGGTCACCTCGGGATCGGTGAGGATCGCGCCGACCACGCCGGGGTCGCGGTGCTCGAAGGGCCGCATGGCGTTGTACATGTGTACCGCGTGGCGCGCCCCAGCGTGTATTGCCGCGCGCGCCTGCTGGTAATCCGCGTCGGTGTGGCCGATCGCGGCGACGATTTTGGCGGCGACCGCTGCCGCAATGAGTTCGAGCGCGCCCGGAAGCTCGGGCGCCAGCGTGACAATTTTCACCAGGCCGTCGGCCGCCTCGATGAACTTGCCGAGCGTCGCGACCGAGGGCTTCGCCAGCGCATCCGGCGGATGAACGCCTCGCCGCGCCTTGCTGATGAACGGTCCCTCGAGGTGGACACCCAGTATCTCGGCGGCGAGACCATCGCTCTCCGCGTTCTCATGCGCGCGAATGTACTGGGCGATTCCCTTCAGGCTGCGGCAAGTATCTTCGATGGGCGCCGTGACGGTGGTCGCGACAATGGATGTGGTGCCGTGGCGCGCGACCGTGGAGGTAATGCGATCGAGTGCGCGCGCATCGCCCTCCATCACGTCATGCCCGCCGGCGCCGTGAATGTGCACGTCGACGAAGCCCGGCACGACCGTCATTCCGGTGGCGACGTAGTCGACGGAGTCCGGCGGCAGGCGCATTTCATCGCGGTGCCCGATCGCTGCGATGCGGCTGCCTTCGACGACGATCACGCCGTCGCTGATCTCGTCATCCGGCGTCAGAATGCGGCTGGCATGGATAACCGTAGTCGGCATAGCTCCGGAACCTGTCCTGAATCGGCGTGAATGCCTGACGAAAATGCTACTCGAATTCGGCGGCGAAAGCACAGCGAGCTTGCATCCTGTTGCCTCTCCGCTACAATCGGATGTCACGCATTTCGAGAGGAAAGAGGATCGGATGGCATACGACAAGCGTTATGTGGCGCAAAAGAGGCAGCGCCGCCGCCGCAAGACGGCGAAGGCCAAGATGAAGCTTTACGAACAGGGGAAACTTCCGCACGACAAGCTTCCATCGCTCGCCAAGAGATTTCTGGCCCGCAAACAGCGGGCGCTCAGCAAAGCCGAATAAGCATCCGCGAAAAAGAAAAAGGGCGTCCGCTTTGGCGGACGCCCTTTTCGTTCCTAACGCTTGCATTGGCTCCCAGGGATTGGGCAAACGGGATTCGTCAGTTGCCGGCGGCCTGCGCGTGCGTCGTTCCGGCCTTCGGCACGCTCAGGTAACCGCTGATCTTATCTTTGCCCACCGCATTGACCGTAAACTCCATCGGTGCGCGGCTGCCATTCGTGAAGAAGTAGATCGGCTCGTTCACCGAGCGGTTCTTCTTCTCGTAGCGCTGGTCGTCCGCATAGATCGCCACCGTATAGAGGTTCTTCTTGGGGTTCACGTTGCGGAGTTCGACCATCACGTCGCCCACCTTCTCGCGCTGTCCCTTCTTCGTGATCGTGAACTCGTAGTAATCGCGTTCGCCGAGGCGGCGGAGTTCGTCGATCTCGTCGTGGTTCTTCGCGATCAGCGTGCCGAACTCGCCATGTTGCAGGTTCAGGCTGTTCTTGGTCGCTTCGAGATCGGTCCGGACACCGGTCACGTCGGTCCCAAGCTTGTTCACGTCGTCGACGCTGGCCTTCGTCGCCAGTTGGCCGTTGACGTTATTCTGGAGATCGGAGAGTTCCTGCGCCTCTTGGTCCTTGATCTTCTTGGTTTGCGAGCGCGCCCGGCTCAGTTCGGTCTGAGTGAGCTTCATCTTGTCGGTTACCACGCTGAGCTCGCCTTGCAGCTGCGCGTTGGTGTCTTCGGACTTCGCGAGTCGCTGATTCAGAATGTCGTCGTTCTGCTTCGTCAGCGTCGTTTGCGCGGCGAGAGTTTTCTGTAGTTCGTTCGACCGCGTCGAAGCCGACCAAGCCACACCCAGACCTGCGAGCGAAACGATAGCCAGGATTACGACGGCGATCCCAATCCACCGTGGCGCTGCTTCTTCGTGAATTACTTCGTTCTTTTCTTCGAGCATTTTTTTGCCCTCCGTGGAAACCCCTTGCTTGAGCGTGTAGGAGCACGCCCCGAACCAAACTGTTCCGAGCGCGGGCAGTCCCGTAACGCTTTATGGATAATCGGGTTAAGAGAGCCCTTTCGGGCAAACACGGGATTGGAAGGGTGCCGGACCCTGCAATTTTTACGCGGCCTGCAAGGGTTTCTGCGTAGTGTAGATTTGGATAAGATTCAGTACTACTAGAACTGCCTTGACGAGGCCGTCGAGATCGAACTCGTGGAATTTAACGTCAGCGTGTAATGCTCATTTGCTGCAGTCTTGCGATGCGATCCTCAAGCGGAGGGTGTGTGCTGAAAAGGCTTGCCATGAGATGGCGCGCGCTCAGCGGGGCTACGATGCAAAGCGCCGCCGTGGATGGCGGCATGTCGGTGGGAATCCGTTTGTTGTACGCGCCGAGTTTTTCGAGCGCGCTGATCAGGCCGTTGGGATATCCGACCATCCTGGCGCCCGATGCGTCCGCCTGATACTCGCGCTGGCGCGAAATGCCAAGCTGCAAAAGCATTGCGGCGACCGGCGCCGCGATCAGCATGATGAGAGCCGTGATCCCGCCGCCCTCGCGATTGTCGTCCCCGCCGCCCCAACCGCCGAGCATCAGTCCCCACTGCCCCATATTGGCGATCCAGGTGATGGCGCCGGCGATGGTCGCGGCGATCGACGACGTGAGAATGTCGTAATTGCGGACGTGCGAAAGCTCGTGCGCGATCACGCCCTCGAGTTCGTCGTCGTTCATCAGTTCCATCAGCCCCTGCGTCACGGCCACCGACGCGTGGCTCGGATTGCGGCCCGTGGCGAATGCGTTCGGCGCCGGCTGCGGGACCAAATACAGCTTCGGCATGGGCAGATTGGCCTTGGCCGCGAGGCGTTCCATCACGGCGTAGAGCCGCGGCGCTTCCTCGCGGCTGATCGGGCGCGCCCCGCTGGACCTCAGCGCAATCTTATCGGAGTAGAAATACGCCACGCCGTTCATCAGGATCGCAAAGCCGAGCGCAATCGTCATCCCGCCTCGTCCGCCGAAGATCTGCCCGATCATGAGAAGCACCAGCGTCAGGGCCGTCAGCAGGAATGCCGTCTTGAACGTCTTCATGTTTGGGTACCCAGAGCCCTTTCCTACGCAACACCCGCCTTCGCAGTCGCGGGCTGAAACTTCATCTCGCCGGTTTTCGCGTCGGCGTCGACCTTAATTTCATCACCCGGCTTCACCTCGCCGTCCAGAATCTTGAGCGCCAGCGGATCCTGAATGAGCCGCTGGATCGCCCGCTTCATCGGACGAGCGCCATAAGCCGGATCGAAGCCTTCGCGGAAGAGCAGCGTCTTCGCCGCCGGCGTCAGGTGCAAAGTGATCTGGCGTTCCGCGAGCAGCTTTACAACGTTGCGCATCTGGAGCTCGATGATCGTCTCGATCTGATTCTTCCCAAGCGGCTTGAACAGGACGATATCGTCGATCCGGTTCAGGAACTCGGGCCGGAAAATCTCCCGTAGCGCGGCCATCGCCTCTTCGCGCGCCTTCTTCGGGTCTCTGTCCGCCAGCTCGAAAATGGAAGCCGAGCCCACGTTCGACGTCATGATGATTACCGCGTTGCGGAAATCGACCGTGCGTCCCTTTCCATCCGTTAGACGTCCATCCTCGAGAATCTGTAGCAGGACGTTGAAGACGTCCGGATGCGCCTTCTCGATTTCATCGAGCAGCACCACCGAGTAGGGGCGTCGCCGCACCTGTTCGGTCAGCTGGCCGCCCTCTTCGTAACCCACGTATCCCGGAGGCGCGCCGATCATTCGCGCCACGGAATGCTTTTCCATGTACTCGGACATGTCGAGCCGCACGATCGCGCGCTCGTCGTCGAACAAAAATTCGGCTAGCGCCCGCGCGAGTTCCGTCTTGCCGACACCGGTCGGCCCAAGGAACAGAAACGAGCCGATCGGTCGATGCGGATCGCTCAGTCCCGAACGGCTGCGGCGAATCGCATTCGCCACGGCGGCAAGCGCTGCGTCCTGCCCTACCACACGCTGGCGCAGGCGCTCTTCCATGTGAACGAGCTTCTGGACTTCGCCCTCGAGCAGCCGCCCGACGGGAATCCCGGTCCACTTGCTGACGATCTTCGCAATTTCTTCCTCGCCCACCTCTTCCTTCAGCATCGGGTGGTCTTTCTGCAATTCCGCAAGGCGATCCTGGGCTGCCTTCAATTCCTTTTCCGCGGCCGAAAGCTTTCCGTAGCGAATCTCCGCAACACGCGAGAGATCGCCGGCGCGCTCGAAGCGCTGCTCCTCCGCCTTGAGGCGCTCGATTTCTTCCTTCTGCTTGCGGATGCGCCCGATGGCGTCCTTTTCCGTCTGCCAATGAGCCTTGAGGGCGCCCGATTGTTCGCGCAGCGTACTCAGTTCTTTTTCGATCTGCGACAGCCGCTCTTTCGAGTGCGCGTCGCTTTCCTTCCGCAGCGCCTGGCGCTCAATTTCGAGCTGCATCACGCGCCGTTCGATCAGGTCGATCTCGGTCGGCAGCGAATCGATTTCCATGCGCAATCCCGCGGCCGCTTCGTCGATCAGATCGATCGCCTTGTCCGGCAGGAAGCGGTCCGTGATGTAGCGTTGCGAAAGCAGGGCCGCGGCCACGATGGCCGCATCCTTGATGCGAACGCCATGATGGACCTCGTAGCGTTCCTTCAGGCCGCGCAGAATCGCGATCGTATCTTCGACGGACGGCTCGCCAATCATCACGGGCTGGAACCGTCGCTCGAGAGCCGGGTCTTTCTCGATGTACTTGCGATATTCGTTGAGCGTGGTCGCGCCGATGGCCCGCAGCTCGCCGCGCGCCAGCGCAGGCTTCAGCATGTTCGAAGCGTCCATCGAGCCTTCGGCCGCGCCGGCCCCTACCAGCGTGTGCAGCTCATCGATGAAAAGGATGACTTGCCCCTCGGATTCCGTGACTTCCTTGAGAACCGCCTTCAGGCGATCTTCGAATTCGCCGCGATACTTCGCGCCGGCCACCAGGGACGCCAGATCGAGAGCGACAATCCTCTTCGGCTTCAAAACCTCGGGAACGTCGCCGGACACGATTCGCCCGGCCAATCCTTCCACGATAGCCGTCTTGCCGACGCCCGGCTCGCCGATCAGCACGGGGTTATTCTTCGTGCGGCGCGCGAGAATCTGCATCACGCGGCGAATCTCTTCGTCGCGCCCGATCACCGGATCGAGCTTCCCCCGGCGGGCTGCCTCGGTAAGGTCGCGCGCGTACTGTTCGATCGCGCGATATGTGGCTTCCGGATTCTGCGAGGTCACGCGGACGTTGCCGCGGATGGACGCCATCGCCTGCAGAATCGCATCGTGGCTCGCGCCGTTCTTCGCCAGCAGCTGGCCGGCGGGATCGCGGTCCGCGGCAGCAATGGCGAGCAGAATATGCTCGGTCGAGACGTACTCATCCTTCAGCCGCTGCGCCTCGCCAAACGCGTGCTCGAGAACGTCGTTCGCCGCGCGGCCCAACGACTGGTTTGAGACGTCGCTCACCTTGGGCAGCCGCCCGATCTGCTTCTCGGCCTCGGTTGCCAGCACCGTGGGCGACACGCCCAGCTTCTGCAGTAGCGGCGGCACAACGCCGTCACCCTGGGCCACCAGCGCCCACAGAAGGTGCAGCGGCTCGATTTGCTGCTGGCCCGAGCGCCCGCCCATTTCCTGCGCGGCTTGCAGCGCTTCCTGAGCCTTCACCGTCAGTTTGTCGAATCTCAGCATGGCGAAATCTTCTCACTTTGCCCCCGGATACTCCAGATGCTCCCAATGGCTCGAAGGGGCGAAAAAAAGGGGCTGGCCGGTATCTCCGTCCAGCCCCGGGACCCTCACAACAAACCGCGTCAGTTGCCGTTCGTCGTGACGTTCACCTTCACCTGTCGCGGCTTCGACTCCGCTCGCTTCGGCAGCTGTACCGTCAACACGCCGTTCTTGTATTCGGCTTGAATGGACTCGGTGTTCACGGTAGTCGGCAGGCTAAAGCTCCGGCTGAAGGACCCAAACGTCCGCTCGATCCGGAGATAATTGTCCTCGTTTACCTTCTGCTCGAACTTCCGCTCGCCGCGGATGGTGAGCATGTTGTTTTCGACCCGAACATCGAGGTCCTTCTCGTTGATGTCGGGCAAATCGGCCTTGATGACCAGCTCGTTCTCGGTCTCATAAATGTCCACAGCAGGCGCCCAGGCCGTCAAATTCGAGCTTTCGGCACGGCGGCCAGCCAAGGGTGCCTCGAAAAGACGGTTGACCTGATCCTGCAAGGTGGCCAGATTCTGGAATGGGTCCCATCGGGTGATCGACATTGTAACTTCCTCCATCGGAAATTTGGCGCTGTGTATTAGCGCAACAAAAGCATAAAATATGCGCGCCACATTGTCAAGTTATTTCTTGACCCGCGACCGCCGCGACGTTGCACCGCAAAACCTACTCTAACACTTTAACTATAAGGCACTTAAGGTAGTGCGTCTCCGGCATGGTCAGCAGAATGGGGTGATCTTGCGCCTGCGTTCGACGTTCGGCTACCACGATGGCCTTCTTGGCGTCGTTTGCCGCCTCCGCGAGGATCTGGAGAAAGAGTGGCTCGGTAATGTGGTAGGAGCACGAGCAGGTAAGGAGGAAGCCTCCCGGCTTCAGGAGTTTCAGCGCGCGGAGATTGATCTCCTTATAGCCGCGCTGAGCGGCGGGGATGCTGTCGCGGTTCTTCGCGAAGGCGGGCGGATCGAGGATGATCATTTGGAAGCGGCGGCCGGCGTCATCGTATTCCTTGAGAATGTCGAAGGTGTTCCCTTCCCGAAAGTCGACGTTTGCGATTCCATTAACCTCCTGATTGTGCCGCGCCGCCTGTAGCGCTGCCGGAGCCATTTCGATTCCCTGGACGTGCGCGCACTTGTCGGCCACCGTCAGCGCGAATCCTCCCTGATAGCTGAAACAGTCGAGGACGTCTCCCGAGGCATACCGCCGCGCGGCCTGATGGTTTTCCCGTTGGTCGAGAAACGAGCCTGTCTTTTGCCCTTTCAGCAGATCGTGAACGAAGGTAATGCCGTTTTCCTGAGCCGGAATCTCGGCTGGGATCTCGCCATGAAGGACGCTCACGCGCTGCTCGAGGCCCTCGAGAAGCCTCACCTTCGGATCGTTGCGCTCGAGGACGCCGCGCGGCGAAAACATCTCGACAAGAATCTCGAGAATAAGACCTTTGATGTGCTCGGCGCCCTGGCTCAGCGTCTGCACCACCAGATAATCCGCGTAGCGGTCGACGATGAGGGAGGGCAGCAGGTCTGCCTCGCTGTAGACGAGGCGGCAAGCTTGCGAGTTTTCAACCACGAGGTCACGATACGCAGCGGCGCGGCGAATGCGCTCCGTGAAGAAGGCGCGATCCACGGGCCGGTCTTCGCGTGTGAGAAGGCGCACCGCGATCTGCGATTTGTCGCTGTAAAAGGCGCGGCCCTGAAAGTTTCCGCGCTCGTCGACCAGCCGGACGACGGAGCCCGCTTCGCTCTGTGTCGGCCGAACATCGCTCCGATAGATCCACAGGTGGCCCGACCGCAGGCGCTCGACGCCTCGCGGGCTGATCACGATTGTGGGCTCCTTTGCCGCACGGGGGGGCGTTGGGACGCTGCGCTGGATCTTCGGGCTGGGTTCGGAGGCCACGTGGTGTGCCTAGCCTCCGAGCTTGCGCTTGCGGTGAAGCTTCTGGGCGGACGAGCGCAGGGTCTCGGGAACATTTTTGTTCGCCGTGAGCTTTACGAGGTCGGTGGCGGTGAGCCGGGGAAAAAGGTGCAGCGAAACGTCCAGCGGCGTCTTGGGGTTATTGGTGAGGTTCCGCACCACCGAGTAATTCTTCATGAAGATTCGCGTGAGCGAGATCGCTCTCAGCGTCTCAGCCGGCAGGCTGCTCATCGAGGCGAACGCTTCCACTTCGGTGTCGGTGAGGCGTGGCGATTGCAAAACGGACCTTTGAATGAGTTTGTTTGGATCGCGAATCAAGAGCATGCGCTCGGAGCGGCCGCCCTTCAGCGCCAGCGTGAGACGCTGAACGACGTTCATGTGAGCGACGCGCTGCATCAGGCTTTCCCGCTTCACGGGATCCGGCTCGATCTGCTCCGCCGCATCCTCAATTTCGGTGATGGCGGCCGCGCTCTTGTGCATTTCGTCCAATAGTCCTCGCTGCTCCGCATTCGCGGCCGCGGTCTTAGAAACGGCGAGCACGAGTTGCGGATCGGAGACAAACCGCTCCAGATTATCGAGCAAGGCCTGAATTCCTTCGGTGGTAAGCCGCGACGCGACGCGCGTGACGATCGCCGTCGGGCAAGCCGCGTTCTTCGCCAGCGCGTCGGCGACACCCGATTTTTCCGCTAGGTTCTCGGCGCAGTAGGCAAACAGACGAACATCGGCGTCGGGCCGGTTGGCCGCAGCCAGAAAATGCTGGACGCTTCGGGTCAGCAGAATATTCTCAGCGCGTTCGGAAACGGATGGGTCCGCGTCAACGGCCAGGATGGTCAGCATCTCGACCTGGTCCTCCGGGCTGAGCGGCATGCTGCCCGCACAGATGGCGAGTTTCTGTTCCGGGCGCAGGTGGCCGGAGCGGGCCTGTTCGCGCAGTTCGGTGCTAATAGCGACCTCCCAGAACAATCTGCGTCTCCTCGTCAGGGCTTGCGCCCGCAAGGAATAGGCCCAGCGCGCTGTGAGGAACTTCCGACGTGTGCCGGTGGAAGCGCGCCGCAATCCTCGCCCCATACCGGTGGTAGACAAACCACCCCGCCAAAATGATCAGGAAGAAGGCAATCACGGCGGCGATCGTCGGCTGCCACTTTCGAGGAATTTCGGCGGGATGCTCGGGCACCGCGCTAACGTCGTGCGCGCCCTTCGTCTCGAGCGCGTATTCGGCCACCAGCCCGTCCTCATCCAGGCCGAGAAAGCGGGCGATCGAGCGAATGAATCCGCGGTTGAATACGCCGCCCGGCAGCTCGTCCCACTTTTCGTTCTCGATCGCCTCAAGGAAGCGCGTGCTGATGCGGGTAGCCGCTGACACCTCCTCGAGGGAGACGCCGCGCATTTCGCGTTCGCGTTTGAGATGTTCGCCGAAAGGAGTCGAGGGCATTCCGAAGAAACCAAGAAAAATATAGGCGTGGGTGGAAGGCGTGTCAATGCCGCCCGGAAGGCAGGCGTCCCGGGAGCCATTGGCCTTTCGGCAATCATCCAGGAATGTCCGTTGCAGCGGGCGAAATCCGTTCACTATAATGCAACTATTGTCCCGAGAATCCCAAGACGTCGGCACCACCGGAACTGGCGCTGGACGTACGCGCCGAGCAAGCGACGCGAAGCCGTTCGAGGGCATGGAACGCCGCCGCCATCCGGACATCGAGCCGCCCGCGCCCGATAGCCACGAGGTCAACGTTTTCCACGAGTTGGGCAAGGCCCTCACGTCATCCCTGCAGCTTGATCAAGTCCTTCGCACCATCATGGAAAAGATCAACGAGGTCCTCCGCCCGGACACTTGGTCGCTGCTGCTCATGGACCTCGACAAGCACGAGCTCTACTTCCAGATTGCCACGGGCCAGGGCGCCGAGGCGCTGAAGGACGTGCGCATCAAGGTGGGGCAAGGCCTCGCCGGATGGGTCGCCCAATCGGGCGAGGCGGTCGTCGTGGCGGACACCAGCAAGGATTCGCGTTTCTTCGGCCAGGTCGACGAACGGACGAAGATGGCTACACGCTCGATCGTGGCCGTTCCCGTGCGCTTCCGCGAGCAATGCCTTGGCGTGATCGAGCTGCTTAACTGCGTCGGCCCGGAAGGTTTCAGCCAACGCGATCTGGCGCTTCTCGAAGCCCTGGCGGATTACGCCGCGATCGCCATCGAGAACGCGCGCCACGTCCAGCGGATTCACGAGCTCACGATCACCGACGACTGCACCAGCCTCTACAACGCGCGGCACCTCAATTTCATGCTCGACACGGAAATCTACCGTTCGCACCGTTACGCGTTCGAGTTCTCGCTGATCTTCATCGATCTCGACCATTTCAAGAACGTCAACGACACGCACGGCCACCTCGTCGGCTCGAAACTGCTTTCGGAGATCGGCGAAGCGATCAAGGAAAAGTGCCGTCTCATCGATCTGGCCTTCCGTTACGGCGGCGACGAATTTGTCGTGCTGCTCCCGCAGACCTCCAAGGAAAATGCGCTCGGCGTTGCGCGCCGCCTGCACAAGCTGGTCCGCGAGACGCCGTGGCTCAAGGACACTGGCTTGCATATCACGATGACAGCGAGCATCGGAGTCGCCTCGTATCCGACCGACTCGCGTACCAAAGCCGAACTGCTGCACCTTGCCGACGAAGCGATGTACGCCGTGAAGAATTCGACTCGCGACAGCGTCGCCGCCGCCGGCATTGGCATGCTGCCCGCCGGCTAAGCCTCCTTCGGCGGATGGGTTGTTGTCCCCCGCAAACCAAGTCCCTATACTCTGCTTCTAATCACGTAGGAGGCTTTCAGCTTGCGCAACCGGGAAGCCGCGCGCTATGCGCGTTGGGCTGCGAGTGCGGCGGGGCTCGCCGCACTTGCCGTCGCCGGAGTGTACGTTAACCGCTCGATCAGCCGGGCGCGCGCGTTGCGCCTTGGTCCCGCGGCCGTTCCTGCCACAGTGGCGCAACAATCCGATCAATTTTCCTTCTCGAAGGTAGATCAGAATCGGACGCTCTTCACCGTCCGCGCCTCGCACCTCACTCAATACAAAAATCAGAATCGCGCGCTTCTGCAAGACGTCTGGATCACGATCTACGGTCGCGATGGCAGCCGCAACGACAACATTCACACGCACGAATGCAATTACGAGCTCGATGGCGGCGTGGTCCACTGCGAGGGCGCCGTCGAAATTGACGTCGACGCTGCAAAACCGGCGGCGGGCCCCGCGATCGCAGCCACATCGCCCGCTCTCCGGGTGAAAACGAGCGATCTCGCCTTCAATCGCGACACGGGCGAAGCTTCCACCGCGGCTCCGGTGCAGTTCAGCTTCCCCGGCGGCCAAGGACGCGGCATCGGCGTCAGCTACAGCACCAGCAATTCCATCGTGCGGGTTCAGCGCGCCGTCGAGTTCGATTTCACGGCTTCGCCGAAAACGGGCAACATGCCGGTCAGCGCTACCGGCAGCAGCCTCGCCATCGATCGCAACCAGCGGCAAGTCGTGCTGGATGGCCCGGCAATCGTGCGCGAGGGTGCTCGCGAGCTCGTCGCCGACGAAATCGCTGTCGACCTCGACGACAACGACCGCGCGCGCGATGTAATTGCCGAAGGACACCCTCAGCTGAATGCGAATCAGGGTGGGGGCAAGACCAGCGTCACAGCGGCGCAATTCGAAGGCTTTCTTAACTCCAGCGGTCGGGTCGAGCGCGTTGTCGCGGACGGCGCCGTAATCGGCACGCGGCAGGCGCCAGCCGGCACGGACCGCTTTTCCGCGCAGCATGTCGAGATCGCCATGCTGCCGGGCCAAAGCCTGATTCAAGACATGACCGCGACCGGCGACGTGATCGAGGAATCGCACGAAGGAATGGTTTCGCGCGTGCTGAAGACCGCCGCATTGCGCGTGAAGTTCGGTGCCGGCACGGCAGCCCGAGGATTCCGCGCCGAAACAATCGACCAGCAGCGAATCGAGAGCGCGGAAACCCTCGCCCCGGCAACCATCGAATCGCGCAGCGGCGACGCCACAACCACTCTCGCAGCGAAAAAGTTCGTCGCGCAAATCGCCGATGGTAAGCGACTCGAAAAACTGTTTGGTCACTCGGGCGTCGAAGTTCACAGCCAGACGGGCACCGCCGCCCCGCAGGTGATCTCGGCCGCTGAAATGACCGTCACGTTCGGCGCGAACGGTAATTGGGAAATTCTCGATGAGACCGGCGGCGTGCGTTTCCAGCAGGCCGACCGCAGCGCGAGCGCGGACCACGCGCGCATCGTGCAGTCCACGAATACGATCACGCTCGAAGGTTCGCCCGTAATTTCCGACTCGGTCAGCCGCACCACTGCCTCGAACGCCACGGTCAACCAAAAGTCGGGCGATCTCCGGCTCTCCGGTGGTGTGGCGTCGACCTATCTGCCGGCGAGCAATTCTCCCAAACAAAGCGACGCAGTCGGCTTCGGTTCCGGCGCGGCACACATTTCTGCCGATACGCTCGTCGGTTCCACCACCTCCGGGCACGTGGTTTACGCCGGCCACGCCCGCCTCTGGCAGGGCGAATCGGTCCTCGATGCCGACCGCATCGAGCTCTGGCGCGACGACAAGAAGCTCCAGGCGGCTGGCCACGTGGTCGCCGTTTTCCCGCAGGCCTCCGGGCCATTCGCCACGCCATTTGGCGAAGCAGCCGAGGCGCGAAAACCTGTGCCGAGCCGTCCGCCAGGTTCCTCGGAATCATCGGGTCCCACACTCTGGAAGGTCGTCGCGCCGACCCTGACCTACTGGGCCGACCAAGGCAAGGCCCATCTCGAAGGTGGCGTGATAGCGAGCTCTGACCAGGGGTCCCTCGAATCGCGCACCTTGGACGTTTTCCTTGGCCCCGCTGCCCCAGGCGCGTCAGCGCCCTCAACCTCCCCCAGCGCCTCACCTGCCACCGGTGGCCGCCAACTCGACCGCGTACTGGCTCAGGGTGGCGTGATCGTCCGCCAGGGCGACCGCCGAGGCATGGCCGAGCAGGGCGAGTACACCGCCGCCGACGGGAAATTCGTTCTTTCGGGCGGGAAGCCCACGGTAAGCGACAGTTCTAGCAACACGGCAACCGGCCGTTCGTTGACCTTCTTTGTTGCGAATGATACGATTTTGATTGATTCGCAAGAAGGTTCGCGCACGCTGACCAAACACCGGGTTGAGAAATGAACCGGCATGTTGAAACTTCAGGCCGCCGATCTGCGGAAATCGTACCGAGGTCGGAAAGTTGTCGATGATGTCAGCCTGGAGATTCAGCAAGGCGAGGTGGTTGGGCTGCTCGGGCCGAACGGCGCAGGAAAGACCACGACGTTCTACATCCTGGTCGGCCTCGCACGTCCGGACTACGGTCGTGTTTTGCTGGACGCCGAGGATATTACCGACCTCCCCATGTACCTGCGGGCCCGGAGCGGCATCAGCTACCTTCCTCAAGAGCCTTCCGTCTTTCGGAAGCTGACGGTCGAAGAGAACCTCCTGGCAATCCTGGAGACCCTGTCTCTAACCGTCGAGCAGCGGCGTGATCGCGTGGAGGAGCTATTGGCGCAAATGGGACTCGAAGGAGTTCGTTACAGCCGGGCGTATGTTCTATCGGGCGGTGAGCGTCGTCGTTTGGAAATCGCGCGCTCCCTGGTGCTTGCGCCTTCGTTCGTCCTGCTCGACGAGCCCTTCGCGGGCATTGATCCGCTTACTGTTATTGACATCCAGAAAATCATCGCCGATCTAAGCGGCGCCGGCATCGGGGTGCTCATTACGGACCACAACGTTCGAGACACGCTCGCCGTCACCACCCGCGCGTATATCATTACAGAGGGAAAGATACTCGCTTCCGGCACGCCCCCCGAGGTGGCTGCGAATCCCGATGTTCGCCGTCTCTATTTGGGAGAAGGATTCCGGCTCAACTGATTTTATGAATTGGCTCGCACCCAAACTCAATCTCCGCGTAGCCCAAAAGCAGATCCTCACGCCGGGCCTCGTGCAGATGGTGAGTGTTCTCGCGCTCAATCGCCTCGAACTGCGCGAGATGATCAACCAGGAGATCATGGCCAATCCCGTCCTCGAAGAAATGCAGGAAGAGGGCGTAGCGGTAGAAAGCTATACCGACGAGGCGTTTCTCAAGAAGGAAACGGAAAAGGTTCCCGAAACCGAAGCGGCCAATCCTTTCGATGAATTCGATTTTGGCTCGTTCTTCACGCAGTATCTCGATACCGGCGCCGAGCGCGTCGCCGGCAGCGAGCGTGAGGAGATCGAGAAGCCTTCCTTCGATAAGTTCCTTTCTTCGCCATCGAGCCTGGCCGATCACCTCGAGTGGCAGTTAAGCGTCGCAATCTGCACCGAAACCGTGAGCAAGATCGCCGAAGGAATCATCGGCAACCTCGATGAGAACGGCTATTTGACGGCCACCCTCGATGAAATCGCGCAGTCCGGCAACTACTCCATGGAAGACGTTGAAGAAGCGCTGACCATGGTGCAGGAATTCGACCCGCCGGGAGTCGCCGCGCGCGATCTGCCCGAATGCCTGCTATTGCAGATCAAAATTATCGATCCGCAGAACACGCTCGCGCACCAGATCATCACCGAGCATCTCAAGCTCCTGCAGAATAATCAGCTCAAGGAAGTCGCGCGGGCGCTGAATCGCCCCGTCGAGCTCGTCAAGCGCGCTGTTGACGTCATCAAGCGCCTCGATCCCAAGCCCGGCCTCCGCTACAACAAGACCGAGCCGCGCCTCGTCGAGCCCGACGTCCAGTTCCGCAAGGTCGATGGCGAGTGGCAGGTTTTCATGAATGACGACGATTTGCCGCAGCTCCGCCTGAACCCGACCTATCGCCGCCTGCTTTCCCGCGATGCCGCCGATCGCGACGTGCGCAACTACGTCAAAGAGCGCTTCACCGCCGCGATCCAGCTGATGAAAAATATCGAGCAGCGCAAACACACCATTCAGCGCGTCTGCCATTCGATTTTGCGCCGCCAGGGCGATTACCTCGACTATGGCCCCGATCACCTCAAGCCGATGATGATCAAGGAAGTCGCCGAGGAAGTCGGCGTACATCCGTCCACCGTCAGCCGTGCCGTCGCCAATAAATACGTGCACACGCCGCAAGGAGTATTGGAACTTCGCAGCTTCTTCTCGGAATCTGTAAATGGGCCGCAGGGGAGCGAGATGTCGCTCCTCTCGCTGAAGCGCCGCGTGAAACAGATGATCGAAGAGGAAGACACAAGCCATCCGCTCACCGACGACCAGATCACCAAAAAGCTCGGCGACGAAGGCATTCGCGTCACCCGCCGCACCGTCGCCAAGTACCGCGAAGACCTCCGCATCCCGAGCACGCATCGCCGCCGGGTCAAGGCCTGAGCGCCGGCCCGCCGTGACGCCCGCCGCCCGGAAACACTCGTCGCGCAAGGCTTCAGCCCCCAAGAGTCCGACTCCTAAGACAGCCGCCCGCCAACTTGTATTGGTCACGGGCCTGTCCGGCTCCGGCAAGGGCACGGTGCTTAACACCTTCGAAGATCTCGGTTTCTATTGCGTCGACAACCTGCCGGTCGCTCTGATCCCCACCTTCACCGAACTCTACGAAGAGGGCCGCGGCGAAGTGGAACGTGCCGCGCTGCTTGTAGATGCGCGTGAAGGCGAACAGATCGAAAAGCTGCCGGGCATCTATCGCGAGCTGCGCAGCCGGCACCCGATCACGCTCGTCTTCATGGAAGCGAGCGACGACGCGCTGAAGCGCCGCTTCAGCGAGACGCGCCGCCCTCACCCGCTCAGCCACGGCGCATCGATCGCCGAAGGCATTCGCGCCGAGCGCCGCCGCATGGCCCCGATCCGCCGCGTCGCGGACGTCATCATCGACACCACGAAATTCAACGTTCACGAACTGCGCGACCTCATCATCGAGCGTTTTCAGAAGGCCGGCCGCCGCCCCTTGCTCGTATCCGTCGTAAGCTTCGGCTTCCGTTACGGCATCCCGACCGATGCCGACCTCGTTTTCGACGTGCGTTTTCTCCCGAATCCCCATTTCGTTCCGCGCCTGCGTCCTTTCACGGGTAAAGACCGGCGCGTGGCGCGCTACATCCGCTCGTTTCCGCAGACGGGCGAATTCCTGCGCCGCATCGAGAGCCTGCTCGGCTACTTGATCCCGCATTACATCGCGGAGGGGAAAAGTTATCTCACGATCGCGCTCGGCTGTACCGGCGGGCGGCATCGCTCGGTCGCGCTGGCCGAAGTGATCCGGCGCGCGCTGCAGCACAAGGGATACACCGCGAAAGTTGTCCATCGCGACATGGATAAATCGCCGGGATAGTTCCGCCGCGTTTGCGGCGCAGCACGCCTGGCGCGATTACGCCTTGCCAGATACACACGCAGTTGCATAGTCTAGGCAGACTTCGAGCGTACGGCGTTGGCGCACAAAGTTAAAGTTATGGAGAGCCTTTCACGCGTGAAGGATCACCACCAAATTTGGCGGCTGCTGCGATATCTGCGGCCCTACGTCCCGCGTCTCGTGGCCGGTATCCTTCTGATCGCAGTGATGGGTGCGGTTGAGTTCCTCGTGGCTTTTGCCCTTCGTCCTGCTTTCGACGTGATCCTGAATCCGCATTCGACTTCCCAGGCCCTCACCATGTTTCGCGTGCCGTATACCAGCTACGTGCTGGATCTGCACTCGTTTGCTCCGCGCCGATTTCACAACGTCTGGACGGTTTTCGCCATCGCGCTGGTGTTCCTGACACTGCTGAAGGGAACGGCGGAATATGTCGGCAGCATTCTCATTCAGCACGTGGGCCTTTCCGCCGTCACCGATCTCCGCAACCAGGTTTATAGCCACGTCGTCCAGCAACCGGTCGGTTTCTTCCAGCACAACCCGGTCGGCCGCGTCATGTCCGCGGTCATCGCCGATATCGAGCAGATTCGCAGCGCCCTCTCGGATTGGTTTGCCGAACTCTTCCGCCAGATATTCGCTCTCATCGCCTTCGTCAGCGTTTTGCTGGTCATCAATTGGAGGATGGCCCTCGGTGCCGCCCTTCTGATTCCACTCGTTGTGTTGCCCGTCAGTCGCTTCGGCCGCCGGATCAGACGCTCCTCGGAAAAGAGCCGGTCTCGTCTGGCGGACTTGAGCCAGATTCTCCAGGAGACCGTCAGCGGCAATCGCGTCGTGAAAGCCTTCGGGATGGAAGACTTTGAGATCGGCAAGTTTCGAGAAGCCGCGCGCAACCTCTTGCGCGAAAACATGCGCTGGATCAGGGCCTTTGCCGCCACGTCGCCCGTGATGGACCTTCTCGGTGCCGTTGTTGTCGCGCTCGTCCTGCTCTTCGCGCGCAGCGAGATCAAGGCGGGCCGTATGAGCGTTGGACTGTTTGTGTCCTTCGCCTACGCCCTGTTCAAGGCTTACGAACCGATCAAACGCATCGGCACGGTCTATCAGCTGTTCCTCCAGGCCGTTGGAATTTCCGCACAGGTATTTGCTTATCTTGATTTGCCGGAAGAAAGCATGGAAACACCGGGCGCCAAAGTCTTGCCGCCCCTTTCGAAGTCCGTCGAATTCGATCGCGCGAGTTTCGCCTACGACAGCGGCCCGCTGATTCTGCGCAATATCGACTTGAAGGTTCCCGCAGGAGCGCTGGTTGCGATCGTCGGGTCGAGCGGCGCCGGCAAGACCACACTGGTGAATCTCCTGCCTCGCTTCTACGCGGCGACATCCGGCGCAGTCCGCATCGATGGCTACGACATCCGCGATGTCACGCTGCGGTCCCTGCGCGAGCAGATAGCCGTCGTCACGCAGGAGACGATCCTCTTCAACGACACGGTGCGCAATAATCTCTGCTACGGCCGTCCCGAAATGCCCGACGCCAAAATCATCGCCGCCGCGCAGGCGGCTCTGGCGCACGATTTCATCATCCAGATGCCGCAGGGCTACCAAACCATGATCGGCGATCGTGGCCAGCGCCTTTCCGGCGGCCAGCGCCAGCGCCTGGCGATCGCGCGCGCGCTTCTTAAGGACGCGCCCATCCTGATTCTCGACGAAGCGACCTCCGAGCTCGATTCCGAATCCGAAATGCTCGTGCAGGGCGCGCTCAACAATCTCATGACCGGCCGCACGGTCTTCGTCATCGCGCATCGCCTCTCGACCATCCGCCGCGCCGATACGATCGCCGTCCTCGAAGACGGCGCGATTCGCGAGCGCGGCTCTCACGACGAGCTTCTCGCGCGCGGCGGAATCTACGCGCGCCTCTACGAAATGCAGTTCCGCGACGCCGAGCCCGTATCCCGCGGCGCAGGTCCCGAATGATGTCCGAAGCGCGCCCTCAACCCGCACCAACCGATTCGCCCAAGGCGGCCTCCAAGCCACAGCGCCTCAAGTCCATGACGGGCTACGCCCACGCCCAGGCGGCGTTCGGCGGATTCAGCTTGCGGGTTTCGGTCCGCAGCGTAAATCACCGCTTCCTCGATCTGCACCTGCGCGTGCCGGAGGGCTTCGAGCCGGTCGAGCCGCGCATGCGCCAGATCGTGCGCGAACGTGTCCGCCGCGGCCATCTCGATCTCACCGTTCGCTATGAACTTGCAGGCCCCGCGGCCGTGAGCGTCAATCAGGAAGTCGCCGCAGCCTATCTCGAGGCCGTGCACGCGCTGCGCGCCAAATTCTCGATCCAAGCGGAGCCTGATCTTGCGTCGATTCTGCGCCTCCCGGGAGTGATCGGCCCCCCCGCCGCATCACTCGACGAGGAAATCGGGCTCCTCGAAGGCGTCGTCGCGAAATGCCTCATAGAAGCGCTCGACAAGCTCGATCGCATGCGCGAGCACGAAGCCGAATCCCTGCGCCAGGAAATGTCCGGCCGCCTGAAAAGCATCGCCGGCCTCGCGGCGAAAATCGCAGTCCTCGCGGAACGCGCGCGTCCGGCCTTCGCGCGCCGCCTTGAAACGCGCTTGAAGGAACTTCTCGGCGATGCCCATCTCGATCCCGCGCGCCTCGCGCAGGAAGCGGCTCTTGCCGCCGAACGCAGCGACGTATCCGAAGAGCTGACGCGCCTCGCGAGCCACGTGCAGCAATTCGAATCGCTGCTGGTCGGCGCCTCCGACGTAGGCAAGAAGCTCGATTTCCTCTTGCAGGAAATGCAGCGCGAAAGCAACACGCTGCTTTCCAAAACGCCGGGCAACGAAGCCGAGGGCCTCGAGATCACGCAAATGGGCCTCGAAATCAAATCCGAAATCGAAAAGCTGCGCGAGCAGGTCCAGAATATCGAATGAGCCCGAGCGAGCCCCAGAAAGAACCGTTGGTTTTGATCGTCTCCGGCCCCTCCGGGTCTGGAAAATCGACGCTCGTGCAGAAGATCCTCGAGCTTCCCGGCACGCTGCTGGCGGTTTCGTGCACCACGCGTGCGCCGCGCAAGACGGAAAGCGCCGGTAGATGGTACAATTTCGTCTCAGAAGCGGAATTCCAGCAGATGGTGGCGCGGGGCGAATTCCTCGAACACGCACAGGTCTTCGGCAAAAATTGGTACGGCACGCCGCGCAAGTGGCTCGACGAAGCGCTGGCGCAGCACAAAGACCTCGTGCTCGAAATCGACGTGCAGGGCGCCTTGCAGGTAAAGGGCAAGCTGCCGCGTTCGGTCGCCATTTTCGTTCTGCCGCCGTCGGCTCCCGATCTCGAGCGCCGCATCCGGGAACGCGGCCAGGATTCCGAGGATGAAATTCGCCGGAGACTCGAGCGCGCCCGGCAGGAGATCCAGAATTACACCCGTTATGATTTTACGATCGTCAACGACGATCTCGATCGTGCCGGCCGCGAGGTGCAGGCCATTGCTCTTGCTTCGCGCTGCCTCACGGCCCAAAAAGAAGAACGGATTCGCGATATTCTGAAATCCTTTGGAGGCTGATCTTGATGGCTGTTTCTAGAGAAGCACCGGAAAGCCAGTTTGCATACGTTGTGGTCGTGTCGCGCCGCGCGCGCCAGCTGATGATCGGCGGGCGCCCGCTCCTGGAAAATCCGCGCTCGCGCAAGACCTCGCGCATCGCCGAGGAAGAGTTGCTGCTCGGCCTCCTCGAATACGAGACGCCCGAATTGCCCGCGGACGAAAAAGAAGGCAAGCGCCGCAAGTAGCAGCGCGAGCCGTCGCTTCCTGCTGGCTGTTGGTCGTAGGGGCGCTGCTTGCTGCGCCCTTCTTGGAACGCTATGAAAATTGCCCTCGGCGTTACCGGCGGAGTAGCCGCTTACAAAGCGGCGGAGCTCGTTCGCCGCCTGCAGCAGGAAAAGCTCGACGTGCAGGTCGTCATGACCCGCGCTGCGCGGGAATTCATCACGCCGCTCACCTTCGCCGCGCTTACCGGCCAGAAAGTCATCACCGAGATGTTCGCGCCCGGCGAAGCCGCGCCCGCCAACGTCGAAAGCGCCATCGAGCACATCGCCGTTGCGCAGCGCATCGATCTTCTGCTCGTCGCGCCGGCCACCGCCGACATTCTCGGCCAGTTCGCGCACGGCATCGCCGGCGACTTCCTCGGCACGCTTTACCTCGCCACGAGAGCGCCCGTGATCGTCGCGCCCGCGATGAACGTCAACATGTGGGAGCATCCTGCCACGCAGGAAAATGTCGCCACGCTGCGCGCGCGCGGCGTCCACGTCGTCGATCCCGGCGAAGGCTACCTCGCCTGCGGCATGACGGGCGCGGGCCGCCTCGCCTCGACCGACGCCATCGTCGAAAAAGTTTGCGCTGTCCTCGGCCTGCGCCGCGATCTCGAAGGCCGCACCGTGCTCGTCACCGCCGGACCCACCCGCGAGGATATCGATCCTGTCCGCTTCCTCACCAATCGCTCGTCCGGCAAAATGGGCTACGCACTCGCGGAGGCCGCCACCCGCCGCGGCGCCCGCGTGATTCTCGTCAGCGGCCCGACCGACCTCACGGTTCCCGGCGGCGTCGATTGGATTCCCGTGCGCTCGACCGAGGAGATGCGCAACGCCGTCCGCGATCGCTCCGCTGAAGCCAACGTCATCATCATGGCCGCCGCCGTTTCCGATTACCGCCCTGCCGCCGCGCACACGCAAAAACTCAAGCGCGGCGAAGGCTCGCTCACGCTCCAGCTCGAGCCCACGCCCGACATCCTCGCCGAGCTCGGCCGCGAAAAGGGCAGCCGCATTCTGGTGGGCTTCGCCGCCGAAACCACGCTGCTCGCCGAAAACGCCCGCGCCAAGCTCGCGCGCAAGGGCGCCGACATGATCGTCGCCAACGACGTCACCCAGGAAGGCGCCGGCTTCGACGGCGACACCAACATCGTCACGCTGTTCCTCCGCGACGGCCGCGAAATCCCGCTCCCCAAGCTCGCAAAGTTCGAAGTCGCCAACTGCATCCTCGACGCGGTTCTCGGCCTAATCTAGATCACCCCGCTTTCCCGACGTGCCGCTTTCGGTTCAACCGGAACTCGCCCCGCATGTCTTTGTCATAGGTGCCAACCAACGCGAGCTGTCGTCCCGAACGAAGTCCCGCGCGCCCTTGCTTTTCCCGCGTCTCTTGCGGGCGCGGGACGCAGTGAGGGATCTGCTTTTCTTTTTTATATACTTTGCATAACCAAGTACTTGACAGATAAGAGGAAGCGAGGTATTCTTCATTTCGGACTCAAGCATCGAACCTTGGAGGGCTTCCGTGGAAAACACGCATCAGGGTGATTTTGACAGATCATCGATCGGTCCGCCGCGAGGCTCTTTTATGGACGCAATTCGCTTTTGGGAGCCGCGCCGCCTCGCCTACAATTTCGTCCTCGTCGCGGCCACCGGCGCGTGGCTCGCACTGACCTGGCCCCATTTCCGCCCGGCATTGACACTGCCTTCGCTCACGCCTCTAGCCGTCCTCGCGCTGCTGGCAAATATTTGCTACTGCGCGGCCTACTTGGTGGACATCCCTCTGCAGCGCTCCTCTCTCAGTTCCCTCTGGCGGCGCCGCCGGTGGATCCTGTGGTCGCTGGGAACGCTCTTTGCATTTATGCTGGCCAATTACTGGATCGCCGACGAAATCTATCCATTTGTGCGCTGATCGGTTTTTGATCCGCCGAAACCGCCCCAGATCAGGCGGGCGATTGAGGAGCCACGCTCGCTTCGAATAGCCGGGTCACCGAATCTCTGCCGAGCACGATGAACGTGAAGATCCCGAGGAGTGTGCCGTAGGGCACTCCCAGGCATTCGAACGCTGCCACGACCATGCAAAACGTTCTCGCCTTTCGCTTCTTGAGCGAGAGCGCGACGCCCAGCTTGAGCCCGGCCAGAGTGATCAATATCAGGAAGAATGCCACGCCGATTGCCCCGAAAATCCAGCCGATAAACGCGGGCGGAGGTGCGTTGGCTGCATCTCGTCGCCAGCTCGGGAGCGTGCTTCGATTGCCTCGCTCACCACGGCGCCCATCCCGGCGTACATCAGGCCCATCATCGAGAAGCATGCCGAAATCGCGGCCGAGATCATGTAGCAGATCGAGAGAAGCTTCAGGTGCTCCTCGTCGATGACGGACTGACGGTTAAACTCTCCGGCCATGCGAACGCTCCTTGCGCGAATCTAGGGCACGACGGGCAAATCGATGAAGCTGGCGTCACCCGGAGTATGCCAAATACGCTGCGTGGCTTTCCGGTAGTCCTCGGGTTTGGCATCAAAGATGTTCGGCACAAACGTCTGCGGATTGCGGTCGTACAGAGGGAACAAAGTCGATTGCACCTGGATCATGATGCGGTGTCCCGGCAGGAAAACATGGTTCACCGTCGGCAGGCCAAAGCGGTATAGCAACGGCTCGTTCGACGTGATTGCTTCCGGATGTGCGAAACTCGTCCGATAGCGTCCGCGGAAAATGTCGAGGGAGATCGACAGCTCGTATCCGCCCAACTCGGGTTCTGACGGCACCGTGCCGGGATAGACGTCGATCAGCTTCACGGCCCAGTCGCTGTCGGTCCCGCTGGTGGACGCATAGAGATTCACCTCGGGCGCGCCGCTCAGTCGCAGAGGCGCGGTGAGGGGTTCGGTCTCATACGTGAGCACGTCGGGGCGGCCATCGACAAAACGCTGATCGTCTACGAGCCAGCGGCGCCACGCCGCGCCGTCTGTCGAAACGACTGGCCTCGGTCCGTATGGCACGGGTTTGGCCGGGTCGGAAACGTATTCATCGTATTTCGGGGCCGTCGCGTCCGGGCTGTCAAAGGACAATCCGCCGTTTGCCGTCAGATAGATTGGCCGCGATTTGTTGGGGCAGCCCTGGTCGCAACTCAGTGGCCACGACTGCAAGCGATCCCAATGGTTTTCTCCCGTGTTGTAAATCAGCACGGGTGGCGTATCCGCTTTCGGCGCCCCATCCAGCAGATACTGATTAAAGAATGGTAAGAGGACGTCGCGACGAAACTGCAACGTTGTGTTCCCGTCCCACAGTAGCGGCCCGAGCGAATAGCCGTCGTAATTCACCTGGCTGTGCCGCCACGGTCCCATCACGAGATAATTCTTGTCGTTCTGGGTGTCCCGCGGTTCCATTGCCTCGTAGCAGTGGATTGCGCCCCACATGTCCTCCTGATCCCACAGGCCCTGCAACCACATGGTCGGAACCTTCAGCGGAGTCGTAGCCATGATCTTGTCGAGGGCCCGCCCCTGCCAGAAAGCATCGTAGGCCGGATGTGCTTCCATCTCGCGCCAAAACGGAATCTGGTCCAGGCCGCCGGCACGCGCGAAATCGCCCGCTGAAACCTTGCTCAGGAAGTTCGTGTAATCGTCGTGTCCTTCACGGGGTATGTCCGAGCCGTTGCCGCGCGCGGTCATCTGGTCGGTGAAGTAATCGAGATTCGGCTCGCGAAACGCGCCGTAGTGGAACCAATCGTCGCCCATCCAACCATCCACCATCGGGCTCTCAGGCGCAGCCACCTTGAGCGCAGGGTGTGGATGTATCAGCGCCATCACAACGGTAAAGCCTTCGTAGGAGGAGCCGAGCATCCCTACCTTGCCGTTCGATTCGGGCACATTCTTCACCAGCCAGTCGATCGTGTCGTACGCGTCCGTGGTGTCGTCGGTTCCGGTGTTGTTCAACGGGCCGACCGGCGCGGGCGTCATGAAATAGTTTCCTTCGGAGCCATATTTGCCCCGCACGTCCTGAAAGACGCGAATGTAGCCCGCCTTGACGAATACGTCGTCGCCCTGAGGAAGCTCGTCGAGCATGTGAGGCGATTCGTGGCGCGCCGCGCGGGTCGCCGCGTCGTAGGGCGTGCGCGTCAGCAGAATCGGCGCGTGCGTGGCGCCTTTCGGAATCACAATCACTGTGTAGAGCTTCACGCCGTCGCGCATCGGGATCATTGCCACGCGCTTGACGTAATCGTAGTCCCCCGTCGGCGCCGTGAACTTCGCCGGTATGTCGGACTGGTTCGATTGGTCGGATTTGCCCTGTGCCAGCGACGGCGCGCTGATCACGCTGAGTGCCAGCGCAAAGACAACGGAGCGGCAGAATAAAGACATGTTCGTGGGTCTCCCCGATCGGATAGATGGCCTACATATTTGCCGGCTCGAATTTATCATAATTGCCCGAGGTGACTGGTCCTCGGCCGCATGCGGCTTTCAGGGCGACAAAAAAGGCCCTGGGAGCGTAAGCTCCCAGGGCCGGTCCTGCCGATTGCACAATCCCAATGCGACGAGCGGATCTCTTCCGCTTAGTGGCCCCCGCCACCGAAAAGGTCCGACATCACCGATACGCCCTGGTCGCACGCGTGGTTCAGGCACGGAAGCCCAAATCCCGCCTCGATCGAGCGCAAGAGCGAAAAGCTGTTGTAGTAGGTGCTGCTCTGCACGCCCTGCGGGCCGTGGTTCGTCTCGACGGTGAGCACGACCCGGTTCTGATTCTGCGGCGGAAACAGGCCATTCGGCATCATGGCGATGCCGCTGTAGTCGTTCTCATCCCACACGATCACGATTGCGCTGCGGCCGTGGCGCCACACCGGCGAAGCCTCGATGCCTTCCACCAGACGTTCGATTGTGACGTCGCCCTGCTGAATCAACCCTGGGTTCAGCCCGACCGTTGTGCCAGCGGTAAGACCATCGGTGCTGTCCGCGCCAAAGTCAAAAGCGCAGAAGGCGTCGCCGTTGCCTCGCCCGTGCTGGTCATCGCATTGGCTTGGCGCGATGAAGGCCAGCGACGGGACATCCCCGGTCGCGAGATCGGCCCACAGCCCGCGTGGTCCGTCGAAGCCGACCACGTTCTTCAGACTATTGTCTCCGTTCCATCCTTCCTGGACGCTCTTGAAGTAAGCGAACGGATTGTGCTTCACGGCGTACGCCTGCACGACGCTGCCTGACGTGAGCGGGGCGAGTGTCGTGAAGTCGGTCAGGTTCGTCGCCGTTCCGTTGCTCGAATTGACGCCAAAGATCGATCCGAGCGGAAGATCCTCCTGGTAGCTCTTCCAGCTCAGCCCGGCTGCCACAAGCTGATCCGCAATGGACTTCCCAACCGTAAACTCCTTCGAGACCGACTTCACGCCGTCGATGTCAGCCAGGTACGGAAACACGATTGTGGTGCCTACAACCCCTATCTCGTTCCAGTTGTCCACCGCTGGTGTGTCGGCGTCCTTGCCGGTTCCGTAGATTGGGCAGATCGTGCCGGTCTCAATCGGCACGGGCGGTGCAGGCGCGCCCGTTATGCCATTGCCGGCGTCGTCGGCGTTGACAAGTCCGCTCTCAAGATTGGGCGTGCACGTTGTGCTGCCCCAGTTCGGCGCGTTGTCGCTGCGGATCCCGAAATTCGAGCCGCCAACGACCTCGAGATAATTTGTCAGGCTCGGATGTCCAACGGCGAAGTAGTTGGTCGCCAGATTGACCTCCTTGTTCGCGATCAAGCTGTTCAGGTACGGCTCGTTCGGATTCTTGAACACCTGCTGGTAGCTGTGATTCTCCATCATGATGATGAACACGTGGTCGAGATGCGGAATACTCTTGGGGCCGTCCTGATCTTTTTGTGCCCACACGGTTCCTGTCAATGCCAGGGTCAGTAGACCCAGAGCGGCGGCTTTCTTGATCATTTCGAAGACCTTCCTTTTTCGCTTGAAGAGTATCGGAACGTCGGCGGGGAGCGCAGTCCCGACCGCGCGCATCCTAGGGGATGATTATTGCTGTGGGGTTACGGGCAAGCTGCGCCGAGGTGAACTTCGGCCCTCACCTGTCTTCGAAATATGACTAGAAAGGCTGGTCCCTAACGTTTGCCGCAAGGCGAGGCCTCAGATAGAATTACGCTTTTGCGCAGAGGCGCTGATGCCCGACGTACACCTCTACAACACGCTCACGAACCGCATCGAGCCGCTGAAGCCCGTGCATCCCGGCGAGGTGCGCATCTACACCTGCGGCCCCACCGTCTACGCCTTCGCGCACATCGGGAATTTCCGCACCTTCATGTTTCAGGATATTCTGCGCCGCTTCCTGCATTCGCAGGGCTACCGCGTGATGCAGGTGATGAACGTGACCGATGTCGACGATCGCATCATCAAGGCTTCCACCGCCGCCGGCATCGGCATCCGCGAGTACACCGAAAAATACATCCAGGCGTTCCTCGAGGATATCGACGCGCTGCACATCCAGATGCCCGAGGAGCTCGTCCGCGCCACCGACCACATCGACGACATGGTCGCGCTGATCGAAAGATTGCAAAAGAAGGGCCTCACCTATACGAGCGACGGCTCGATCTACTACCGCATCGCGAAATTTCCCGCCTACGGCAAGCTCTCGAAAATCGATATCACCGGCATGCAGGCGGGCGCGCGCGTGGACGTCGACCAATACGAAAAAGACGACGCGCGCGATTTCGCGCTGTGGAAAGCGCCCAAGCCCGGCGAGCATTTCTGGGAGACGCCCATCGGCCCCGGCCGCCCCGGCTGGCACATCGAGTGCTCCGCGATGGCCATGAAATATCTCGGTGACACGCTCGACATCCACACGGGCGGCGTCGATCTCGCGTTCCCGCACCACGAAAACGAAATCGCCCAAAGCGAAGCGGCGACGGGAAGGCCGTTCGTCCGCCACTGGATGCACGCCGAGCACTTGATCATCGACGGCCAGAAGATGTCGAAATCGCTCGGCAATTTCTACACGCTCCGCGATCTCTTCGCCAAAGGGCAGAAGCCGTCGACGATCCGCTTCCTCCTGCTATCGGTGCCGTATCGCCGCCAGCTCAATTTCACCGAGGACGGCCTCATGCAAGCGCGCAATTCCGTCGAGCGCCTCCGCAATTTCGTGGCGCGCCTCAAAACAACGCAGTTACCGGCCGGATCGAATGCGGAGACGGTAAAGCGCATCGAGACGGCTGAGAATGAATTCGATGCCGGCCTCGCGGACGACATCAACACAGCTGTCGCGCTCGCCGCCGTTTTCGATCTCGTGCGCGACGCCAACACCGCAATCGACCGCGGCGCTTTCCTCCAGCAGGACGCCATGCGCGCGCTCGTCGCCATGGAGAAGTTCGACGCGATTCTCTCTGTGCTCGCCGACGACGATGACGAAAAGCTCGCCAAGCTCGGTTTCACGGCCGCCAAGCCGCGCCTCGCCGCCGAACAGGTCGACGCCCTGATCGAGGAGCGCAACGCCGCCAAGCGCCGCCGCGACTTCCAGCGCGCCGATGCCATTCGCCAGCAGCTCACCGATTCTGGTATCATAGTGGAAGATACGAAAGACGGTTCGGTTCGCTGGAAGTACAAATGACCTTCTCCGCACAGCACGCGCTTTCGCTTCACGGCAGGCCCTCTCTCGAGCGCCCGAGCCTCTTCGGCGTGGACTAACACCCCTTCTCCTGTAGTTGTACCCGGCACGCGTCCGTTCCACCGATCCACATTATCAACGCATGAATGAGCCTGGGGAGGAGACCATGCAGACTCAGACCGCCGCAGAAATGAAATTGCCGCAACTCATCACCGAGCTGCCCGGCCCGAAAGCCAGGAAGATCGTCGAGCGCGACGCCGCCGTGCTCTCGCCATCCTACACGCGCGATTATCCGCTCGTCGCGAAGACCGGCCGCGGCGCCATCATCGAAGATGTCGACGGCAACACCTTCCTCGATTTCGCCGCCGGCATCGCCGTCGTCGCCACGGGACATTGCCACCCGCGCGTCGTCGCCGCGATCCAAAAGCAGGCTGCCGACCTGATCCACATGTCCGGCACGGATTTTTACTATCAGGGCATGGTCGATCTCGCCGAGAAACTCGCGTCAATCGCGCCCGGCAAAGAAGCCAAGCGCGTCTATTTCGGCAATTCCGGCACGGAGGCCATCGAAGCCGCGATGAAGCTCGCCCGCTATCATACGGGTCGCGACAAATTCATCGCCTTCCACGGCTGCTTCCACGGCCGCACGATGGGCTCGCTTTCGCTCACCGCGAGCAAGGCCGTCCAGCGCAAGGGATTTGGCTCGCTGCTCGCCGGCGTCTTCCACACGCCGTATCCGAATACCTATCGCGGCGTCGCCGGCGGCCGCCCGGAGAACGCCGACGGCCGATGCGCTCGCGTGCATCGAGGAGGAACTCTTCAAGCGCCTCGTCGATCCGCAGGAAGTCGCTGCGATTTTCGTCGAGCCGATTCAGGGCGAGGGCGGCTATCTTCCCGCGCCCGCCGAATTCCTGCAGGCGCTCGAACGCCTCTGCCATAAGCACGGCATCCTGCTCGTCGCCGATGAAGTGCAGTCCGGCATGGGCCGCACCGGCAAGTGGTGGGCCGTCGACCACGCCGGCGTCGTGCCCGACATGATCTGCACGGCGAAAGGCATCGCCTCCGGCATGCCGCTCAGCGCCGTGATCGCAAAAGCCAACGTCATGAACTGGAAGCCCGGCGCGCACGCCTCGACCTTCGGCGGCAATCCCGTCGCCATCGCCGCGTCGCTCGCCACCATCGACCTGCTCGAAGGCGGCCTGATCGCCAACGCCGCGCGCATGGGCGAATTCATCACGAAGCGCATCGCCGATTGGCGCGAGCGCCACAAAATCGTCGGCGACATTCGCGGCAAAGGCCTGATGATCGGCATCGAGCTCGTCCGCGATCGGAAAACGAAAGAGCGCGCGCCCGTCATGCGCAATCGCGTCCTCGAGTTGGCGTTCCGCAAAGGCCTGCTCATCCTCGGCGCGGGCGAAAACACGCTCCGCCTCGCCCCGCCGCTCCTCATCGATGAAGAGCAAGCCGATTTCGCCATACGCACCCTCGACGCTTGCATTACCGAAGTCGAAAGCGCATCGTAAGCGCGTCTGCCGGGCTCTGGGCGGTCTAGCGCGCCCTGTAGGGGCGGGTTTCAAACCCGCCCGTTGGGATTCCACCGATGCTTTCGCGTCTGATATTCGCCATCGTCGACCGCAAGGCCCGCAAGGGCCTGGTCGAATCGCCCGCGACCGACGATTCCTCGGAAGCCTCCTCGAAGAAGGCGCAGGCGCGCCGCACCGGCATCCGCGGTGAAACCTACGCCTACTGGTACCTCCGCCGCCACGGCTACGTCGTCGTCGCGCGCAACTACATGCGCTCCGGCGTCAAAGGCGAAATCGACATGGTCGGCTACGACGGCTCTGTCCTCGCATTCGTCGAAGTAAAAACACGCGCGGCTGGCGATGGCAATAGGCCTTCGCCCGAAGACGCCGTCAACGACGAAAAGCGCCGCAATCTCGCCCGCATGGCGCGCCAATTCCTCCGCGCCCGCCGCATCGATTTGCCTTCGTATCGCTTCGACGTGCTAGCCATCGAAACGCGCCCCGGCGCGCGCCCCGAGGTCCGCCTGCACAAGGGAGCGTTCGCGTCCCATTCGTATTAAGCGCACACGCGCGGCAATTCCCGGAATCCTTCGCCGCCGCACACCGCAGCGGATATAGAATAGCTACAAAGCAATACGCAGCCTGGAATCGCCGGTTCTCGGCCGCCGCGGGGGAGGAAATCTTTGCCAGAGCTTCGCAAGGACCCGATCACGGGCCGTTGGGTGATCATCTCCACCAATCGTGGAAAGCGCCCGTCGGACTTCGTCCGCGAAAGCGTGCAGATCAAGGGCGTCGGCATGTGCCCGTTCTGTCCCGGCAACGAGGGCAAAACGCCCTCCGAAGTCCTGGCCTACGGTCGCAACGGCAGCGGCAAAGACACCCCCGGCTGGTCGCTGCGCGTCGTCCCCAATAAATTTCCCGCGCTCGGCATCGAAGGCGGACTCGACCGCGAGGGCGAAGGCCTTTTCGATCGCATGAACGGCGTCGGCGCGCACGAAGTAATCATCGAAACGCCCGAGCATCGCAACACGCTCGCCACCATGCCGCACCGCGCGGTCGAGGAGACGCTGTGGGCCTATCGCGACCGCATCCTCGATCTAAAAAACGACCGCCGCTTCCGTTACATTTTGCTTTTCAAAAATCACGGAGAGCCCGCCGGTGCCACGCTCGAGCACACGCACTCGCAATTGATCGCGCTGCCGATCGTCCCCAAGCGCGTCCGCGAGGAAGTCGACAACTCCCGCCACTATTACGACGAAAAAGAGCGCTGCATCTTCTGCGACATGATCCGCCAGGAAATCGAAACCGAATCGCGCGTCATCCTGAGCACCGACCATTTCATCGCGCTCGCTCCCTACGCGCCGCGCTTCCCGTTTGAGACGTGGATCCTGCCGCGCCAGCACAGCTCGTCATTCGAAAACATGCCCACGCCCAACTACGGCAACCTCGCGCAGATCCTCCGCGATTTCCTCGGCCGGCTCGACGCCGCGCTTGCGTTCCCCTCGTACAACTTCGTCGTGCACACCTCGCCCATCGGTGAGGAAATCAACGATCATTATCACTGGCACATCGAGATGATGCCGAAGCTGACGAAGGTCGCTGGATTCGAGTGGGGCACCGGCTTCTACATCAATCCCACGCCCCCCGAAGAAGCAGCGCGGTTCTTGCGCGACGCACGCTGACGATCCGATGAGGATCGTCACCCTGAACCCGGCGTCTTTGGTTTTGGGCGGGTGAAGGGTACGTCCTACGTTTTACCGCCCTACGATTGCTTCAATTTCTTCCGCGCGGCCACAAACAACGAAATCGCCAGCGCCACAAACAATCCGAGCCCCAGCCACTGGCTCTGGCTCGCATTCGGCATGAACTTCGCGCCCACAGCAAAGAAGCCCTCCGACCATGGCACATGCAGCACCACGGCCAGCCAGTGCGGCACGTGCCTGCTGAGCTCGGGATCCTGCAGCAGGTTGATCACGATCGCCAGCAGCCCAAACACGCCGCCCGCCGCGATCAATCCGCTCGCATAGAGCGATCCGGGGCTCACCTCGCTCTCCGACTCGGATTTTTTCTCCATGCCCTGCTCGGCCAGCCATCGCACCAGCCCGCCCGCGAACATCGCCATCGTCGTGCCGATCGATATGTAAGTCCCCACGGCAAACGGCAGCGAGCGAATCCCCAGCAGTTCCACCGCGATCACCAGAAACACGCCGAGAAACACGAGCCGCCACGGAAGCCGCCGGTTCAAAATCCCGCTGATTACCGTGGCCATCAGCCGCGCTTGCGGCGCCGCCGCCTTCGCGCTGCCGATGCCCTGCTCCCACTGGATTTCGATCTCGCGCGTCGATGGATCGTAAAGGTATTTGCCGTCGGGAATCACGCCCGAGCCGATCGCGTTCACCAGTGCATACGTCTTGCCCTCGTGCGGATAGTTGTTCTGCTGGAGTTCGACGCCCGTGGGCAAATGGTTGATGTCCAGCGGAATTTGGATCGGCTTGTAGCTGGCGAGCCCCACGTTCATCAGGATCAGCGTCCCTCCGATCGCCAGCGACGAAACCAGCACGCCGATCACGAGCGCCACCTGCTGCTTCGCCGGCGTCGCGCCGACGAGATACCCTGTCTTCAAATCCTGCGACGTCGCGCCCGCAATCGCCGCCGCAATGCAGACCACACCGCCGATCGTCAGCGCCAGCACGGCATATGCGTTCGCGGTCCAATGAATCACCAGAAAAACCGCGCACGTGGCCATCAGCGTGGCAATCGTCATTCCGCTGATCGGGTTCGACGAATTGCCGATCAGCCCGCTGATTCGCGACGCCACGGTCACAAATAGAAATCCGAAAACAATAATGAAAAGCGCCGCCATCAGGTTGGCGAATGCCCCGGTTTGCGCTCCCGGCACCGGCTTGAACGTCAGGAACGCCCAGATCATCGCCATAATCACGATCGAGCCGCCGATTACGACGCGCATCGAAAGATCGCGCTCCGTCCGGCTGGCCACCGGTATCGCAGCCTGCTTCGCGCGCACATCTTTCAGACCCGCGCTCAGAGCCGAAACGATCGTCGGCATCGTCTTGATCAGCGTGATCAATCCCGATGCGGCCACCGCTCCCGCGCCCATCGGCCGAATGTAGGTGGCCCAAAGTTGATCGGGGCTCATCTGCGGAATCGGAATAGTGCTCGGATAAAGGGCCGCTCCCGGCGCCAGCGAGCCGAAAAACCGGATCGCGGGCATCATCACCAGCCACGAAATCACGCCGCCCGCGAAAAGCGTTCCGGCCACGCGCGGCCCGATGATGTAGCCCACGCCGAGATATTCGGACGTAATTGTAAGGCGCGCGGACGCTCCCGGCAGCCATTTAGGCTGATAATCCGGCTGGTTGGGCCACATCCCCAGCGTGTTCATACAAAATGTGTAGACGCCGCCAAGGCCGAGCCCCCAAAACACGCGCCCGGCAAACGATCCTCCGCGCTCTCCGGCGATCAGGACGTCCGCGCAGGCCGTGCCCTCAGGGAAAGTAAGATTGCCGTGCTCCTTCACGATCAGCTGGCGCCGCAGAGGGATCATGAACAGCACGCCCAGCGTCCCGCCCAGCAGCGCGAGATAGAAGACGCGCCAGTACTCCGTATTCAGCGAAAACCCGAGAAAGATCAGCGCGGGCATCGTGAAAATCACGCCCGCCGCCGCGGACTCGCCTGCCGACCCTGTCGTCTGCACGATGTTGTTTTCGAGGATGGTCGAGCGCCCAAACGCTCGCAGGATGCTGATCGATAGCACCGCGATGGGAATCGACGCCGATACCGTCAGCCCCGCGCGCAGCCCGACGTACACCGAAACAGCGCCAAACAGCACGCCAAACAGCGAGCCCAAAATAATCGCGCGAAGCGTGAATTCCCGCGGGCTCTCCCCCGGGCCCACATACGGGCGGAACTCACCAGGTGGTGCCATCGAACTCGACGAACTTGTCCCCAATTCGCTCTCCCTTCGCTCGCCCTCCGTCGCGCCAACCAGCGCCCGGATGCGAATTCGGCACGGTAGCACCAGACGCAAGCGCAGGCAAGGCGCAAGAAAGCCCCCAAGCCTCTGGGATGAATTCCCGCGTAGTGAGACAAAAAATACATCACACCTTGCAGCTTTTCATTTATACTTCGTCTCATCTTCTAGCAGGAGAAGGGGTCTGGGGAAGAGGACGGCGTTTGAGTCCTCGTCCCCAGCCAGCTCTTCAGAATCCCTCTCCTCATCTCACTGTTCTCATTGTGCGGATGAATTACACGCGTTGCCGCCGGGAATCGACCGATCCCTCGCTCGCTTTGTCGTTCAATTCTTCGGGCGATCGGTACAGCGCCGGGCATGCGTCAGACGGTTGTAATACTGCTCGGTTAATTCCGTGATAATACTTTATCAGCTGATCAAATTCTCGACCGCCGATAGATTTTCGCTAGCTTCAGCAATTCACTGCTGCAGCAATGGCGTCGTGTGTGTAAATTCGCGAGAAAGGCTAGGTGGCCCCGCATGAGTCCAGCCCATCGCAGCGTCTTTGGCGTGATTGTCGTGTGCCTGTTGCTGTTTGCGGCGGCTCGTTCTCTGTCGGCCACGGAAGGCTGGCTGCCGGTCCCGCCCGAAGACCTCGCATTGAAATGACAATCACCAGTCGAAGCAGCCTGGCGCCGACGCCATGATTCTGTATCGCGAAAGCGTAATCGACGCGCGCAAGGCGAATACCGATGGCGATACCGTCGAAGACTTATGGTTCGAATTCGTCGTGACCACGAACCGCCGCCGTCGCAGGGCCAGCAGGTTGTCTCGCCGCATCATCCAGCACCCTCTTGTGATTCACTTCATTCCAAGAGGGGAACGAGGCACTGCCCACATCGAAATCGTTTTCGGCAAGGGTCGCTGATGAAGACGGCACCTAGCATTCCGCGGGTCGCAGATTCGTCCCGATGGCAGCATCGTCGAAGTTGACGGCCAGGTGCTCGAAACGACGCGCCGTGCGGGGTTGGCGGCTTGAAGGTTGATGTTAGAGACGCTTTACCCTCCCCGACGTTCAGCCCGGCTGCATCATCGAATACATACCTAGAGTTTCTCGCCAGGCCAAGCCGCTTCGATGGAGACTTGCTTGCGATAGGATCCTTCGTGCGTGCTCGCCCGCGCTGACTCTTCTCCGCTCTCCAGCAGATCGAGCTTAGCCCGCCACTTGTAAAGGCATCTCGGCCTTACCCCCAACTCTCGCGCCAAGTCCGTGACACTTTCACACGTCCTCATGCGCTCGACCGCGTTGCGCTGAAACTTCCGGGATATCGCTCCGTCTCACTTTGCAGTTCCTTTCCCTGCAAAGTGTGCCCATCTGGCGTGTCTCAGTTCAAGGTTCAGTCCACTCTTGCGTGGGTGAATTGCGCTGCGCCCGAAAGACCGATCGTCCGGCTGTGTCCCAGAGGCTGTGCCCCGTAGTCGGGACCGAACAACCATCCGTGTTAGAACCGTACCTTTAGCCCGCGAGATCATGACAGCCGGTTACGTTCACAACGAAGAGTGGCAGGTCGCGAGTGACATGTTCACCCGCGAGGCTCACTTCACGTACAAGCCCTACGAAGGTTATGGCGGTCTCGGAATTAGCCCCCGCTACCGGACATCTCTCTTGCCGACCGGTACTGTTCCTAAGCAACAGATCGATGGCTCCTTTGCCATGACCCTGAACGACATTCCCGGCATCGAGGAAGAACCCCTAATGCCGCCCGAGAGAACCATGGAGCCACGGGTCGAATTCTACTATGCCGATCCGGAGAACCCTTCTGAGGACGATTCGCCCACTAAGTACTGGGATCATTGGGCGAAGAAGTGGAGCGGCCAGCTCGATCATTTCATCGACAAGAAGAACGCTCTGGCACAGGAGCTCGCCAAAATCGTCAGCCCGTCCGACCCTCCGGAGACGAAGCTCCGCAAAATCTATGCCCGCGTGCAGCAGATCCGCAATCTAAACGTCGAGGAAGCTCGTACCGCGCAGGAGATGAAGGCCGAGAACTTGAAAAGCGCCTCCAACGTTGAGGATCTGTTGAGCCGTGGGGCGGGTTACGACCGCCAGATCAATTATCTTTTTGTCGGTCTCTCACGGGCAGCCGGATTTGAGGCCACTGAGGTTTACATTGCGCCTCGAAGCCGCGCGCTTTTTGTTCCCGAGCGCAAGGACGTTAGCGAGCTGGACGACGATCTTGTCTGGGTCCGCGCAGGTTCGAAGGAGTACTATCTTGACCCCGCCGCGCACTTTTTCCCCTTTGGACTCCTTCCGTGGTACGAAACCGAGTCAGCGGGCATTCGGATCGACGACAAACACGCCACGAACGTGGTGACTTCCAATGCCGTCTCGACCGACGCGACTATCGTCCGCAATGCCGACTTGGTCCTGAGTTCCGACGGCTCGATCGCGGGCACCCTCCAGATCGACTTTACCGGCCAAAGAGGCGCCCTGCTCCGCGAAGAAGAGCGCAAGGACGACGAAACCGGCCGCACCAAGCAGTTGGAAGATCGAATCCGGCGTTGGCTCCCCGTGGGTTCTGCGTTCCAAGTCACCAAGTTATCGAACTGGGACGATGTCAATCAACCGGTCCACGTCGAAGGAACGATCAAGGTTCCCTCCTACGCCAGCAGCGCGCTCCAGCGAATGCTTATGCCGCTCGATCTGTTTCAAGCGGAAGACCTCGGCTCATTCGCATCCCAAAAGCGTGTCAATCCGATCTACTTCCCGTTCCCGTATGAAGAGATTCGATGATGTGAAGCTTCACGCGCCCTCGGGTTTCAAAGCGGAGAGCATCCCGGCTGAAAAGAAGGTTGACCTCGGTGCGGCATCCTACTCGATTTCCGTATCCGCTCAGGGCGACACGGTCGAAGTGAAACGGCACATGGCGATGAAAGGCGTGTTGTTCGGGAAAGACGCCTATCCCGCCCTGCGCGCGTTCTACGGCATGATCAGAACGAACGACGACGCTCAAATGGTCTTGCAGAATGCCACATCGGCGAAAAACAACTAGCTCGATTCCGATCGCGCTGCTGGCCGCGGCGCTGCTCTCCTGTCTTGCGCCCCGCGCCAAGGCGGGCGATTCTGCGCCGGATTGGCTCCGCACCGCCGCGCAGGAAAAGCTTCCCGCATATGACAAAGACACCGTCGCCGTCATTCTTCTCGATGAGACGCGGACCTCAGTGCAACCTAGCGGCGAAATCGACACCCTCCACCGACAGGCGATTCGCCTTCTGCGCCCCGAGTCTCGCCGGGACTACAGCAGCCTCGACGTTCCGTTCGACAAGGACACCAAAATCTCCTACATGAAGGCTTGGACGATCGAAGCGAACGGCCATGAACTGGCAGTCGGCCAGAAGGACATTATCGAACACGGGCTCTTTGACGATATCGAATATAGCGACGTAAAGGTCGACACTCTTGAATTCCCCGAAGCAAACGTGGGCAACGTCGTCGGCTTCGAGTACGTGCAGCAAGGCCGGCCGTACGTTTTTGAGGACGACTGGGAATTTCAGGACGAAGTGCCCGTGAAGACCGCCCGCCTCATCCTATCCATCCCATCTGGCTGGCAATTCACGACGAACTGGTTCAACTACCCCGAGCAGAAGCCCGCCGCATCGGGTTCGAATACGTACACCTGGGAAATCAATGATCTCCCCGCCGTGGAAATCGAGCCCCAAATGCCCGCCTGGAGGTCGCTTGCCGGATGGGCGGGCCTAAAATATTTCCCGCAGGATACTGCCTTGCGTGCGAAGTCCTCCGGCTCCTGGAAGGACGTGGGTTTGTGGTACGCCAGCCTGACGCAATCAAGCCGCACCCCATCGCCGCAAATTCAGCAGAAAGTCGCGGAGTTGACCGCCGGTCTTTCCGACCCGCTCAGCAAGATGCGCGCGCTCACCGAGTATATGCAGCGGAGCATCCGTTACTACGCCGTGGAAATCGGGATCGGCGGCTATCAACCGCATCCCGCCGCCGAGGTTTTCGCCCATCAGTTCGGCGATTGCAAGGATAAGGCGACCTTGCTGAGCTCGATGCTTCACGAAATCGGCATCGAGTCATACTACGTGCTGATCGACACGCATCGCGGCTTCGTCCACGCAGCCTACCCTTCGATCGCCTTCAATCACGCGATCCTCGCCATTCGCCTTCCGGACACCGTGTCCGATACCGGCCTCTACTCCGTGGTGAACGATCCGAAGTTGGGCCGCCTGCTGATCTTCGATCCCACGAACGAGCATGTTCCTATGGGCTACATCCCATGGTATCTGCAACGGTCCTACGGATTGCTCGTCGCGCCCGACGGAGGCGAATTGATCTCTCTGCCTCTCCTGCCGCCCGCGACCAATCGCTTGCTTCGCGTCGCGAAATTCGATCTCACTGCCACCGGCGATCTTTCCGGTGAAGTCCAGCAAGTCGAATGGGGAGGCCCGGCGGCGGCGCAGCGCGCGGAGTTTCTCGAACAGCCGCCCTCGAAGCGTGCCGACGTCTTCGAGCATTTCCTTGGAGGCTTCCTGAATAACTTTGTCTTCCTCGGCGGGTCGCTCGGCAACCTCGACAAGGAAGATGAAAGCCTCTCTCTCGACTACAAGTTTTCAGCCCAGGGCTACGCGAATCCCAGCGGCGACTTGCTGATTCTCCGCCCCGATATCGTCGCCAACGAGGACATCGGCCTCCTCAATCTCTTCACGCAGCACAAGGCGCGCAAGTATCCGGTGGAATTCGAGGAGGCGATGCGGCAGGACGACGTGTTCGACATCACGCTGCCGCCGGGTTACGCCTTGGACGGGTCGCCGCAGCCCGTCGAGGCCAGCTGCGACTACGCAACGTATCATAGCGAAATCAAAGTCGCCGACGGCGTGCTGCACTACAAGCGCAGCTTCGAGGTGAAGGACGTGATGGTTCCCGTGGACAAACTCCCTGAGATTCGCGATTTCCTGCAGCAGGTCGCGGCCGACCAGGAATCGGCTGCGGTCCTCAAGAAAACCGCCACGCCCTAGCGCGTCAGGATTTCCCGCTCGAGGCGCTCGCGGACGCGGTCGCTCAGCACTTTGCCGTCGATCGCTTTTCCTTCGAGCTTCGCCCGCGCGGCTTTGATCACGGCGCCCATCTGCTTCAGCGAATCCGCGCCCGCCTCGGTGATCGCCATTTCGATCGCGTGTCGGATTTCGTCGTCGCTCGGCGCGGCCGGCAGGTACTCCTCGATGATGACGATTTCCTTCGCTTCCTTGTCGGCCAGATCGTGCCGCCCGCCCTGCGTGAATTGATGGACGGAATCGCGCCGCTGCTTCACCAGCGTCTGCAGCACCTGCAGCGACTCCATGTCGTCGAGCGGCTTCATCTTCTCGATTTCCTTGTTCTTCAGCGCGCTCTTCATCATGCGCAGCACGCTCAGCCGCAGTTCGTTCTTTTCCTTCATTGCGGCGGTCAAATCGCTTTGGATGCGTTCGATGTATCCCATTTTGTCGTGTGATCCCTCGCGTTGTAGGAAAAGAATAGCACGTTTGCATTCGCCCGTGCGCGCCGGCGGAATTGACACAGGCGCGAACGCCCGATAACCTTGTTGCCTCATGAAAATCATCGTTGCAGACAAGATCAGTGAACGCGGAATCGCGCTTTTGCGCGACGCGGGTTGGAACGTAGTGATGCCGACGGCGGCCAATCTCCCGAGCGAAATCGCCGATGCCGACGCGCTCGTCGTCCGCAGCGCCACCAAAGTCACGGCAGCGCTGCTCGAAAAGGCCGGCCGGCTGCGCGCCATCGGCCGCGCCGGAGTCGGCGTCGATAACGTCGACGTCGATGCCGCCACGCGCCGCGGCGTCCTCGTCATGAATACGCCCGGCGGCAATTCCGTCAGCGTCGCCGAGCACACGCTCGCGCTGATGCTCGGCCTCGCGCGCGCCGTCCCGCAGGCCAACGCCTCCATCCACGCGGGCAAATGGGAGAAGTCCGCGTTTTCCGGCACCGAGCTTCGCGGCAAGACCATCGGCCTCGTCGGCCTCGGCCGCGTCGGCACGGAAGTCGCCCGCCGCGCGCGCGCCCTCGAAATGAAAGTGCTGGCGCACGATCCCTTCGTCACGCCCGCGGCGGCCGCCGAAGTGGAAGTCGAGCTCGTCCCGCTCGACGATCTGCTCCGCCGCTCGGACGTAATTTCGCTGCACACCTCGCTCAGCGCGCAAACCGAAAAGCTGATCGACGCCGCGGCCATCGCCAAAATGAAAAAGGGCGTGCGCATCATCAATTGCGCGCGCGGCGAATTGATCGACGAAGCCGCGCTCGCCGAAGCACTGAAATCCGGCCACGTCGCCGGCGCCGCGCTCGATACCTTCGCGAAGGAACCGCCGAAAGACTCGCCGCTCGTCGGCCTGCCCAACGTGATCGCCACGCCGCATATCGCCGGCTCCACGGCCGAGGCGCAGGAAGAGGTCGGCACCGCGATCGCGCAGCAGCTTCGCGATTTCCTCGCCGACGGCACGATCCGCAACGCCGTCAACATGCCCGCGCTCTCTCCCGACCAATACCGCCGCCTCCGCCCGTATCTCGAATTGGGCGAACGCCTGGGATCGTTCGTCGCGCAGGCCTCGCCGTCGCACAGCTTCAGCCGCGTGCGCATCCGGTATGCGGGCGAACCCGCGGAACTGGGCTCGCACATGATTGGCAAGGCCGTGCTGGTCGGCGCGCTGAATTCGGTGCTCGATGAAAAGGTAAATCTGGTGAATGCCGCGGAGGAGGCGGCGGCGCGGGGCGTGGTGGTGGAAGAAACCACGCGGCGTCGCGAGCGCGGATATCCCAACACGGTCGAAGTATCCGTCTCGAATGGCGGCCGCGAATTTTCGCTCGAGGGCGCGGTCGCGCAGGACGGCTCGCCGCGCATCCTCGCGCTCGATGGCATCGCGCTCGAATCTCCGCTCGAGGGCACCCTCCTGCTTTCGCGCAATATCGACGTCCCCGGCGTGATCGGCCGCATCGGCACGGCGCTCGGCAACCTCGGCATCAATGTCTCGACGTTCGCGCTCGGACGCCGCGCGCCGGCGGGCGGGGCCGAGGCTCTCGCGCTCGTCGGCCTCGATGGCAACGTCAGCGCATCGGTGGTGCAGGAAATCCTCGGCCTCCCGTCGGTCACGGAAGCGCGGTTGGTGCGCCTCCCGGCGGCCCCGCAAGCCTCCTCGGCCACGTCGTGACGTCTTTGCCTTTGAATTAGGTTCTTCTGAATTGGGTTTTTCGGGTACCCATCCTCGGTCTATGAGGGTGGGGCTTTTTCTACGTCCGCGCCGAATTCGGTCGTAGGGGCGGGTTTCAAACCCGCCCGCGCCTTCGTCTTTCTCCTCATGTAGCGCCGTGGCTTCGAGCCCGGCAACGAAGCCAAGTCCCTAGCGGGTCGGGGTTCACTTCCGGGCGTGGCTTGCTTTTGTAGCGGCGGGTCGCCGTTTGTGCGACCCGGCAAACGGTGGAAGCGTGGGCCTTGAGAGTTTGTGTGACAACCTCGTTTTTGCGTCAGGGCACGACTTCAGTCGTGCCATAAGCGGCGCAAAATCAATACGGCTTTAGCCGCTGAGGTGCGGTTTTTCTAGTTGCCACACAGGCTCTTGAGGCCCTCGAAAAGATCGCCGATATCAAACGGGCTTCAGCCCCGGGGTTTCTTGGGCCTTGAGCCGGCTGCCCCATCCTCGATCTATGAGCGGGGGGATTTCCCTCGCTTCGCACGCCTCCGCCGCCTCGCCCGCAGTAAACAAAAGCCATACCAAACGCTAATACACGAACTACTCGAAGAGGCTGCAGGTGCTCGCTGAATGGGGCGGGCATCCCTCTTTCGCGTCCCAGATCGAAAAAATCCTTTCCCAAAACAGTAGCGTTCGAGGGTACGTTTGTCCTACATTAGGGCGAAACAACATGGATACGTTCGACTCCACCCAACGCAGCGACATGATGCGCCGGGTTCGCTCCAGCGGCACGCAGCCGGAAATGACCGTGCGGAGTATTGTGAGGCGAATGGGCATCCATTATCGGAGCTGTCCTCGTAATTTGCCAGGAAAACCTGATTTGGTCGTACCGGATCAGCATAAGGCAATCCTCGTGCATGGATGTCTTTGGCACGGTCACCGCTGCGAAGCCAGCGTCTGAGCGATGGAGCTGAAGCCGCAGCAAATTGCCACGCGTGAGAAGCTGATCCTAGTTGGCCCTCTCACCTCTCGAAGTACGATTCGGCTCGGCCTAAGCGGCTCGGCTTTGAAAGCCTTGTAGAAGCGTTCAACGTCATTGGCTACGCAATGGCCTCGAAGGCTGCGTCCATTAAGAATTATGCGCGATGAGTTCGACCCATTGTTTCCGAATCGCCGTAAGGGCTGGCACAAGCGCAAAACTCGGAGTTACTGCCTTGAAGGTGTTTGAGGAATACAAGAACTTAGACCATCGAGACCTTCAGTGCGCTGGTCAAATCCTTTTCCGGATACGACGAAAGCGCTTGGAGCGGGCTGCAATCCAAAGAAAGGCCCGCCGGAAAGTCGAATTTCGCTCAGCGGCTGATCACTGGCTCTAGCCGCAGAGCCATATTTGGACGGCAAGTCAGTTCGGCACATTTGCCCTTTCCGAATTCGATAGGATATGGTGTCCAGAATACCACCCGGCTCGGATGCGGATACGACTTCCGCATGGAGAGCGCGTCGGGCGATCACTTCTCTCGCCGTTTGGAAGTAAAGGGATACTGGACAAGGCGACGGGCACCTTGTCTCTAACTCCGAAAGAACACGAAGTTGCCGCAGCCATGAAGGAACGCTTCTTCCATCTTCGTAGTTAGAAACTTTCGCGAATCGCCGTTTCACGAAATGTTCCGAGATCGCACACTGTCGGGCAGACTGCCGACACCCAGGCGTCTTAGAAAGCTTACCTCCCTAATCGAAGGCCAACCAATGGAGTCGTTGGCGATGCACGTTTCCTGGACTGCTAACTTGTGGTGAGCGCACTATGCCGAATTAGGGCTGTGAGACGGAGGTACAGAATGGCAATGATGAAAACGTATCGTCGAAGCTCGGCGCTGCCCGCCTTGTGCGCGAGGCTCGTGCGGGACTAATCCCGGCGTCCGACGACCTTTGGTGGACGAGGTACGCGCGCGAACCGATTCACGCAGCGCGTATGGTCCGCACGGCAAAGTCCCACCTAGGGTCGGTTGAAGCGCGTCTTTCGGAGGAACACGCCATCACCAGCATCCTCGCCGACCTATCACTACTGTGACGTTGTTTAAGAGCACGAGGTTCGAACAGTCGCGTAGCTTTCTGGAACTTCCTTGCCTAAGAAGGACGTCCATAGGGTAGCTGCAATTCGACGAACTTAGATTTAGCAGCCGCCGACGTTCCGCTTACTATGGCCCCTTCGAGGACAAACTGCGTCTAGACAGCGCCCGCGGTGTGCACCCGCCGGGCGCGGCGTGACTCCGCTGGAGTGTTAGCTCCGATCCTCGAAACTCGGGGAAGAGTCAGCGGTGGCGTCGACTTGTCAGAACACGAAGTAAAATCCGCATTCAATGGCGGTAGCTACGAGTATCAGTATCACAAGAATTCCGGTAAGGAGAAACTTAAGAGAGACGCTGAGGTCGGACATCTGTTCTTCGATCACCGAAATAATCTGGGCCATGTGGACTTGCGGTACGCCCACGGGAGCTCAATGAAACAATTCCTTCAAAAGTGGCTCGACGAATATCCGGATCCATACCCACAGCGCTATCGCAAGAACATCCCGTTCACCTGGGTGAAGCAGAATGCCACCCTACTAATGACTCTGGTGGACGGCGAGGTCGAATTTCCCAAAACAAGCACAGTGCCCGCTTTCAAGAGATAATTCCTTCCGCCCGCCGAATTCCCAGCTTCTGGCCTCTCATGCACCTCACTCCTCCGGCTCCTGCATCCGGATCTCCCGCACAAACTGCACCAGACCGTCCTCGCGCACCTTCCGGCAAATCCGGCCGAGCGAATTCTGTTCGCGCGCCGTGAGGACGCGCATCAGCGCCTTCACCATTTTCGAATGCCTCGGTAGCATGTCCCTCACCAGCCGTTTTCCTGCCGGCGTCAGTTTCACCACCCCCACCCGCACGCCCACCCGGCGCTCGTTCCGCTTCGATTTCGCCAGATGGCTCCCCGTAGGATCGACCGGCGGCAGCGCGATCAGCATCCGCCGCACCCATCCGCGTTCCACCAGCCGCGCCACAATCGCGTCCATGGTCTGCCGCACCGCGCCTCGCCGCCGGGCGAGGTCCGGAATCGTCATGATCTCCACGCGGTAGAGCAGCTCGAGCAGGCGAAAGCCGGCCATGGTCAGGTCAAATGACGCGAGCGGCGCGCGCATCTCGCGCTCAAACCACTCGGCCGTGTCGAGCAGCTCCAGATACGCGCCAAAAGCGCGCAATGTCTTCTCTTTGTGGGTTGGTTGGCGCGACATTGGCGAAATCCGTCCTTTTTGCGCCATTTAACCCCTTTTAACCTCCCCTTGGAAGCAGTGTTACTGCTCATTTAGGGAGCGGAAAATACGTATCCCCCCAAACGCCCAATTTTTCGCGCTTGCCGTGCCGCTGCGGCAAAGCAACTCATCCAGAGCGCGGCTTTGCGGGAACGCGGGCGAGCGGATACAATGCAAAGGAAAGCTGCATCTAATTATTAGTGGGATTACCTCCCAGAAAAGACCGGTGGTAGAAAGTAAACATGGACGTTGAGAAGGTTATAGACAGCGTAGTCGCGAAGTTTATCGGGACGAAGCACGAGCGCGACGTCAAGCGGATCACGCCGACGGTCGTTGCGGTCAACGAGCTCGATCCCGAGATGAAAAAGCTGACGGACGCGCAGATTGGCGAGCGTGCAGCGGCGCTGCGGGCCGAGGTGCAAGAGCGGCTCGAAGGCGTCGAGCGCGACGACACCGACTACAAGCGAAAATTGCAGGAGGCATTCGAGCCGGCGATCCCGCCCGCGTTTGCGTTGACGCGAGAAGTGGGGCGGCGAACGCTCGGCATGCGGCACTTCGACGTGCAGTTGATCGGCGGAATCGTCTTGCACGAGGGAAGAATCGCGGAAATGAAGACGGGCGAAGGAAAAACGCTCGTCGCGACGCTGCCTGCGTTTCTGAACTCGCTGGCCGGGCAGGGCGTCCACATCGTCACGGTAAACGATTATCTCGCGCGGCGCGACGCGGAGTGGATGAGCCCGATTTACAAGATGCTGGGGCTGACGGTGGGCGTGATCGTCCACGATCTCGACGACGCGCAGCGCCACGCGGCCTACGCCGCCGACATCACCTACGGCACGAACAACGAATTCGGATTCGACTACCTGCGCGACAACATGAAATACGATCTCGCGCAGTGCGTGCAGCGCGGGCACCAGTTCGGAATCGTCGACGAAGTAGACTCGATCCTGATCGACGAAGCGCGCACGCCGCTGATTATTTCCGGTCCCGCCGAGGAATCGACCGATAAATACTATCGAATCGACAAGATCATTCCGAAGCTGATCCCCGACATGGATTACACCCTCGACGAGAAGCTGCGCACGGCGACGCTCACCGAAGAGGGCGTGTCGAAATGCGAGCGGCTGCTGAACCTCGGCAACATGTTCGATCCCGACAACATGGAACTGATTCACCACGTCTATCAAGGACTGCGCGCGCACACGCTCTTCGAGAAAGACGTCGATTATGTGGTGAAAGACGGCGAAGTGATCATCGTCGACGAATTCACCGGGCGGCAGATGCCGGGACGCCGCTGGTCGGACGGGCTGCACCAGGCCGTCGAAGCGAAAGAAGGCGTGAAGATCGAGCGGGAAAATCAGACGCTCGCGACGATCACTTTTCAGAATTATTTCCGCATGTATAAGAAGCTTTCCGGCATGACTGGCACGGCCGAAACCGAAGCGCCCGAATTCCACAAGATTTATGGCCTCGACGTGGTGGCGATCCCGACGAACAAGCCGCTGATTCGCATCGAGGCGCCGGATGTGGTCTACCGCACGGAGAGGGAAAAATTCGAAGCGGCGGTGAACGGAATCATCCAGGAAGACGGCACGAAGACCGGCGGCGTCCGGCAATACTTCGAGAGCGGGCAGCCGGTGCTGATCGGCAGCATCTCGATCGAGAAATCGGAAAAAATCGCCGAGCACCTGAGGAAGGCGGGCATCCCGCACCAGGTGCTCAACGCGAAGCAGCATGAGCGCGAAGCGAAAGTCATCTCGCAGGCCGGACGGAAGGGCGCGGTGACGGTCTCGACGAATATGGCCGGTCGCGGGACCGACATTTTATTGGGCGGCAATCCGGAGCTGATGACGCGCGAGCATTTCCTGAAGAACAAGATCGCCATGCCGTACGCGCCGGCCGCGGTCGTGATTGGCCTCGAGGCAGGCGCGGAAACGCCGGCGCAAGCCGATGCCGCCGCAGCAGGCGCAACTTCCGGTACGTCGCCCGATGGCAAAAATGGCGCTAGCGGTGCGAGCGCGTCAGGATCGAATGGCGCGAGCGCTCCGTCGATGGTGCTGTTTCAGCAGGAAGGCAAAATTTTTCAGGTGCCGCTCGATCAGTGGAAGCCGATCTTCGACGAGTTCGCCGCGCAGTGCAAGATCGAGCATGACGAAGTCGTGGCGATGGGTGGGCTGCACATCCTCGGCACCGAGCGGCACGAGGCGCGGCGCATCGACAATCAATTGCGAGGGCGCGCGGGACGCCAGGGCGATCCGGGATCATCGCGATTCTTTCTTTCACTCGAAGACGACCTGCTGCGGATTTTCGGCGGCGAGAAGGTCAAGGCCATGATGCACTGGCTTGGGATGACGGAAGGCGTGCCGATCGAATCGAGGATGATCAGCAAGCGCATTGAAGGCGCGCAGGAGCAAGTGGAAGCGCAGAACTTCGAAGCGCGCAAACACCTGCTCGAATACGACGACGTGATGAACAAGCAGCGCGAGACGGTGTATTCGCTACGGCGGTCGTTCCTCGAGGGGCGGGACCAGAAGGAATTCGTGCTGGAGCGCGCGGAGGCCATCGCGCAGTCGCTGGTGGAGATGTATTGCCCGCGGGATCAACATCCGGACCAGTGGAACGTGACGCAGCTCGGGAACGAGCTGCTGAACCAGTTCGGCATGGATTTGAAGGCGGCAATCCCCGACATCGAAAATCTGAACCACGATCAGCTTGCCGACGAGCTGATGGAAAAAGTGCGCGGGCGCTACGAAGAGAAAGAAAAGCTCTTCGGCGCCGAGACGCTGCGCTGGCTGGAGCGGCACATCCTCCTAGATATAGTAGACGGCCAGTGGAAGGATCACTTGCTCACCCTCGATCACCTGAAAGAAGGGATCGGGCTGCGCGGCTACGGGCAAAAAGACCCGCTCGTGGAATTCAAGCGCGAGGCGTTCACGCTTTTCGAAGACATGATGGACCGCATCGACACCGAGGCGGTGCGATTCCTGTTCCTCGTGCGGCCGGCCGAGCCCGGTCAGGCGAGACCGGCGGCGGCCCAGCCGCCGAGGAGTCCCGCGCCAAACGAGCGGCCAGGCGGCGAGGCGGCGACGCCGGATTCTCAGATCGCGCGCCAGATTCAACAGCGGCAGCAGCGCCAACAGCGGAATCTCCAGTTCCAAGCTGGGGCGGCCCAGGCGGAAGCGCCCAAGCCGGTGCGGGCGGCGGCCAAAGTCGGGCGAAACGATCCGTGTCCCTGCGGGTCGGGTAAGAAATACAAGAAGTGCCACGGCGCCGCGGCGTAAGTCCATCTCTTTGCAGCAGCCCCATCCTCTCCTAGTGCCTCACGTCACCGCGATCCGTGACGCGGATCACGCCGTTCCTCTCGGAAGCCTGCAACCATAAACGCATTCTTGGGGGCGCGACTCTGAGAACGACGAGAACCCAATGAGTCGAAACCACAGGAGAACATTCAATGAAGCGCGTTGCGCTGTTATGTGGGGTTTTGTTGCTGTTTTCAGCAGTTGCATCAGGGCAGGACAATCCAAAGGTTGAGGTCTTCGGCGGCTATTCGTACGTGCGAATCAATGCCGTGAACACGGGTTTCAACTTCAACGGTGGTAGCGGTTCCGTTTCCTACAATCCAAATGAGTGGCTTGGGTTGGTGGGCGATTTTGGCGGTTATCACTGGAGTGAAACCGGAGCCGATGGAACAGTCGTAACGTACCTATTCGGACCGAAGTTCGCGTACCGGAGCGGGCGGTTCACGCCCTTCGTGCAAACCCTGTTCGGCGGGGCACATTTTTCCGGCACGGCCAGCGTGCCTGTCGGCGCCGTGTCACAGCCGCGGCCTCAGGCGGCAGGGCTCTTCGGATCCGCATCGGAAAACGGGTTTGCGATGGCCCTCGGCGGCGGCCTCGATCTGAACGCAACTGATCACATCGGTATTCGCCTGATTCAGGCGGAATACCTCTACACGAGGATCGGCGTTACTGGAGTGACTGACCATCAGAATAATGCCCGCATTTCCGCTGGTGTAGTATTCCGGTGGTAGAACGATCGCGACCGGGGGCCGACGCGAGTCGCCGGCCCCCGACAGCGAGCCTCAGCAGTGCCTCGTTCCTTCCATACACGCTTGAATCATGGCGGACCCGGCAGCTCATCGTGTTAACAGTGCCTGCGGCAAGAAAGATGGCGTTTATTCTTTGGCGCGAGTAAGAGGCGCATGGGCTTGGCCGTTGTAACTCGCAAGTGTTAGCCTCAGGAAGTCGATTCTTGGGCGCGGGATGGGTCAGGGGCGGCGTCTCGCGCGAAGCGGTCGAGGCCCGGCAAGACGAAGCGAAACAGGAGAGCTCGATGAAACGTTGGGGATTGCTGTGTGGAGTTGTGTTGCTATCGGCCGCCGCCGCATCGGCGCAAGGCGCCCCGAGAGTGGAAGTGTTCGGCGGATATTCGTACCTGCATACGAGCTTCAGCGGTACCAGCTTCACTGCCAACCTGAACGGCGGCAGCGCGTCGGTGTCTGTGAATCCGACCAGCTGGCTCGGCCTCGTGGGCGACTTCGGTGGGTATCACGGCAGCACGAGCAGCGGCAGCGGCGGAATCAACGGCGAAGTCTACACGTACATGTTCGGCCCCAAAACGACCTTTCGCGTGGGAAGGTTCACGCCGTTCATCCAGACGCTCTTCGGAGGCGCCCACACATCGTCCGGCAGCGCGTATGGTTCCCAGGACGCGTTCGCAATGGCTACGGGCGGCGGCATTGATTGGAATGCAACGCAGCACCTTGGCATCCGATTGGTCCAGGCCGAGTATCTGTTGACGATGCTCAACGATAGAGCGAATAACCGGCAGAATAACGCTCGCATTTCGGCAGGAGTCGTATTCCGCTGGTAATTTCGCGCTAACTGAAAACGGGCCATCCTTTGCTTGCGGCGAAACTAAATTGTGGTAGGCTCTCGGGCACGTGCCTCGGAAGGTAAGTCGAGGCTGTGGGGTTTCGCCATGACTGTCCCCGGCCCAGTTGGATGCCGAAGGGAATCGTGCGCCAACGCGATCCCTGCCGCTCTAGCGGCCGAACGGCTGTGCCTCGATCACTTCCTCGATGAAGCTTTCCTGCGCACGGACCACATGCTTACGCGGTGCCGCGAAGGGAAGGCGATGAGCCCGGGCGACGTCGAGTGGCTGCTGGCGGACGCTCTGGCGGTCGTCAAGAACCTCGAAGAGGGGGCAGGCGATCCGAACCCCGAACAGCGCGATCGCATGCTCGAACTGCTGCTGATACTGGCGAATCTTCACGAATACGTGGCACATCATTCCGTCCGGCTGCACCGGCCCGCCTGAGGTTTCGGTTCCCCTCAAATTTTCGCCGCGAAAAGGTCAATAGCAGAGAGGCGTTCGAGGCTTGCTTTCCGAATGCGGGGCCTGCAAGCTGAAGATGCGATTCGCTGCGGCCCAGCATGCCAGTCGATAAGAAAGTCGATCTCTTCAAGCCCCAAGCACCGAGCATCCCGGGTGTGCCTGCCGCAAGCGAGAAAGCCGAAAAAACGGCGCAGCGGCCTCCGCAGATGGGCGCTCCTTCGGGGGCGCAGCCGCAAGCGGCACCCGATCGTCGAGCGAAGATGATCGGCCTCGCTGCGGGAATCGGAGTGGTGCTGCTGGCCGGAATGATTCTCCTTCCGGGCCATCATTCGCCGACGAACGCGGATTTACATCCTTTGCCTGCGGCGGTTGGCCCGGCTCCTTCCGATACGACTAAGAGCAAGCCTGCCGAAAAGCTGATGGTTGGCCCCGGGCCGGTGGCCACCACCGCGGAGCTTGCGAAACCGTGGTCCGAGAGGGAATTTCTGTTTCGCGGGCCGTTCTCGGCCGAGCCTGTTCCGGCGATGGTCGTGCGCTTGCCGGGAGGAGACCTTTGGGGATTCTTCCTGCGCGAGCCCTTCGGGGAGTGCGAACTGAAATACGTCACCGACCTGCAAGAGTTGGCAGACGACTACGGATATCATGCGGCGCATCCGATGGTAGTGAATCCTTGCACGCACGCGGTGTACGACCTCATGCGCTACGGCGGCGGCGCTCCGGATGGCGGATTGGTGCGCGGCGATATCGTGCAGGGTGCGGGAGTGCGGCCGCCACTGGCGATCGAGGTGCGCGCGAGCGGGAAAGACATCATCGCGGTGAGAAGCGAGTAGCGCGCAACGTGCTCGTCGCGTAAGTTGGAACCCAGGGCTAAAGCCCTTCTCTTCGCAGGGCGCTTTTCGAGGGCCTGCCCTTCGACTTCGCTCCCTTCCTTCGTCAGGGCAAGCAGGGTAAAAAGGCCCACGCTTCCACCTGCAAACCTTAGGCTCGCGCCTTCCACCCACGACCCTACGGGTCGGTCCTTCTGTTAACGAACGCGAACCGCGTTGGAAATTTCAGAGGCTGAAGCCCGTCGCAATTTCGCCGGTTTACGTCGTGGCCGGAAGCCACGAGCTACAAGAGCTTGCGGTTGTCACGGACGATCAAAAAACGAAGCGCCGGCGAGACGCCAGCGCTACGCGACAACGCCGCTGTCTCGTTTTTTCTGCGGAACGAGACAGCGGCGCTTGCGAACGACAGAGTTCACTGCAACTAATCGGACGACGTCAGCTCCTCGACCACGCGAGCCACCATGACGGGCTGGTTTGTGGCGGGATCCATCAGGATGAATCCGACCACGCGGATCGGGAGAGCCTGCGAGCCGCTCAGGCCGGACAATCCACTGAGGTTGACGAAGATGGTGCTGTTGGTCGTGAGCACCGTGAGCGGGCTCGGGAGCAGGACGCCAGCGGTCCAGTTGTCGTTCAACTGAAAGCTGCCAGCATTGCCCGACTGCACCATTGTGCTGCCGGGAACCCACGTGCCGGCCTGGCCCTGCCGCCTGAGGACGACGCGATGGACGGTGAGAGTCGAGACACCATTCGTTGTGGTGACTGAGCCGCCGACGTCGACAACCTGGCCGGCCGCCAGCGCCGAATTATTGAAGAGCAGCGTGGTGATCGGATTGTTGATGTTCGCGATCCTGTAGCGCTCGGTGCCGTTCAAGGCGAGCGTCTCGATCTGGCCGTCCTGAACACCGGTGATATCCGGCAACTCGTAGCGAACATACAGATCGGCCTGCGTCGCCGGCCCCGACGGAGGGCGGATGCTCGTGAAGAGCCCGCCGAGGACGAACTTGTCGTCGGAGACGACCTCGATTTCGGAAGCGTCGATGTCGTGCGACACGGGATTGATCTGCCCGGACAGTTCGACGATCGTGTTGGTGGTGAAGGAGCTGACCGGCTCGCTCGGATCGTCGAGAACCGTGCTTGCGTTGGTGTCGACGGTCCATTGGCGGCCTTTCGGGCCCTGGACGGTGAAGGTGTTATCGCCCGTGACGCCGACGACGCCCGCGTGGAAATCGTCGATCGAGACGTTGGCGTCGGTGGCATTGAGCAACTGCATGTGGAATACCGGATCGACGGCGCCCGTGACTTGGCCGCTTTGATCGAGCTGCAACGATTGGCGGAGATCGAATTCCATGCGCAGGCCGACGAGGTCGGCGGCATTCAATACGAAGGGATTCGCGAAATTGACGGTGACGCTCGACTGCGTGAGCGAGCCGTTAATTGTATTGATCGCGGGCGGATTTTGCGTGGTGTCGATGTATCCGATCACAGGGCTCGCGATCGTGACGGTGGCGGAGGAATAGGTGCCCGTTGGGACGGAGTTGAGATCGAGCAACTGATGCAAGCCGCTGAGTTGCGCAAAGTCGACAACCTGCGGCGTGGTGAGGACAGGAACGTTGGTGGTGCCGTTATTGATCGTGACGCCGGTGACCATGATCTGACAGGAGACGACGCTGGGAAGCGGAGCGTCGGTGCCTACCGTGAAGACAGAGGCTTGATCGTTGCCGCCGGGATTGGAACCGGAAGACGATCCGCCGCAACTCGAGAGACCGAACGCGGCGAGAAGAGCAATGAACACACCCGTAGCTTTCATTTTCCACATGATGATTCTCCTTCACCCCTATGAGCGATGACTGCCGGAGCCGAAAACACTCAGTTCGGCTGCTGCGGGTTGAACCCAGGGGGGCCGAAAAAGTTGCGGCGACCGCGGGGCTTCTCGGGAAATCCAAAATCATGGGCCGAGACACGAGGATGAGACGGCATTTAGAGCGGCTTCCGCATCGTAGTAGACTGAAACGAACCAGCCTCGCGGCGCGTGTTGATTCCGGGAATCAAGACACTACGAATATGGGAGGAGGATGATGCGCCACCGATGGATGTTCCCGATCGCTTTACTTGTGATCGCGCTCGCAGTTGGATGCTCGCATGCGCCGGATGACGCGGCCCTGGTCACAAGCATTCAGTCGCAGATGTTCGCCGATTCGCAGCTGAAGAACGCTAACCTGCAAGTGACGGCGGATAAGGGCGAGGTCACGCTGGCGGGCACGGTGCCGGACGACGCGGCGCACCTCGACGCGTACAAGATTGCGTCGCAGACGCCGGGCGTTACGAAGGTCAACGATCAGATCACGGTGGAAGTCGCGCAGGCCGCGCCGCCACCACCGCCCGCACCGGTGAAAGAGAGGGCGAAGCCAGTCCCGGCCGAAAAGAAATCGCGACATGGGCGGCACTCTAAGCAACCGCCCGCAGGAGTATCGGGGGACGTCTTGGCCAGCGTTCCAGGGCTTGGGCCCGCCCCGCCGGAGGTTGCAAATGGCCAGCAGTCGATCCCGGCCGCGAATTTGCCTACCGCTCCTCAACCGGCAGCGGCGCCAGCGCCTCCTCCACCTCCACCTCAGCCTGTGCCGGTCGAGATTCCCGCGGGCACGACGCTGACGATTCGCATGATCGACAGCGTGGATTCGTCGGTGAACCAGCCGGGCGAGATTTTTCGCGCTTCGCTCGAGAATCCGATCGTGTCGGGCGATCGAGTCGTCGTGCCGAAGGGCGCGGATGTGTACACGCGGCTGGTGAGTTCGAGTTCGGCGGGGAAGTTCTCGGGGAAGAGCGAGCTCCACATGGAACTGGTGAAGCTGGATTTTCAGGGCAAGTCGTATCCGTTGGTGAGCAGCACCTATTCGATTAGCGGTGATTCGCGCGGCAAGAATACGGCAGAGAAAGTGGGTGGCGGCGCGGTGATTGGCGCGATCATCGGAGCGATCGCGGGCGGCGGCAAAGGAGCCGCGATTGGCGCGGGCGTGGGTGGTGCGGGCGGCGGCGTCTACCAGGCGGCGACGCATGGAAAGCAGGTGCGGATTCCCTCCGAAACGAAGCTCGATTTTCAGCTCGATCAGCCGTTGACGGTGTACGTGATGCCGCGAGACGGGTCGAGCGATCAGTAGGACGAAGTGCCGCAGTCGGGAACTTCAGGGGCTGAAGCCTGCGACGAATTGCGGGACTTATCTCGTGGCCGAAAACCACGACCCACAGAGATTTTCGGGTTGGCACATAGCCTTGTGGCCGTGCGCCGCATCAGCTGCGAAGGCAAAAGCAGATCCCTCGCTACGTCCCGCGCCCGCGAAGACCGCGGGAAAGGCAAAGACGCGGGACTTCGCTCGAGATGACAGGTTGCTTGCTTCGAGCCTCGGCTCCGATCTCGATATATTCTTCGCGCCACTGCTGCATTCAAAAATCGACTGGATGGGTTTTCGCGCGGATGCTACGCTAGCGCCGCGTGTGCGAGGATCGCGAGCGCGCGTTCCGAGGGTTCCGTCGATGAAACTTTTGGGGTTTCTGCTGCTTTTGGCAGGCTGGGGGATTGTCTTGACCGCCGTTGTTTTGCTGGCGGCGAGCGCCCCGAGGGTTGCATTCGTGCTGGCCGGTTGCGGCGTGGAGATTCTGGGGCTGGTTCTCGTGATCCGCGCGCATCCTGCTCCGCGAGGTGAACACGAGTGACGCCTGCGAGCGGCCCGATTCTTTCCGAAACAGCTGCGGCGCTTTGCCTGATCTTTATGTTTCTGGTGCCATTTGCCGGCGCTGGGCTCGCGCTGATCAATACGGGACTTGGGCGCGCGCGCAGCGCCGCGCATCTGATGATGTCGTCACTATGCGCGGTGTCGATCGCGGCGGTGGTGTATTTCGTGTGGGGATTTGCGTTGCAGGGATTTCAAGGCGGGGCGGCGCACATCCTGAATCTGGGCGGCAAGGGGTGGGACTGGATCGGGGCGCAGCCGCTTTTCCTGCGGCACTTGGCGCTCAACGGTTCGCCGGTTTCGCTCGCGGCGTTGCTGGGAATGATGAGCGTCGGATTGGCCGCGCTGATTCCGCTCGGCAGCGGAGCCGATCGCTGGCGGCTGAGCGCGACGTGCGCGTCGACGGCGCTGCTGGCGGGCGTCACGTATCCGATCTTCGCGCACTGGGTGTGGGGCGGCGGATGGCTCGCGCAACTCGGGGAAAATTACGGGCTCGGGCGCGGTTTTGTGGACGCGGGAGGATCGGGAACGATCCAAGCGGTCGGCGGGCTAACCGCGCTTTCGATCGCGTGGATCCTGGGGCCGCGGCGCGGGAAATACACGATGGAAGGAATGCCGACCGCGATTCCGGGACACAATTCGAGCTTCGTAGTGCTCGGCTGCATGCTTGCGCTCGTGGGCTGGTGGGGACTTAATTCCGCAGGGGCGTTGCTATTTGCTGGAGCCAGGCCCGGGGAAGCGGTGCTGGTCGCGATCAACACAACGCTGTGTGCCGCGGCTTCCGCTTTGATGGCGGCAGTGATTACCGGCGTGCGCTTCGGCAAGCCCGATGTCTCGCTGACGGCGAACGGGTGGATTGGCGGGCTTGCCGCGAGCAGTGCGGCGTGCGTTTTCGTGCGTCCACCGGAAGCGGCGGCGATCGGCATGGTGGCGGGGGCGCTGGTGACGCTTTCGGTTGAGTGGTTCGAACTGCGCATGTCGGTGGATGATCCCGGCGGCGCGATTTCGGCGCATGCGATGGGCGGGCTTTGGGGCGTGCTGGCCGTGGGAGTGATCGCGCGCGTTCCGCCGGTGGGCATGAATGCGACGGGAGAGGCACCGGGGCAATGGCTCGCGCAGGTGGTCGGAATCGCGACGCTGATCGGATTCGTGTTGCCGCTCGCGTATGGGCTGAACTGGGTTTTGAACCGGTTTCATCCGCAGCGGGTGGCGATCGAGGGCGAGCGGCAGGGAATGGACCTGCACGAATTGGGCGCGGGCGCCTACCCGGAGTTCATGACGCATGGCGACGATTTTTCGCCGCGGTGAGGCGCGGTGCTATCGGGAAGCGCGGTGGCGTTCCTCGAGGCACGGTACGTGCCGCGGTTGAGTCCCAAACCAACAGCTCAACACAGAGAACACTGAGAACGGCCACAGAGTCCACAGAGAAAACCTAGAGCTCACCGCACCCTTCGTCCCGGACTCAGGGCAAGGAGACGCAGAGGGCGCGGAGAGTGCAACGCCAAGACGCGGATTCTATCGCTCGGGGAAATTGAAACGAACGCCGAAGCGGGCGGTGATGGGAAGGCCGAGCTCGGGGCCGCCGTTCAGGGAAAACAAGTAGCCTCGGTCCAGGAGATTTTCCGCAGCGAAGTAGACTTGCACGCCTTTGCCGATCGAGCGGGACGCCATCGCATCCAACACGAAATACCCACCCATAAGGGCTTGATTGCCCGTCGTGTCGTATTGCTTCCCAACCATGCGGCCATCGAAGGAGACGTTGATGAGCTTGGGATCCGCATAGGTCGCCTGGAAGGTGATGACGTGGCGCGGCACTTGCGGGATCCAGGAGTTCGCGAGCGAAGGCGTGATGCCCGGTGAGCTGAGAATGGTGGCGTCGACATACTGATAGCCGGTCGAAAGCTGGATGTGATTGGTGATGTTGGCGACGCTATCGATTTCGAAGCCCGGCGCCGATGTCCGGCCGAGATTTTCGCGGATTTGCGTGCTGCCGGTCGCGGCGAGCGTGCAGACGGATGAGCTTGTGCACGGAAGATTCGAGACGGGATTGATCACCTGGTTGTAGAAGAAGGTGCCGCGAACTTCAAGATGCTGATTGAATGTGTGGACGTCCACGCCGGTTTCGCCGCCGGTGAGGCGCTCGGCGCTGAGATTGGGATTGGCGTCCGTGGTCGTGGTGCCCTGGCGGAAGGAGCGATAGAGCTCGTTGAGGGTGGGCGCGCGAAAGGCGCGGTAAACCGACGCTGACCAGGATACGTGGCCGTTGAATTGGTGTAGGAGCGTGGCGCGCGGATCGAAGACGTCGTAGGAACGGTTGGCGTATGGCGTGGTCGAAGCGGCAGGGGGAGGAGTGAACGGAGCGCTATAGAGCGACGCGTCGAAGTTGCTCCAATGATCGTAGCGGCCACTGAGAGAGAGGAGCCAGCGCGGCGCGAGCTGAATGATGTCCTCGCCGAAGACGCCGACCGAGCGCTGCCGTCCGCCCGCCGATGTGTCCTTGTGCGCGGAGAGCAAGACTTCGTCGCTGCGGCCGATTTCTTCGTGCTCGTCGACGCCGGCGACGAGAGTCTGGCGCGCACCGGCCGAACGAGTCCACACGGCAGAGACGCCGATTCCTTGAGCTGGCACCGTTTGCTTGTCAGTGGGCGTTTCGCTGTTGCGGCCGGCGCCCACCGAAGAAAATCCTTGGTGATACGTCTCGAAATCGCCGTAAGAACGCAGCGTGAGGGAACCGATATTCCCGAGGCTAAGATTCGCGCCGAGAATGCCCTCGCCCATGCGAATGCTGTTGGTCTGGTACGGCGTGCCGTTGTTGCGCGAATCGTCGAAATACACTCCGCGCGCGAAGATTTCATCGTTCGAGCCGAACTTGCGGCCGATCGTGAGGTCGGCGGTGCCGTGCTCGGAATTCGCCATCGTGTCGATGGTGCCGCGGTTTTCGGCAGGGACCAAATAGTAGCCGTCGGTGTGAAACACCTCGCCGCCGAACGTGGAGAACCATCCGCCTTTTTCGCCGCCAGCCCAGAGGGAAAGGTTGGGCGTGTTCTGATTGCCGTAGGAAGTGTCGATCGAAAGGCCTGCGGGCGTGGGCGGACGCGTCAAGAATTGTACGACGCCGGAAAGCGCTTCATTTCCATAAAGGCTTGACGCGCCTTCCTGCGCAACCTCGATGTTGGCGATCGATGCCTCGGGGACGCGATCCCAGTAGACCCACGAGCCGAAAGGATCGTTGAGCGGAACGCCATCTTCCAAAACGAGCGCCCGGCTCGATGCGCTTCCGCTGCCAAGGCCGCGGAGCGAAACGCCCAGCGTGGTGGGATTCGCGATGCGGCTGCTGGAGCGGCGAAACATGCTGAAGCCGGGAACCTGGCGCAGCGCATCGTCGAGCGTGAGCGCGGCCGTCCTTTGCAGATCTTCGCGCGTGAGCTCGATGTCGCTGACCGGAGAATCGCTCAGGCGCGTCGTGGTGCGCGCCGCCGTCACGATGACTTGCTGGTTCACGGAGAGAGGCTTGAGAACGACGGTGAGCTGCGCGGGAGTGCCCGCGGTTGCCGTCCATTGCCGATCGATCGGCTGAAATCCCTTGGCCGTGATCGTGACGGTGCCGGAATTCTCAGGGATTCGATCGAATGAAAACATTCCGGACTCGTCGGTAACCGTCTGCGCGGAATAGGACTTCGCTCGTAATTCGACTTGGGCGCCCGGCACGGCGGCGCCGGTGGAGTCTTGTACGACGCCTTCAAGACTCGAACTCTGGGCTCGTGCAAAGGACGCGCAGGCCAGTGCCAGAATGGCACAAAGGGCAAAGCAGCGCATCGCCACTACGGCGCGCACGATCCCGATACTCATTCAGCCACCCTCCCACGGCCCATGACGGCCCTGCAATTCCGTTTATTTCAATGGGATGCATTATGCTTTGGATATGTAGCTTATGGAAGCGCAGTTTTGAGGCGCTCGCGAAAGCGGGCTTCGGATATGTTATCTTGACCCGGGGAAATCCTCTCGCCCTCAGGAGGACTGAAAATGGCATTGCCGCCGCTGCCGAAGCGCCGGAGCGACCGCGTCTCGCTGACTCTATTGCTTGAAGCCTCCGGTAGGGACAGCCAGGGGCAGGAATTCAAGGAGCCGGCGCGGACCCTGTTGATCAATCGCACCGGCGCTGTGATCGTGTTTCCTCGCGAACTTACCCCCGAACAAACGATCCATCTGAAGCGGCAGGCGCCCACGGAATCGCATCGCGAGAGCGACGTGCGCGTGGTGAATCAATTCGGCCATCAGCGTGACGGATATCTATACGGAATCGAGATCCAAGACCCCTCGAAGGATCTTTGGGGCGTGGAGTTTCCGGCCGTGGCGGAATCGACGGAAGCGGTGGCGCGCATGCTGCTCGAGTGCAATTACTGCCACAGCCGGGAGGTGGTGTATCTGAATGAAATGGAGCTGCGTGGGTTCGAGACGAATCGCGGCATCGCGCGCCATTGCAAGGCCTGCCGCGTGCCGAGCATCTGGACGCAGGCGCCGCACGAAGACGAGAAGAAGATGAACGCGCGCGCGGCCCGCGGGAAACGGACGAGCGAAGCGGCGGACGCTCCAGCCGAAGGCGAGCAACGCGAACGCGAACGGATGCGGTTGAAAACACGGCTCACCGCCTGCATCCGGCAGCCTGGCGCCGACGACGAACTGGCCGTGTGCGAGGATATTTCGCCGGTCGGCATGTGTTTTCGCAGCAAGAGGCGGTACGACGCCGATGCCCCGATCGAAGTGGCAGTTCCCTATTCGCCGGACGCGGCGAATATCTTCCTGCCTGCGCGAATTGTATATTCCGAGGAAATGCCGAAGGCGGGATTATTCCGGCACGGCACGGAGTACCGGCGCGTGGGCCCGCGGTCTCAATAGAACCGAAGAGTCTCTTCAGGAGCTAAAGCAAAACGTTTCTCGGCTCTGAACATCGGAACTAAAAGCTCCGACCTCCTAAAGAACCGGCGAGACTTCAGCGCTACACGGAAACTGGGCTGCGTTCGCGGGTGCGGCGCGCGTGGTAGTGCATGGCGATATTCAGGTGCACGTTGCCATGCGGAGTTTCAAAGCAGAGAACGGTGGCCTCCGAGTCCTGTCCGGCCTTGGCGCACTGTTCTTCGGTGAGCAGCGACGGCGGATAGACTTTGAACTGGAAGCCGCGGTCGTTGAGCTGGGTGACGGCGTTGCCGATCACCATGTTCGCGAGCTCGCAGACGGCCTCGGGAACGATGGATTCCGAGAGATCGACTTCGGCTCCGCTCAGATAGCTGGCGACCTGAGCGGCCGCGCGAGGCTCCATATCGAGAACGATGCGCCCTTCGATCTGGCCTTTGAAAATGACGGTCGCTGCGAGCCCCTTCCGCCGGTAGCCCTCCTCTTCCATATCGAGATGCGCAATTTTTGCAGGCGCCTTCATCATCACAGCAAGAACGGAATCGAGCGAGCCAATGAACGGCTGAATCAGGTCCATTCTCATCGGGAATTCTCCCCTGCTCCGACGGGCGCCGTGACGCCGTCGTCATTGAGCACGTAACGGATGATTTCGTAGAGCGCGTCGGGCTTCACCGGCTTCTGGACGAAGTGGCGGGCACCCTTTTGGAGAGCGGCGAGGATGTTGTCCTGGTAGCCGACGGACGACACCATGACGACGCGCGCCTCGGGATGCTCCTGGACAATGCGCTCGACGGCCTCGATGCCTTCCATCTGCGGCATAGTGATATCCATCAGGACGAGGTCCGGCTTCGTGCGGGCGTACTCGGTGATCGCGGTGCAACCGTCGCCCGCCTCACCCGCCAACTCTCCGCCGAACGACTCGACCATCTTCGCGAGGCTCTTGCGTGCAAAGACCGAGTCGTCCACGATCAGATAGCGGACAGGCTGGTTGTCCTTTTTTCGTGTCAAAGGCTCAAATTGTTTCATAGCGTTCTCCTTCGCGAAGACCCTGTTTCGATGGATTCTTTTGTTGCAGAAGACGTGACCGGCTCTTCAGCCTGCCGATCGGGCGCGCACCTCGCCTGCAGCATGCTGGCAAGAGCGGGAAGAGAAACGACCCGCGAAGCGAAACCGCGATCGATCGCCGAGCGGGGCATGCTATCGACAATGCACGTATCGGGACTCTGGGCGATGGTGAAACCGCCCGAAGCCTGAATGGCGCCGAGCCCGGCGGCGCCGTCCTCGCCCATTCCAGTCATCAATACGGCGACGGCTTTGTTGCCAAACTCCTGTGCGACCGAATTGAACAGGACATCGACCGATGGCCGATGGCCATTGACGCGCGGCTGATCAACCAAAACGGCGATGTCGCCGTGCTCCATGCGCCGGACTTTGATATGGCGGTTGCCGGGGCAGATGAGGGCGCGTCCAGCGAGCAAGAGATCGCCCGACTGTGCTTCCTTCACTTCGATGGCCGACGATTCGTCCAGACGTTGCGCGAACATTTCCGTGAAGCCTTCCGGCATGTGCTGGACGACGACGAGGCAGCCTGGAAAATCCTCCGGGAGCTGCGAGAAGAGATATTGCAGCGCGTTCGGTCCGCCCGTGGAAATTCCGATCGCGACGATGCGGGAGGGCCAGCGCGGCTTTGTGGAAAAGGGGCGCCGCTCCTTGCGCTTGGGCGAGGACACCGTCAGGATCATTTTCGGCGCGCCCGAGGATGCGGCTACCTTGACCTTGAGGGCCAGCTCGGATGCGATCTGGCGAAGGTGCCCCAGGGCGGCGTCCTGCGGCTTCGTGACGAAATCAAAGGCGCCAAGCGAGAGCGCTTTCAGGGTGAGCGAAGCGCCTTCCTCGGTGTGCGCGCTGACCACGATGACCGGCACGCGATGCTTGCCCGTGATCTTGCGCAGCATTTCGATTCCGTCCATGCGCGGCATTTCGAGATCGAGCGTGACGACGTGCGGATGCAGCTCTTCGATCTTGCGGAGGCCGATCAGGCCGTCCATCGCCGTGCCGACAATTTCGATGTTTGGGTCGTCCGCGAGCGCCTGCGGAATGAGCTTCCGCATGAGCGCGGAATCATCGACCACGAGGACGCGAACCTTTTGGCTCATGCGATTGCCCCAACGGCCGGGATCCGGGAGAGATGCGAAATCACCGCCGGAACGTTCAGGATCAGCACAACCGTTCCATCGCCCAGGATCGAGGCGCCGCTGACCAGAGGAGAGGTGACGAGCTGATCTTCGAGAGGCTTGATCACCAACTCTTCCTCGCCCATCAAACTATCGACCGCGAGTCCGAAGCGGCGGCCTCCGCTGCCGATCACGATCACAAAGAGGCGTTTGGCGCGGTCGGTGACGGCCTGCGGTCCGAGCCGATCCAGGCGCACGAGCGTGAGGACCTGTTCGCGCAGCTGAAAGACTTCGTGATTATCCACGCGATGAATTTCGCCGTCCGTGATGCGGGTGATTTCGGCGACGGACGCGAGCGGTACGGCGTAGAGACGCCCGTGGACGCGGAACAAGAGAGCCTGGATGCTGGCGAGCGTGAGCGGCACGAGCAGCCGGAACGTGGTGCCTTTGCCCAGCTGGCTTTCGATCTCGACCGAACCTTTGAGTTCATCGAGCGCTGTTTTCACGACATCGAGACCCACGCCGCGACCGGAAATTTCCGTAATCTCATCGGCCGTGCTGAGGCCCGGCGCGAAAACCAGCTGAAGGGCTTCGGTGTCGTTCAGGCGAAGCGTGTCTTCCGTGGAGACGATCCCACTGGCGATGGCGCGACGGACGATCTTGTCGCGATTGAGGCCGCGGCCGTCATCGGAAACTTCGATTACGACCTGGTCGCCATCGTGAAACGCGTTCAAGCGAATGGCGCCGCGAGGCGGCTTTCCGGCCGCCTGGCGCTCTTCCGCGGTTTCGATTCCGTGGTCGGCAGCGTTGCGGACCACGTGGGCAAGCGGTTCAGCCAGCGCATCGAGAATGCTTTTATCGAGATCGGTGTTTTGTCCGGCCATTTCGATGCCGATATCCTTATTGCGGAGCCTGGCTACATCGCGCACGACGCGCGGAAAGCGCCGGAAAAGCTGCTCGACGGGCACCATCCGAATCTTCATGACCGATTTCTGGAGTTCCCCGAGGACGCGCGACTGGAACGAGAGGGCATCGGAGAATTTTGCCTGCAGCGGATCTTTCACGTGGCGGCGTTCGAATTCCGCCAGAGCTCGCTGCAGCATGGATTTGCTGATGATCATTTCGCCGACGAGATTCATCACGGTGTCGATGCGGGCCGCGTCGACGCGGAGGGTGTTTTCCGTCGTGGCGTGGGCCAGGCCGGCCGGCGCCGCCGGATCATGAGGCTCGTCCTCCGCCGGAGAGGCGGCATCCGCGCGCCCAGGCTTGATTCCGGCGGCGACGGCTTTGGCTTCGGATTCGATCAGGATGTCGAGCAAGTCGCGCGTGACGGGCTGCGGCGCGGGAATGCGCTCGACGGAGATATTTTGGACGACCGAAGGCACCATGCAGCGCTTGCGGATCCAGTCGGCAGACTTTTTAGTCGAAATGGCGGCTTCCACCAGGCGAACCTGCTCGGTGGCGGCGCCCTTTTCCGGGCGGATGGCGAGAAGCTTGCCAGCGCCTTCCAAGGCTTTTTGGCTTAGTTCGAAAGCGGCAGCCGGCAAAGGTGTTTCCGGATCGATGTAGAGAGCGACGTTGTAGATGGATTCGCCGCGGCCAAAGGCCTCGGTGATCATCAGGCGCTCGTATTCGTTCCAATCAAACTTGGCTTGGGTCGCAGGATCTTGCGTTTTGGGCGCGGACGACGTGTCCAGCAAGCGCGCGATGCGCTCGCGCAGGGCATCACCAGCCGGGGGCTGGAGATTATTTCTGTAAGCCGCGAGCATTTCGTGGAAGGTATCCGCCGCCGTGAGGACAACCTCCGCAATAGTGCCGGCATTCTTCCCGGCGACCTCCGGGGTCAAGACGTCTTCGAGTTCGTGGGCAAGTTCGCTCAGCTGGCGAAAACCGCAGGCCGCCGAATCACCCTTCAGCGTATGCACGGCGCGACGAACGTGGCGAAGCTGTTCCTTGTCGCGCGGCTTCTCTTCGAGCGCGAGACCGGCTTCGTTCATATTCTGGAGAATTTCCTCCGCGCTCTCGAAAAAGAGCTCGCGGAGCTCCGGAGCGTGCTCGTCGGAAGGAAAGCTCACTGCGGCCCCTCGATTCGCTGGTACACCGTCGCGTTGTTCTGATGAATCATGTGGAACTTGGTTGTGAGGCCGAAAAGGCTCTCGGCGTGGCCGACGAAGAGATAGCCGTCGGGATTCAGGCAATGGTGGAACTTGTCGATGAGCCGTTTTTGCTCCGCTTCGTCGAAGTAGATCATCACGTTGCGGCAGAAGATGATGTCGTTGTGCTGCGGCAGGTATTCCGTTTTGAGATTGTGAAAATCGAACTGCACGAGATTCTTGAGCGCCGGTTTCACGGCGTACTTGTCCGCGACTTTATCGAAATAGCGGAGCCGGCAGGTGTAATCGACGTTTTCCATCTGCGATTCGCTATAGACTCCCTGCTGCGCGGTGACGAGCGCCGAGTAGTTGATGTCCGAGGCCAGAATCTCAACCTTCCACGGCGGCGGAATCAGCGGCTTCGGAGTCGGCATGTCGAAGGGCAGCGGGTTCCGGAGGTAGTAGTAAGCGAGCGCGTCGCAGACCATGATGGCGAGCGTGTAGGGCTCCTGGCCCGTTGAACATCCCGCGCTCCAGATACGCAACGACCAGTCGCGCCGCTCCTGCTTGCGCTTCAGGAGATCCTCGAGAGTGACTTTTTGAAAGAGATCGAGCTGCGGGCGAATGCGAAAGAAGCTCGTTTCGTTGACGGTGAGATTTTCAAGCAGCGCCGTGAGTTCCTGTTTGCCTTCCCGGCTGGTGAGCAGGCGGTAGTAATTGTAAAACGTGTCCATCTGGCAGGCTTTGAGACGGCGCTGCAGACGGTCGCGGAGAAAATGGGTGCGGCGTTCGTCGAAATACATGCCGCATTCCTGGTAGACCAGCGTTTGAAGGAGCTTCAATTCCGCTTCGCTGAGCTGCACTTGCGTAGTGAGTGTGGTGGACATTCGTCCCTCGTTGGTGCTCGGGCCGTTCGAGAATTCCTAGCGCTCCCTCGTCGCGCCTCCGGCAGGAACCGGAACCGCGGCGATGGCATCAGCGGCGTCGTCCAAGCGACGGAGCTCGCCACGCTGCAGAATGCGGCTGAGATCGAGCAGAATGACCAGCCGGCCGTTCAATTTGCCTACCCCGGTGATGTAATTGAGTTCGCCTTCCTGGAAGACGTTGTGAGGAGCTTCGATTTCGGAGGGCGGAATTCGCAGCACCTCGGATGCAGAATGCACGATTAGTCCGATGATGCGCGATTCCATCTCCACGACGACGATGCGATTCTTTTTGTTTGCTTCGAACGCCTTGTCTCCGAACCGCTTTCTGAGGTCGACGATGGGAATGATGCGCCCGCGGAGATTGATGACGCCCTCGATGTAGTCCGGCGCGTTAGGCACGGACGTGATCTCGGGGACGCGGACGATTTCGCGGACAGTGGAGATGGGAAGACCAAACGTCTCGCGCCCAATGCGAAAGCCGACGACCTGGAGTTCCTTATCCATCGTATGCGTGGCCGCTTTCAGGATCGCACCAATTCCGCGTAATCCGCAGGCGCGTGGGTGCGCCGCTCGGCGGGGGCCAGGCGGCGGCTCGAGGCACGGCGATTGTCCGCGTGCCCCTCTTCGAGCGAGAAGCGGTCCATCGAATCGAGCAAGGCCCGCGAGAGCTTCGACATCTGCTCGGCGGTTGCGGCGAGCTCGGTGGAACTCGAGGTCGATTGCTGGACAAGCTCGCGCATGCGCTCCATGGCGCGCACGACGGCCTGCGCACCGGAAGCCTGCTCCTCGACGGAGGAATTGATTTCCTGCGTGATCTCGGTGAGACGGCTGGTGGCCTTGGCGATCTGCGAGGAGCCGTTCGACTGCTCCATCGTAGCCGCGCCGATTTCCTGCGAGAACTTGTAGACCTCAGAAACAACGTCCGCGATCTTGTCGAGCGCGAGGCTGAGGTCCTTGTTGAGCAGGAGGCCTTCCTGAACCATGGTCGTGCTCTTTTCCATGTTCTCGACGGCTTCGCGGGCTTCCTTCTGAATTCCTTGAATCAGCTCGGAGATTTCCTTGGTCGACTGCGTGGATTTCTCGGCGAGCTTTCGAACTTCTTCGGCGACGACGGCGAAGCCGAGTCCGTGTTCGCCGGCGCGCGCGGCTTCGATTGCGGCGTTCAGGGCGAGCAGGTTGGTCTGTTCGGCGAGATCGTCGATCACCTCGATGATCTTTCCGATATCGTCCGCGCGGCGGCCGAGGACGTCGATGATCTCGGCGGAGGCCTGGATGGCCTGGCTGGTGCGGTTGAGGCCGGTGGTAGCCTTCTCCATTGTGACCATTCCGGTCTGCGCCTCTTCGCGCGAACGGTGCGAGATATCCACGAGGAGCTTGGCGGTGTCGGCCACGCGCTGGATCGAGGTGACCATCTGGTCGATCGACGCGGAGGTCTCGGAAACGCTGGAGGCCTGCACCTGCGTGTTCTTCACCACGTTTTGGACGTTGATACTCATCTCGTGCATCGTGCTGGTAACTTCGTCGATGGCGGAGGCGGCCTGCACGCTGACTTTGGCGGATTCGTCGGAGGCTGCGGCCATTTGTCCCGCGCCGCTGGCCACTTGCGAAGCGCTGTCGCGGACCTGGCGCACGAGATCGCGAAGGCCGTGCGTCATGCGCGTGAAGGCTTTCGCCATCGTGTCCTGCTGCGACCGGGGCTGGACGGAGACGGAGAGTTCGCCCTCGGCGATGGATGCGGAAACGGAAGCCATTTCTTTGAGGTGAACGATCATTTTGTTGAAATTCTCGGCCAGCACTCCGACTTCGTCCGCGCGATGGATGTCGATCGATTGATCGAGATCGCCGGAATCGCCGATTTTGCGAGCCACTTCAATCAGGTGGTAGAGCGGTTCCTTGATCGATTTTGCGGTATAGAAGGCTATGCCGATTCCCAGCGCCAAGGCGAGGAGCGTGCCGACCGTCGTCATGACCCCGTTCCACGTATTGGCGGCACCGGACGACGCGTTGGATTCGTCGTAAGCATTCTTCACCGAGCGGCTGGCCTGATCGAGGACCCCTGTGGACTTATTGATCCAGGACGCGGGATCGTGTTGCAGGTAGCTGATCTGCAGATCGGCGACGGTTGCGTCTCCGCTATCGACCTGATGCCTTTTGGCGATCAAGTCTTTTGCGAAGCTCTGCGCCCATTGGTTTTCGTTGTCTTCCACCTGCGAGAGAGCCGAACGCAGGTTGGGATCGTTGACCGTGGTCTCGCTTTGCTTCAAGAGGGCTTGAAGGTCGGTGATGCCCTTGTTCGTTTTTCCCTCGTCGCGCAGGTCGCCGCTGAGCAGGTAGTTGCTGAGGTTGAGGCGATTCTCCATCACTTCGTAACGAACGTCCCCGATCGTCTGGACGTCGTTGAACTTCGCCTTCTCCGCCTCACGCGCGCTCGACTGGCGCATCACGGCGTAGATATTGATCAGGAACAGGAAGAGGATGATCGCCAGGATGGCGCCAAACCCCACGTATAGCTTCTTACCAATCGTCATGTTGAAAAGCCTCCGCTCCCAGCCCGCAGAGCCCCCATCTCGCGTCGCAAGTTATTCTTGCCCGCTGAATTCGAACTCGATGACTTCCGTGGTGTCTTTGGATGCGGGCTCGAAGCGCCACTTCTTGACAGCGTCGAGCGCGGCATTGACCAGCAGCGGGCTGCCGCCAATCACCTTCGTCTCCATCACGTGTCCATCGGCCGCGATCGTGGTTTCGATCTTGACCTTGCCCGTGACGTTCATCTGCCTCGCAAGCGCGGGATATTCCGGCGCGACTTTCGTGCGCACCTTGCGCTTGGAAGCATCGGTCGCGGCGTCTTGTGCTGTTCCCTTGGGTGGCAGCAGGGCCGAACCTCCGAGAACGACTGCCAATCCGATTCCTACGATCCATACTCGAAGCTTCATCAGAGACTTCCTCCTCAGATTTAGAAATGCATGGGCCCGAAAAAACCGGCTAAGGCGTCCGAAGAACTGCTTCAGTCCGGCTTGTCAAAATCGAATTCGAATGTTTCCGTCGTGTCCTTGGGGCCGGGCTCAAATCGCCATTGCTTGATGGCATTTAGCGCTGCTTCTACCAGCATGGGGCTACCTCCAACCACCCTTGCGTTCACGACGCGACCGTCAGCGGCAATCGTTGTCTCGATCTTGA
>CAWFEC010000009.1:0-704801 GCA_963814735.1 uncultured Acidobacteriota bacterium | reverse complement strand
GTACGAACGCTGTACATTAATAACGGTTCCTGTTAATATCGAAGAGTGATCCAGAGCTTCGCCGATGCGAACACGAAGCTATTATGGGAGACAGGCAAGAATCGGCGGCTCCCGGCGAATCTGTGGCGCGTTGCGTTGCGAAAGCTTCTGATGCTGCACACGGCGGGGACACTGGCCGACCTCCGGGTCCCTCCTGGAAACCGGTTGGAGCGGCTCAGCGGCGATCGCCGCGGACAGCACAGCATTCGCATCAACGATCAGTATCGCGTCTGCTTCGTATGGAAACCGGACGGACCGAACCACGTTGAGATCACAGACTATCATTAGCGGGTAACAGGGCGAGGCACACCGAATGAAGAAGGCGAGACGCGATCACGCAGGCTGGAACGTACATCCCGGCGAAATCTTGCGCGAGGAGTTCTTGAAGCCGTTCAAGATGTCGTCGTACGAGCTGGCAAAGAGGATTCGCGTTCCCGCGCCGCGAGTCAACGATATTGTTTTGGAGAAGCGAGGAATTACTGCCGATACGGCCGTTCGCCTAGCGAGGTTTTTCGGCACCACGGAGACATTCTGGATGAACCTGCAAGCATTCTACGAAGTCCGTGGCGCCAAAAGCCGGCTTGAAAAGGAACTGCGCAGGATTCTACCTCGCGCAGCGAGAGCCGCGGCCTGAATATTGAACTCATGACAACACTTGAAAAGACGACGGACGAAGTGCTGGGGCTCGCTGCGACGCATTTCAAGGTGCCGCGCGAACAGCTGAGCCCAGACGATGATTTTTTCAAGAAGCTTGGGATCAACAGCCTTCAGGCACTCGATCTGCTCACGCGGCTGGAGCAGCATTTTCACATCGAGCTGCCGGATTACGAACTTCAAGGCGTGAGCGATTTCCGCACGCTGGCCGAACGAATACAGTCCCGCCTTTGATGCTGGATCTCCGCCAATACAACTGCCTGGGTGAGGCGCTGCGCGCGGCGCTCGATCGCTGGCCGGATGAGGTCTGCCTGATCGAGATGGATCGCGAGCGGGAGAACGCGCGGTTTACGTACCGGCAATTCAAGGGAGCTGCGCTGCCGCTCGCGCGGGCATTACAGGATGCCGGATTCGTCAAAGATTCGCGTGGCGCGATTATCATGACGAATCAGTCGAAATGGCTGATTTCGGCGTACGCGATTTTCTTCTGCGGTGGAGTGCTGGTTCCGATCGATTACAAGCTGACGCCGGAAGAGCAGTTGAAGCTGCTCGCGCATTCGAAGGCTGATGTGCTGGTCGTCGAATACCATTTGTGGCGGGCGATCACGAAGGCCGACGGATTTGCGTCGCTGGCTGCCCGTGTTGTGCTTGTGACGGAAGCCCCGGCAGGAGCTGATCTGGCGGGCGCGAAGCGATGGGAGGAGTTTCGCGATTCGCGCGAGCCGGCGTTTGTGGCGCGGACGCGCGGCGATGCGGCGTGCATCGTGTATTCTTCGGGGACAGGCGGGCGGCCGAAGGGCTGTGTCCTCACGCACGAAAATTACCTCGAGCAGTGCGTGGCGCTCACTTCGCTCTATCCTTTCTGGCCAGGCGTGCGATACCTGAGCATTCTGCCGACGAACCACGCCATCGATTTCATGGTCGGATTTATCGGGCCATTCGTGTGCGGCGCGACGGTGGTCCATCTGCGGACGCTGCGGCCCGAATACATTCGCGAGGCGTTCACGAAATACAAGATCACCTACATGAGCCTCGTGCCGATGGTGTTGAAGAATCTGGAGCGCGGCCTACGGCAACGATTCGAAGAGCTTTCACCGGCGCGGCGCAAGATGCTGAACTCGCTGATCGGCATCAATCGCGCGTTGACGCGGCGGCGGCCGAATCGCGTGATCAGCCGGGCGCTGCTGCGGCAGGTACATGATGCGTTTGGAGGCGAATTGCGCGCGTTCTTTGTGGGCGGCGCTTTTGCCGAGCCAGCGACGCTACAATTTTTCTACGATCTCGGGATTTTGGTCGGCAATGGCTACGGCTGCACCGAAGCGGGCACCGTGATCAGCGTGAACGACTTCAAGCCGTTTCGATCCGACACCGTGGGCAAACCGCTGCCCGGAATGGAAATTCGCGTCGTGAATCCGGATGCCGAAGGAATCGGTGAGGTCGCGGTGCGCGGCAAGACGGTGATGTCGCATTATCTCGACGATCCGGAGATGACGTCCGAGACGATTGTCGATGGCTGGCTGATGACCGGCGATCTGGGACGCGTGGACGCGAGCGGGCATTTGCAGCTCTTCGGACGCAAGAAAAACATGATTGTCACCGAGGAAGGCAAGAACATTTACCCCGAAGATATCGAAAATGTTTTTGAGGGCCTCCCGGTGAAGGAGTTTTGCGTTTTCGCAGCGAATTATCTGTGGCCGGAGCGCACGATGGTGGGCGAAAAGCTCGTGCTGGTGCTTCATGCCGAGGCGGGACACGCGATCGGCGGCGACACGATCGCGAATCTTTCCGAGCGAAACCGGCGGCTGGCGAACTACAAGCGCGTGAGCGGGTATCTGGTCTGGGACGCGGACTTTCCCCGCACGGCTTCACTGAAAGTGAAGCGGGTTGAGCTTGCGGAACAGATTCGCAAGGGCGCTGGCCGCGAATCGGTGGTGCCTCTGTGACTTCGGAAGCGCCGAAGGAACGATTCTTTGCGATCGTGAATCCGGCTGCGGGGGGCGGGCGCTGCGGCAGGCTTGCCGCCGCTGCCCTCGATCGCGTGCGGCAAACGGGAATCGAGCTCGAAGTGGCGCAGACCACAAAACCCGGCGAGGCGACGGCGCTCGCGCGCGCCGCGTATGCGAAGGGCCAGCGCAATTTTCTGGCGGTCGGCGGAGACGGCACGGCTTTTGAAATCGTGAACGGCCTTTTTCCCGAGGCGCAGACGCAAGGGCGTCCGGTCCTCGGCTTTCTGCCGCTGGGCACCGGCAATTCGTTTCTGCGCGATTTCACGACGCGCGGCGTGGATCACACAATTGAGGCGCTGCGACAACGCAAACGCCGAGCGTGCGACGTGCTCCGCTTGCGGCACTTGGGCGACGACATCTACTTTATTAACCTGCTCAGCCTCGGGTTCCCTGCCGATGTGGGCGAGCTCACGAATCGGCGATTCAAGGGGCTCGGCGAACTTGGCTACATTCTGGGGGTGGTGGCGCGGCTCGCCGGGCTGCGACATCCGGCATTTCCTCATCGCGTCGATGGCGCCGAGGAGTGGGACCGGCGCCCCTGCCTCTTTTTGACCTTCAGCAACAGCAAATTTACCGGCGGGAAAATGATGATCGCGCCGAAAGCGGATTCATGCGACGCACGGATCGAGTACGTCCGGTGGGGGCCGATCGGGCGGCTGAGGCTGCTGTGGACGTTCCCGCGATTATTCACGGGAACGCATATCGAACATCCGCTTGCTTCGCGGGCGGCGGCCGAACGGATCGAGCTCGATCTCGCGGAGCCAGTGAATGCGATGGTGGACGGTGAAATTCTGCGCCTGAAATGCCGCTCGATCGAGATTCTCCCGGCCGCGCTGGACGTGGTGGTATGAACAAAGCATTGCGGACGGTTCGCTCGGCGCTGCTATGGGCTGCGAGCGGAGTGCATTTCGGAGTGGTGGGCATGTTTCTCGTTTTTCTTGGACTCTGCGTCGATCCGCGCAAGAACGACTGGCCGCAGCGACTCTTCTTCCGCAATATTCTGCGCCTTGCCGGGGCGAAACTGGAAGTCCGCATCGCGCCAGGCTTCGATCCGGCGCGCACTACCCTTTTCATTTGCAACCATGTAAATATTTTCGATCCGTTCATCGTTTATTCAGCGATTCCGCAGTTTCTGCGAGGGTTCGAACTCGAGTCTCATTTCAAGCTGCCGATCTACGGATGGATGATGGGGTGGTTCGGGAATATTCCGGTGCCGGACGTGCCGAGCCGCGAAGGGCTGGCGATCATGACCGAGCGCGCGAAGGCGGCGTTCGATTCGGGCACCAGCCTGATCGCATTTGCCGAGGGATCGCGCACGCGCGACGGGCACGTTCACGAATTCAAGAAGGGGATTTTCAGCCTCGCACAGAAATTCGGCGTGCCGATTGTGCCGACGAGCATTGTCGGATCCTATGAGTTCTTTCGCACGGGCAGCTGGATGCTGACGCCCGGAAAGATCACGGTCTACCTGCACGATCCGATCGAGACGTCGAAGGTTGGGCGCTCGGAGGTGGACGAATTACGGCAAAAGGTGCAGGAAATTGTGTCGGCGCCGGTGGAAGCCGCGCTTAAAGCACGACAGCAAGCCTAACTACGACAGCTGCTCGATACTTGCGTCGGGGAGCGCGCGACCGGCGCGCAATTCTCGCCACGTGTAGACGACGCGATGGATCACGGTGAGCGTGGAGATCGTAGCGATCACCCAGAGGACGGGCCCCATGCGACGCGCTACGCCGCCGATGATCAGCAGAACTAGGCGCTCGGGCCGCTCCATGAATCCCACCTTGCAGGAGGGAATCAGCGATTCGGCGCGGGCGCGCGAATAGCTGACCATGAAGGAGCTCGCCATGGCGATTGCGGCAAGCGCCATGTAGAACGTGCGGCCGATCAGAGTGTAATAAACGATTAGGCCCATGTAGAGGGCGAGGTCAGAATAGCGATCAAGCGTGGAATCGAGGAAGGCTCCGAAAGCCGTGACGCGGCCGACGCGGCGCGCCACCTGGCCATCCGCCATGTCGAGAAAGCCCGCGAGAAAGAGCACGGCTGCCGCACCGCGAAAACGCCCCGTGGCGAACCATGCCGCTGCCCACGCGTTTACGCCCAAGCCCAAGAACGTAAACATGTTCGGGGTGAGGCCCGTCGCGGCGAGCGCGCTCACCACATGTTTCAGCAACCAGCCGGCCCCTTCGCCGATCCAGTAGGTGATCGGCCGATTCGAATTCTTGGGATCACCGCTCATCTGCCAACATGATACACGGAAAACTAGGGTATTAGAGCAGCGGGGGAAGTCTTTGGAGCGCGATTTGCACAACGCTGGTGCCCGGGGTGGGGGTCGAACCCACACGACGCGTGAGCGTCAGGGGATTTTAAGTCCCCCGCGTATGCCATTCCGCCACCCGGGCGACGTCCTGTAAAGCTATCGTATCAAGGGCTTTGCTGCAATGGTGCTGCTTCGGCGACGTTCCCAGAGAAGCAGGCGAATGCGAGAGAATGAGGAACTCGCAGCCAACGTCGAGGTTTCAACTCATGGTGTTGGGACGGGCGTCTGTTGCCGCTCCTGGAGGCAGTAAAGGACGAGTTCCACGCGCGTCGAGACACCCAATTTATCGAAAACCCTCAGCAAGTAATTCCTAACGGTGTGTTCGCTCAAGCCGAGCTGTTTCGAGATTGCGCGGTTCGTCAGGCCCTCGGAGACGAGGCGAGCAACGTCGCGCTCGCGCTTCGTCAGGAGCTTGGTGCCGTTGGAGTCCTCGAACCGAAGTGGCATCGCCTTTCCGAAAGCTTCGAGGAGATAGCCGAGGTTCTCGCTACTCGCCCAGACCTGGCCGCGATGGACGACGTGGATGCACTTGCCGAGCGTCTCGATCGGCTCATCCCTAAAAACGACGCCACGCGCGCCGCAACGAAAAGCGTCGATCACAAGGTCGCGCTCCTGGGAATCGAGGAGCATGACGGCGCGCGTCTTGGACTGCAACAAATGCAGCTCGCGCAGGAGCTGATAGCCTTCGAGCGGCCCTCCTCGCAATCGGGCGCTGATCACGGCCACGTCGGGCGGATGGTCTTTGAGGCGAGCGAGGGCGTCACGGGAATCCGCGGTACACGCGACGACCTTGATGCCCGTGCGTTTCGGGCGAAAAATGCTTTCAACCAACTGACAGTGCTGGAAACTGGCCTCGGCGACCAGCACGTTGACAGAGCTCCGCGACTGCTGTGCGTGTTGCATCTTGCACCTCGACGGCACTAAAGGCTCTGGAAGGGATTTGGCCGGATTTTAGAGAGGCGCAAATGGAAATACAAGACAAAAACAGTCACGATTATTACTGTGGCCGCGGATGCGGCAAGTACCGCCGCCCTCAAGCGTAGAATCTCCCACTCAATGACAACGTGGGGACTTTTGTCCCTCATCCTGGGGACATTCGTATCTACTTCCCCTGGGAAGCAAAGCTCACGATTACCGAACCCTGTGACAGGACCACAAGGACTGCCGCCCTCACAAAATGTTTCTTCCGAAACTCATCGAATAGAGCAGCAAAGCCCAGCTTGCCTAAATGACTTTAGGCCACTTGCGCAACTCAGTGGCGCGACATACTTTGAACGCGCTCGCCTGACCCAGGCCAGAAACCGTGGATAAACTGAATCTCGCGATTTTGACGGCTGCGCTTCTTCTTACGTCAAACCCGTCTCTTGCTGCGCAACAGAGCGCCCAGACAAACGCACAGACAGATATTCGGCACCGCGATGGGCGTTACCGCCTCTGTGCCAGCGATGTGATCGCACTCACTTTTCCGCTAACGCCGGAATTCGATCAGACGATCAACATCGAACCGGATGGTTTCGCAAGCCTCGCAGGCGCGGGGGACGTCCGGCTCGAAGGCCTCACAATCGACGAGTCGGTTGCGGCGATTCGAACCGCTTACGCCAGCATCCTGCACGACCCGCTGGTCACGATCGAGCTGAAGGACTTCAACCGGCCGTACTTTATCGTCGGGGGAGAAGTAAATCATCCTGGGAAATACGATCTGCGCGGCGACACGAGAGCGACCGAGGCGATTGCGATAGCCGGCGGATTCAACGACGCGTCGAAACACTCCCAAGTTCTACTTTTCCGAAAAGTGAACAACGATTGGTACGAAGTGAAGCCCCTGAATCTGAAACGAATCCTGCAGGGGCACGATGTGAACGAAGACCCTGAAGTTCGCGCCGGGGATATGTTGTACGTTCCGCAAAATACGATCTCGAAGATAAAGAAGTTCATACCGTCATCAGGGATGGGAGCTTATTACCAGCTACACCCGTAGACGCGAAGGACGCAGCGCTGCAATGGATGAACTCGCAACCCGGACAACCGAACGCGACTTGGCGCGCCGAGTGACGTTGCGCGACGCGCTGATGCCGCTGTTTCGCCGGCGCGTTCTCGCGACGATCATCTTTCTGGGGATTTTTGGCGGCATTCTGATCGGCGAGTTGATCGCGCCGCACGAATACGAGGCCGAAATGAAGGTCCTCGTCAATCACAGCCGCGTGGACACGATTGTGACGCCCGACGCGGATAGGCAGCCGACCGTGGCGATTCCGGAAGTTTCCGAGGAAGACCTGAATTCCGAAGTGGAGCTGTTGAAGAGCCGTGATCTGTTGCAACAGGTGGTTCTCGCCTGCGGCCTCGAATCCCAGCAGCACAGCGCGATTTTCGAACGGCTTCGCCAGGGCGTCCGCCACGCCCTTGGGATTGCCAAGCCGACCCAAGACGCCCAAATTGCGAGGTCCGTTGAGGACCTGCACGATCGACTGGTTGTCGATCCGCTGAAGAAGACCGCACTGATTCAAGTTACTTATGCCGGACGCGATCCGCGACAGGCGGCGCACGTGCTGCAAACGCTGGCGACACTGTATGAAGAGAAGCACGCGGCCGTGCACCACTCGCCGGGCACGTTCAGTTTCTTCGACCAGGAGACCGACCATTACCGAACGGAACTTGCAGCGGCGGAGGCACGGCTGACGGGTTTTGATGCGAAAGAAAGCGTGGTCGCGCCGGCCGAACAGGAACAACTCGTGCTTCAGCAGCTGAGCCAATTCGAAGCCGATCTGCACGCGGACGAGTCGAGTGCTTACGCAGCCCGCGCGCGGGCCCAGGCCATAGAGAGCCAGTCGGCTACGGTGCCCCAGCGGCAGACGACTCAGATACGGAAGCTTGACAATGCGCAACTGCTTGCCAACCTCGAAAGCACGCTGCTCTCGCTCGAGCTGAAGGATCGCGAGATGCTGATCAAATACGCGCCGACGTATCCCCCGGTAAAGGAAGTGGAAGAACAGATCGCCGATACGCAGCGGGCGATTTCCGCAGCCCGGCAATCACCCGTCGAGGAAACCACTACAGATCGTGTGCCGGCAAAGGACTGGATGACGACGGAATTGGCCAAAGCGGACGCGGACCGGGCGCAGTTCGAAGGCCAGGCTGCCGCGACGGAGCGCGTGGTACAGCGATACCAGGCGGCCGCCCAGCAGTTGGACGAGAAAGGCGCCGTGCAAAGCGATCTCGCGCGGGACGTGAAAACGGCCGAGGACAGTTACCTGCTCTACGTCCGCAAGCGCGAAGAAGCGCGCATTTCGGACGCGCTCGACAGCAAGCGAATCGTCAACGTATCCATCGCGGAAGCCGCCACAGTGCCGGCGATTCCCACGAGCCACCTCGGATGGGCTCTCGTGGGAGGCCTTTTCGCGGCGGGCATCACAAGCCTAGGGACAGTGTACGCCGCGGATCGTCTCGATCCATCGTTCAGAAACCCTGATGAACTTCGCCGATATCTCGACGTAAAGGTATTGGCGTCGATTCCGGAGAGCAAAGCGAGGAGCTAGGTGACATTCCTGGAACACTTCGGATTCATCGAGCAGCCCTTCGGGGTGACGCTGGACCCTCGATTCCTCCACTTGGGGCCGCAGCACCGCGAGGCTCTGGCATCTCTGGTTTGCGCGACAGAGGAGAATAGGGGTTTTATTGCGCTGATCGCACCACCCGGCATGGGCAAGACCACGCTGCTCTTTCAATGCCTTGAAAGCCTCCGACACAAGGCTCGCACGGCATTCCTCTTCCAGCGGACCTGCAACACGACTGATTTGATGCGGTATCTGCTGGCGGACCTGGGTATTGCGACCTCGGCGAGGGATCTGCCCGAATTGAATGAGTTGCTGAATGGGGTGCTCACCGAGGAGATGCGGGGTGGACGACGCTTCGTCCTTGTTATTGACGAAGCCCAGAATCTCAGCCCGCAGGTGCTCGAATCGGTGCGGCTGCTGTCGAACTTCGAGACGCCGTGGATGAAGCTCATGCAGATCGTGCTGGCGGGGCAACCGCAACTGGCAACACAACTGGCTCGTCCGTCGATGGCGCAGCTCCGACAGCGAATTTCGTCGTTCATTCGCCTTGAGCCGTTCACGGCTGAGGAAACAAACGCGTACATCAACCATCGCTTATGGGTCGCGGGACACGCCGACGCGAACCTATTCACGGTCGGAGCCCGGACGTTAATCGCTGAACATAGCGGCGGCATTCCGCGAAATATCAACAACCTCTGCTATCAGTCGCTGATGCTCGCCCATGCCGCGGGGAAGCGGCAGGTGAGAGCTGAGATGATTTGCGAGGTAATCTCGGACCTCGCGGTCGAATCGCTCGTGTCAAACGCCCGAGACGGCACCCGTCTTCAATCGCGAGGGCGCGTGACGGCGGCTACTGAATCCGCGAAGCTCGCTCAAAAGCCACCGCCGCTCAGCGTATCAAAGCCTCACTACAGGAGAACTTCGGCAATCGTCTCGATTTCCGCGATGTTGTTCCTCAGCATCGTCTCCGGTGTTCTGTGGTGGGCGAATTCGCACACCAAGCCGTTCGGCGTAACGCCTAGCGCCGAAGCGGCCGCCCTCCCGGCGCGTTCTACCGCCCTCGCGCCAGCGCCGGAGACGATGTCCCCTATTCCGGCGATCTCCCCCGCCATCGAGATGTCGCCGTTCAGCAAACTCTCCGCCAGAGCTTCGGCTGGAGGCACGGCCAGCACGGATGCACCTGGCGATCACGTCTTCACCGTGGTGGTCGCGCGCGGAACCACCCTTCGCCACATCAGCTTGCAGTATCTTGGTCAATACGACCCAGCGGATCTTGCGGCAATCTTGTCGCTCAATCCAAAGATCATGAATCCCGACGACATCCAGGCAGGTCAAGAAGTCAGGCTGCCTCTTAGCCTGCTTCGAGATCCGGCCACCAACGCGAGAGACGCGGCAGAGATTTCTCCGGCCCCCGCCACCGAAGGAGCGCGATGAGCCGAAATTTCGACATATTGCTGCGCGAGATGCCAGACCCAGCAAAGGCAAGCGCGAGCGCGGCACCGAACACACAGGAAGCAGGAACGTACAAACCCCGGGACCCCATCACCGCTATCGACAATGAAATCAACAAGCTCGTGCAACAGCTGTTCATCCTGCATGACGACAAACACGCGGCGAAGGCTGTGACCTTCTGTGGCGTGAATCGCGGCGATGGGTGCAGCTGGGTTTGCGCGCGAGCCAGTGAAGCGCTCTCGGAGCAGACCCCTGGCCGAGTCTGTATTGTCGATGCGAATTTTCGTTGGCCGTCGTTGCACGAGCACTTTCGAGTCGAAAAGGGCGCGGGCCTCGCCGACGCGTTGAAGAATTCGACGCCCATCGGAGCTTTTGCGCGGCCAGCATGGAGCAGCCATCTGTGGTTTGTGTCCGCCGGCGGCAACGGCAACGATTCGAACGGCGCGCCGAATGCGGCAAGCCTGCGGACACGACTTTCCCAACTGCGAACTGAATTCGACCATGTGCTGGTCGACGCCCCACCCATAGGTTCGCGCGGAGACAGCACACTTCTTGGCCAACTGACCGACGGCGTCGTCCTGGTTGTGGGATGCAACTCCACGCGCCGCGAAACAGCGCGGGCCGCCAAGGAAAGCCTCGAAGGGGCGGGAGTCCCGATCCTGGGGACCGTACTGAACAGGCGAGCGTATCCGATTCCGGAAGCGCTTTACCGAAGACTTTAGCGCTTCGCGAGCCGCGCGATGATGCGGTGCTTCTCGCACGAAAAAGACCGAGTGGTTCGTCCGAGGCGCTTTTTGGGGGCCGAGGGTCAGCCACGCGATTGAAAGCCGCGATTCTTCCGGCTGGACGTTGGCAACGATTCTTGGGCCAGCAGGAAGAGGCACGGACGTGGGCCAATTACAAAACGAAGTAGCGGGGTCTACTAAATGCACACCCTCTCGTTCGGGCAGGCCACTCGGGACAAACCCGGCAGCATTTTCGACGTTCGGAGCGCCCTCGCGCGCGTCAAAAAGGCGGCGCACCGGGCCGACGCATCTGTTTTCGTCCTGTTGGGTGAGACATGTCTTGCCGGCGCCTCTTACGCGCTCGCGGTTCTGCTAGTAGCTCAAGGGCGCGGGACAGGATGGGCCGTCGAAGTTCTTCAATCGACGCTCGGCCTCGCCGTCGTCGCGCGCATTGGCGCGTCGTTCGCCTGGCGGCTCTATCGCCGGTCGCTGCGATATGCGAGCGCCCTCGACCTCATCGCGATCGCCAAAGTCGTTTTCCTGAGCAGCTTTTTTCTATGGGTGATGATCGAGTGCCTGTTTCGCCGATTGCAAATCCCAAGTGAAATGTTCGTTGTTGACGCAGCACTTCTCCTGATGTTTTGGGGGAGCTTACACTTTGGGCCGCGCGTGTGGAAGATACAGCATGCCGCACGGCGCACGCACGGAAAGCGTGCCGTGATCATAGGGGCTGGCGACGCCGGCATGGCCGTGCTGAAGGAGCTCGCGCTCGATCCGATGGCGTCTTGCCGGCCCGTAGCGGTTGTGGACGACGACCCGGCGAAATGGGGACGCAGGTTGTATGACGTGCCTGTCGTGGGCGGTACGAAGGACCTCGCCAAAATCGCGGCGAGCAAGAATGCAAACGAAATTCTGATTTGCATTCCGAGTGCGACCCGCACGCAAATGTACGACATTCTCAGCGCCTCCCGTCGGTCGAATCTCCCCGTGCGTTCCCTTCCGTCCCTTTCGGAGCTGATCCATAGGACCGGGTTGGGAGAGGTGTCGCGGCGCGACCTGCGGAATCCGCGGGTTGAGGATCTCTTGCAGCGAGAGGAAATTCGGGTGGACGCGGAGGAGACCCGCAGAGTGGTCGGGGGAAAGACGGTGCTGGTAACCGGCGCCGGAGGAAGCATCGGCAGCGAACTTTGCCGACAGATCGCGGCCGCGGGGCCCCGGAAGCTCCTCCTGGTCGACAAATCCGAAAACAGCCTTTTCTACGTCAATCTCGAGACATCCGAACGGCTCGATGCCACCCGCGTGAAGCCATTCCTCGTCGATCTACTCGAAACGGCGCGGATGAGGAGAATCCTGCAGGACGAGCGGCCGGACATCGTGTTTCATGCGGCAGCTCACAAGCATGTCGCGATGCTCGAGTTGCATCCTGAAGAGGCCATCCGCAACAACGTGGTGGGGACTCGCAATCTCGCGGAAGCGGCGTTCGAATGCGGGGTGGGCCGTTTCATAAACATCTCGACCGACAAGGCCGTGAATTCGCGCAGCTACATGGGGTTTTCGAAAAAGCTCGGCGAAATGTGCATCCACGAACTAGCGCTTCGAGCGGACATCGTTGGCCGCGGCACAAGCGCTACGAGATTTTCCAACGTACGCTTCGGCAATGTAGCCGGGAGCACCGGCAGCGTCTTGAGGCTGTTCTGGGATCAGATTCAAAAGGGCGGGCCCGTGCGCGTCACGGACCCGCGGGCGACGCGATATTTCATGTCCGTGCCGGAAGCGGTGCATCTGATTTTGCGGGCAGCCGCGCTCGGACGCGGCGGGGAGACATTTGTGCTCGACATGGGCGAGCCGCTCAACATCTGCGAGCTCGCAAGAACCATGACGCTCTTCGCCGGCTTAAGACCAAACGAAGACGTGCGCGTCGAATTCATCGGCCTCCGAAAGGGCGAGAAAATCAGCGAGGAACTCTGGGGCGAAGGCGAGCAGCCGGCGCTGACGGATTCGGACCGAATTCTCGTCGTACACGGGAAAAACGCATCGACACACGGGATCCTCGAAAAGATTCGGCGGATGGAAGAGTTTCTGAGAATCCAAGATCGTGAAGGATTGGTTCGCTACATCCACGATGCTTTTCCGGAGTTCGCGGCTAACCGCATCGATGACGTTTGCAAATGCGGGAGCGCGCCCGAAATGCCGGCGAGGGCTTGCGAAGGAGCCGCGTGAGAATCCCTCTCTCGAAGCCTGATATTGGCGAGCGCGAAATCGAGTATGTGACGCGCGTGCTGCGGAGCGGCCAACTGAGCCTGGGTCCGGCCGTGGAGGAATTTGAAGCCCGCTTCGCGGCATATGTCGGGACACGCTACGCCGTGGCTACCAACAGCGGCACGTCCGCACTGCATACCTGTGTCAAGGCGCTCGGGATTGGCGCGGAAGACGAGGTTCTCACAACGTCGTTCAGCTTTCCGGCATCCGTGAATTGCCTGCTCTACGAGCACGCAGTTCCCTTCTTTGTGGACGTTGACCCAGGCACGCTCAACCTCGATCCAGCTGAGGCGCGTAGAGCGCTGGCGCGCGAGTATGTGTGGGATCCGACGAACCGGCGGGCCATCAGTCGCCGCTCTGGGCGAACGCTCAAGGCCATCCTGCCGGTTCACATACTTGGATTGCCCTGCGAGATGGGACCGATCCAGGAGATTGCGCGCGAGCTCAACCTGTTCGTGATCGAAGACGCGTGCGAGGCTCTCGGCGCCGAATGGGAAGGGCGGCGCGTGGGAACATTCGGAAACGCCGCGGCGTTCGCTTTCTATCCCAACAAGCAGATGACGACGGCTGAAGGCGGCATGATTGTCACCGACGATCCGGAGTTGGCAAGTCGATGCCGCAGCCTGCGCAATCAGGGGCGCGGCGAGGATGGTGAATGGCTGCTGCATGTGCGGCTGGGCTACAACTACCGGCTCAGCGATGTCCATTGCGCGCTGGGACTGGCCCAACTCGAGCGACTCGACGAGAGATTGCTCGCCCGGGAACGATTGGCCGCCCGTTACTCGGACCGGCTCAGCGGAATCCCGGAGATTGCGCTTCCGGCGAGCACCCCAAAGGGAAGGCGGAGCTGGTTTGTATACCCAATCCGTCTGCTCGGTTCGGCACCGAGAGCGTTGCGCGGTCGTTTGATGGCCGGTTTGCAGGAGCGAGGCATCGCCAGCCGCGCGTATTTCAAGGCGATCCACCGGCAACCGTATTTCCAGCAGCTCCGCTTGCCATCCGGCTCGTTACCCCACACCGAGCTGGCGTCCGAGAGCTACCTGGCGCTGCCATTCTTTCCGTCGATGACCGAAGAGGAGTTAAACGAAGTGTGCGCGGCCGTGCGAGAGATCCTCGGCGAAACCAAGCGCAAGGTCACGCCGAATGGCGAAAAGGAGACTATGCGAGCCAGGGCCTAGGCCCGGCCCGACGTGATACACGAACATGGCGTCCACGCAACAGGTTTCAAAGCCAATCAAAATCGAGGAGCACATCCGAGCCTCGGACCACGGGCACGATACGCAGCCGCCTTCCTCGGTGCGCCGCCCGCCGTTTCTCGTGCGCAGCCTTCGCAAGCAACCGAGTATCTACAGTGCGATCTGCCGCGCCCGGCTGTTTTATTCGCGACGCGTGGCGGGATCGAAAGAACGCAGCGTGTTTCAACGCAATCGGGATATTTTGCGGGTGGACGATTTCGAGCGGGCGCAGGTGGAATCGCTCCGGCGCCACGGCTACGCGCTCGCCCCTCAATTTTTCCTCAGCGAAGCGATCGACCGCGTGTACGAGAAAGCGGACGCGATGTTCCGGGGCCTTCAGATCGATTTCGGGCGTGCCTACTCGGTGCAAAGCGGCCAGCGCGCGGATTTGCGAAATCTGTCGTACGAGGAATTGGCGAGCACCGAGAAGATGATTGCGCTTGGCGATCCGCTGCTCCATGTCCCGGAGCTTCTCGGCATTGCATTCAACGAGCGCATTCTGCGGATCGCCGCCAACTTTCTTGGCTGTATTCCGCCGCTCTATCGCGTGACGGTGGTGCGCGATTTTCCCCACAACCGGCCGCTGCACTCGAGCAACTTTCACAAAGACAACGATGAATCGGATTCGATGCAGATATTTGTCTACCTCGTCGATATCAACGATCAGCGCGGGCCGCTCGTCTACGTTCCGGGCTCGAATCACTACGATGTCCGCTCCTGCCGGCCGCGGCTCTCGCGCGACCTCGGCATCAATGCCAACGACGGACGCCTGAGCGATGAGGAAGTGGAACGTGCCTACCCGCGCACCGGCTGGGCCGTCTTGCGCACCCCTCGCGGCAGCGTTGCAGCGATCCATGGCAATGGCATACACAAGGGACCCGCGTGGGCGCATCCCGGTGATCCAGCGAACAAGCCCCGGACCGCAATCAAGCTCGACCTGCACGGCCACAAGGTGGGGGTGGTCCGCGACGGGAAAGAGAACCGAATATGGCGATCAGACTTCGAGCGATTGAATGAATTGCAGCGCCTGTTCGCGCACGCGACGATGGTCGAGGACAAAGAGCGCCACTCAAAGCCAGCCAACTAGAACGGGAAAACAATCGTGCACCTGCAAACCACTGCTTCGCGCGCCGCCGCCCTTCTGACGAAGAATCCGGCGCTTTTTTGCCGTCTCGCACTTGCGAAGCTTAATACGAAGAGACCGATGCCTCCTCTTCCCGCGCGCAGACAGATCGGGGACGTCGTCTTCGAGTGCAGCCTTGCCGATTATCACGGAACGGCGCCGATGTACTTCGGCTCGTACGCCGTGCTCGTCGTCGAGGCGATGAAACGATTTCTGAGGCCGGGCGACACCTTTCTCGATGTAGGCGCGAATATCGGCTACCTTTCGGCAATCGGCGCTGATCTGGTGGGGCGGCGCGGCCAAGTGCATTCCTTCGAGCCTGTGCCAGCGCATTTTAAAAAGCTGTGCCGGCTCGTGGACCTCAATCCGGCATATAGCATCACCGCAAATCCTTTCGCGGCGGGTGAAGAATCCTCCGCTTGCACGATTTACGTCACCCATCAGGCCGGGCAGAGCACATTGGTTCATTCCTATAAAGCGAAATCGGAAATCGCCAGTGAGATTGAAATCCCGGTGGTGCGGCTGGACGCATACATCGAGAAGCATAAGCTTGGCCGCATCACGCTGATCAAGATCGATGCGGAAGGATTCGAACTGCCCATTTTGAAAGGGTTACAAGGCTATTTTGATGCGACCGGCGAGCGTCCAGCGATCATTTGCGAAATCGCTCCACGCGCTTACGCGCTGATGGGACGTACCATCGACGAACTCGCGGCGCTCGCGACCGCTTACGGTTATACGGCGCACGATTTGATCGACTGTTCGACACCGGTCGATCTCCGGAGAATCGATCACGTGGAAGACGTGCTCTTCCTGGTAGGCGCGTAAATGGAGAGGAGGAACGCACTTGCGGCGATCGAGGCGAGTGACTGGTTGCGCTTGCCGAACCTGCTGATTTTGGCGGGCTCGCTCGCTTTCGGCGTAACGCTCGCGTGTTTCAGCGATTCGCTGGGAACCTTCCTCTCGGCTGCGGCGGGCGTTGCGGGACTCGTCGTTCTGCTCCTCTATCCCGAACTGGCACTGGCGCTCTACGTCGTGATCGGCGACGTGAAGGGCGACGACCGGGTCGCCTCGCTTCTTCCGGTGGATCTGACGCTCGCGCTCGGTGCCGTGCTGCTGGCGGGCATAGCTCTCAATTTCCTGCGAAAGAAGCGTGTTTCCGCGATTCCGCCCGTTTACATTCTCTTTGTGGCGCTCGTTGCTCTGATGACTGCGAGCCTCAGCTACACGCCCATGTTTTCGATGGGCCTCGAAAAACTGGGGCGATTCCTCACTGTGACAGGCATCGTAATCGTCGCGCCGTTCTTTGTGATCGGTACGCCCCAGGCCATGAAGCGGTTCCTTATGGGCTTCGGCGTAGTCGGGTTCGCAATCTGTGGCTGGTCGCTTTCGGGCCTTAGCGGCTCGGCGCGCCTGGCGACCCCCAGCGACAATACCATCGGGCTAGGTCACATCGCGTGTGGGCTGATTTTGCTGATTTGGTTCGGCGTCATTCCGCGCCATGGATTCCCAGGCCGGATCTTGGCTTATCTGCTGCTCGCCGTTCCCACATTGGCCATGATTGGCTCGGGCTCACGGGGTCCGGTGATCGCGTGCGCGGTTGTCATCCTATTGAGCCCTCTGCTATTCCACCGCCGGCTTCTGCTCGATCTGGCATGCATCACCGGTTTGGGACTCGCGGCGATTCCTTTCGTGACGCTTCCCACCTCGTCGCTCGATTATCTGGGGACGCTCGTACATGGGCAGAGCGTAGGCTCGGTTCTCGATTTCCGGAGCGATCTGCTCGACTATGGATGGCGACTCCTCCAACAACATCCGCTGATCGGCACGGGCATCCAGGGTTTCCGCTACTACTCGCCGAATCCGGAACTTTATAAGTGGCCACACAATATTTTCCTCGAGCTCGCATGTGAACTCGGCATCCCAGCGGCATTAATCGGGTTCGCGATCTTCGGAAGCGCAATCCTGGAAGCGTGGCGGCAACTAAAGGACGTGACCTCCCCGCATTTTATGCTTTCGCAAGTAGCAGCGGCACTGCTTTTCGCGGGACTCATCAATGGGACGAATACGGGTGACATCAATTCAGATCGGGCGACGTGGCTCTTCGTGAGCCTAATTTTCGTGACGCGAAGTTTCGGGCATGTTTCGACCGAGCGTTCGCGGGCGATATTGAAGCAAGCGCCGGCGGTGACGGCATAGCGTATGGCGACGCATACAGCGGAATCGATCTTTGCGTCAGCCGACCGAGAAGATGGCCGGCCATTGACGATTTGCCACTTCACAACGGCGCACACGGAACTCAAGAGCCGCTCGTTTCACCGTCAGATGATGCCTCTCGCGGCGGATGGAATCCGGGTTCGCTATGTGGCCGCGACGAAATCAGAAGCGCGCCAAAACGGCGTCGATTTCGTCGCATTGCCGGCCCGGAGAGGCCGCATTCGGCGGGCACTGGCGTTTCCCTCGCTGCTGCAAACGCTGCTGCGCCAAAAGACAGACCTTTATCACTTTCAGGATACGGAGCTTCTGCCGCTTGCTTTCGTCCTGAAGCTCATCTTTCGCAAGCGTGTCGTCTATGACGCGTACGAAGATTTTCCCACGATGGTGGCGGGTAAAAAATCCGTTCCGCGCCTGATCCGGCCGATCGCCGCGAGGATTGTGAGCGCAACCGAACGATTTGCGGCGCTCGCATTCGACGGACTAATGACTGCCGATCCGCTGACACTTCGCCGATTCGCAAAGGTCGGCGCCAGCAAGAAGCTAGTCTTATACAACTTTCCCAACCTTGACCTCTTCCCTGCGGCGGCTTTTCGGCCCAAACAATTCGACATCGTATATCGCGGCGGCCTTTCCGAGCGCGCGGGAACCTACGTGCTGTTGGATGCGATGCGGCTATTGGCGGCCCAGGGGCGCCGGATCCGGCTGCTTCTGATCGGTTATTTCGACGACTCGATTGCGGAAAAAAGAGTGTGCGAACGCATCGGTGAGTTCGGACTGTCGTCCAGCATCGTCATATGTGGACGTATCGATCACGAACGCATGGCCGAAGCCTTGAGCGAGGCGCGGATCGGCGTGTGCCCGCTCCAGTCGATTCCTAAGTTCATGCGCAACATCCCGGTGAAGGTCTTCGAATACTGGGCCTGCGCGATGCCTGTGATCGCCACGGACCTGCCTCCCATCCGTCCTTTCTTTCGTCACTCAGAAGCGGGCTTGCTGTGCTCGCCCGATCGAGCGGATGAGCTGGCGCAAGGGATCGCGTGGCTGCTCGACCATCCGCAAGCGGCCGCGCGAATGGGCCGGCGCGGCCGCGAACTCGTGGTGCAAAGACTGAACAACAGCAGCGAAATACACAAGCTGCGGCGCTTCTTCACGGAAATCGCGGCGCATGACTTGGCCTCGATCAAAGGGGCAGCTCGGGAGGCCGCTCAGCATGCTTGAGCCGCTCGTAAGACGACATCTTCCGCGCTTGCAACGTTTCTACGACCGCGCGCCGGCACCGGCTCGGCATCTGTTGACGAGCGCGCGCGGCTGGGTCCTCACGCGGCTGCGATATTCCCGCGAAACCTTTGCGATCCTGGATGAACTACGACGTCACGAGTGCTGGACCGGCACGCAGATTGCCGATCATCAACTGGAAGGCCTGCAACAAACACTCCGCCATGCCGTCGGTTCAGTTCCCTTTTATGGCGATTATCCCTTGGCAGAAATTCGCAGTCTCGAGGATCTCAGCCGTTTGCCCGTCATCGACCGCGAAACAATCCTCGATAGCCAGGACCGGTTCCTCTCTCGCAATGTGCCTGCTAGCCGGCGCATCCGGGCTGGCACGACGGGCACCACCGGCGCCAGTTTGCGCGTGGCCTATTCCGAAAATCTAGCGCGTCACAACTGGGCATTCCTGCTGCGGCAAAGGGCGTGGGCCAATATCGAATCGCGCGAACCGCGCATCACTCTGCAAGGCCCGCGCGTCGTCCCTGCAAATCGCACCGAACCGCCCTATTGGACTTACAACGTGCCGGAGCGCCAGGTTTTGATGAGTATTTTCCACCTGTCGGAAAGAACCGCGCCATCATATTTGGACTTTCTGTGCCGGCACCAAGGCGAGGTGCTCGAGGGCTTTCCTTCGGTTCTCGGTATTCTTGCTGATTTTGCGATCGAAGCCGGCATTCGTGTGCCGATGCGCGTTGTATTCACGAGCGGCGAGCCCCTATATCCGCAGGTGCGCGCAAAGATCGAAGCAGTCTTCCAGACCCACACCTTCGACACATACGGCATGACCGAGTATTGCGGCCTGATTCAGGAGTGCGAGCGCGGCCAGATGCATCTCGCGCCCGAGTACGGATTCCTCGAAATTCTCGACGAGCGCGGCAATCCGGCAAGGCCAGGCGAAGAAGGATATTTCGTCTGGACGGGATTCCTAAACGACGCCATGCCTTTGATCCGCTATCGCATCGGCGACCGCGGGCGGTGGCAAGAGGGCCGACCTTGCCCTTGCGGACGCGCGTTCCCGCTCGTCGTTCCGACAATCACGCGCGAGAGCGACATCCTTCGCTGCGCGGACGGGCGGCTCTTCTCCGCGCGGGCCTTGAACCAACTACTGAAGCAATCGACGTCGTTCCGGTGCTGCCAGTTCATTCACGACCGGCCGAACCGCGTCGTGGTTCGCGCCGTGGCACGCGGCGCTTCTCGGAATGGCCATACGGCGGATGACTTGATGCAGATCCGAAGCGATCTTCAGGATCTTCTCGGGACGTCAATGCAAGTAACGGCCGAACTCGCGACCCAGCCCGTTGTCCGTCGCGGCGGAAAGATTCCTCTTATCGTCGATGAGGTGCTACGCCCATGACGGGAGCGCGCCTCATTGTCAATGCCGACGATTTTGGCATGAGCCGCGGGATCACGGATGGAATCATCCTGGCGCACCGCTACGGCTTTGTCACAAGCACGTCGCTCATGGTCAACATGCCCGCGGCCGAATACGCGGTTTCGCGGCTCGCGGCCGCGCCGCGACTCAGCGTCGGCGTGCATTTGAACATCACGGCGGGCCGACCCATCCTTCCAGCGGAGAAAGTTTCCACGCTGGTCGACGCGAGCGGCAGATTCCATGCGGCTGCAGCGATGAGCCGAAAGCTGTGGCAATGGCGCGCTGCGGGCAACGAGATCGAAGCTGAATTTCGGGCGCAGATTCAGTGGATGAAGGATCGCGGGCTCACGCCTGCGCACGCGGATTCGCATCAGCACATGCACATTTATCCCGCCGCGGTCGGTCCATTCATCCGATCCCTCGCCGCAGAGGGAATCCGCTGCACGCGCGCTCCACGGTCGGTCGCTTGGCCCCGGAGCCGTGCGTTCGATGCCGATTCAGTCGGGGGACCGCACGCGGGTTCGCTTGCGCGGCGGATTTCTGTGCGACTGTATCGCGGCTTTCTGCAGACGGTGGCGTTCCGGAGGCTCGATATGCCGGATAGTCGCGTCTCCTTCCTTTCGCGTGACCGCGGCGATCTTGACGTCCTCGGCGAACGCTGGAAATCAACTTTCGAAAATCTTCCCCATGGCACGTTTGAACTGGCTTGCCATCCGGGCCTCTTCGAACGCGACTTTTCGGAGAACGATCGCATACGCACGCTGCGTGAGGAAGAACTGCATTGGCTCACCGATCAGGAATGGCGCGACGTGCTCGATCGCAGCGGCATTCAACTGATCTCATATCGAGACCTGCCCACCCAGCCAAGAACGACCGGCCGAATCAGCGAGCGCGCAACGGCGGAGGTCCGCGCTCTGAGATGAACTTCGAGCTCGCAATGCACGTTGTGTTCTGGGCCAGCCTCGGTGAGATTCTCTACGTCTATTTTGGCTACCCCGCGCTCCTCCAATTTCGTCTTTTGGGGCATCGCGTCGATTTCGCCCGCGGAAACGCACTGCCGTCGATCAGTGTGATTGTGCCCGCGCATAACGAAGAATCAACGATCGAGGCGAAGATCGAGAGTTTGATCGCTTCCGATTATCCGCGTGAACTCGTGGAGATACTGGTCGGCAGCGACGGCTCGTCCGACAAGACCGAAGATATCGTTCAGCGATTTCAACACGAAGGAGTAGGCCTGATTTCGTTCCCCCGGCAACAAGGCAAGAGCGCGATGCAAAACGGGCTCGTCGCGGCCGCCTCGGGCGAGATTCTTGTGTTCACCGACGCCGATTCGCTGATTCGATCTGACGCGCTGCGCCTTATCGTCGAGAACTTCGGGGATCCTCGCGTCGGGCTCGTCACCGCGCACGCCGAGTACACGAACGCGAACGAGACGCGTGTGGCTGGAAACGAAAGCTTGTACCTCCGCTACGATACCTGGATTCGCGAGCGAGAAAGCGAGCGCGGGATTCTCGCGATGGCGTCGGGCTCGCTATTCGCGATCAGGAGAAGTCTCTGGCAACCGCTGGATCGCACACTCGGCGACGATTTCGTTCTCCCTCTTTCGGTGGCTCGCTCCGGAATGCTCAACCTGATTGACAGGCGCATGATTGCGTCGACGCACCTCACGCAGGACCGTCCCGGCTCGATGCTGAGAATGAAAATCCGCATCATCAACAAGGACCTGCGCGCGCTGCTGATCGACCGGGAGCTGCTGAACCCCGCCAAGCATGGGGCTCTCGCGGTGGGCTTGTGGTCCCACAAGCTGCTCCGTTGGCTCGTCCCTTATTTTCTTTTGGCGATATTGGCGAGCAGCGCCTGGCTGATGGCGCGGCCCTTCTTTCAAGTGGCCGCTTGGCTCCAGTTGATCTTTTATGGGCTGGCTCTGGTTGGTCTGCTTCGATCGACGCGAACTCGGGGGATCTGGTCGATTCCGGCCTCATTTTGCCTCGTGAATCTGGCGGCGCTGCTCGGGAGCCTGAAATGTTTTGCCGGCAGAACGTCCGGAAAGTGGCAGCCGGTACGAACGCGCCCCGCGCCGCTAGCGAAGACCTCCGCCGCAGCGCCGTTTCGAGAATTGAAATGAAAAGCCGCCAGATTTTTCTCAACGCCGTTACGACCATTGCCCAGACGCTGGGGAACGCGTGCGTGCTTTTCTTCCTATATCGCTTTCTGATCCGGTCGATCGGCGTCGAGCGGCTTGGAATCTGGTCGCTCGTGCTCGCGACGACATCGGTGATCACTCTCGCGAACCAGGGTTTCTCCACAAGCATCGTGAAATTCGTCGCAAAGTACGCTGCGCGCGAGAATGCGGAGGACGTCGCGCTGCTGGTGCAGACCGCAGTGATTTCCGTTGCGCTGGGAATCGGCATGGTCTCGGTGGGGCTCTACCCGGTCGCCGGGTGGATTCTGCATGCGGTGCTGCCGGCTACGAGACTTGCGGAGGCATCCGCGATCCTTCCTCTCGCCATTGTCTCGCTGTGGGTGAACATCATGGAGGGGGTTCTGCAGGCGGGGCTTGCCGGACATCAGCTGATCACGGTCTGCAACTACCTGGAGTTCGGCGGAGGGCTTTCTTACCTCGCCCTCGCTTTTGCATTAGTGCCCGCGCACGGACTGATGGGCCTCGCGTACGCGCAAGTGATCCAAGGGCTCGGCATACTACTGATTACCTGGCTGCTGCTGCGTCGTCGAATGCCGGGATTGCCTTTCATACCGAGGCGTTGGAGTCGCGCGATGTTTCGCGAACTCGGCGGCTACGGATTCCACTTCCAGCTGATCACCTCGACTCAGGCCCTGCGCGAACCGGTGACCAAGGCGCTGATCGCGAGGTTTGGTGGACTCGCAATGACCGGGTTTTACGATCTCGCCGCACGATGGGTCTTCGTGTTTCGTGAACTGATCGTTCAGGCGAACCAAGTGCTGGTTCCGACCATTTCGCATCTTCAGGAGCGCGACCCCAAGTTGATACCAGTTGTCTACCGTGAATCTTACCGGCTGATTTTCTTTCTCGCCGTACCGACCTTCGCGGCCGCGGCTGTGTTCAGTCCCGTGGTTTCGCGCGTCTGGATCGGCCACTACGAGCCGGTCTTCGTCGAGTTCGTCACAATTCTTGCGGCTGGCTGGCTTGTGAATGTTCTGGCGAATCCGGCGTACGTCGTCGACCTGGGAACGGGCGCGCTGAAGTGGGTTTCCATCGGATGCGTAGCCGCTGCCACACTGAATGCCGGGCTTGGATTCGCGGCAGGCGCGCGTTTCGGTGGAATTGGCGTCGTCGCCGCCACCGCGGTGTCGCAAGCGATTGGTTACATCATCGTGCTCGTCGCCTACCATCTCGAAAATCGCATCGCCTTTCGCCAGTTGCTGCCCGGTGAGAGTCGAGCCATCGTTCTCGCGAGTCTCGTGGGAGCAGCGAGTCTCCTTCCTGTTTTTTGTTCGTCGTATGCGCGCGCGCGCTTTTCTCTCGGCATCGCGGAGGCGGCTCTTGGAATGATGACCGCGACAATCGTGGTGCTGATGTGGCGTCATCCGATGCGGAAGCAATTGATGCGCTGGCTATATCAGCAGGCGCCGGCATGATTTGGTTGGGACGCTTATGACGGAACGGGGCTACGTTCTCTGGAAATGCGAAGACAACGAACCGATTGCCGCGCGCGTCGCCGTCGCGGGGGATTTTCTGCCCGCCGGCAAGCTGGAATTGCCGCAGCCCGATGCATGGGATGAAGCTGCGCGGGCGCTGGCTCCAGAATTCGAGAATGTTGCAACAACCTTCCTCAATCTCGAGTGTGCCATCGATACGGGAGGACTTCGTGCGCGCCAACTTACAGGGCTCGGCCAGATCGTTTCCGCGCGGCCGGCCGCGTTGGATTATCTCCAGGCGATCCGTTCAGTGGCCGTTGGCTTCGCAAATAATCACAGCTACGATTTTGGCCCCGCAGGCGTCGAGCGGACGCGACAGGCGCTCTCCCAGCGAAATCTGGCCCTCATCGGCGCTGGGCGCAGTACGACCGGTCCGCCGGAGGTCTTCGTTTGGCAGGGCCCCGGGGGCACGCGCGTGGGATTCTGGGCTGCGGCGAAGGCCTCGCACGATCTCGCTCGGGGCGAAGCCGCAGGAGTGGAACCTGCCACGCTTCGTCGCACTAAGCGCGCGCTCGAGCTAATGAAATCTCAGGGGGTGCGACTTTCGATTGCGCTGCTTCACGCGGGCGTCCTAAGGGCAAATCGGCCCGATCCCGCCGACGTGAAGCTGATGGATTCGATGGCCGCAGCCGGCTTTGATCTCGTTGCTGCCGCGCACTCGCATCGGATCAGCGGATCGAGAATTCTAAGCGTCGGGCGAAGCAGCCCGGCGTTTTGCTTTTACGGCCTAGGCAGCATTGTTTCAGGTTACATCGCGGCGCCGATCGAAAGGGAAGGTCTCGTCGTTGTTGCGGGATTCAAGTCGTGCGGTGATCTAGCAAGCTTGGAGGTTAGACCTGTGTCACTGGCGGCTTCGGGATTCGGCGAAGCCCCTTCGGCGGAGATCAGGCAAATCATCCTCGATCGCTTCCGGCTCCTGTCCGCGGAGATCGCGGACGGTTCATCGAAGCGGCTTTTTTATCGGGAAATATCGCAGAGCCTCGTGAAACTCTATCTCCGAGACGTTCGGGCGGCATTCCGTGAGTCCGGTGTTCTAGGTCTGGCCCGCAAAACCGGTCGCATACGCATGCGGCATCTGCGGCGCCTGGCGCACGGGTTTCTGCCATGACGTCGACAGGAGCGATTGCGGCGGGCAGTGGATTCGTGTTGGTCGTGCTGCTCGTGCCAATCGTCAGAAAGCTATGCGTACGCTGGAAGCTCTACGACTGGCCCGGCCCGCTCAAGACGCATACGCGGCCGATTCCGCGGCTTGGCGGCGTTGCGATTGCTCTAGCAATTGTCGGAGGGGTATTCCCGTCGATTCCATTTGCTGCGAGCGGAGAACTGCAGCTCTTCACGGCGGTGGCCCTGATCTGCATCGTCGGAGCGATTGACGATATTCGCGCGCTTTCTGCGGCTCTTCGTTTTGCAGTACAGGTTATCGCTGGAGCCATCCTGTGGTTTGGCTGCGGACGGCTGGGAATTATGGGAAGTGGTGCACTTGGTTTTTTCGCGTCGTGCGTGCTCGTTGTTGGGATTGTGAACTCGCTGAACTTCCTGGACGGCGCGGATGGCCTCGCAAGCGGCGTTGCCGGAATTATCGGCGTCACCTACGCGCTGCTTCCCTGGCCCGCGGGCGATCGCCTCGCGCCCGCCGTCGCATGGGCTCTGGCTGGAGCCTGCGGAGGTTTTCTACTTTCCAACTTCCCGCCTGCCAACATTTTCCTCGGCGATTCGGGTAGCACCGTGCTGGGCCTGTGCGTGGCGTTCCTGACGCTTAGCTTCTATCGCTCGGCAGTCGCGACAGGGCCGCGACTGCTTTTCCCCTTCGTAGTAGCTGGGCTTCCGCTGCTGGACGTAACCCTAGCAATCATTCGCCGGATACGAGGTCGAGCGTCGCCCTTCTTCGGCGATCGCCGACACATCTACGATCTGTTTGCCGCTGGCGGCGCTTCGGCGCGCATGGTTGCTCTGGTGTGTTATGCCGCAACCGCGTTGCTCGGACTGATCGGACTTGTTGGGGTGCGCGCGAAACCTGCCTATTTCTTTATCCTGGCAAGCGCCGGCATCGGAGCATTGCTGGTAACAGCAATTCGAATGGGCGCTCTACGGCTGGATAGAGAACGGATACAACAAGGGCGAAAAGCGCTGGCGGAACCGAGCAATAACGTGGCTGGCTAGGTGCCGCTCGTGAAGATCGTTCGCACGCCGCGGCGGCTGCGTTCTTGTGAGGTCGTCTGTTTCAGAGCGTTGCCCAGCTGGACAAGCAGCTTGCGCAGCTTGGAGCGCTCCTCAAGTTCCATGTCGACTACTTCGAAGGCACGCGCTTGCGTGTTCGCATCGCGCACGATCGCCTGCGCCCTGACGATTTTCGTGCCGGCGTTCAAGCGCATGTCGACGACGCTGCCCGGATGCAGGCTCTGTTCGCAGAGCGCGACGCCGCCACCGAGGGCCATTTCTGGAATCTCCATCCGGAAATTTTCCTTGAGATTGACCGTCGTCGCCGGCACCGGTCGCTCCAGACGCAGCCGTGGGTAGCGCCGCTGGCGGATGGCGGATGAATTGGGGTCGCGATCGAGGATTTCGATCGAAAGGTCCGCGACGCTCAAGTCGCTTCGAGGAATGAAATGGCGCGCCCAGTCGGGATCGATCTTCTCGAGAGCCTGCGCGGCCACCAGGCGCAACTCCGGCGGATTGGCCCAGCGCCAGGCTTTCTTCGACTCGGCAACTTTTCTCAGGACGGCTTCCGCATTTGACGTGCGCAGACGCCCGAGAGCCTCGATGGCTTTGAGGCGCAAGTATTCGGTCGATCCACCGGGCAAGTCGCCTTCCGCAATTCTGAGGAGCCGCATGTCCGCCGATATTTCCCCGCTCATCCCGATTTCATCAATTGCCAGTGGCTGAACGAGCGAGTCCAGAAGATCGAAAATCTGGATGAGCAGCCGGCCGTAATCCGGCGCGCCACTGACCGCAATTTGACGAACGATCCGGTCATGCGCGATCCGTTTCCACTGCTTCATGCGGTCCGGCAAAATGCGCTCGACAGTTTCCCGGTCCAATCGAACCAGAATACCCACGGTGTCGATCGCATCACCGGGGTTGCCGTTCCGAAGCTGGGCGCGCAAGTGCTCGAGACCCTCAGGGCCCAGAACCTCCATCATGGAAACCAGAAGTTCGCAGTCCTCGCGGAAACCCACGCGCCCAAATCGCGAGGCGATCTGCTCAGAAGCTTGCTGGGGCAGCCGCCGCAGCAGATCTTTCAGCCCAGCCGGGATGTTGCCCGCGCGCATCGATTCGTCGATGAATTCGGGCAGGTGGTTTTCGATTCCGATGCGCGGCCGCAGATTCTTTGCCGCTCCCGGCCGCTCCGACTCGATGTAATTCAACATTTCAACCGAACGTTGAATCACCGCATAAGACCGATGCTTCTGCGCTTCCTGCGACAAGCGAACGAAAGCCGCCCCGATCAGGCTTTGAAGTTCGGAGTCCGTTTCGTCGACGAGCCGCAGTCCCACTTCGCGCATCGTGCTCATGAACAGCTTCTCGTCGCTCTTCGCGTACGTGGGCGCAAGTTCGGCAATACCGATGATGGTCTGGCGGCGCGCCTCGGTTGACTTGTCGCCGAGGCAACTCGCGTACCTGCCGAGAACCTTTTCGGCCGCGGACGTTTCGCCGCGCGACATCAATTGCTCGACGTGCTCGCGGATTTTGGGAGCTGGAACACACCAGATATCACCCGACTCAATGATGGCCTTCCGCTTATCGTCCGAAATGAGGGACCAAAACTCCTGGGCCATGCCGTCGGCATGAGAGTCAACGTCGAGGCCGGCGCGCTTCATCCGCTGCTCGTAAACCCCCAGGATTTTCCGGAGTCCATCAAGCTCGCCGCTCATTTCGTCGAGCAATTGCCGCACGGCGTCGACCTTGACGTCTCCTTTCTGATAGCGTTCCATCGCAAAACGCACGGCGATGTTTTCAGCCAGCTTCAGGAGGGTGGGCTTGTCCGAAGTTTCAGTGGGCGCCTGCGCGGCGAGCGCTGCCAGCGCCTGGCTAACGGTGAACCGAGCGCGCCGCGGCAAGGCAGAAAGGCGCGACTGAAACGATGAGGCGTCGAAATTTTCTTTTGTCGCGTCGTTCGTTCGGGCGATCTGCGACAACATCTGAAGAATTCCCTGCAGCTCGTCCTGGTGCAGGGTCATCAAACCCGTCTCGACGGCCATCGAACCAGGTGCGCTCCGGGCCGATCGATTGTTTCGTATGCCGGAAGATGCGCGGGTCCACCCGGCAGATGGGCCGTTACCGAGTCCGAATTGGCTCAAAATTCCTGCGCCACCAGCCGCTGCCTGAGCTCCGCCCGCCCCGGAAGCGCCACCGGCCACATCGCCAGACGCATTTGAGCTGGGGCTAGAGCCGCTGCCCGGCAATGCGCTGGTTGCCGGACCACTTCTTGCGGTTGGGCCGCCTGGAACCGCAGCCGTATCAGCAACGCCGGTGAGATACTCCCGCGCGCTGGCGCCAACCATACCAACAGCTCCGCTGTATGCACTCGTGCCACCGCCGCCCGATCCACTTCCGGCCTCGATGGGGACGCCGGATGGGACGGAGGCGACGACACCGCCGGATGGCTCACTCAGAGCATCCATCCAGTGGCCACTGCCTGAACCGCCTCCCGACCCGCCGGAGCTGCTGCCGGTTCCGCCACTCGATCCAGTCGGCAAGCCGCCCCCTGCGCCGCTGCCAGATGGGCCGCCAAATCCGCCACTCCCGCTGGCGCTCCCTGAGCCAGCTCCATATCCTCCACCGGGCGCTCCCGTCCCTGTGCCGCCGCCAGACGGGCCGCTAAATCCGCCACCCCCGCTGCCACTCCCTGAGCCGGCTCCATATCCTCCGCCGGGCGCCCCCGTCCCTGTGCCGCCGCCAGATGGGCCGCTAAATCCGCCACTCCCGCTACCGCTTCCTGATCCAGCTCCATATCCTCCACCGGGCGCCCCCGTCCCTGTGCCGCCGCCAGATGGGCCGCTAAATCCGCCACTCCCGCTACCGCTTCCTGATCCAGCTCCATATCCTCCGCCAGGTGCTCCCGTCCCGGTGCCGCCGCCAGAACCAATGCTGCCGGATGGCCCGGTAAACCAGCCAGTGCCACCGGCAGTTCCCGGACCACCTCCGGAGCCACTTCCCCCAGACCCGCCGGTCCCGGCTCCGTCGGTTCCGCTCTTCGTCCCTTCGGCAGCGACGATCAATTGCAGGAGTTTTTCGGGATCGTTCAGGAGTTTGTCCGTCTGCTCGGCGTTCATTCCCAACGTCCGCGCCGCCAGCTGTGCCGCAACCGTTGACTTCGCCACGGCGGAATCCGCCGGCACAAAGCAGACTTCGTTCACGTGCACGTGAGGGTCGCCGTCGAGAGCGGCCTTTAGTTGCTCTGCCAGCTGTGTGGGCTTCGTGTTGGAACCTGTTGGAAAGCCGCGTACGAAACGCGCCAGACTCGCCTGCGTGATCTTGGGCGAAAAGTGGATGCTGGCGATTCCAGCAGCCGACAGCATGCGGGCAAAACTCTTCTCCGCAGCAGCCGAATCGAGGGGGGTACCGTCGAGCAGCAGCCGGTCGCCCGAAGCAGCGAGCAACAAGCCGGTTTGGTCGTCCGAGCCGATGGCCGCTCGCAATTCGCTCCACGCGGTTTCGTACTGCCTCGCCGTACGCGGATGCCCGAAGTCATACATTCGGGCGAACTTCAGCAAAATGTTCAGGCTACGGACAAACGCACGCGCAGCTGTAGCTCGGACGCTATCGTTAGTGTTCGGAGCCATCGTTTAGCGGCGTAGACATCGCCTCATGAATAATGAGGTTCCTGCGCGCCTTCAGCAATGGTACGCGTGTCCTGTTTGGTACTGCCCTTGGTCCTACGACGCTCGGGAGGTGACCCTTCGGCCAGCCGGTCGAAAACCACCGCGTTTGAGCCATGGCTCGAGCTGGCGAACGTCCTTCAATATCCCAGCCGCGTCTAGCTCGAGGAACATCTCGCGGCGCGCCCCACTTGCCTGGCGGCTTTGCGGCAGAACACCAACGAACGGGATATGGGCCGCGCGGGCGGCGAGGGCGTCATCGATGTTGTCGCCAAGATACAAAGCGCGCGCCGGTTCACGTCCCTTGAGGATCGCGAGCAGCCCTTCCGGATGCGGCTTCAAGTTCTGTACATCTTCCGCGGTCACGATCTGCCGGAAGAATTCGCGGACCTTGAGGCGATCGAGTGTGTAATCTGTTTCCTGCCTCACCCGCCCCGTAAAAAGCGCCAATTTCGACCGGGCGGCGAGGCGCCTCAGCGCAGGGCGTGGGAGCAGCCACTTCTCGCGCAGGACGTTTCCTTCCCCGTTCCGCCCCCAATACAGCTGCACAAATTTGCTTTTTACTTCTTCATAAGGCGCGTTGCCGCCAAGCGAATGTATCCAGGCGGTTGAGAGCTTCCAGTCGTCGTTGAACCCCGACTGACTCTTCCAGTGGTGTAGTTCCGCACGCGTTACGCGTTTGCCCGTAAAAAAGCGCACCGTCTCGATCACCGTCCGGTGAAACGAGCCGCGCACATCTACAAGTACGCCATCCACGTCGAAGATGATGACTTCAGGATAGGATTTCATCTTAGCAGGCGCGGATGGCAGGCGTTCAGGCCGGATCGCCTGTATCCCCCTGATTTGCGGATTGCTCCTCGCTCTGCTCAGGGTCAGCGGATTCTGACTGAGAGGCTGCGTCCATTTTGTCGGATGACCATGCGTCACCGGCGGCTACCGATGATGGCTCGGATTCGGTGCTTGGCTGCGGCGGCATCTCCACCTTGCTAGGCACAGCCGCCTTCTCTGATAGGTCGGGCGCGGCGGGCACTCCCTCCGCGGAGGCCGACGCCACGGCCTGCCCCGCCGACACCTTTGCTTGCAACGCTTCCAGGCGCTTGCCGAGAATATCCGCCAGCAATTCGACGATCAGCGCTGCTCCGCTGCCATCGGAATCCTTGAGCGGGTTGTAGGCTGCCACCACTATCGCTGCGAGGTGCTCCTGGCACGCGAAGACCTCGAGTGCGTCACGCACCTCGGCAAGGCTCAGTCCTCCCGTCCCCGGATAGTCCGTCGCTTGGAAGTCCGCGATCACATCCACGTCGAAATGTAGCACGCACTCGTAACCTTTGCCCTGGATGCGATCAACGGCGGCCTGCGCTGCCGCCGCCGGGCCCATGCGCTTAACTTCGTCGGCCATATAACGGCGCAGCGGCGAGCTCTGCAGCACCCCTTCTTCTGCCGGATCGATTCGGTCCACGCCGAACAGCGCGATATCCGGGTCGCGGACGAGCGGTGGTTCGCCCCAAAACCGCACCAGTTCGGCTGCGCCGCGGCCCGTCATATGGGAAATCACCATCCCGTCGAGGCAACCGGATGGCGTGGTCGCTGGAGTGTTCAAATCGGCGTCGCGGTCCATATAGATCAGGCTGACGTGGCGGAAATAGCGGCGAAGGCCGGCAACGGTGGCGAGAACCGCGGAGCAGTCGCCCGTCAAAATCAACGGAAGCGCGGCGGACTTCACCGCTTGTTCCACTCGCGGCTTCAGACTTTCGAGCGAAGCGAGCACGCCGGAAATGTTTCGAGCGCGCGGACTTTCATTATCGGGCTTAAATACCTGAGGAGGGTCGTCGCCGAGGTCCGTGATCTCGTAGCCGATCAATTGAAGCCGGCCTACCAGCCCTGCCGCACGCAGCGCAGCAGGAGCGCCTTCGTGGCCCGACGACATCGCAGCCGCACTTGTGGGTGAACCCAGCAGCGCGATTTTATTTGGCTGGCGGACGATTTTGACCGCCACTCATACGCTCCTTGCCGTCTAGTTGCGGCCATGCGGCAAAACAGTTCAGTTCGCCGCGCGTTCCTGCCGTGCAGCCAATTCCGCTGGAAGGGTAAAGCGCACATCCTCACGAATCAGATCCAGGTCGCGATGGTTCGTGAACCCCAGCGCGGAGAGCCTCTGGCTCACCTGCTCGACGAGAATCTCCGGCGCGGACGCGCCCGCGGTCAAACCGAGCGAATTCACGCCTTCGAACCACGACGCATCGATATCACCTGCATCTTCAATCAGACGCGCTGGCACACCCGAACGCTTGGAAACTTCCACGAGGCGATTCGAATTTGAACTGTTCGCCGAGCCGACCACGAGGATCAACTGCACTTCGCGCGTGAGAGCCTCCACCGCTTCTTGCCGATTCTGTGTCGCGTAGCAAATATCATCGGAGGCCGGGCCGGCAATCATCGGGAAACGCCGCCGCAGCCGCGCGACGATCTCCTGAGTATCGTAAAGCGAAAGCGTGGTCTGTGTGAGAAAAGCGAGCCGCGATGGATCGGGCACCTCCAAACTATCCACCTCTTCCACGCTGCCCACTACAACGGTCCGGTCGGGAGCCTCACCGGAAGTGCCTACGATTTCCTGATGATCGCGATGGCCGATCAGTACGAGCGTCCGTCCTTCGCGCGCAAACTTAAGCGCTTCGAGATGAACCTTGGTCACAAGCGGGCAGGTAGCATCGATCACCCGGAGTTGCCGCTCTTTCGCTTCGCTGCGGACGCGCGGCGGAACGCCATGCGCGCTGAATACCAGAACCGCGCCGACAGGTACTTCCTCAATCGTCTCGACAAAAATGGCGCCTCGACGCCGCAACTGGTCGACGACGTAGCGATTGTGCACGATCTCGTGGTGCACGTAGACCGGCCGCCCGTACGCTTCCAGCGCGAGCTCCACGATGTCGACGGCCCTCACGACGCCGGCGCAAAATCCTCTCGGCCGCACGCGCACCAGTGTCTTACCGCCGTCGTTCCGCCCCTGAATATTCGTCAGCGTCAATGTGCTCTCCGGGAAAGCAATATCTTAACCTGAACTGCGCCCTGCCGCCACCCCGTTCCCGTAGCGCCTTTGGGGGCCCCTACGTCAAAGGGTTAACCTGACCGGCCCGGTGGGATCGAGAGTTGGGCAAGGGAACACTAGTTCAATTTTAAGGGCAGCCGCGAAAGTTTTCTGGTATATCTTACTTACGGGTGCGTCCTCCGCACCCACACCGCTGCGCCAGCGGCACCCCCGACGTTCCGGGGGCATCTGGAGACAGACTCGCGTTTCCCTGCGGTCCTGATCCCAGTCTTTCACCCGAATCGAAGAGTTCACACAGCTTTTCGTTCAGGTCGATTCGCTGCGGGAGCAACATCTTCCGCGAGAAAACAGGAGGATCCATGAAGTCTCTCAACATCGCGCTCTGCGCGGCGGTTCTGGTCACATTGTCTTTCACCCCGGCAGTCCACGCTCAATCGAATGAATTGGTTCCCGGCACACAAGTACGCCTCACTTTGATTAACGGCCTGAGCACGCGCGTGGCTCACGATGGCGATCCGTTCACCGCGGTTGTCGCCGAGCCGGTTTTTGCCGGCACTCAGGTGATTTTGCCCGCCGGCGCGATCGTTCACGGAAGGATTTCGACCGTTGACCGCCCGAAACTGTTTTCGATGTTCCGCGGTGGAGCCTCGATGAACCTGGTCTTCAACTCAATCGAAGTCCAGAGCCGCATTTTCCCTGCGAGAATGAGCATTCTCTCGATCTATAGCGGGACGGACGCTGCCAAACAGCGCAAGGACCTGAAAACCGTCGAGGGTGAAGTCGTCGAGCAACGCAATAGCGTCAAAGGCGACGTCGAGGACGTAGCGATTGGAACAGCGGGCGGCTCCACGGTGGGCCTGATCTTCAGCCACGTTCTCCGCGGCACAGTGTTTGGCTTGGTGGGTGGCGGAGCTTACGTCGTGGCAAAGAAGGGTGGCGAAGTCGAACTTCCTGCGCAAACCGGGCTGCTGATGCGCATGGATTCGAGCGTGTCGCTTCCCGCATCGCTGCTGCACAACGCGTCGTATACATCAAGCGGCAACTGAACCAGGAGGTGAGTCCGAACCGCGCGCTGCCCTTTCAGTCAAAGGAGCTGGCGCGCCCGCGAAACAGTGGGAATTTCGCTACGCGCCACCCTTGGCGGCGATCGCGCGATTGCTTTTTCGCTTGAGAAATCGATAGAGACTCGTGCGGCCAATGCCAAGAACTTGCGCGGCTCGGACCCTATTGCTATTGCACATTTCTAACACGCGCTCGATGTGAACGCGGCGCACCTCATCCAATGGCAGCGGGCGCCAATTTGCCTCCGGGGCCGATCCGTTGCGGCGTGGCTTCTGGAGGTGTTCGGGTAAATCGGCGACGTCGATAAAGTCGGCGTTCGTTGTAAGCGCCGCGCTCGAAATCACGTTTTCCAGTTCGCGAACATTGCCGGGCCAATCGTATTGGAAGAGCACGATTTGAGCCCGGCGCGTGAGCCCCTGCAATGCCTTACCGTACGTTTGGCTGTACTTCTTCAAGAAGTGCTGCAAAAGAACCGGAATGTCTTCGGGACGCTGCGTGAGCCCGGGCACACGAATTTCAATGCTGCTCAGGCGGTAGAAAAGATCCTCGCGGAATCGCCCGGCGAGAACCTCCGCCCGGAGGTCGCGGTTCGTCGCTGCAATGAGCCGGACATCGACAGTTTTCACTTCCGGCGATCCCACTCGCTGAATTTCGCGGTTTTGGATTACGCGCAGGAGTTTCGCCTGCATCGCTAGCGAGGTCTCGCCCACCTCGTCGAGAAAGACCGTGCCGCCGTTCGCGTATTCAAACAGACCCGGTCGGGTATCCGTTGCACCTGTGAACGAGCCTCGCAGGTGGCCGAAAAGCTGGCTTTCGAGCAGCGTATCGACGAGCGCCGAGCAATTGCAGATGGCAAAACGCTCTTGCGCCACCGGACTCAGTTCGTGGAGGGCGCGCGCGACGAGCTCCTTGCCGGAGCCTGTGGGGCCCGTGATCAGGACATTCGTATAGTGTCGCGCCACCTTCTTTGCCAGGTCGAAAACGTCGAGCATGGCGGGACTTTTCCCGACAATTCCCTGAAACTGCGAGGTTTGAAACAGTTTCTCCTCGAGCTCGCGCGTCTGCGAGCGCTGCGAAAACACCTCGGTCAAGTCGTCCAGAGTTTTTTCGAGTCGCGAAAAGTCGATTGGCTTGCAGAGATAGTCGTATGCGCCGCGCCGGACCGCTTCGATCGCGGAATCCACCGAGTAGTAGCCTGTAATCAAGACCACGTATACGCCGGGGTCGAACTGCAAAACTTTCTCGAGAAAGGTAAGACCGTCCATGCTTGGCATCTTGAAATCGACCAGCACGACCTTGCAGCCGCCGAGCCGAACTTTCTGAAGAGCCTCTTCGGCGCTGGTCGTGCCGACAGCCGAGAATCCCGCTCTTTCGAGCCGTTCGGTCGTCATATCAACCTGATTGGAATCGTCGTCGAGGACACAGACGGTGAGATTCTTGCGTGCCGTTGCGATGATGGGTCTTTCCATGAGAGTTTTCATTGCCAGGCATTAGGCAATGCGTGTGCCAGAATGCGCATTTGAAGCTTTGTTCAGGTGGGGAGTACCTCGGCGTGCGTAAGGCGCCTAAATTGTGGGCGTTGGTCGGCTAGTGAAAGGTTAGAATCACAGACGCGTCACGGATTCGAACGTAATCACGCTCTTCGACACGTCGTCAGCCGTTCCGAACTGGAATCAGGGTCTCAAAGAGGAACGGCACGGTAACCGATCGCCTGGATCGCGCCTTAAGATCGCGATGCGCTAGGCCACTTTGCTCTGTGATTCGGCCGACAAACCGGCAGTCTCTTTGAAAGGCGCCTGGGGATGCAGCCTGGCCAGTTGGACGAGTGTCCGCCCATTCCCGCCTGCTTCGACGCTGGCAGCGCGGTAGGCGATCGGAAAACTGTCGGCCTTGCCGAATTCCCGCAGCAAACGTACGAACACTACGGCGTCTTCGGACAGAGCCGACCGGAGACTGATTTCCTTTTTGTCGCCTCCGCTCCAATCCAGCGTCGTCTTTTCCACAAAAAAAGCGTCCGACGCATCCCATCCAGACACTTCCACGCTATAGCTGCTGATGCTTGCGATCTCTTGGCTCAGTTGAGAATCCACGTCGAACCTCCGATCCAGCAAACTGCAGAAGCCATGCCAAAGCGCGATTTCAAGCGCTCAAGGAACCAAACGACTTGGCGACAACTTGCGCGCGGCGTCTGCTCACGAAATGTTCCTTTCGCGATGCGTGTGCGCGTTTGAACCACTTTCCCGTGGCAGCCTTCGCCTGTCGTTAGCAAATTAAGATGTCCGGTTTCTGTAGCACGTGATCTGTCCGGTTAGGGTTGATCATTCGCCGCCGTCGTGACTGGGGGAAAGTGGGAATCCGCCGGCGTTGCGGGATTTCCAAGCGGAGTGGGAAACCTGTCTTTGGTTTTCCACGGAGCGGCTTTTCCACAGCCTTCCGCCTGCCTCCGGCAGGCATCTCTACCTTAAGCCGCGCCTCAAAAAGCGGACATATCATGTGCTACCGACACGATAGGCGGGAATCCGGTTGGCAGGGGGCTGCCGGGGGCATATACTGCGTCGGTTTGCGGCGAGCTGTAGGAGTAGCTAGCTGATCGCAGCCGCTCGCAAAGAAAACAACCGACCTCGGGGGATCACTGGTGCGCTTCACGCAAACGTTATTTTTTGCCTGCGCTGTTTTGCTCGTTGTATCCGCAAGTCCGGCTCAGGCCCAAGATTCTCGCGGCGCCGCGGACTGGCCGACGTACAGCCACGATCTGGCCTCCACGCGCTATTCGCCGCTCGCGCAAATCAACACCTCAAACGTCGCGCAACTCAAGGAGGCATGGTCGTATCTGCCGCGCGCCGGAGGAAGCGGCCCGGCCGCGATCACCTTCAGCGAAGTGACTCCGATCGTGGTCAACGACGTGATGTATCTGGCCGCAGGCAATCGCGTCGTCGCGCTCGAGCCCGAAACCGGCAAGGAGATTTGGCATTTTCAGGTCGTATCGGGCCTGGTCCCGCAGCGCGGCGTTGCTTACTGGGCGGGCGATGGGGACAATCCGGCGCGCATCATCTTCACCAACGAGCACAAGCTCGTTGCGCTCGATGCCGCTACCGGCAAGCTCGATCCGAAATTTGGCGAAGGCGGCGAAGTGACCATGGACGTACCTTTCGCCGAAGTCCCCACGATCTACAAGAACATCATTCTCGTCGGCGCCAACGTCTACGGCCCGGGCGAAACCAACATGCACCCGCAGGACACATACTGGGAAGGCGTGCCCGGCGACTCGCGTGCCTACGACGCTCGCACGGGTAAAAAACTCTGGACCTTCCACACGATTCCCTGGCCCGGCGAAACCGGCCACGACTCATGGCCTGCAAACGGTTGGAAGGGCCGCGGCGGCAACAACGTCTGGACGATCACGATGTCCGTCGACACCAAGCACGGCATCGTTTACATGCCGGTCGGCGGGCCTGCGGCGAATTATTACGGCGGCGATCGCCCCGGCAACGATCTCTTTTCGAACACGCTCGTTGCCGTTGACGCGAATACGGGAAAGCTGAAGTGGTATTTCCAGACGGTGCACCACGAGCTCTGGGATTTCGATCTGCCGCCCGAGCCTGTGCTGCTCGATCTCGACGTGAACGGTAAGAAGATTCCGGCCGTCGTCCAGACGGGCAAGAGCGGCTACATGTTTATCCTCAATCGCCTCACGGGCAAGCCCGTGTTCGGAGTCGAAGAGCGCCCGGTGCCACAAGGCGATGTTCCCACCGAGGTCTACTCAAAGACGCAACCGTTTCCCGTGAAGCCGCCACCTCTCGCGCGCGTCTCCATCAGCGAGAAGGATATCGTCACACCGGAAGACACGACTCCTGAGCATTCGAAGGCGTGCCACGAGCTTTGGGACAAGAGCAATTACGACGCGCGCGGCCCGTTTACGCCCTGGGCCTTCCACGCGACTCCCAGCGACACGAAGACCACGCTGATCTTCCCCGGAGCCACCGGCGGCGCCAACTGGGGCGGCACTGCTTCCGACCTCAAGCTCGGCTACGTCTTCGTCAATATGCAAAATCAGGGCTCGACCGGCTGGATTGAGAAAAATCCGAAATACGACCGCGCGCATCCCGGCAAGGAAGTGGCCTATCAGCGCGGCGCCGGCGCGGGCAGCCAGTTCGGCATGTTCAGCGCGCCTGCCAAGGATGGGAACGGCAAAGTCCTCGGCAACTGGCCGTGCCAGAAACCGCCATGGGAAACGCTCGCCGCCGTGAATGTGAATACGGGCGAGATCGTGTGGCAGGTGCCGCTCGGCATCACCGAGCAATTGCCCCCGGGCAAGCAGGACACCGGGCGCCCCGGCGCGTTTGCCGGCCCGATCGCGACCGCCGGCGGGCTCGTCTTCATCGGGGCGACCAGCGACGACCGCTTTCGCGCGTTCGATTCGAAGACGGGCAAAGAGTTGTGGGAGACCAAGCTGCCGTACCAGGCCAGCGCCGTGCCGATGACGTACGAAGGCAAGAACGGCAAGCAGTATGTGGCGATTGTCGCCGCAGGCGGCGGCTCGGGCGATCAGCAGGGCCTGATGGTTTACGCTCTACCCTAGCGGCCGACCGTCGATTGGAGGCTCCTATGAATGGCCCGTTCACCATGGCATCGAAAGAAAAAGCGTCCCGGCGTAACTTCCTGAGGCTGACATCAGCGGGCGCGGCGCTGGCGGCTTTCGGGCCGCGTTCTTTATTGGCGGCGCAGGGCCAGCCAACGCTCGGGCTGATCCTTCCTCCGGCAAACCTACCAGTCCCGCCGGAAGCCTACGAAATGTACCCGTCGGGAGTGCAATTCCTCGCGCTCGGCCTCGGCCTCGAGCGCATGACGCCCGCAGGCTACGATCACGTCGTCGACCGAATCGTGCCCGCAGCGAAAAAGCTCGCATCCAATGGCGCGAATGCCATCGATGTGATGGGCACTTCGCTCACGTTTTACAAAGGCGCGGCATTCAATCAGCAGCTGCAAGGAAAGTGTGACCAAGGCTACGGGGTTGCCGGCGACCACGATGAGCACCGCGATCGTCGAGGGACTCAAAGCGGTCGGCGGGCATCGCCTCGCCGTCGCGACCGCCTACAACGACGAGGTGAACCATCGACTGCACACTTTTCTCGATGAATCCGGCTTCGAGATCCTCGCCATCAAAGGCATGGGCATCGAGCGATTCGAGGATCGCCCGCCCGTCACGCAAGCCGAGTTGATCAAATTCACGACGAGCGTCTGGAAGACCGCGCCGAAAGCCGACGCCATCCTGATCTCTTGCGGCGCGCTCAAGACGCTCGAGATTCTCGATCCGCTCGAAAAGCGCTGCGGCGTCCCGGTCGTCTCAAGTCTGCCGCATGCGCTGTGGGCCGGCGTGCGCCTGCTCGGCCTCAACGGCCGCGCCCCCGGCTACGGCATCCTGCTCTCCAAGAATTAGCAGGACGGCTGCCGCCGGTTCACACGCCTTGCACGAGGACCGCGCGATACTTTGCGCCCTTGAATCGATGCTCGCGCGCTTCGCGATAGGCCGGGCTGTCGTACCACTTCTTCGCGTCCTCGAATGTCGGAAATTCGACGATCACGACGCCTTCCACATTCGCGCCCTCGAGCACTTCCTGCTTGCCGTATGCTGCAAGAATCTTGATCGGATGACCGGCTCCGGAAGCGCGAGCCATCGGCGCGTATGTCTCAAGCTCTTTCGGATCTGTCGTGCTGTCCCGCTGAAAAACGATATAGGCTGGCATGTTCCCTCCCAAGTTTTCCGCCGTCTAAGATACACGAAGAGCCCGCAGCAGCTTCGAGATCGGTCGAATTTTTCTGCTGTAAGAGGGGACTGGAGCAGCCCCCTAGCGGGAGGTTAACCGGCGCAAATTGGTCGCGAAAAGGCAGGCTTTGGCCATTTCTGCCGGCGCGGCCGATGCGGCGTTCGAAGATTCGCCACGGAGGCATGCTTTCCCTGCCCTGGGCGGCGGTGTTAGCTTACGGCATGCCGAAATTGAGCGCGGGTTTGCTGATGTATCGCCGGCGGCGCGGAGCGCTTGAGGTGTTTCTCGCTCATCCGGGCGGGCCGTTTTGGACGAAGAAGGACGCTGGCGGGTGGTCGATTCCCAAGGGCGAATATTCCGAGGGCGAAAGCGCGATTGATGCGGCGCGCCGCGAATTTCGCGAAGAAACCGGATTCGAGCCGGGGACCGATTTCGTCACGCTCGGCGAAATTCGCCAGCCGAGCGGAAAAGTCATCAGCGTGTGGGCGTTCGAGGGCGATTGCGACCCCGCCGCGCTGCGCAGCAATACGTTTTCGATGGAGTGGCCGCCGAAATCCGGCCGCACCCGCGATTTTCCCGAAGTTGATCGCGCCGAGTGGTTCGCGCTCGACGCCGCTCGCGCCAAGCTCCTCAAAGGCCAGCTCGGCTTCCTCGACCGCCTCGCCGCCAAGCTCGGCGCAGAGTAACGGATCTCACTCTGCCGGGATGCTTATGAGGTGCGCGGTTAGAATGCACCGAGTGCCGTGCGTGTTCCGCATGACCACCACCAGCCTCAGGCGCGCTGAACCGGGCCTCTCGGACTCGCCGTTCGGCTTCCCGCCGAGCGTCACCACCATCAAATCCGGGGCGACTGGCCGGACGTCCTCCGAACATCTGCGTTTACCTGCCAAGCGACGCCAACCCGTCCGCCCAAAATCCGGGCGGCCGCTACAAAACCGTCGCTAGATTTTAGGAGCCCGCGCCCTCGTCCGGGCGCATCATCTTGGCCGCCATTTTGGCGATGAAACGGCGTGGCGCGAGGCGCTCCGCTTCTACCATGAGATTATTTCGCGCGCCGGAGATCACGCAGGTCTTGCCCGCCGCGAGGCCTTCGAGGCCGACGCGCGCCACTTTGTCCGCCGTTTCGGCCACGCGGAAGGCGCGGTCGGGCTGCTGCGCCACCTGCTGGAACTCCGTGGTGGTCGATCCGGGGCACAGCGCGCAGACGCGGACACCGAATGGGCGCAGCTCCTCGGCGATGCCCTCGGCGAAGATCAGGTCGAAGGCTTTCGTCGCTGCATACGCCGAGATGAATGGCACCGCCTGAAACGCCGCCGTCGACGCCACGATCATCACGTCGCCGTGCCGCCGCTGGACCATCGCCGGCGTGTATAGCCTCGTCAAATGGACGACCGCCGCGCAATTCACCTGAACCATCTCGAGCAATCGCGCCTCGTCGTCCTCGTGGATATAGCCGAAAACTCCGAAGCCGGCGTTGTTGATCAGGAGCTCGATCTCGATCCCCCTGCCGGTGGTGAAAGCGTAGATTTCGCGCGGTGCGCCGGGCTGAACCAGATCGGCCGCGAAGGCTTCAGCTCTGATCCCATGTTTCGCCGACAGGTCTGCCGCGAGTTTCTGCAGCCGGTCGGTCCGCCGCGCCGTCAGGACGAGATTCGCTCCCCCGGCGGCGAGTTGTTCCGCAAGCGACCAGCCGATTCCGGCGCTCGCTCCCGTCACCAATGCCCATTTCCCCGCCCAAGGACCGCGCGAACTTCCATTTGCATTGCCGGACACGAGTGCCTCCCCAAACAGGCCGCGAATATCAGCCGACCAGCGACCCAGCCACTAACGAAAAGATGAAAACACACTCGGAGATGCTTCGGAAGCGGGAAAAACGCTGGTTCAGAACGGAAAATCGTTGCGGAACGGTGAGGCCGGGCTACGCGGCGCGGTCTGCCGACCGGAAGACGGTGTTGCGGAAACGCTCGCTTTGTTGCTTGACATGATCGAGCAAGCGCCGCGCCCACACGAACTCAGCAGCCAGCACGCCGAGCGCGATAATGATGGTGAGTGTGCCGGGTCCCGGCGTGGCGATCATCACGACCCCAATCGCCAGCAGCGTGAAGCCGAAAACGATCCGGAAGATCCGCTTTGCCTGTTGGATTGTCCTGATCATCATCGCTGCTTCACCCTTGGCCTGTGACCCTGTTACCTAACCGCTATCGACGCTATCGACCGACTTTCGACTTCTCTTTACTGTGCGTCCACCAGATCGAAACGTCTTCAGCCTATTTTCTTTTTTCTTTGGCCGACACTGGTTTGATGCACCATCTCGCGTGCACGACGCAAATTTTTATTATGCACGCGTGCTGCCAATGCATCATCGGCTTGCGCTGTTCCGATATGCTGCTGAATAATGGAGTTCGCCTGTTGTTCGATGCGGAAGTTTTCGATCGCATCCCAAATGTGGGAATTTTCTTCACCCTGAGGATGAAAAAATGGAGCTTAGCAGCATTCGCATGCAGATTCCCGACGGCGCGAATCTCATCCTGGGTCATTCGCACTTCATTAAAACCGCGGAAGACCTGTATGAAGTCGTCGTCAACACTGTACCCGGCGCGAAATTCGCCGTGGCTTTCAACGAAGCTTCCGGCCCGTGCCTCGTTCGCGTCGAATCGAACGACGACGAACTGCGCCGCGCGGCCATCGCCAACGCGCAGGCCCTCGCCGCCGGGCACGCTTTCGTACTTCTCGTCCGCCAGGCGTACCCGATCAATCTGCTGAGCCGCATTCGCGATTCCTTCGAGGTCTGCTCGATCTTTTGCGCCACCGCGAATCCCGTGGAAGTGATCGTCGCCGGAACGGAGCAGGGCCGCGGCGTGCTTGGCGTGATCGATGGCAGCTCGCCGAGGGGCGTCGAAACGGCGGAGGACGTAAAGGTGCGCCGCGAATTCCTTCGCAAAATCGGCTACAAGCTCTGAAACCCAGTTTAGAGTCGAGAGTCGAGAGCTTAGAGTTGAGAGTCGAGGAGGATCGAGCCTTGGGATTGGAGATTTGAGATCCCTGGCGGAGGTCAACCGTCCCCTACGGGACTCGCTCTATTTCGCTGGGAATTCCCGGCACTTCGCTGCGCCTGCCTCGCCGGCAGGCGGGCTTCGTGCCGGGCTAAATTCAACCGCGCCTCCGGCGCTCGAAGAACGAGCACAAGTAGCGCCGGTTTACCCTGCTTGCCCTGACGTGTCATTGGGAACAAAGCGCCGGCCGGAGGCCAGCGCTACAGAGCGCGGCGCCGTTAATCTTTGAAGACCAAGCCGAAGGATATCTTGGGGCTGTATTGGTAGGTGCCGTAGAGGAGCGTGCCGACCATATCGGCTTCGAGGCGCAAGCTCACACGCAGGCGGCGCGGCGAGACATCGATTCCGCCACCCAGTTCGTAGCCGAACCCATTCTCGCCCCCATAGGCCGTCTGGGGGCTGAAGTGCGCCTCGCCCGCCAGGCCGTGAATCCACACTGCGCTCTCGCCCACCGGATGCCGGTATCTCAATCCGCCCATGCCGATAAAGAACTGCGAATTCTGCCCTGTGTACGTGCCACCGGTGATTGCCAATTCGCCGTCCAGGGCGACCCTATCGCGGAAGTAGTAGGCGATCGAAAAATCGAGGCCGTTTGTATTGTTCTCCACGCCGGGAACCACATAAAAGCGGATGAAGGTGTATCCGACGTAGACCTGCCATTTGTAGCTCGGAAAAACTCCGAACACGCCCACCGGCGGAGTGTCCGAGCCGGACCCGGCCGGCGGCGCGTCTTTCTGGAAGGCAGGCATCGGTGCTGCTGCGGGCGCTGCAGCCGATGCGATCGCAAACGACGGGATGGCCGGCACGCTGCCAAGCTGAGCCACCAGCGGGTCCTGGGTTGTTGAGCCGGCCGTCGAGCTAAACGTCGCCGAGTTAAATGCTACCGGGTCGCTCGCCACGGTCTGCGCCGAGGCGGCACACGACACCATTAGAATCGCGAAAACAGCTCCGCATACCACGGCAGCCTGTTTCATGGCCTGCTTCCCCCAGTATTCGCCCTGCCCCTACCCCTCGATTAGAACTGGCGGCGCAATTGACTGTCTACTCATTTGAGCGGCTTGGTCGCGAGGGAATTACTGGCCCGAAGCACAGGGAGCCTCAGCGACCCGTTGGGGCAGGCGGCGAGAACTCGAAGGCCAACATTCCGTTGACGCCTTCAAGAGGCAGCCCCTAAGATGAATTCGCGTCGATGGAGTCCGATCCCTTTCTCGGCCGGAGCGTATCTCACTACCGGATCGTCGCCCGGGTGGGCGGCGGCGGGATGGGGGTGGTATACCGTGCCGAGGACACCACGCTCGGCCGCGAAGTCGCACTGAAGTTTCTGCCCGAGGATGTATCCCGCGATCGACAGGCCCTCGAACGCTTTCTCCGCGAAGCGCGCGCCGCTGCCGCGCTGAATCATCCGAACGTCTGCACCGTCTACGAAATTGGCGAACACGATGGCCGCCGTTTTATCGCCATGGAGCTGCTGCAAGGCCACACGTTGAAGCATCGCCTGGCCGCCGGGCCGCTGCAAATGAGTGTGACGGTCGATCTCGCCCTGCAGATTGCCGACGCGCTCGACGCCGCCCATTCGCGCGGCATCATTCATCGGGACATCAAGCCCGCGAACATCTTCATCACCGATCGCGGCCACGCCAAGCTGCTCGATTTCGGGCTCGCCAAGCAAATCACGCGCGACCGGGCGCCCGCGCTCGCATCCGCGGGCGAAGAAACGATCGAGGACGATGAAACTCTTCTCACGAGCCCCGGCACTACGCTCGGCACCGTCGCGTACATGTCGCCCGAGCAAGCGCTTGGGGAGGATGTCGACGCGCGCAGCGACCTTTTCAGCTTTGGTCTGGTGCTGTATGAGATGGCCACGGGCAAGCAGGCGTTCTCCGGCCCGACGTCCGGGGCCGTCTTCGATGCAATTTTGCACAAGGCGCCGACCTCGCCCGTGCGGCTCAATCCCGAGGTGTCGCCGGAATTCGAGCGCATCCTCAATAAGGCGCTCGAAAAAGATCGCGCCCTGCGCTATCAGCACGCGTCGGATATGCGCGCCGACCTGAAACGCCTCCAGCGGGATTCGGATTCGGGCCGGCAGGCGGCGGCTACGTCGACCGGCGCCGCGCCCGCTCCGCCATCGGCAGCGGAACCATCGGATGCTCCGCCCATTTCGCCGCCTACGGGCACTCCAACAGCCCCGACCGCAGGCGTGCGCCCTCCTGCACCCTCACCGAAGCGGGGGCGCCAAGAAAACGCAGGCGCTGGCTCGTGACTGCGTCGGCGCTGATTGTCGTCGTGGCTCTCGCCGCAGCCGCCTACTTCCAGTTCCGCCATGCGCCCATGATGACTTCGAAGGACTCGATCGTGATCGCCGACTTCGCGAACACGACGGGCGATCCCGTCTTCGACGGCACGCTTCGACAGGGCCTCTCCGCGCAACTTTCGCAGACGCCGTTCCTCAACATCGTCTCGGATGACCAGATCATGCGCACCTTGCGCCTGATGGAAAAGCCGCCCGATACCCACCTCACGCCGGCCGTGGCGCGCGAAGTCTGCCAGCGGGCGAACGCCACAACCGATATCGAAGGCTCGATCGCCGCTCTCGGCACTCAGTACGTAATCGGCCTCAATGCCGTGAATTGCCAGACCGGCGCGCCCCTCGTGCAAGAACAGGTGACCGCTGACGGAAAGGAAAAAGTGCTCGCCGCGCTGGGCGATGCCGCCTTCCAACTCCGCGCCAAGCTCGGCGAATCACACTCCTCGATGATGGCATTCAATGTCCCGCTGCAGCAGGTCACCACGTCTTCGCTCGAGGCCTTGCAAGCCTTCAGCCTGGGCGGCCAGGCAGCCCTGAAGGCCGACTTCCAGGGAGCAATTCCCTTTCTCCAGCGCGCTGTGGACATCGATCCGAACTTTGCTCTGGGTTACCTTCTTCTAGGCGCCGAATACAGCAATCTGGGCGACACCTCGTTGGCGACGAAGAACATACAACGGGCTTACGATTTGCGCGATCGGGTGAGTGATTGGGAGAAGCTTGGAATCTCGGCAACCTACTACTTGGGAGTCACGGGAGATCTGGAGAAAGCTGCCCAAACTAACGAGTTCTGGGTAAACAGCTATCCGCGGAATTCCGTCGCTCGCATCCAGTTGGGCCTCATCTACATGAAGTTGGGTCGGTACGATCAGGCAATTTCGAGCTTTCTCGAGGCAATTAGGCTTGACCCAACGTCTCCAATTCCCTATGCGATGCTCGCTTCCTCCTACGTTCTCGCCGGTCGTTTGGACGAAGCACGGGCGACAATGCAACAACTGCAAGCTCGCCATCTTGATTTTCCGTTATCACCCACCCTGTTGTACGACATCGCCTTCCTCCAGAACGACGTGACGGGAATGGCTCAGCAAGTGGCGCAGGCAATCGGCAAACCCGGAGTCGATCACCAGATGCTCGACATTCAGTCCGATACGGCCGCCTACGTCGGGCAGCTGTCCAGTGCCCGCGATCTTGCGCAGCGCGCAATCGCATCCGCCAAGCAACAGGGCAGCAACGAAGTTGCGGCCGGTTACCAGATGGACGCCGCGCTTCGCGAGGCGCTGTTTGAAAACTTTCCGGAGGCCCAGAAAGCCCTACGGGATGCAGGGGACGTGACGACAGATCGGAACAATGAGGGAGAGGCCGCCCTGGTGTGGGCGCTTTCCGGAGATTTGGCGCAGGCTCAGAAGCTCGCCGACGATTTAACCAAGCGTTTCCCGGACGACACCTACATTCAGCTGGGCGCGCTCCCGGCAATCCGCGGCGAGATCGCAATTCGCAGGGGAAACCCACAAGAAGCGACCGAAGATCTGCGCGCGATTGCGTCGCACGAATTGCTACTGCAGGGCGGGATGCTGCCGGTTTACGTCAGCGGCGAAGCATATCTCGCGGCGCACCAGGGAACGCAAGCCTCCGCCGAATTCCAGATGATCGTCGACCACGCCGACTTCGTCGCGAACGAGCCGATCGGCGCGCTCGCGCATCTCGGCCTTGGCCGCGCCTACGCGCTCGAAGGCAACAACGCCAAGGCCCGCGCCGCCTACGACGATTTCTTCGCGCTGTGGAAGGACGCCGACCCGGATATTCCCATCCTCGTGCAAGCCAAAGCCGAATACGCGCAGCTGCAAACCCAACTGCAATAACTTGCGCGAATCCAAATTGGACGGCATCGCCTCGGCCTGCACCCGGCTTTCTATTGACGAATTTACGCCGCTTTTGCTAGGATTTGCGTGCTGCTGACGAGGCAGCGCTTATCCAGAGTGGCTGAGGGGACAGGCCCTGCGAAGCCACAGCAACCTGGTGCAACTGCCAAGGTGCTAATTCCTGCCCAGTGGGGAGAGATAAGATCCTCAACTGATCCCGGTTCACGGGATCGATTGAAGATTCAACTCCCAAACTGAAGTCGAAGAGAGCGGCGATCCGCGATGCGGATTGCGCGCTCACATACTAAGGCGCACTGGCGCGGGCGCGGGCTTTGTCGCATCCGCACAGCCCCGCCGTATGGAACCGGGCGCGAAAAAGGGAGTGACGCTGATGAAGTTCTCGACGAAAGCAATCCACAAGGGCCAGCCGTCGGAGCCGGAAACGGGCGCGATCGTCGCACCGATTTTCCAGACCTCCACGTACGAGCAGGAAGCGCCGGGCCACGACAAGGGCTTTTCGTATTCGCGCACGAATAATCCCACGCGCCAGCGCCTCGAAGGAATCCTCGCGGAACTCGAGAACGTGCCATACTGCGCCGCTTTCTCCTCGGGCATCGCCGCGGAGAACGCCGTCCTGCAGGCGTACCTGCGGCCCGGCGATGAAGTGGTGATTCCGCACGACGTTTACGGCGGCACCTACCGGATCCTGAATCGCGTGTTTCAGCCGATTGGCGTGGTGGTCCGCCAGATCGATACGGGCGATCTTGCTGCCGTCGAAGCGGCGATCACGCCGAAGACGCGCTTCGTCTGGATCGAATCGCCCACGAATCCGCGGTTGCTGATCACCGATATCGCGGCCGTCGCCAAGCTCACGCACGCGCGCAACGCGCTGCTCGTCGTCGACAACACGTTTGCCACGCCCGTTTTCCAGCAGCCTTTCGAATTGGGCGCCGATATCGTGGTGCACAGCGTTACCAAATATTTGGCCGGGCATTCGGACACGGTTCAGGGCGCGGCCCTCGCAAAGGACGCGGCCGTTTTCGAGCCGATCAAATTTTTGCAGAACGCGACAGGCGCCGTGCCCTCACCTTTCGACTGTTGGCTCACCATGCGCGGGCTGAAAACACTCGAGCTGCGAATGCAGCGCCACGAAGAAAACGCCATCGCCATCGCGAAAGCGCTCAGCGGCCAGCCGCTGGTGCGCCGCGTCTACTTCCCCGGCCTGCCCGATCATCCGGGCCACGAAATCGCGCGCAGGCAAATGACCGGATTCGGCGGAATGGTTTCCTTCGAGCTCGATGGCTCGATGGACGAGGTGATCGCGTTCGCGTCGTCGCGGCGGTATTTCGCGCTCGCCGAAAGCCTCGGCGGAGTGAAGGCGCTGATCTGCCATCCGGCGACGATGACGCACGCCTCGATTCCCGCGGAGGCGCGCGCGCAGCTTGGCCTTTCGGATTCGCTGCTGCGCCTCTCGCCCGGCTGCGAGAACGCCGAGGATCTCGTCGAGGACCTGCTCGAAGGGCTCACCGCGATCGGGCGCGCCCGCGCGACGCGCAAGCCAGTCGGCGCTGCCGCGCGGTAGTCATTCGCCGGGGCGGGCGAAGGCAAAGCAAATCCAACCTGTTCCGGCGGGTGCAACAATGATGCTCCCGTCGGGCCATTCGGGGCGGCTTAAATGGCGCAAAAAGCCGCCATTTCGATGATTTCGCCGCGATAGCCGCTGCCGCCTTCATCGTAGCCGCCTGCCGCGTGCCGCTTTGTCACATATTCCCCGACGCTCCCCTGCCCGATGATTCTTAGTACGCCTGCTCTGGAAAAACATCGCCTTGCGCGCGGCGGGCAGCGCGATGATGCAGTTGGGGCGAGCAATCTTTTTTCCCGTTGCGAGCCGAAATGCAGAATGCTCCTACAAATCTGGGGCTCGAGCACGCGATGTACGACGTGGCAAAGCGCGACAACGAGCGGACGCGCGAGTCCGTCTACCGGGCGCTTCTTGCGAGCACGCTCATCTTCGAAGGCAAAATCGCGAGCGACGACAGCACACGATTTGCCTTCAAGACGGTTGAACATCCGCCCGGAAACGTCGTGCTGCCCGTTTTCACGGACGTCGACGCTCTCGTCTCCTGGGCGGGCTCGGAAGGCCAGTGGATCGCGTTGCGGGCACGCGACATTTTCCAGGCGATCGCGCCCACGAAGATTGCGGAGGTGTACGTCAATCCCTTTCGGAAGGGGCAAGCCGTCAACAAACCGGGGGGCATCGTGAAGCGGCACGAATTCATGGCGCTCGCCCAAGGCCTCTTGCCCGGAGCAGCGATTTCGGAAGACGTGACTCAGATGAAAGTCGCGCCCGCCCAGCAAATGTCCGTCGAGGAGTCGAGCGGCGCTTTGCCCGAGGAACTTTTGGCCGCGATTGCGGGATACTTTGGACAGATTCCCGCGGTGCGCGGCGCCTACCTATTCCAAATGACCAATGGGGCGGTCAAGAGCGAGGTGATCGGCCTCGATTTTTCCGCCGAGCTTCCGGCGCCTTCGATCAACGCCGTGATGCACGGCGCGGGGATTCTCGTTCGCGGCCGGATTCCGCAGGGGGTGTCGCTCGATTTCATGCCGATCCAGCCCGGGGCCATGCTCGATTCAGTGCGGAAGTGCGCGAAAGCTCTGATTGAAAAGAATCCGGACTGAGCCATCCGGCCGAAACGCTCCTCGAAAATTTGGCGAATCAAAACGCATTCGCGCGCATTTCGACGGGGCCGCTGCGATAGAATCGTCGCTTCATTCGCAGGCGGAGGCGGCTGTGGCGCGAAGAGTTCGGTGGGGAATTCTAGGGGCGGCGTCGATTGCGCTGCGGCGCTCGATTCCGGGGATGCAGAAGGGCGAGTGGTGCGAGATTGCCGCAATCGCCTCGCGCGACTTTGAGAAGGCGCGGCAAGCGGCTCAATCGCTCGGCGTTGCGAAAGCTTACGGCTCGTACGACGAACTGCTCGCCGATTCCGCGATCGAGGCAATTTACAATCCGCTGCCGAATGCACTGCACGTCTTGTGGACGACGCGGGCGGCCGAGGCTGGGAAACACGTCCTATGCGAGAAGCCGATCGGCGTGAACGCGGCGGATGCGGAAGCTTTGATCGCCGTGCGCGACCGCACAGGGGTGAAGATCGAAGAGGCCTTCATGGTGCGGACGCATCCGCGGTGGCTGCGGATTCGCGAGCTGCTTCGCGACGGACGCATCGGGACGCTGCGCGCTGTCTCCGGTTCATTCACCTATTCCAATCGCGAACCGAAGAATATCCGCAACTCGGTCGAGTTTGGGGGAGGCGCGTTGCTCGATATCGGCTGCTATCCGGTCACGCTCTCGCGGTTTGTGTTTGGCGAGGAGCCCACGCGCGTCCTTGGATTGATCGAGCGCGATCCGGAGATGAGGACCGATCGGCTGACCTCGGCGATTCTCGAGTTCCCTGTCGGCCAAGCCACGTTCACTTGCAGCACACAGCTTGCGTATCACCAGCGGATGACGCTGCTTGGAACGACTGGACGGATCGATGTCGAGCGGCCGATCAATCCGCCGAATGACCAACCGAGCCGTATCCTGATCGACGACAATCCGAGCGATCCGACCGGCTCCGGCATTACAGCGGAGATGATTCCCACCTGCGATCAATTCACGATTCAGGGCGACCTTTTCTCGCGGGCAATTCGCGAGGGCGGCGAGGTCGCGGTGCCGCTCGAGGATTCGCTACGGAATATGCGCGTGATCGATGCGATTTTTCGGTCGGGGGAGTCTGGGCGGTGGGAAAGGCCGTGATCGAAGGGCGCAGGTGCATATTTGGCGCGGTCAGCGAAAAGGACCACATGCTGCGGATGAGGCTGCGCAAAGGAAACGCGCTTCGCGCGCGATGGTTTTTGGCGGGGCTGGAAGCCCCGCCCTTCCACCGGAGGGCGCTACGCCATCTTGTTACGGAACAAAGATTCGGGCGAGGCTAGGGCTTGCGGGCGGTGATGACGCTGTAGTCTAGGACGACGTCGCGATAATCGAAATGCGCGAAGCCGGCGGCGGCGAGATACTCCTCGATTTCGGCGATCGAGTAGTAGCGGCCGGCTGTGCCTGCCATGAGGAAGACGGAATGCGCGGCGATGCGCAGCGGGCCAGTTTTCTCGCGATTCAGATGGCGGTCATGGACGACGATCATTCCACCTGATGGCAGCGCCGCGAAGGATTTCGCGGCGAGCTGCTTCACCGTGGGAGCGTCCCAATCGTGGAAGGCGTTCGACCAGAGGTGGACGTCGCAATCCGCAGGCAGCGGATCCTGGAACATGTCGCCCGCGGCGACGCCGACGCGATCGGAATAGCCGCGCTTGGCGATCAGCTTGGCGGCAACGCGGTCGACGGGCGAACGGTCGTACACCGTGGCTTTCATGTGCGGGTGCGCGGCCACGATGCAGCAGGCGTAGATGCCGGAGCCGCCGGCGATGTCGAGAACGTGGCGGTAGCTTTTGAGATCGAGACGCTCGGCCATGATCGGGCCGACGTAGACGCCGCGCGCATCCATCGCGCCGGTGAATTCGTTCGCGAAGGCGTCGTCCTGCATGGCTTCCGCCCACGGCTTTCGCGCTTTCGCGCCGGACCAGCCGCCAGGCTTGTCGGTGCGCAACGTTTCTAGCAGCGCCTGATAGACGGGGCGATCCTTGAAATAGGCGAAGTAGGGGCCGACGAACCAGGGCGAATCGCGGACCAGGAATTCGCGGGCCATTTCGGTGGGCTCGAATATCTCGCCCTTCTTTTCCAGGTAGCCCATCGCGCAAAAGAGCGTCAGCATCACGTCGACCGGGCGCTCGGCAAGGCCGAGCGAGGCGCAAATTGTGGCCTCATCGGCAGGCGATTTCGCGGTCAATTCAGCGAGATGGGAGAAAAAATCGAGGCCGAGGATTGCGGCGGCGACGAGTTCCGGCGCGTACATCGCATCGCGTTGAACGTAAATGCCGGTTGGATCGGTTTTGGGCCTGCGAGTGAGATCTTCCATGGGAAAGATGATAAAGCATGCAGCACGAAGAACCCACCCTCACACACCGAAGGTGGAGCAAATGTGCGGCTACGGGAGAAGGGTCGGAGCGATGTCTGAAAAATCGATCGCGCGACAGCAAGCGGGCTCGTGAGACTTGCAAGAACAAGCCGTAGGGACTCCGCCGACGTCGCTGGAGGTCGCTCTGCCGCGAAATTCGTTGTGGAGGGGGCAGGAGCCAAGTACAATCCGTCAGAAATTGAGGCAAATCGGAAATTTCGGGTTGAGGCTTTCCCCGAAGGAGGTCAGCTAGTTTGAGGCCCGCGTCTGGTGGTGAATCCTTAGCGTCCCCGGAGAACATCCCTATTGATAGTTTCCTAGAGTTAGTCCGCAGTCGCCGGAGCGTTCGCTCTGGTTTCTTAAAGGACGCGCCAGTCTCCGATGAACACATCGAGAAGATCTTAGAAGCGGCGCGATGGGCGCCTTCGGGTGGAAATTCTCAGCCGTGGGAATTCGTCGTCATCCGGGACCCTGAGATACGAGACAAGATCACGGGTCTGTACAAGGCCCAAATGCGTGACAAAATTGAGATCGAGGAGACGGTGCGTGGCCGCCGTTCGATCGTTGACCCTGGTTTGGCCTTCCGGTACGCGCCCGTCTTCGTAATCGTCCTGGGCGACCCGCGAACGATCGACGCCTATCCGGTGCGAACCAAACTGGAAAAGTGGGAGTCTCATTTTTATAGTAGTTTGGCCAACTGTGTGCTGCAATTGATGTTAGCTGCCCACGTGTTGGGACTCACTACGATCTACGTCAGCGATGTTTCTTCACCGTATTTCTCGGTGATGATCAAATCGCTCCTTAACATTCCCGACCCATTGCAGGTTTACCAGCTAGTTCCTATCGGCTTCGGTGAAAAAAGCCCCACGATTCATCATCCACGCAGGCCACTCAAGGAGATAGTCCACTACGAAAAGTATGATTCGTCCCTTTTTCGCAATGACGCGCAAGTGCAAACCTTCATGGAAGAGATGTCGATTCGAGGCCGACAGTATCGGTTTTGATGGTGGCGAACGGCGGCCCCCATTCCTCGCGCTACTGTGAGCGAGCGTGGGTTCAGAAATATTCGTTTGACGCTCGCTCGAAGGAAAACGTGCGCGATGCGGTGATAACCCGCTTGTCCGATTCCTCAGCCCCAAGAACGATTCCCAACCGAAAAATCAAATCCCGTCTCGAATTCAAATCGAGCGTGTGCGATCGCTCGCGCTCGTAGTATCTTTGAAAGCCGACGAGGACCGCTACCGATGGACATTCGCCACGACTGGACGCGCGAGGAGATTCGCGGCATCTATCATCTGCCGCTGCCGGAGCTGATTTTTCGGGCGCAGACCGCGCATCGCGCGTTTCACAAGCCGGACGAAGTGCAGCTCTGCCGGCTGCTTTCGATCAAGACGGGCGGATGCCCCGAGGATTGCGCCTACTGCTCGCAGAGCGCGCACTACAAGACGGATGTCGCGCGCGAGGAGCTGATGAATCCGGTCGTCGTGCACGAGGCTGCGAAGCGCGCCAAAAGCGAAGGCGCGACGCGATTCTGTATGGGTGCGGCGTGGCGGCAGGTGACGGATGGCGAGCAGTTCGAGCGCGTCCTCGAGATGGTGCGCAGGGTGGCGGCGCTCGAGATGGAGGTGTGCTGCACGCTCGGAATGCTGACCGAATCGCAGGCGCGACGGCTGAAGAGCGCCGGGCTTACGGCGTACAACCACAATTTGGATACGTCGCCGGAGTTTTATGGCGAGGTGATCACGACGCGCGTGTACGAGGACCGGCTGCGGACGATTGCGCATGTGCGCAACGCGGGAATCACGGTGTGCTGCGGCGGAATTTTGGGCATGGGCGAAACCGACGAGGATCGCGTTGGGCTGCTGCACGAGCTTTCGCGGCTCGACCCGCATCCGGAGAGCGTCCCGATCAACATGCTGGTACGAAATGAAGGCACGCCGCTTGCGGATGTGGAGGAACTCGATCCGCTGGTGATGGTCCGCGCGATCGCGACGGCGCGGATTCTGATGCCGGCGTCGCGCGTGCGGCTGGCCGCGGGGCGGCAGGCAGATGTCGGCCGAGGCGGTGACGCTGTGCTTTCTCGCGGGCGCGAATTCGATTTTCACGGGCGAGAAACTGCTGACGACGCCCAATCCCATGCCGGACTCCGACCAGCAATTGCTCGATAATCTCGGCATGAAGGCGATGCAGAGTGCCTGACGCGCGCCGAAGCGCGATGGAACGCCGGATCGCGCGCGAACTCGATGCGCTGCGAGAGAAGGCACAATTTCGTACGCTTGAGATATTGGACGGCGCGGGCGGCCTGAATCTTTCCTCGAACGATTACCTCGGGCTTTCGACTGATCCCCGGCTCAAGCAGGCCGACGATCGAGGCGGTTGTGCGCGCGGAGCGAGTTGGATCGACAGGATCGCGGTTGCTTTCGGGCAATTCGAGCGAGTGGGAAGAGATCGAGGCGGAATTCGCGGCGTTTGCGGGCGCCGAAGCGGCGGTCTATTTCGGCTCGGGCTACCTTGCCAACATCGGGCTGCTCAGTTCCCTGCTGAGGCCGGGCGACACGGTTTTTTCCGATGAGCGCAATCATGCCAGCTTGATCGACGGCATGCGGCTTTCGGGCGCGACGAAAATCATTTACCCGCATGGCGATTTGGAATTTCTCGAAGGCGCGCTGCGCAATTCCGCGCGCGGCACGGGCGCGCGCGTGATCGTGAGCGAGACTGTTTTCAGCATGGAGGGCGATGTTGCGCCTCTCGCGGCGCTGGCGGCGCTTGGGCGCAAGTACGATGCCGCCGTGATCGTCGATGAAGCGCACGCGACTGGAGTGTGGGGGCCCGAGGGACGCGGGGTCGCGGCGGAGCTTGGGCTCGAGCGCGAGATGCTGGCGATCGTTCACACATGCGGGAAGGCGCTGGCGAGCGCGGGGGCGTTTGTGTGCGGCAGCGGCGCGCTGCGAGAACATCTGATCAATCGCGCGCGGACATTTATTTTCAGTACCGCCATGCCGCCGTACATGGCTGGGCAGATTCGGGCGGCGCTGGCGCTGGCGCGCGGGGCGGATGCGGAACGCGCCCATCTGCGCGCGATTGCGGCGGCTTTGCGCGAAGGGCTGACCACTCCGGGATTGCGCTGCGGCACGAGTTCGACGCAGATTGTGCCGGTAGTCCTCGGCACGAATGAAGCCGCGCTGCATGTGGCGAGCGAATTGCAGCGCCACGGATTCGCGGTGAAGGCGATTCGGCCGCCGACGGTTCCGGCTGGGACCGCGCGGATACGTATTTCTGTGACGAGCAAGATCACGTTGGACGACATTGATCGGCTTGTTGGCGCGATCTCTGCGGCACGCAAATCGCTGCCGCAATCTGTTCCTGCTAGCGTCGTTCATGTCTAGAAGCAAAGACCCCACCTCACAAACCGAGGTGGGGCACCCGAAACATCAACAACGAAGCTGGAGCCCGCGTCCGAGTCTCTGGAAAGCGTTTTCTGAAATGAGTGCGAGGCGATTTTTTGTTACCGGGACGGATACGGGAGTGGGCAAAACCGTGGTTTCGGCGTTGCTGTGCGCGGCGCTGGACGCGATCTACTGGAAGCCGATACAAACTGGGACGCGCGAAGGCGCCGATCGCCCTACCGTGATGCGGCTGGCGGGATTGCCGCGCACGCGGACCGCGCCCGAGGCGTATCGATTTGCGCTACCTGTTTCGCCACATCTGGCGGCGCGGCGCGCGGGAGTGCGGATCGAATTGCGGAAGATCAAGCTGCCGCGAATCGGGGCGGGCGAGAATCTGATTGCGGAGGGCGCGGGCGGGGCGCTGGTCCCGATCAACGAGACGCAACTGATGACCGATCTGATGCGGCATCTCGGGTTGCCCGTGCTGCTGGTGACGCGGACCACGCTTGGGACGATCAATCACACGCTGCTTTCGCTTGCGGCGCTGCGCGCGGCGCGGCTGGATGTGCGTGGCGTGATCATGGTGGGCAAGGCGAATCGCGATAACCGCGAGGCGATCGAGCGCTATGGAGGCGCGGCGGTGATTGGCTTGGTGCCGCGGCTTGCGCGGATCGATCGCCGGGCGCTGCTGCGAGTTTTTCGCGAGTGTTTCGACACGAAGGCCTTCGGCGCATGAGCAACGAACTGCAAATCTGGCATCCGTTCACGCAGGAGGCGCTCGATCCGGGGCCGCTGCGGATCACGAAAGCCGAGGGCGTCTATCTTTATATGGACGACGGGCGGCGGCTGATCGACGGGATTTCTTCGTGGTGGGTGAACATTCACGGGCACGGGCATCCGGCAATCGTCACGGCGATTGCGAAGCAGGCGGCGCAAGCCGATCACGTTCTGCTGGCGGGATTCACTCACGATGCTGCGGAGGAGCTGCGCGCGTGCCTGCGAAGGATTTTGCCGGCGAATCTCTCGCACATCTTTTTTTCGGATGACGGGTCGACCGCGGTGGAAGTGGCGCTGAAGATGGCGGTGCAGTACTGGCAGAATGTGGGGCGGCCGGAGAAGAAGGCGATTGTGGCGCTGGATCATGCGTATCACGGCGACACGGTGGGCGCGATGTCGGTGGGCGCGGCGTCTTCGTTCACCGACCCCTTTCGCGAGCTGCTGTTTCCCGTGCATCGCGTGCATTCGGCTTACTGCTACCGATGCCCCGTGGGGAAAACGCGCGCGACCTGCTCGATCGACTGCATCGATCAACTGCAGCGGCTGCTCGAGGAAAAGAGCGTCGAGATTGCGGCGGTGATCGTCGAGCCGCTGCTGCAGGGCGCGGGCGGGATGATCGTACATCCGGTGGAATTCCTGCAGCGGGTGAGGCGGCTGTGCACGGAGCATGACGTGCTGCTGATCGCGGACGAAGTTCTAACGGGATTCGGGCGATGCGGCACGATGTTTGCGTGCGAACTAGCCGACGTAGAGCCCGACATCATGTGCCTTTCGAAGGGGATCACGGGCGGCGTGCTGCCGATGGGCGCGACCGTTTGCACGCCGGAGATTCACGAGGCGTTCGTGAGCGAGGATCGCGCGCGGACTTTTTATCACGGGCATTCTTACACGGGAAATCCGATTGCGGCCGCGGCGGCGGTGGCGAGCTGCGAGATTTTCGAGCGCGAGCCGGTGTTCGAGCGGATCGGGACGATCATCGAGATTCATCGCGAGCGGCTGATGGCGATCAAGGATCATCCGGCGGTGGGCGATGTGCGCGCGATCGGGACGATGGCGGCGATCGAACTGCGCGCGGACGATCCCGGGTACGCATCGAAGCTGCGGCCGAAGCTGTATAAATTCTTTATCGATGCGGGCGTGCTGCTGCGGCCGCTGGGAAATATTGTTTACATCCTGCCGCCATATGTGATTAGTTCCGATGAATTGAATTTCGTGCACGACCGGATCGCGGAGGCGCTGGAGCTTTGCCGAGGGTGGACGTGATGGCAATTGGCGAGGGGAATCGATGAGTCCGGCGCATGGCGCGGCGCCGCTGATCGTGGGGATCGGCGGGACGACGCGCGAGGCGTCGTCGACCGACCGCGCGCTGCGCGTGGCGCTGGGCGCGGCGAAAGAAGCCGGGGCGCGCACGGAGATTTTCAGCGGGCCGGCGCTCGCGCGGCTGCCGCACTATTCGCCCGACGGGCGGGAGCGCAGCGACGAGCAGCGGCATCTGGTCGAGATGGTGCGGCAGGCGGACGGGCTGATTGTGGCGAGCCCCGGATACCATGGCGGCGTTTCGGGGCTGGTGAAGAATGCGCTCGATCTGCTCGAGGATTTGCGCGACGACGAGCGGCAATATTTGGATGGGCGCGCGGTCGGGTGCATCGTGACGGCGGCGGGATGGCAGGCGTCGGTGACGACGCTTGAGGCGCTGCGCGCGATCGTTCACGCGCTGCGCGGGTGGCCGACGCCGTTTGGCGCGACGTTGAATACGTCCGAGGCGATTTTTGACGCGGCGGGCGCGTGCAAAGACCAGAAGGCTTTCGACGCGCTGTGCGTTGTCGGGCGGCAAGTGGTGGAATTCGCGCGGATTCACGGCCGCTCGGTGTGAGCCGGGCCATCCGCCGCTCACCAAAACGAGCTCTGGATGGCGCGCCGTCCGCCGCGATAAAGCTGCTCTGGATGGCGCGCCGTCCGAAGCCTTGGCGAAGGATGGCGCAGAGGGTGGGACCTCCTACGTCCTTCGGACTCCGGAGGTTAAAATTCGCTTTCGCAATGCCGCGATGCCAGATCCACTTTTTAGATATTTTTCGAGACTTCGCGCAACCGCCTCTTCACGGACGGCGATGTAAGCTTCCAACTCAAGGGGCCTGCGATCCCGTGTGGATTCACAGGAGCCATCGTTATGCTCTCGGAGACGGCGCTTGAGGTCGTTGGTCGATCCAACATAGAGCTTCTTGTCGACCTGGCTCCTCAAAATGTACACGTACCACATATCGTGCCGCCTTTGAAGGATGGCGGTCCATCCTTCGCGATGACACTGCTCTGGATGGCGCGCCGTCCGAAGCCTTGGCGAAGGATGGCGGAGAGGGTGGGATTCGAACCCACGGTTGAGTTTCCCCAACACACGCTTTCCAAGCGTGCTCCTTAAACCGCTCGGACACCTCTCCGCACGTGGGGCTCCAGAAGGCTAACAAATTGGGGGCGAAGCGGCAAACGGCGGAATCGGAGGCGCGCGGCGAAGGGATCAAATCCGAGAGGTTGTCTGCTACACTTTCTGGGCTACTCCGGGGTAGTGCAATTGGTAGCACGCCAGCCTTTGGAGCTGGTTATCCTGGTTCGAGTCCAGGCCCCGGAGCCATTCTTTACGTTTCTGCGAACTTGGGCGGAACTCCCCTAACTCGAATATTTTCAGTTCCAACGCAAGTGCGTTAATCCGGCATTAGCTACCCTGGGTGAGCCCTCCTATCGATTTCCGGCCGTCGAGGACTGCAATGTTCCGCGGCGAAGGGCCCGCTCTTTGAGCATCGCGAAAAGAATTGGCACGAGAATCATCACCGCGATTGTCGAAGAAACCATGCCGCCGACGATCGGCGCGGCGATCGGTTTCATCACGTCGGAGCCGACGCCGGTCTCCCACAAAATCGGCCCGAGGCTCGCGATCACGGCGAAGACCGTCATCAACTTGGGACGCAGACGCCGGACGGCACCCTCGATCGTGGCCTCTTCGATGTCTTCGTGTGCGAGCGGCAAGCCCAAGGCGAGGCGATTGTCGAGCGCCTCGTGCAGGTACACGACCATTACAACGGCCGTTTCCACCGCAATTCCGAACAGTGCGATGTAGCCGACTGCCACCGCGACGCTGAACTCATAGCCGAGCAGCCGTTGGAGAATCAGTCCGCCGGTGAGCGCGAAGAAGACGGGGAAAAACAAGATGGCTGCTTCGGCGGCGGAATCGAAAACCATGTAGAGCAGCAAAAAAATCGTGGAAAATACGACGGGTAAAATCAACTCAAGCCGCTTCTTCGCACGCAACTCGAATTCGTACTCGCCGGACCACGTGTACGTATACCCCGCCGGAAGCATAAGCTTTGCCTTCAGCAGCCGATCGGCACTCTGCACGAAGCCGCCGTAATTCGCGGTGTTCAGATCGATGAAGACATACCCAGTGAGCTGGCCCTCCTCGTCACGAATCATCGCTGCCCCGCGAGAAAAGTACACTTTCGCGACCTCGCTGAGGGGGATTTGCGCCCCGGTGGGCGTAGCGATCACGACTTGGCGGAGATGGTCCAAGTCGTCCCGGAAGTCGCGGTTGTAACGGACGTTGATTGGAAAGCGCTCGCGTCCTTCGACATTTTCGGCGACGTCCTGACCGCCGATTCCCGACTCAACGGCACGCTGAACATCCGCTACCGTGAGGCCGTAGCGAGCCGCCACTGCCCGGTCTGTCTCGACGTTTACGTAGAACCCCTGGGCCACGCGCTCGGCGAAAACCGAGCGCACTTGCGGCATCGATGAAAGAACCTGGTTCACCTGCGTGCCAACCTGCTCGATGCCTTCGAGGTTCGGCCCCTGGATTTTCATCCCGACCGGCGTCTTGATGCCGGTCAGTTCCATATCCAGACGGTTTTCGACCGGCATGGTCCAGGTATTCGAAATCCCCGGAAATTGCAACTTCGCGTCCATTTGGTCGACCAGCTTTCCGTAGGTCATTCCGGCGGGCCACAGATTCCTCGGCTTGAGCATGATTGTGGTGTCGTACATCGAAAGAGGCGCGTTGTCGGTGGCGCTGCCGGAGCGCCCGACGGTGCCGAAGATGGTCGCGACTTCCGGGAACGAGCGAATGATTCGGTCCTGTTCCTGGAGGAGAGCCGTCGCCTGCGTGATCGAAATACCGGGCAAAGCCGTCGGCATATAGAGAGCCGAGCCTTCGAAAAGCGGCGGCATAAACTGACTGCCAATCCGCCGCGCCAAAGGCACGGTCAGAACCAGAACCACGAGGGCCAAGATGAGGGCCGTCTTGCGAAAACGAAGGCCCAGACGCAAGACGGGAAGATAGATTGCCTGCGTAGGAGCCGAAAACGGATTCTTCGATTCCGGCCTCAGTCGCCCGCGGATGAACAGCGGCATCAGCACGGGTACAAGCGTGACAGCCAACACGGAGGAGAATCCGATGGCCAGTGTCTTGGTCCACGCAAGGGGCCGAAACATGCGGCCTTCCTGCGCTTCGAGAAGAAAGACGGGAAGGAACGACACCACAATGATGATCAAGGAAATGAACAGCGCGGGCCCAACCTGTTTAGCCGCCCGCAGAAGGATACGGCGGCGTTCGCGTTCGGTGAGCAGCGGCGCTTGGGACGCGCTGGCGGGAAGGGTAGCGGTCGGGCTTGGTGGGTCGGCTTCGGTGGCTCCCTCCGCCGGAGGCATTCCCGCAGGCAGGCCGCCGGCCGCGGACTCTTCCTGCCGTTCGGAGAGATGTCGGTAGCCGTTTTCGACCATCACAATACTGGCATCGACGAGCACTCCTATTGCGAGCGCCAAGCCTCCGAGTGACATGATGTTGCTCGACACGTGCAGGTAATACATGGGAATAAAAGACGCCACAATCGCGATGGGAATCGTGAGGATGGGAATGAGCGCGGAACGAAAATGAAAGAGAAACATGATCGTCACAAGGCTGACGATGATCGCCTCTTCGAGCAGATCGCGCTGGAGCGTGCGGATGGAATCGTCAATCAGGCCGGAACGGTCGTAACCGGAGCGAATTTCGATTCCCGGCGGAAGAGACGGCGCAATTTCGGCGAGCTTCTTCTTGACTCCGTTGATTACGTTGAGCGCGTTCAAACCGTCGCGCATGACGACAATCCCGCCGACCGTTTCGCCCTCACCATTCCAGTCCGCCGCGCCACGGCGAATGTCGGGGCCGAACGTCACTGTGCCGAGATCGCGGATCAGGACCGGAGTCCCGTTCTTCGTTGCCACCGGCACGTTCTCCAGGTCATCCGGCGACTTGAGATATCCCAGCCCCCGGACCATGTATTCCGCGCCGCCGAATTCCAGCAGCCGTCCGCCGACCTCATTCGTGCTCTCCCGCACGCGCTCGACGACTGTCCGCAGCGGGATGTTATAGGCGCGGAGTTTGTCCGGATCCAAATTCACCTGGTATTGGCGAACGAACCCGCCGATCGTGGCCACTTCAGCCACGCCGGAAACGGACTCGAGTTGATACCGCAGATACCAGTCCTGCAACGTGCGCAAATCGGCGAGACTGTACGTGTGCGTTCGATCCACCAGGACGTATTCATAGACCCAGCCGGCGCCGGTGGCATCGGGGCCGATGACGGGATGAACGTTGGCCGGAAGCTCACCCTGAATCTCCTGCAGATATTCCAACACGCGCGAGCGCGCCCAATAGAGGTCCGTTCCGTCTTCAAAGACGACGTACACGTAGGAATCGCCAAACATGGTTTGCGCGCGCACGTCCCTGACGTGAGGAGCCGCCAGAAGGGTCGTAACGATGGGATATGTGACCTGGTCTTCAATCAGGTTGGGTGGCTGCCCCATCCACGGCGTATGAATGATCACTTGCACGTCGGAAATGTCCGGCAGAGCGTCCAGCGGGATGCCGCGCATAGCCCAGATACCCGCCAGAACGAGCATCAGCGTTGCCGCGAACACAAGGAAGCGGTTGCGTTCGCACCAATCCATCCATCGGGAGATCACGTTACATTCCTCCTGTGGCATTCACGTTGAGTTGCTTGGTGACGATGGTCTGCCCGTTTTTCCCTGCCACGATTGTCACTTGCCACGTTCCGCCGCTTCCAAGTTGCCCCGATCCTTCGTAGACGCCGTTTCCTTTGTCGCCGAGAGTGACGATGGTCCGCAGCGCTGCCATTCCCATCGCAGGCATCGCCGGCATGAAGAACGTAACCACGACCTTCGCCCCGGAAACGGGAGTTCCCTTCGCATCCGTCAGCTTTACTCGAAAGATGTTGCTGCCCTTCCGCGGCGGGCTTGGGTCCGAGTTCAGGTCGGCATTCCCCTGGGGAGCATTCATCGCAGCCGCCGCACCGGCGCCGGGAGGCGGAGGAGCGAACGCTCCTAGTGCCGCTTGGAGCTGACTTTCGGAGTCGATCAGGAAGTTGGCCGATGTGGCGATGCGCTCGCCCGCCTTCAAACCCTTCGTGACAATGTACTCATCACCAGCGTGCTGGCCGAGCTGCACTTCCCGAGGTTCGAGGTAACCGTCGCCGCGGTCCACGAAGACGATTTCTTTTGTACCCGTCTGCAGCACGCCGCTTGCTGGAATCGACAATTGCTCGCCCAGCGGTATGTGCAAGGCAACATTTACGAACATTCCCGGAGTGAGTGCGAGACTGGGGTTCGAGAAGATCAAACGCACCCGCGCCGTGCGCGTGGACATGTCCACGTCTGGATAGACAAAATCGACCGTTCCGCGAAACGTTCTTCCGGGATAAGAGTCCACTGTCAGTGAAGCGGACTCTCCCACTCGTATGCGTCCGAGATCGTCCTGGAAAACCTGAGCGAAGACCCAGACCGTCGAGAGATTGGCAATCGTGTAGAGGCGCGTGTCGGGCTGCACCGTCAGGTTCGGCAGGGCGTTCCTTTCGGTGATGAAACCCGACGCGGGCGAATCGATCTCCAAGTCGTTCTGAACCTGGCCGGAAGATTCAAGCCGCGCGATTTCGCGTGGCGGAAGATTCCACTGCCTCAGGCGGTCCGTGGAGGCCGAAACCAGCGAGGAGGCTCCGCTGGCGACTCCCGGCACGGTGCTCTGAGACAGGCTCTGCGCATTCTGCCTGGCGATCAGGTACTCGCGCTCCGCGGCTACCAGTTCCGGGCTATAGATCGTGAACAGGGGCTGGCCTTTGTTCACGTACTTGTAGGTCGCATCGGCAAAAACCTTCTCGATGTAGCCCGAGAAGCGCGTTTGAACGTAGGACAGTCGCGTTTCATCGATGGCCACATCTCCCGTGACTCGGATGTCGTCCTCGACAGGCTTCCGCTCCACCAGACCGAACTTCACGCCGATGGATTGGAGCCGCTCGGGCGAAAGCTGTAAGGGCGCGAGAGGAGTGTCCGGGGAAGCCGCCGGAGCCTCGGTGCTACTGCCGGCCGGCGCGGGCATCGTGCTGCGCACGGATTCGGCGCTCTGCCCGGTGCGCGCACTCCGCGCGTAGAGCCAAGCGCCAACCAGCATCGCCGCGAGCAGGAGGTTCGCCGCGACCGCCAGGTAAAACCCTGTTCGATAGTTCTTCATGGTCGTTCTCCTCCCCACTGCGTCTTAGCGCAGCGACAATCCGGTCACTTCTTCGATTTGGGCGAGCGCCGTCTCGTGTTCGGCAAGCGTCTGCCAGGATTCTTCGTCGACTTTTAGAACATCGAGAAAGGAGGCCAGCAGTGCCTGAAAGTCTTCCCGATTCGACTGATAAGCGGCGAGGCCGGCCTGAAATTCCGCGCGCGCCTGCGGCTGCAACCCTTGGCGATAAATCTTCAGAAGATCGGTGGATTTTTCTTCAATGGCGTAGACCTGACGGAGCGACGCGGCCACTTGCTGCCTCTGTGCGTCGAGATTGTTCTCCGCCTGCGTCCGGTCGGATTGGGCTTCGACGAGTGCCGGCTCCTCCCGCCGTTTCCGGTAAATGGGGATTCGCATGCCGAAGGTGAGCGCGTAGTGGGCCCGGTACTGAAACGGGTCGGTGCGGAGCCACATGTAAGTGATGTTGAAGTCGGGATCGAAATTCTTGTGCGCGAGGTTCACCTGCAACCCGGCTTTCTGGACCATGTCCTGGGCGCTTGCAATGTCCGGGTCGCTCGATCCTGCCGCCGTCAACAGCTGTTCGTAGGTGTACGGGACTGGCGTTTCCGTGAGCTCGGCTGTCGCAATGTCCGCGGAGGTTTGCGGGCGATTGAGAAGCTGCTTCAGTTTCGCTTGCGTCGTATCGGAAGCAAGCTGGGTCATTGTGACTTCTCGCAGCAACTCGGTCTGCTCGAGCTGTGCCTGAAGAACGTCCTGTTGGCTCGCCATTCCCGTTCGATAGCGGGCTTCGGCGGACTGTTCGATCTGGGAGAGCAACTGGCCGTCACCTTGCAGAATCGACAACCGCGTCGCAAGATAGCTCAGCTGAAAATAGTTCGACTTCACATCGGCGAGAACCGTCCTGCGGACGGATTCGTACGCTTGTTGCTGCACTTCCGATTGCTTCTCGGCAATCTGGCCGCGCAGCCGCAGCTTTCCCGGGAAAGGGATATCCTGAGAAATGCCAAGCCCGATGTCGGCCATTTCGGTGTTCGTGTAGCCGGAAAATGGCCGGGGACTCCCCACACTTACCTGCTGCACCATCACCTGTGGATCAGGCAAAGTCGAAACCTGGGATGGGACCTGTTGCGCTGAATGCCAACTCTGCCGCGCCGCCTGAACTTCCGGATTGTTTCGTTCGGCCTCGGTGAGAAGATCCGCAAGCTTCGCAGGCGGATTAGATGAGGGCACCCCTTGAGCCCGCGTGAACGCAGATACCGACAAGAATGCAAGACTCGTTAAAACCACTGCAGAACGGAACTTCATGCGCTGTCCTTTCGGGGCGCGTCGATAACAACGGTCCCAGGCTTCCTTACAGCTGCGCTATTCGGCTACACGAAGAGACACGTGTGCATACTTCCCGATGATTGGGGAATCCTTAGATCAAGAATGTGCAGAGAAGAGGTTGTAACGGGGGAGGCGAAGGATCCGGGACAGGGACTGCCAACTGTGCGTTCTGCACGCGGGGAGCGATCGCCGGCGGGTCGGCAGCGCGCGCGGCCAGATGCGGAAGCAACGGACCTGATTCTTGATATTGCGATGCCGGGACGGGAGCCTTGAGGAGGCGGCATGGCCCGTTGCATGCCGCGACGAATTCCGCGCCTCGCTGATCGATGTGCGGAATCTCAAGTGCGACGTGGCCACGACAGCACGGACAATTGCCCGCTCTCAAGCATAGACCGGCACACGACAATTCCGAGGCTGCGCCCAAGCCTGCCACGCTCAAGACCAACGCGAAAATGACTAAATGTCGTCGCACGGAACCAGCCTAACATAAATCAAGCAGCGGGCGATTTTCCCACGCGCATGCCCACTCCTTCAAGTCAGTTAATATGATATGCCGGTCACTTGGATGTGACCTAGGTCACACGCTGGGATGTTGATTCTGACGGATGAAAGCGTCAACCCGGACAAAGGCATAGCCTCTTATTTCTGGGACATCGACCCTCGTCGAAGTTGTGCTGGCCATGCACCTGTTTTGGTGTGCGTGGGTGGTGCTGGGCTGGACGGTGACGCGCGGGCGGCGCGTATTGCGGACACTGCACATCGCCTCGCTGATCTACGCGATCGTGATCGAGTCGGTGCCGTGGCCACCCTGCCCGCTGACGCTGGCAGAAAACTGGCTCGAGGCGCGCGCGGGGATTGAGCCGGCGCACGGGCCGTTCCTGGTGCGCGTGCTCGATGCGACCGTGTATCCGAACGTCCCGGTGTGGCTTGTGGTGGGCGGCGCAGTGATTGTTTGCGCGGCGATCCTCGGAATATATCTGCGGCGGTATCTGCGCCGGACCGCGGATGGCCAATGGTGAAGCGTGGCGCCGCTCGCAATTCATCGTAACTATCGCGCCGCGAGCGGCCGCCCGCGAGCTATTGCGGATTCGGGCCTTGGGTGACCTGCACAAGATCATCCGGGCGAATCCATTTCGCGAATGCGGCTTTTACCTGCTCGGGCGTGAGCGCGACGTAGTGGCGCGAAGCGATGACGGGCTCATCGAGCGGGAGGCCGATCGTCGCGCGGCGGATCCAGCCGCCGGCGATGCCATCAACACTTCCTTCGGAGAGAGGCACCTGGCGGAGCAGGGTGGCTTTCGCCTGGCGTAGCTCGTCGTCGGTGACGAGCGTGGATTGAATCGCTTTCAGGTCGCGGACGATGATCGCTCGTGCTTTCGATACGTTTTGCGGGTCGCAGGCGTAATCGACACTATAGATGCCGCGCGTCTTTCCGACGTTGAACGATGAACCAACCGAGTAGACGAGGCCTGCATTTTCGCGCAGGTCGCGGTAAAACCAGGTCGAGTAGAAACCTCCGCCGAGGATGTGATTGCCCAGCTCGAGGGCGTAGTAATCGGGATTGAAGCGGTTCATGCCGAGCGTCTCGCCCAAATCGACATTCACCTGCACGCGGCTCTTATCCGGAACGGCGGTGACATGCGGCTCATTCGGCGGGACCGTCGGCAGGTCCGTGGGCGGCGGCGGACCGGAGGCTTTCCATGCGCCGAAATATTTTTCGACCTCGGCGCGCGCGCTTTCCGGCGTCACGTTGCCGATCACCACGATCGTGGTGAGATCGGGCCGGAACACGTGCTCGTAATAAGCCTTTACGTCGGGAAGCGAGAGCCCCGTGACGGTTTTCGGCGTGGCTTGCCGCAGCGACGGATCGGTCGGAGGAAACAGGCTCGCGTCGAAGGCGCGACGAGTGAGGTAGTCGGGACTTTGCAGCTGCCCGGCGACGGCTTGTGCGGTTTCCTGCTGGACGACCTTGAAGGCCGGCTCGGGTAGGGCGGGATTCAGCTCGTTGTCTGCGAGGAGCTGCATTCCCGCATCGAAGTGATCGGGCAGCACGCCGAGCGAAAAGTCGGTGCCGGCGGATTCATTCGCGCCGATATCGTCGAGCGCCTTTTGGTAAGCGATGCGGTCGAGCGTCTGCGTACCGTAGGAGAAAAGCCCATCGAGAACGCCGCTGACGCCTTCCTTCCCTTCGGCCGCTTCGAGATCGGCATTGCTTTTGATGTGGCCGGTGACGGTGATCGAATTGCTGACGGTCTCCTGCTGCACGATCAACTTCAGGCCGTTGGGCAGAGTGCTGACGACCGGATTCGTGGTGAGTTTCGGAATATCCAAGCGCGCCAGCGCCGTCGACGCCCATTCGGGCAGCGCGACGGGGCCCGTGGGACTACCGGCGAGCGATTCGGCGCTGCCAAATGATTTCGAAGAGATGGGCTTGCCGGAAGGCTGCGGCGTGAGGACGGCGGTGATCGCGACATCCGGATTCAGATATTTCCTCATCACGTCGTTCACTTGATCGACGGTCACTTTCTTGATCGCCTCGATGTCCTCTTCGGGAGACTGGCGGCCTTCGACGGCCACGGCATTCGACCATTCCATCGCGAGGCCTTCGATCGAGTTCTTCTGGAACTCCTCGTCGGCAACTTCGTGGCGCTTGGAGGCGTCGACGAGATCGGCGGGGACGCCGTTCTTCAGATCGTCCGCGATAATCTGAGAAATCTCCTTGGTGAGCGCGTCGCCATCGCCTCCTTGCGGAAACGCGCCGATCGCATACGCCAACCCTGCCTTGGGCATCACATCCAGCTGAAAGCCGGCGTACAGGGCCTTCCCTTCCGGCACGAGGGAATACAACGTGCCTCGCTGGCTGCTGAGGACGTCGCTGAGGATATTGAGCGCCGCAAAGTCGGGACTATCCGACCCGGGCACGCGGAAGGAAGTGACCGCGAGGCCATAGGGCAAATCCGTGTCGAGCTTGAGCGTCGCTGCCTTGACGGCGCCGAGCTGCACTTCGGGACGCGGCGGAATCTTCTTTGAAGGAATATCGCCGAAGAGCGACTTGATTTCGTCGAGGGCCTTTTTCGAATCGACGTTGCCCGCAACGATCAGCACGGCGTTGTTGGGCGCATACCACTTGTCGTAGAACTCGTGGAGCATCGCGCCGGTGGTCTTATCAAACGACGGCCGCGTGCCGAGCGCATCATGATCGTAAACCGTGCCGTGAAACATTGCGTCGAGCAGCTTGGTGTAGAAAACATAGGTGGGATTCGAGAGGTCCTGCGCCACTTCCTGTTCGATCGCGCCGCGCTCTTTGTCCCACAGGGCGTCGGTATCGAGCGTGCCCTTCATGCGAAGTGCCTCGATGTGCAGCGCGACATCGAGGTCCTCGCTCGGGACGGTGAAAAAATATTGCGTGACCGTCTGCTGCGTGTCGGCGTTGAAGTCGCCGCCCATCGCCGCCGCGATCGCCGCCAACTGATCGGCCGAGAGATTCGGATTGCCGCGAAACATCATGTGCTCTTGCGCGTGCGCCGTGCCGGGGAATCCGGCGGGCGCTTCGTCGGAGCCAACCATGTAGTTCATGACGGTGGTCGCCACGGGCGCCAGCGGATCGGGGACGATGATGACGCGCAAGCCGTTGGGCAGCGTCACGCGCACGACGTCAGCCGCCTGCGGCGGCCGGGCCTCGATTCCGGGGCAAACGATGCATAGCGCCAGGGCCACCACCGCAAAAGCTGCCGATCTCGCAAATCGGTTCCGTCGCAAGCGTCCGTCCATAGTCTGTTTCCTCCGGCGTGCAGATGGTATTCCTTGGATTTGACTCTCCAAGCGCCCTTTTGGCTCTCGCGATTTCGGATCATTATTCGGCGTCGGAATAGCGAGGCGCGCGGTGGGACACAACAATCCTCGCGCAAAACGGGCAACTTTCCAAGTTGAAGGGTGGATTTATCGGGCGATCGAAAAGGGCGGCCTGCGCGTCAAGGGATGCGCCTTCAGCTGCGGGCGCTGGGCGACCGTGATCTCCGAGGCGCGCCGGAGTAGGCTTTCGAATTCGCGATCGCGAATGGACACTTCGAGAACTCGGCCTTTGCGCTTCATTGCCATCGGCTAATCCCTGGCCCAGTTACACGACAACGCTATTGCTGCGGAGATTATTCCCGGGCCTGGGGCGTGTCAAGAGCTTTTTGCCGCGCCGAGCGAACTTACGCGAAGAAGGCGAAGCCCTTCGACGAGCTCAGAACAGGCGAGCCGCCGCACTCCACGGTTGAGCCGGCAAATTGCCTTAACGGTGGTATTCTCTGACGCTTGCTTCGGCGAATATTTCCAATTGCGGAGGGGACATGCTGCTGAAGGGAAAAAACGCAATCGTTACCGGCGGAGGGCGAGGCATTGGTCGCGCGATCGCGCGGAAGTTGGCGGGCGAAGGCGCGGCAGTGATCGTCGCATCGCGGAGCGGTAAGGAAATCGACAGCGTGGCTGCGGAGATTCAGCAGGCAGGTGGACGCGCCAAAGCCGTGGCCGCGGATGTGTCGAAGGCGGCGGAGTGCGAGAAAATCGTGCGCGCGGCGCACGAGGCGTTTGGCGCGATCGATATTCTCGTCAACAACGCCGGGATTCTCGGGCCTGTAGCTCCGGCCGAAGCGACTACGCCCGAGCAGTGGGACGAAGTGATCGCCATCGACCTCACGAGCGCCTTTCTGATGTCGCGGCTGGTGGTTTCGGAGATGTACGAGCGCGGTTCAGGGGCGATCCTGAATATTTCGAGCGTGGCTGCGAAAGCGGCGTATCCGATGAACAGCGCATATGCCGCCGCGAAAGCGGGCCTGCTGGGGCTTACACGCACGCTGGCGGCGGAAGGAGCGCGGAAGGGTGTCCGCGTGAACGCGATCTTGCCGGGACCCACGGGCGACACGAACATGTGGAAGGATCTGGCGGGACAGCTCGGCCCCATGAGCGCGCACGTGACCGATGGGATTCTGCAGGGACGGCTGCAGACGACCGAAGAGATCGCCGCAGCCGCCCTGTTCCTTGTTTCCGATCAGGCCAGCGCGATTACTGGGCAGACTCTGAACGTGGATGGCGGAGTTGCCTTTTACTGATTCCCTCTTCCAGCGCCAGGTATCCGCGCTTCGCCGACCCGGCCAGCGCGCGCAGGCCAACTTCGGTCCACGCAAGCCCCCGCTCGCCAATGGACCCGAGCACGTAAGCGATTCCCACCACCGCGAGAATCGCGAGAAAGAACAGCACGAAAATGAGTTCGGCGGCGATCAACGCGCGCACGAAATAGAGTTGCAGAATGAAAAACGCAGCGGCAATGGACAAAAGTCCCTTGCGCACTTTGGCTTTTCGAATCAGATCCTTTGCAAATCCCCCCACCCGGTCTAGTACCGTGTTCATCGACTTTCGACTACCTCCACTTGGCTTTGGATGCAAAGGGGGCACCAAAGGAGTCGGGAGTAACCTATTGCAATGAAATGAGCTACGGAAATCTCAGAGTGAAACAATGGAAATCTGGTTCCGAAAGAGGGAAATGCGAGCGGAAGATTGTACAAAAGCTCAGAGAACGAGACTCAAAATGGCACGGCGCCAGTCCGCGGCTACACGAAATACCGCAGTACGGTCAGCGGCCGTCGAAGGGATAGCGATCCTGCGCGAGGACGGCATCGGCGAGGCGGCGGCGAATCGCAATCGCGTCGATGGGCGCGTGCTTGGCGAGGCGACGCAGCGCTGCGAGCTGCGTGGTGAGCGTGTCGCCATCGGCGATCGCGGCGAGCGCCGTGCGCGCTTCTTTCTCGATGCGATCCATCGCGTCGTAGGTGAACGCGGTGGTCGCCTCGGCCATCAGCGCAGCCGACTGCCCTTTCGCGGCAGCCGATTTTTGCGCGCGGCGGAGTGAGGATTCGATCGCGTAGACGTCCATTACAATATTGGCCAGGGCGCCCACGATTTCCTGCTCGTCGGCCAGCTGATCGCGGAATTTCTGTACGGCAGCTCCCGCGGCCAGCAGGAAGATTTTCTTGGCCTGTGCGAGGGATTTTTCCTCCTCGGCAAAGGGGCCGCTCGGGGCATCTTCGAACGATGGCCCGGAGAGGAGTTCCTCGCCGAGCTTCATCGCCGCCGGGATCAACGGCAGGATGCCAGACATCGCGCGCTTCATGAGCATCTGGATGATGACGAGGCGATTGATTTCGTTGGTGCCCTCGAAGATGCGGTTGATGCGGCTGTCGCGGTACATGCGCGCGACGGGATAGTCTTCATGGAAGCCGTAGCCGCCGAAAATCTGGACGGCTTCGTCGACGCAGTAATCGAGGGTTTCGCTGCCGACCACCTTGCTGATCGAACTTTCGATCGCATATTCCTCGAGAGCCTGCATCGCCTGCTGAACTTTATCCGTGCCGGCGCTCGCGACCGCCGCCTCGATCGTTCCCGAGGAGCGGTAGATCATCGACTCGAGGGCGTACGTGCGGATGGCCATTTCGCCGAGCTTGGCCTTGATCAATCCGAACTCGGCAATCGACTTTCCGAAGGCGGTGCGTTCTTTCGCGTATTTCGAGGCGATCGCGAGCACATTCTTGGAGCCGCCGGCGCAGCTCGCGCCGAGCGAAAAGCGGCCCGCGTTGAGCGTGTTGAACGCGACGATGTGGCCGCGGCCGATTTCGTGCAGCAGGTTTTCCTTGGGGATGGCCGCGTTCTCGAAAAAGAGCGGGACCGTGGAGCTGCCGCGGATGCCCATTTTGTTTTCTTCGGCGCCGACGGAAAAACCGGGCGTGCCGCGCTCGACGATGAAAGACGAAAACTTTTCGCCATCGACTTTCGCGAACACGACGAAGATGTCGGAAAAGCCGCCGCTGGTGATCCACATTTTCTGGCCGGTGAGGAGCCAGCTCTTGCCGTCAGGCGAAAGCACGGCCCGCGTGCGCGCGGCGAGCGCGTCCGATCCCGCTTGCGGCTCTGAGAGCGCGTAGCACGAAAGCAATTCGCCGGCGGCGATCTTGGGCAGGTACTTCTTTTTTTGCGCTTCGGTGCCAAAGTAGATGATGGGAATGCTTCCGATTCCGGTGTGCGCGCCGAACGAGACCATGAACGACGGATAGGCGCTGAGTTTTTCGGAGACGATGGTCATCGAGATTTTGTCGAGGGCCGCACCACCGTATTCTTCCGGTATGCCCGCGCCCAGCAGGCCCACCTCGCCCGCCTTGCGGATCAACTCCGGCATCAGGCCTTCTTTGTGCTTTTCGAGCTCGGGGATGTGCGGGATCACTTCCTTGGCGAGAAACTCTTCGAGCGTGCGGCCGAGGAGGCGCTGATCGTCGGTGAGATCGGCGGGCGTGAAGACGTCTTCCGGGCTGGTGGATGAAACGAGAAATGCGCCGCCGCGATTCAGGGTCTGGGAAACCGATGTCGTCGCCATGTTATTCCCTCGCTTGTGACAAGACTTGTGTGCAGTGATTCTCGCGCCGCGAGACGCGGAACGCAATGGCCCGGTGGTTGTGGGAGGCGGTTCCTACGCGGCGCGCTCGAAAATGCCGGCGGCACCCATGCCGCCGCCGATGCACATGGTGACCATGCCGTAGCGGGAGTTGCAGCGCTCCATTTCGCGCAAGATTGTGGCCAGGAGCTTTGCTCCCGTGCAGCCAAGCGGATGGCCGAGCGCAATGGCGCCGCCATTGATGTTGACGCGCGCGGGATCGAGGCCGACCGTCTTGATCACCGCAAGCGACTGCGCCGCAAAGGCTTCGTTGAGCTCGATCACGTCGATCTGATCGAGCTTGAGGCCGGCAATCTTGAGCGCTTTTGGAATTGCATAGACCGGGCCGATGCCCATGAGCTCCGGCGGGCAGCCTGCCGTGGCGAAAGAGACGAAACGCGCGAGCGGCTTCAGGCCGAGCGTGCGCGCGCGCTCGGCACTCATTACCACCGATGCAGCGCCTGCGTCGCTCGTCTGCGAGCTGTTCCCCGCCGTGACGACGCCGCGCGCGTGAAAAACCGGCCGCAACTTTGCCAGCGCTTCGAGCGATGTATCCGCGCGAGGGCCCTCGTCGGTATCGAAGACGATTTTGTGAGCTTTCGGCTTCGCGCCGTCCCCCGAGCCGTTCGCGCCGCCCTCGATCGACGTGTAGTTCACCTCGACCGGCACGATTTCGTCCTTGAATTTGCCTGCGGCGATTGCGGCCAGCGCTTTCTGGTGGCTCGCGTAGGAAAACGCGTCGGCATCTTCGCGCGTGATGCCGTATTTCTTGGCGACGTTTTCGGCGGTGAGCCCCATGTTGAGATACGTGTCCGGGTAGTTGTCCATCAGCCATGGATTGGGCGCGATTTTGTGGCCGCCCATCGGGATCATGCTCATCGATTCGGCGCCACCGGCGATGGCGACGTCCCCCTGGCCCGCCATGATGCGCTCGGCGGCGAGGGCGATGGTCTGCAGGCCGGAGGAGCAGAAGCGATTCACGGTCATGGCGGAGGAGCTGACCGGCAATCCCGCGCGCAACGATGCAATCCGCGCGAAATTCATCCCGGCCTCACCCTCGGGCATGGCGCAACCGATGATGACGTCTTCGACTTCGGCAGGATCGACGGCTTTCACGCGCGCCAGCGCTTCCTTAATAGTGAGCGCGGCCAGATCGTCCGGACGCGTAGCGCGCAACGTCCCTTTCGGGGCCTTCCCGACTGCCGTGCGGACCGAGCTGACGATTACGGCTTCTCGCATAGTTCACCTCGCTTCGTGGCGCACCTCGCGCCCCGAAACTACTCCATTGGATGACAGCAGGGAGAAAAAAGCAACCGCGCGGAGAAGAAGCACAGACAGGATTGTCTCTACGACCCACAAAAGGAACGGATCAGCAGCGGATCAGCAATCAGCGGTGGAACTGGATCGTCACCAACATTTCGACCGAGATCGGACGGCCGTCCAGCTTCGACGGGACGTATTTCCTGTCGCGCAGCGCGCTAACCGCCGCAGCGCGCAGCAGGATCGGCCCGGAGATTGCTTTCGCTTCGGTCACTTTGCCCGACTTGTCGATCACGATTCGCACCACGACATCGCCCCCGATGCCGGCTTGGCGAGCCATTTCAGGATAGACAACCGGGGGCGCCGAAATCAGCTGCGGCGGCTTGACGTCGCCTCCAACCCGCACCGGCGCTTCGGACGTGGGCGCTTGCTGCGGCGGTGGCGGGAGATTGGCCGCCAAAGACTCCGTCGAAGGAAGCGCGACGCCCTGGCCGCCGGCGAGCGCCCCTGCGTCGATCGATGGAGCAGTCCCGCCTCCCGAGGCGTCTGTGTGCGCTGCCGTGGTGGGATGCGCATTTAGCGCGCCGAACATGTCGGGCACGGCGGGCGCGGTCTTCTGCTTTGCCGATTGAGAAGCCTTTGATTGAAATGGTGATTGAGCGGGCTTATTGGGTGCAGCCTCGCTCGCCTCGCCGCGTTCTGGTCCGCGCGAGTGGGCCACTGGCGACGGAGTTGTCAGTGAAGTGCGGGTCGGCTCGGCTGCGCTCGGCGCGGGAGTGGCGGGCGCTTGCTCGATGGGCGTTGGACTTGCCGCCGTTGGATTCGAGACTGGATTTGCAGCGACAGGCGCTTGCGGCGCGGCGGGGGCCGTGATGGCCGCACGCTGCTGATTCACCGGCCGCTGGTGGACGAAGAGGAAGTAGTAGCCTCCGCCGCACGCCGCCAGCAATAATCCGACGCACGCCGCGATGAGCGCCCAGTTCTTGCCTTCTTTGTGATCCTTGTCCGCCGTGGTTCCGAGCGGGCTGTATTCGAGGCCCGCGCCAAAGGCCGGCCGTGCCGGCGCATGGTCCCGGTCAGCCGCCGCGCTCGCGGCAAAACGGCCGAACGTTGCAGGCTCGTGCGCGGCCAGAGCTTCATTCGCCCCGGAAGTTTCCAACCCGCCATAAGTTTCTGTTTGGTGCGGCTCGCCGCCTTTCACTTGCTCGGCGATCGGGAACGGCACGAGGGGCGCTGCGCCTGTATCTCCCCGCAGTTGTTCGAGCGAAAATGATACCGAACCTGCTGTGCTCGCCGACGCGGGCGTTTGGACAGCAGTGCTGGTCACAGACGCGACTGTACCCGCGGGCTTTTCGATCGCGGCGGGCGCTGGCGGAGCGGCCTTCTGTTCGTTGGTTTCGACCTTCGGAATTTCAAACTTGGGGATTTCGGTCTTTGGCACAGGCGCCGCAATCGGAACTGCGACAGGGGACGGAGTAACGCGCGCCGGGGCGCTCGAGGTGGCCGCTGCGGGCGAAGCCATTTTCGGGGCCGGTTCGGGCCCATCCGACTGAAAGCGAACGCCCCAGTATCCCGGTTGAGGATGCGAGAACTCGACTTCGACGTAGCAGTGCAGGTTGGGATTCGTGCGCGTTTTGACGACGCGGCAAATTGCGTCCTGGCGCGTCTTCAGATTCGTGAGGACGATCGCTTGCCCTACGCTGACCTGCGTCGTCATTTTAAGCACGCCGCCAAGAGGAAACACGATCATGGTGCTGGTCTGTTCTTCGAATGGCTCCGTGTGAGAGGTCGTTCCGCGGACCACTTCGACGACGCGCGATCCATGCACCTTTACCGGCACGTCCAACGAAACGGCGTCAGACCGCAGATGGCCGGAGTCCGGCTTCGGGCGGCTTCCCTCCTGGGAAGCCGGGACTTGACCAACCTCCAGCGTTTCTTTCAGTGGAGTCATAATGAAAATGAGTAGTACGAACGGCCCAGCGCCTTTCCCTCAAATGCATCGATTTTTCCTGGGCTATTTTGATTCTCGAAGCGAGGGCGTGGAGCAGCAATAGTACTTTGGTACTCGGGTGTGGGCGCTTATGACACGCGGAATTTTCGCGCGAAATTTCTAGAACTGCTGCACGACGATGCCGGTCGCTACACGCTGTCCATCAATTTCGATTGCGAGGGCCGTGGCATTGTCCAGCACGTAGTAGGCGAGCGAGTAGGAGGCTGGTTTCGCGTCGAGGGTGAGCGTCCCGCGACCGTTTAGAGGCGCCACGATCGTGCTGGTATTGTCGATGGGCGTGCCCGAGGTCAACGTGCCCCTGTCGTCGACGTCGATATTTCCCTGCGGGATGACGGCGCCGCCCGGTACCGCAACCTGGCCGATCACGTCTTCTTCCTCGAACGAGCTTGTGTTCCGGTTACTCGTCAAATTGAAAGCGAAGCTTCCCTGTGGGATACCCGTGCTGGTCTGCGGATAGGCCGTGCCGCTGGCCTGAAGGTCCGTATCGAGTTCGATCATCTCTACCGTTCCGCTCGACGTTGCGTAGCCGGCGAAATAGCGCGTGGTTGATCCGATAGTCGTCGTGAAGAGAATACGGCCGAGACTGAGGTCGACGGCATACGAAGAAGTGGTGAGCGTGACGTCGTTTCCTAGATTTCCGTCGATCACGCCTGTGCTGATGCTGCCGCTTCCATTCGTCTTGAAAACACCGCCGATTGCATAGGCCTTCGTGCCGGTTGGGTTCGATCCGCTCAGGGTAAAGGCATAGTTGCCGTTCAGAATCTTCGTCGGAGAACGATCCGTCGGTATTCGGCGCGCTGAAGAGATCGCCGGCAAGCTGCGCCGTAGCTTTTGCGTCGGTCTCGACGACCTTCAGGTGCGTGCTATCGACGATGTAGAAGGCGAACGTAAACGTGACGTTATCGAGCGAAGCTACCTCGGCGGTCGCACCGTAGATTAGCTGCAGCGTGCCGCGCCCATTCGTTGCCAAAGTGTTCGGATTGGCTGTATCGGCGGAGAACAGCCCGTGGAGCGTGGTATCGGCCGCAACCTCGGTGTTCGTGCCGTCGTCGTTGATATCATCCTTGCACAAACTCAAGCCGATCACTCCGACGCCATCCGCATGGAGCATGCCCGTGATCTGCAGGGGCTTGCTGCTTTTGTCGCGGCCCGAAAGATTGAACGCGTAATTCTCATTGAACGCGCCGAGCGCGAACTTGGTCTTATCCTGCACGTCTGCTTCGCCGCTGCCGGTGGCTGTCTTGTCGAATCGGACCAGGAGCGCGCGCGGCGACGCCTGCCCCTGCGTGCTCGCAACGAGCGTGAGATTCCAGGTCGCCGAACCACCCGCCTTCGCATCGGTCAAAGTGGCGGTCGCGGTGCCATCCGGGTTCACGGAATACGTTCCGCTAATCGGAGACGCAGTGGCCGGAGCCTGCGCGGTGCTGTTGTAGTCCTCGATGCCGATGATGGATGCGGTCGAAGAATCCGCCGTAAAACTGCCCGCTACCATCAAAGGTCCCTTGCTGTCCTCTCCCGAATACGAGAACGCATACTGGCCGCCAAGCGATGCGTTCGAGAAAACCACGAACACTGTCGCGGCAGCCGAATTTCCACCGCTCACTGCTGTGACTGTGATCGAGCCGCCGAGAGGAGGCGAGAGCGGCGCCGTGAAATTGCCGTTGGGATCGATGAAACCGTGGATTGAATCGCCGCCCGGATTTCCCGCCCCCGCCACTTGCCACGTGGGCGTCACCGGATTTCCGTTCAGGGTCGCCGAGAATTTGAACGGCGCCCCCGCGGGCACCACGACGGCAGCGGGAGTGATCGCAACTCCGCCTGCGGGCGCCGCGACGATTGTGACGAGCGCCGTGCCCGAAGTGCTCGAACTCTTCGCGGTGATCGTCACGGTGGCAGGAGATGTGATCGAGGTCGGCGCAGTGTACAAACCACTCGCGCTGTCGATCGTGCCGCCGCCCGATACGCTCCACGTAAATGAGGCGGTTGGATCGCTCGCGAGGAATGCGCTGAACTGCGCTTCTCCGCTGACGGGCACGCTCACCGTTCCGGGAAAAATCATGATCGGGCCAGTAGCGCTGGGCGTCGGCGTGGGCGGAACGGGAGTGGTCGCTCCCCCCACCGCCGCAGCCCGCCAGAACGAGCAGCCCCGCCACAACCGCCGCGGGCACAAGCCGCCCGATATGACTCCGCATCCTCATTTCGATTCGCCCCTGTTTTTTGCTTTTATGATTCGAAGAACCCGCGAGTTGCGCGCGCCCGCACTTCCGCACGCTCCTAAGACTCCGCCGCACCCGAAAACGTTGCATCAATGGGCCGCGCGATTCGACCCCCGATCCGGTGCCTCTAATTCCGCAGCGGCTTGCCCGTCTTCAGGGTATGCGCGATGCGCTCCTGCGTCTTGCGCTCGCCGCAGAGGCTGACGAACGCCTCGCGCTCGAGGTCGAGCACATACTGCTCCGGCACGGCTTGCGCCGCCGTGATTCCGCCGCCCGCCATGACGTAAGCGAGCTTGCGCGCGACGACGCCATCATACTCGGTGGCGAATTCGCCGCGGACCAGCATGTGAATCGCGAGCCTCGCCGCCGCAAAAAATTCCTCGCCGAGCACGCGAATCTCGGCCGGCGCCGGAGGATGATACCCGGCGCGGACCATCGCCAGAGCCGTTTCTTTTGCGTCGGCCACCTGGCGGTCGCGATTCATCGCGATCAGATCGGACGGGCGCAGATAGCCGAGCGTGCGCGCTTCTTCCGCGCTGGTGGAAACTTTCGCCATCGCGATATTTTCGAAGAGGGGGCGCAGCGCGTGCATCAGATCGAGATTGTCGCCGCCCGCCGCGTGTTCGTTCGCGCGGATGAGCATTTCCTTCGTTCCGCCGCCGCCCGGGATCAGGCCGACGCCCACTTCGACAAGGCCGATATACGCCTCCGCCGCCGCGTGAATCCGCGCAGCGTGCAAATTGATTTCGCAGCCGCCGCCGAGCGCGAGTCCCTGCGGCGCTGATACCACCGGACGCGGCGCATATTTCAGCGCCATATTCGCCCGCTGGAATTGCCGGACGGCGAGGTGAATGTCGTCCCACTCGCCTTCCTGCGCGGTCATCAGCAGGAGCATCAGATTTGCGCCCGCGGAGAAATTCGGCGCCTGGTTGGCGATGACCATGGCCTCGAATTCGGTTTCGAGGCGCGCGACGCCCGCCGTCAGCATCGCGAAGATGTCGCCGCCGATCGCGTTCATCTTGGCGTGGAATTCGCAGCAGAGGACGCCATCGCCGAGGTCGATCAGGCTCGCGCCCGAATTTTCCTGCACGACCTTCGCGCGTTCCTTGAGCGATTTCAGAATGAGGATTCCGGGCGGCTCTTCGAGCGGCTTGAGCGCCGCCGAGGCGAAATCGAAATAGCTCGTGCGTCCTTTTTCGGTCTGGTAGAAGGATTTCGCGGGCGACGCGAGAACCTTTGCGACGAGCGGCGGCAGCTGCTTCCCTTCGCGCTCGAGCGCCTTCGCCATGCGCTCGACGCCGATCGCGTCCCACATCTCAAATGGGCCAAATTCCCATGCGAATCCCCAGCGCATGGCGCGGTCCACGTCGACAACGCTGTTGGCGATTTCGGGAATGCGGCGCGCGGCGTAGAGGCAGGTCTCGCTGAGGCAATTCCAGAGGAAGCGGCTGGCGTTGTCGCCGCCCTTGCCTTCCAGAGCCGGCGCGGTGAGCATGCGAATCCGTTCGCGCGTGTCTTCGATTGCTTTCCCTGCTTCGATCGAGCCGAGCTTGCCTTTCTCGCGCGGGCGATACTCCATCTTTTTCCAATCGAGCGTGAGGATTTCGGATTCGCCGCCCTTTTTGACGCGCTGGTAGAATCCGCTGCCCGTTTTTTCGCCGAGCCAGCCTTTCGCGATCAGCGCTTCGAGGAGCGGCGGGACGCGGTACATTTCGCGCGATTCGTCGTCGGGAATGCTCTCGTAGATATTCTTCACGACGTGCGCGAGCACGTCGAGGCCGACGATGTCCGCCGTGCGGAACGTCGCCGAATTGGGCCAGCCGATCGCGGGGCCCGTGCAGGCGTCGACTTCCTCGATCGTCATGTCGAGCGCCTGCATTTCCGAGAACGCCTTCAGAATCGAAAATGTGCCGATGCGATTGGCGATGAAGTTCGGCGTGTCTTTCGCAACGACCACGCCCTTGCCGAGCGTGACGTCGCAGATTTCATCGAGCGCGCCGAGCACTTCGGGCAGCGTCTTCGGCCCCGGAATCAGCTCGACCAATTTCATATAGCGCGGCGGATTGAAAAAATGCGTCCCGGCGAAATGCTTTTGAAAATCCTCGGACCGCCCTTCGGCGATCAGGTGGATGGGCAGGCCCGAAGTATTGGTCGTGACGAGCGTTCCGGGCTTGCGCACGGTTTCCACGCGCTCGAAGAGCTTGCGCTTGATCTCGAGATTTTCGGCGACTGCCTCGATGATCCAGTCCGCCTCGCCGCACCACGCGATGTTGTCTTCGAGATTTCCCGGCGTGACGAGGCGCGCGATTTCCGGCGCGAAAAATGCCGCGGGCTTCGACTTCTTCGCCGCTTCGAGCCCGGCCAGTACGATCCGGTTGCGCACGGCCGGATGATCGAGCGCGAGCCCTTTGCGCTTTTCGTCGGAGTTCAATTCCCGCGGCACGATATCAAGCAGATAAACGGGAATGCCCGCGTTCGCGAGGTGTGCAGCGATTCTTGCGCCCATCGTTCCGGCACCGAGCACCACCGCCTTTTCGATTGGGCGTCTCATGGAATCGCCTTTCGCCGCACGCGCTCCTGCGCCCTTGTCGCCGTTTCCGCCATAGTTCGCTGGGGCACATGGTTGCAAAAGCGCCAACCACGGTCAACCGGAATCCCCTGCCGAGCACCTACTTTGGTAAAATTGCCCTCAGTGGGTGAGGGCAACGGCACATGGGGCAGGGGTCGAAATGGCTGACCAGGGCCGTCCAAGGCCTTAGGTCATTTGCTTACGCAGGCGACGGCGAACGCCCGAAAGTAGGCGTCGCGCTCGGCGGCGGATTTGCGCGTGGGATCGCCCATATCGGCGTACTGCGCGTCCTCGAAGAAAACGAAATCCCGGTCGACTACATTGCAGGCACCAGTGTGGGCGCGCTGATCGCCGCCACCTACGCCAGTGGCACGCCGCTCGAAACCATGGAGCTGCACGGCAGCGAGACCACCTTTCGCGATTTCGGCCGCTGGACGCTTTCGCGCATGGGCATGGCTTCCAACGAGCGGCTCGAGGATTTCCTGCACAAATTCACCACCGTCAACGACTTCAGCGAGCTGAAAAAGCCGCTCAGCATCGTCGCTACGGACATCATCGCCGGCGAATCCGTTTATTTCACGGAAGGCCCCATCGGTCCCGCCTTGCGCGCTTCGTGCGCCTACCCGGGCCTGTTTCTGCCCGTCGAATATCGCGGCCGCATTCTTGTGGATGGATTCTTGACGGAAGCCGTGCCATCGCCCGCGGCGCGAAAAATGGGCGCGGACGTGGTGATCGGGGTTCATCTCGAGCCGGGGCTTATCGGCGGGCGCCCGCGCAACACGATCGAAGTGATCAGCCGGTCCTTCTCGATCATCCAGATCGGCGCCATTCAGCCGTGGCGCGCCGCCACCGATGTCCTGATCGAGCCGAACGTCCATCACGTGCTGTGGGATGAATTCGCGAAGACGCCGGAGCTGGTCGCGGCGGGAGAAGCCGCCACGCGCGAGGCGCTGCCGCGAATCAAGGCGGCGCTGGCCCGCCAGCCCGTCCCCTACACCGGCCCCGAGCGCCGCGCCACGCGCCGTTTCTGATCGCCCGTAGCGCTGGCTTGTCCTGAGCGAAGTCGAAGGGCGTCCCGCCGGCCGTACTCAGCCCGTCACGTGTGCGCCCACTCGTGCGTTCGCGGCCGCCCGAGCGCCGGAGGCGCGATTGTCATTAGCCCGGCACGCAGCGAAGCGAAGTGCCGGGAAACGAGAAGGCGGAGTCGCAAGTCCCGGAGGGGACGATTGACAGACACGCATCCGGATTGCGTCACCTGAAGCCTGGGCCCTTGAAGGCTAACGATCCTGCCGCTGCGCCGTCAAACCTACCAAGAGGAGCTGGACTCGCGGCGGTGACCGCTGCAACGCCCCAATCATCGCAAGCGGGTCCGGCTCCTCCGTATCAGTTACCGCCCGCAAGCCTACCTAGTCCGCCGGCCGTATCGCCACTGTCACCGGCTTTCCATTTCCTTTGCCGCGTTTAGTGAACCACTCACTCATCGCCGCCGCGAGCCGTTCCGGATCGACGCTCAACCCGGCTTCGAGCCTTCCTTCCCCTGTCGATAGCGTGTCGTCAAATTCGCCCGAGCCCGTAAAATTGCGCATGCAAAAGCTATCGAGCCAATCGAGCGGCACAGGCCGCCGCTCGCCGCCCATCTCCATCTCGGCGTGTAATTTTCGGGCATACATTGCCGCGCGAGTATAGCATCCACCACAGCGCGAAGCTTTCTTCCCCGGCCGGGTCAATCTCCGGTTATCCGACCCACCAGGCACTGAAATTCAGGCCACTGTTCTTGAGCCATTTATGCTAGCTTTTCCGCGTGAAGCCTATTCGAATTCATGTGCTCTCATGTGTCGGAATTCTGGCCTTTTGTGTCGCGCTCTTTGCTCAGGAAGCTGTCAAGACCGCTTCTGTAGTGCTAACAGTCAAAGATCAAACCGGAGCAACTGTCCCCAATGCGCATATTCAGATTGTGCCCTCGCCGAATAATATAGGAAAAAATCTAACGACTGACAGTGGTGGTGAGCTCTCCCTAAAGGTTTCCCCAGGTAGCTATGACCTGACCGTGGAATCTCCCGGCTTTCGGACTGCTACGCAGCACATTGACGCGAAATCTGACACACATCAAACAATCGAGATTGTTCTGAGAATCGGCTCTTGTCCCCCCGGGCCTTGCGCCGTCGTTACAAACGTATTTCCCGTGTCTTTTCCTGCGCAGTCTCAAGCTGTGTCACCCGATGGGCGCTACGCGATTGTCGGCGTTGACAGTGCGAAAGAGCCATACCACACCGTCTTTCTTGAAGACCAACTGCTCAAAAGTCGGCGCAGACTGTTCAACTATAATCGGTCCATTGCCCTGCTATGGAAATCGGACAGTAAACTCTTCGCGGTTACGGACTACGCCGGCAGCGACATCTCACGGTGCAGCATCCTCTCAGTCGATGAAAAGGCTTCGCCCATTCAAGTTCTGGACGTGCTTTCCCATCAACTGTCCGAAGGCACCTGGAAGAAACTGGAGACTCATCTGAGCGACCATCATGTGTATGTGGAAGCGGCGGTCTGGGATGGTCCGAGGTCGCTGGTGGTCAAAATCTCAGGTTACGGTGACGCGGATCCGAAGGGTTTTGTAGAGTTCTACCGTGTGCTCCTACCTGTCGGCCAGCCATAAGTCCCGATTCACGCGGCAACCGGAAACTGACCCAGTGCTTCCGTCCCCGTTGCCTTGCAATTCCTGAGATCGTGGCCTAAAATTTGTTCTTACATTTATGATCGGTTTGTATTTGCTTTCATAACGCGTCGGCCCGCGAGAACAGGCGGTTCCCCCCGCGCACAAGCCCAGGAGGCATGGTGTCCACACCGCTGGAGAAATGGGTGGAAGAGTCGGCAAGTTTAACAAAGCCCTCAAAGATCGTATGGTGCGATGGAACGGAGACGGAAAACGAGCGCTTAACGGATGAAATGCTCCGCGACAAAACGTATACCTTCCTGAATCAGAAGACTTTCCCCCGTTGTTACCTGCACCGCAGCAATCCTAACGACGTTGCCCGCACCGAGAATCTCACCTTTATCTGCACGAGCCGCAAGGAAGACGCCGGCCCCACCAACAACTGGATGGCTCCGGCAGACGCCAAGGCCAAGGTGCGCCCGCTCTTCGATGGCGCGATGAAGGGCCGGACGATGTACGTGGTGCCCTACATCATGGGACCCGCAAAATCGCCCTATAGCAAAATCGGCGTCGAGATTACGGACAGCGCCTACGTGGTGGCCAACATGCGCATTATGTCGCGCATGGGCAAAGTGGCGCTCGATCGGCTCGGCTCGTCGGATGATTTCGTCCCCGGGCTGCATTCGCTCGCCGATCTCAACCCCGACCGGCGGTTCATCCTGCACTTCCCCGAGGAAAAGTTGATCTGGAGCATTGGCTCGGGCTACGGCGGCAACGCGCTGCTCGGGAAGAAGTGCTTCGCGCTCCGCATCGCCAGTTGGATGGCTCGCGAACAGGGCTGGATGGCTGAGCACATGCTGATCCTCGGCCTCGAGGATCCCTCAGGCAAGGTGACGTACATGGCTGCCGCGTTTCCTTCGGCTTGCGGCAAAACCAATCTCGCCATGATGGTTTCCGCGCTCGAAAATCAGGGCTATCGCGTCTGGACCGTCGGCGACGACATCGCCTGGATGCACGTCGGCTCCGACGGCACGCTGCGCGCTATAAATCCTGAAGCAGGATTTTTCGGCGTCGCCCCCGGCACCAACTCCAAGACCAACCCCAACGTGATGGCCGCGGCTCATCACGACACGATCTACACCAACGTCGCTATGACCAGCGACCGCGAACCCTGGTGGGAAGGCATCGACGGGACCAACGCGACGCCGGACGGCATCATCGACTGGAAGGGTAAGCCATGGTCGCCCTCGAACGGTCCCGCCGCGCATCCCAACTCCCGCTACACGGTTCCCGCTTCGCAATCGCCCTCTCTCGATAAGCATTGGGAGGATCCCGAAGGCGTGCCGATCTCCGCGTTTATTTTTGGCGGGCGCCGCGCGCACCTTGCGCCGCTCGTCTACGAATCGCGCGATTGGCAGCACGGCGTATTCGTCGGCGCGACGATGGCTTCGGAGACGACGGCCGCCGCCACCGGCAAAGTCGGCGTCACGCGCCGCGATCCGATGGCGATGCTTCCCTTCTGCGGCTACAACATGGCCGATTATTTCGGGCACTGGCTCGAGATGGGGCCGAAGCTGAAGAAGCCGCCCAAGATTTTCCACGTGAACTGGTTCCGCCGCGATGCCGACAACAAGTTCCTCTGGCCCGGCTACGGCGAAAACGTCCGCGTCCTGAAGTGGATGCTCGACCGCATCGAAGGACGCGCCGGAGCTACCGAAACGCCGATTGGCTGCGTGCCCACGCCGTCGTCGCTCACCCTCGACGGCCTTTCGATTTCGCGCGGCACGCTCGACGAGCTTCTCTCCGTGAATCCGGGCGATTGGACCGAAGAAGAGCGCAGCATCGACAAGTTCTTCGCGAAATTCGGCGACAGCCTACCCGAGCCCATCCGCAAGGAGCAAAAGGCGCTCGCCGACCGGCTGCTGGCTGTGAGTTCGCGCTAAACGAGCGCCGCTGCCACACCGAGTCTGTAGGGGCGCTGCTTGCCGCGCCCCACTACGTGCAGGATCGCGCGTTGGAGACAGATGGTTCGGCTCTCGGCAGCCTGAAATTTGGCGCTCCGCTTCGGCCTTTCTGCACTAAGATGGCGGCATGAAAAATATTGCCGCCGTTCCCCTATTTGGCTTCCTAATCGCACTGGCGATCGCCAGTCCGCTCGCGCTGATCGGATCGACCGCTTCGTCCGAATCCACGAAGCTCGTGATCGCTCCCGACCTCGCGCAGCGCCTCGCGAAATTCAAGAAAGTGCACATGCCGTTCGATTCGTCCAAACTGACGGATCGCGAAAAGCAGATGGTCGCGAAGCTGGTCGACACGTCCGGGCTGCTCGACTGCATCTACTGGCGCCAGAGCGATCCCGACGGCCTCAAGCTCTATCTCTCGCTCGCACACACCACCAACCCGCAGTTCCAGATGCTCCGCGAATATCTGAAAATCAACGGTGGCCGCTTCGATCTGATCGACGACAACAAGCCTTTCGTCGGCACCGCGCCGATGCCGCCGGGTCGCGGATTCTTTCCCTGGGGCATGACGAGCGACGAGTTCAGCGCCTACGTAGCGGCACATCCGGACCAAAAGGCGGCGCTTTACAGTCCATACACGATGGTGCGGCGCAAAAGTGATCTGCTCGAGGCGGTTCCCTACCACGTTGCTTTCGCCCAATTTCTGAAGCCGATGGCCGCCGACCTGCGCGAAGCAGCGGATCTCAGCGACGATCCGGCATTCGCGAATTTTCTGCGCCTGCGCGCCGACGCGCTGCTTACCGATAACTACTACAAGAGCGACATCGCCTGGCTCGATCTCAAGGATCCGAAATTCGACGTGATCTTCGCGCCGTACGAGGTCTATCTCGACGGCCTGCTCGGCGTGAAAACTTCCTACGGCGCCTCCGTGATGATCCGCGACGACGCCGAAAGCAAGAAAGTGGAAGTCTTCCAGAAATACGTCCCCGAATTGCAGGAATCGCTCGCGCTTCCGGCAGCCGATCTCCCTTCGAAACACGGCAAGCAATCGCCGATGGAAGTTGTCGATGGGGTCTATCGCGCGGGCGATCTGCTGCACGGATACCAGGCCGTCGCCGACAATCTGCCCAACGATCCGCGCATCCACGAGGAAAAAGGCTCGAAGAAAATGTTTTGGCAGAATTTCATGGACGCGCGCGTGAACTACATCATCCTGCCGCTCGCGAAGCAGTTGATGCGTCCGGATCAGGCGAAGATGGCGAGCACGGAGGGCCTGATGGATTTCGTGATCCTGCACGAAGTGTCGCACGGCCTCGGCCCGTCGTTCGCGCATACGGCCGCGGGCAAGGTCGGCGTCGGCGAAGCGATCGGCCCGCAATACTCCTCGCTCGAGGAATCCAAGGCGGATGTGACGAGCATGCACGACGTGAAATGGCTGGTCGATCACGGCGTGATTCCGAAGTCGAAGCTCGACGGAATCTATGCGTCGTATCTCGCGGAAACGTTTCGCACGATTCGATTCGGCATCGCCGAGGCGCACGGCCAGGGTTCGATGATGCAGCTCAGCTACCTCACCGAACAGGGCGCGATTCGCCGCGATCCCACAACCGGCCGCTATGAAGTGGACTTCGCGAAATTCCCCGCAGCCATCGAGTCGCTCGATAAGGAACTGCTCGAACAGGAAGCCACGGGCGACCGCGCGCGCGCCGAAGCGTGGTTCAAGAAATACGCCGTGATGCCGCCGGAGCTCACCGCGGCGCTGGCGAAATGCTCGAACGTCCCGGTGGACGTCGATCCGGAATTTGATTTTCACCCGCCACTGCGGTAAGAAGGAAGGGCGCCGTGGTCCCACCCCGGCGTTTTTCAGGAAACCTTAACCCGCCGGAGCCAGCTTCAACCTCCGGCCCTACCTCTCAGCTAGAAGGAGACAACCATGGCAAAACACGCAAGTCCCATTCCGCGCGGCTACCACACGGTGACCCCGTATCTCTCTGTCCACAACGCGGCTCAAGCGCTCGACTTCTATAAGCGCGCTTTCGGCGCGGAGGAAGTAATGCGCATGAACAATCCACAGGGAGCGGTCTCGCACGCGGAAATCAAAATCGGCGACTCGATCGTGATGATCGCCGAAGAAGCGTCGAGCAGCGGCCTTCGGTCGCCGCAGGCGCTCGGCGCCTCGACGGTCAGCATCTTCCTCTATCTCAACGACGTCGATACGACGTTCAAACACGCCATCTCGGCAGGGGCGAAGGAGCAGGAGCCTCTCAGCAACATGTTCTGGGGCGACCGCTACGGCCGGCTCACCGATCCCTTCGGCCACTCATGGTCGCTCGCGACACATATCGAGGATGTGGCGCCGGAAGAAATGCAGAAGCGCGCTCAGGAGGCGATGAAGACCTCGCAACGCGCCCACGCAGCCGGCTCGTAAACGCGCTCGAACGGTCGCGACTCCCCCAGGCCCGCGTTCCCTGTTGCGCTCATCTCGTCCTCGTTCTTGTTCCGCTGGCTGCTACAGGATGCTCTGAATCTCCGCGTCGATGGAAACGTGGGTCTGTGGGAATCCGTTGATCTGGTAGTTCGCGCCCGCCGAGCATTGGAAGTGGAGGAATCGGCTGATGTGGTAATCCTCGTCGAGGGTGCCGAAGGCGGCCTCGATTTCCTTGGCCGAAAGGCCGAGGGCCGAGAGTGCTACCGGCTTGCCGTAGCCGCCCGCGGCCACGAGATATTTCTGTACGATTTGGCTCAGTTCCAATTTTGCACTGCGGCCAGATTGTGTCATAGGCGCCAAAACCCATTCAAATCGAGGTGTTTGCGGGCCGCCCTTGCGTTTCCCGGATAACGCCCCTATACTAACTTCCAGTCGAGCGTTTGTCGAACGAACCAGTGGGCGCGAGCCCACTTTTTTGTTGGCCGCTGGATGGGCCGGACGCGCACATCCCCTCGGGGATAAATGCCGTCCATAGAATAGTATGGACTTGGACAAGATTCGTGAGGCGGCGGAGCGCGTGGCTGGCTCGCTGGGCCTCGAAATATTCGACGTGGAGTGGAAAGTAGGCAAGCAGCGTTTGCTGCGGGTCTACATCGACCGGCCGCCGGGTCCGGCCAACCCGGAAAGTTTGGGAATCAGCCACAAGGATTGCGAACGCGTCAGCGAGCAACTGAGCGTAATCCTCGATGTCGAGGATCTCGTGCCGGGACCGGCCTACGTGCTCGAGGTGAGTTCGCCGGGGCTCGATCGAAAGCTGATCAAGCCGGCGGACTACGAGCGTTTTGCCGGGCGCCTGGCGCGCATCTGGCTCAACGAGCCGGTGGAGAATCAGAATTATTTCGAAGGCCGGCTGGCGAGTTATGCGGACGGCGTCGTGAAGTTGAAGGTGAAAGAACGCGAGATCGCCGTGCCGTACGCCGGCATCCGCAAAGCGAATTTGGTGGTGGAACTCTAAGGGTGAGGGGGCTGGGAGAAACGCGATGGCGAGTCTGCTGTTCCAGACAATCGAGCAGATCAGCCGGGAAAAGCACATCGAGCCCGAGATCATCGTCGCGGCGATCGAAGACGCGATGGTCGTGGCGGCGCGGAAATACTACCGCACCGAAGAGGATATCCGCTCGAAGTTCAATCCCGAAACCGGCGCCGTGGACGTGTTTTCCGTCCACACGGTGGTCGACGAAGTGGCCGACCCCACGCGCGAAATCTCGCTCGCAGAAGCTCGCAAACAAAGCCCCAGCATCGAAGTGGGCGGAGAGATCACCCACACGAAGCCGACCGACGTGCTCGGCAGGATCGCGGCGCAGACGGCCAAGCAGGTCATTTTGCAGAAGGTGCGCGAGGCCGAGCGCGACACCATCTACAATGAATTTCACACGCGCGTCGGCGAGCTGGTGAACAGCGTCGTGAAGCGCATGGAAGGACCGGACATCATTGTCGATCTTGGGCGCACGGAAGCGCGCCTGCCGAAGCGCGAGCAATCGCGCCTCGAGGCGTACAACGTGGGCGACCGCCTGCGCGTGACGATTCGCGCGGTGGAGCGCGCCGCCAAGGGGCCGCAGGTGATCGTGTCGCGCGCCGATCCCGCCCTGGTGCAGCGGCTATTCGAAATGGAAGTGCCCGAGATTTACGACGGCACCGTGCAGATTCGCGCCGTGGCGCGCGAGGCCGGCGAGCGGACCAAAATCGCCGTCGAAAGCCGCGATAAGGACGTCGATCCGGTGGGCGCGTGCGTCGGCATGAAAGGCATGCGCGTGCAGTCGATCATCCGCGAACTTCGCGGCGAGAAGATCGACATCATTCCTTTCAACGAGGAAACAGTCGCATTCGCGCAGAAGGCGTTGAGCCCGGCGAAAGTGACGCGCGTGCAGATCATCGATCCCGAGGAAAAGCGGCTCGAGGTGATCGTCGAGGATACCCAGCTTTCGCTCGCCATCGGCAAGAAGGGGCAGAACGTTCGCCTCGCCAGCAAGCTGATCGGCTGGAACGTCGATATCAAGAGCGAAGAGGAGAAGCGGCGCGAGATCGAAGCGCAGATGGCCGCGCTCACGGCGCCTGGCACCGCGCTTACGGAGCTTGCAGGCGTCGGCCCGAAGACGATCGAGAAGCTCGAAGCCGCTGGAATCACGTCGATCGAGAAGCTGGCGGACATGACGCCCGAGCAGCTCGTCGAGATTCCCGGCATCGGCGAAAAGATGGTCGAGAAGATTCACCAGTCGGTCGCCGCGTATTTCGAAGCTCTCGAAGCGCAGGCCGTCGAAGCGCCCGCCGAAGCCGCCGCCGAAGAGCTTCCGGCCGAAGCGCTACCAGCCGAACAGCAGGCGGAATTGAATGCCGAGGCTGCGGAAGTGCCCGCGGATGCGGACGCGGGCGATGAGTCCGCGGCGGAATTCACAGAAACCTTGGAACGCGAAGAATCCGTGACCGAAAAATCGCATGTCCCGGTGGCGACCGACGAATCGCAGGCGGAACGCCTCGAAGAAGAGCAGCGTCCTGCGAACGAAGAAAACGAGGAGCAGCAATAGCCTAAGGCCGAATGTCAGACGCTAATCAAATCCGGATCAACGAACTCGCGCGGGAACTCGAGATCAAAGCCAAGGTGCTGATCGACTACCTGCCCGAGGTCGGCGTCACCGAAAAGAAGACGCACTCGAGCTCGATCGACGTCGAGCACGCCGTGCTCGTGCGCAAGCATTTCCAGGATCTCGCCGCTGCGGAGGCCGCTGCCGAAGCTGCCAAGACTGCCGCAAAAAAGCCCGCGCGCCCTACGGCACCCGCCGCTGCTGCGCCGAGACCGGCTGCACCTGCGTCGGCTTCGGGCGCTGCGCCCTTGTCTGCGACTTCTGCTGCCGCTCCGAAACCTGCCGCCGCCGCGCCTGCCGCTGGAACTGCCACGGCGCCGACGGCTGCTCCCGGCGCCGTTCGTCCTGGTGCTGTTCCGCCGTCGCGTCCCGCGGCTGCTCCCGGGGCTCCATCCGCTGCCCCGCCAGCGGCTGGCCCGAGACCCGGCGTGCCACTGCGTCAGGCGGCTCCCGGTGCGGCTCCGAGTGGTGCACCTCACGCGGCTCCCGGACAGCCCGGCGCTTCCGCTGCACAACGTCCGGCGGCGGCTCCGTCCGCGCCTGCGGGGACAACCCCCGGTGCGCCGAGGCCTGCGGGCCCTGCGCCAACCGGCCAAAGATTTCCGGCGTCGCGTCCACCGACGCAGCCCGGCCAAGGCTACCAAGGGCAAAGACCGGGCGCGCCGCAAGGCATGCGCCCCGCGGCAGCTCCGGGTGGAGCGCCTCGCCCCGGCGGTGCGCCGCGACCGGGCGGTCCTCCGCGTCCCGGTGGCGGTCCTCCCGGAAGATTTCCGCAACGTCCCGGCGGCGGCGCTGGTGGTGGCCGGCCAAACCAAGCTCCCATCGGGAGCCAGCGGCCCGGCGCCACGGGTGGAGTCCCGAAGGCCGAGCCAGGCAAGCCGCTCTATGCGCGTAAGCCGCCCGCAACGCGCGGGCGTCCGCTCATCGAGAAACGCTTTGCCGAAGGAGAACGCCGACTCCATCCCGTGCGCACGCGCGCGGGTGCGGGTCCCGGCCGCACGGTGGTCGAACCCGTCGCGCCCGTTCAGCGCGAACCGCGTGCGGTGACGGTCACGGAAGGCATCACGGTCCGCGAGCTCGCAGAGAAGCTTGACATTCGCGCCAAGGATTTACTGAAGACGCTTCTCGATCGGGGAGTCTTCGCCAGCATCAACCAGGCACTCGATGTTCCGACGGCGACCAACCTTGCCGAGGCCTTCAACGGCATCGTGCAGGTGGTCACGTTCGAGGAACAGGTCGTCCAGGAAGAAAAAATCAAGGAAGAGCGCAGCGGAAATCTGGTGCCGCGCGCACCGGTGGTGACGGTGATGGGCCACGTCGACCACGGCAAGACGAGCCTGCTCGACGCGATTCGCGAAACCGAAGTCGCGGCGGGCGAGGCGGGCGGCATCACGCAGCATATCGGCGCGTACGAAGCGCACGTCGGCGACCGCCGCATCGTTTTCGTCGATACTCCGGGCCACGAAGCGTTCACGCGGATGCGGGCTCGCGGCGCGAAAGTGACGGACATCGTGGTGCTCGTCGTCGGCGCCGATGACGGCGTCATGCCGCAGACCGAAGAGGCGATCGCGCACGCGCGCGCCGCGAAGGTGCCGATCGTCGTGGCGATCAACAAAATTGACAAGCCCGATGCGCAGCCCGAACGCGTGAAGCGCCAGCTCGCCGATCGCGGCCTCATGCCGGAAGATTGGGGCGGCGAGACGGTGATGGTGGACGTCTCGGCAAAGACGAAACAGAATCTGCCGCGGCTGCTCGAAATGATTTTGCTGGTTGGCGACTTGCGCGAATTGAAGGCCGATCCCGACGCCCCAGCGAGCGGCACCGTGATCGAATCACGCGTCGACCGCGGCCGCGGACCTGTGGCGACGGTGCTCGTGCAAAACGGCACGCTGCACATCGGAGATGTGTTCATCGTGGGCGCCGTCTACGGCAAAGTGCGCGCGATGTTTGACGATCGCAGCCAGCCGATCAAGCAGGCTGGCCCGTCGACGCCCGTCGAAGTGCTTGGATTGCAGGGCGTGCCCGAGGCGGGCGATCAGTTCCAAGTTGCCGATGAGGCGAAGGCGCGCCACATCGTCGAGTATCGGCAATCGAAACAGCGCGAGGCTTCTCTCGCCAAGACCGCTTCCGGGCGGCTCACGCTCGATCAGTTGCACGAACAGCTTCGCGCCGGCGAAATGAAGGAACTGCCGGTCGTGGTGAAGGCGGACGTGCAGGGTTCGGCCGAAGTGCTCACCGAAATGCTGCCGAAGCTCTCGAACGATCAAGTGACGCTCAAGGTGATCCAGTCTGGCGTCGGCGCGATCAACGAGAGCGACGTGATCCTGGCCTCGGCGTCGAATGCCATCATCATCGGGTTCAACGTGCGGCCCGAGCGCAAGGCTTCCGATCTGGCGCAGCGCGAAGGCGTTGACATCCGGATGTACTCGATCATCTACGAGCTGCTCGACGAAGTCCGCAAGGCCGTGGCCGGCCTGCTCGCGCCGGTCATCAAGGAAACGTATCTCGGCCGCGCCGAAGTGCGCGATACCTTCCGCGTGAAGGGCGCGGGCGTGATCGCAGGCTGCTCCGTGCAGGATGGAATCATCAAGCGCGACGCGGACGTTCGCGTGGTGCGCGACGGCGTCGTGGCCTATACCGGGCGCGTGATCTCGCTGCGCCGCTTCAAGGACGACGTGAACGAAGTCCGCTCCGGATTCGAGTGCGGCATCGGCATCTCGAATTTCAACGACGTGAAGGTTGGCGACATCCTCGAGTGCTTCAAAATGGAGAAGTCGCAGCCGATGGAAACTGTGGGGGCCGGCGATCGCGGCGGCGCGCGCGAAGGCGCCGAGGCTCGCCGCAACTAGCCTTCGCCCGGTTCGGATTTTTCGGTGCCCTCTGTGCTGGAACTTGCGGGGTGTTATGCCGATCGGCCTCCTCACCCTGGAAATTCACATCCCCGACGCGCGGTCGCTCAAAGACAAGCGGCAGGTGCTTCGCAGCCTGAAGGACCGGCTTCGCGCGCACTACAACGTCGCCGTTGCGGAGCTCGAGCATCAGGAGCTTTGGCAGCGTTCCCGCGTGGGCGTGGTAAGCATTTCCGGCGATTCCCAGTATCTCGAGGAATCGCTCCAGGCGGTCGCCGCCGAATCCGAACGCATTCTCGGGCGCGATCTGGTTTCGCAGGAGATTGATTACTTCGAGGGAAGCGAATGACGGTCGCGGGGTTTCGCCACGAAAGAATCGCCGAGGAGATCAACCACGAAGTCAGCCTCATGCTGGCCGGTGAGCTCAAGGATCCGCGCCTGGCCGTGCCGCTGACCGTTACCGAAGTGCGCGTCGCGCCCGGCCTCCGCACCGTGCGCGTGTTCGTTCAGGTCGATGGGACCGAAGCGGAGCGCGCCGAGGTATTCGCCGGATTGAAGGCGGCCGCCGGGTACGTTCGCCACGAGCTCGTCGAGCGGCTGCGGCTGCGCCGCGCGCCCGAAATACTTTTCGTCGCCGACCAGTCCGAGCAGTACGGCGGCCACATCGACGATCTTCTGCGCAAGACGCAGCACCCGGAGAAATCCTAGGTGCGCTGCCCCGCAGCCTGTTATTTGCTTTCGTTTGCCGGTCTCTAAGGACAACGCCCTTCATGCCCCGCACGCCGCAGCCGCAGCTCGACGGAATTCTCGTGATCGACAAGCCTAGCGGAAAGACCTCGCACGACATCGTCGAAACGGTCCGCCGCCTGATCGGTTTCCGCCAGGTCGGCCATTTCGGCACGCTTGACCCGCTCGCCACAGGCGTGCTCGTGCTGGCGCTTGGCCGCGCCACGCGGCTGGCGCGCTTTTATTCCGGACGCCGCAAGCGCTATAGCTGCGCGGTGCGCTTCGGATTTGCAACGGACACCTATGACGCCGACGGCGAGCCGCTTTCGGAAGATTCCGCGCCCGCACTCGACGCCGAAAAGCTTCAGGCGCTGGCGGCGCAGTTCATGGGAAAAATCCAGCAGACGCCGCCTGCATTCTCGGCGAAGAAAATACACGGCCGCCCGGCGCACGAGCTTGCGCGCAAGCACAAGCCGGTAAATCTCGAACCCGTCGAAGTGGAGGTTTTCGAGTTTCGTCTCACCGGCGTCGAAGGATCGGTCGCGCGCTTCGTCGTGGAATGCGGCGCGGGCACTTATATCCGCTCGCTCGCGCACGATATGGGGCAGCTCCACGGCGCCGGCGCGCACCTCGCCGAAATCGCGCGCACCGCGGTGGGGGAATTCACATCCGATCACGCCGTCTCGCTCGAAGATCTCGCGGCCGACACAAAATCCGGCAAAATCGCCTCGCGCGTGATTCCTCTCGAAAGCCTGCTAACCGATCTGCCCCGCGCAACCGTCCTGCCGATCGTCGAAAAGCGCGTGCGCCACGGCGCGAAATTCAATCTCCCGCTCGCGCAGATTCAGCCGGGACAGACCACCGCCGCGCAGGGTTCGCCCGCGCAACTCGATTCGGGCGACTGGAAGCCCTCGCGCCTCCGCGTCTTCAATCAGCAGGGACAGCTCATCGCTATTGCCGAGCCTGTGGTCCCGCGCACGTACCAACCCCTCGTCGTCCTCGAAGCCACACCGTAGCCGCGAGGACGCGAGAGGCTGAGGGGTCGCGCTACTTGCTAGGCCGACGGTGCGAAGTGTGGTGGCCGCTATGGGACCCGCCGTGGCTGCGCCCGCTGTGAGTGGACGCCGTCGAGTGCCGAGTATGCTGTGAGTGCCGCCGTGTGTGCTGGGCCGGGGCAGCGCCGGCGGAAAGTAGCACGGCGGCTGCGAGCGCTACGATGAGGCGTTTCATGCGAAGCCTCCAACGCCTGAACCTAGCGCGCGAAAGGCCGTGCGGCAAGAGAATGAACGTACGCAGCGTCTGGGGACGAAAGTCTTCAGGGATGAAGTGACATTTGTGCAGTTGCCCCAACTACCGGTCTGGGGGCCCGTTGGGTTGGAGGCCTTGTCCCGGTTGTGGTTGCGGTGGCTGCGCCGGCGTCTGCTGCCCGGGCGCCCCTTGCGGAAGCTCCGGCGTCGGCTCGATCGGCGTCTCCTCCGGCGGCGTCGGCTGAGGCTGTGGAATCCTTTCCTCTCTCGGCGGGATGCCAACGGGCGCGCCGAACCCTTCGCCGCCCGCCCCGGCTTCGCCCGCCAACGATCCTTGCCCGGCATAGATCACGCGATCCTTATGCGGCGCGAGCCGCACAAGCCGCGGCGTCACGAGAATCAGTAGTTCGCTGGTCTGGTTTTGCGCCTGATGGTTTCCTGCGAGGTATCCCACGCCTGGAAGCTCGGCCACACCCGGCGTACCGGCGATCGCGTTGGTGAGATCAGACTGCAAAAAGCCAGCAAGCATCGCCGTTTCGTTCTGCTTGAGCCGCAACGTCTGCTCCACTGTTTCGTTGCTGATCACGGGGATCGCATTGAAAGCCGTTCCGGTCAAACTGCTGATGTCGAGGGCGAGCTTCAGCGTCACGTCGTTGGGATGAATGCGCGGCGTCGCCTCCACCTTCAGCCCCACGTCGAGATACTCGACGCCGGGATAGGGCGTGCCTGCCGTGCCGAGCCCGCTGCCCAGCAGGCTCGGCGTATTCAAGACCACGGTGGCGTTCGCCGACCCGTTGTTCGCCGTTGCGATGTCCGGCCGGCTATCCCCATTGAAGTCGGCCTCCGCCAGCGACACCGGCGCCGTGCCCACCGGCAGCTCGACGTTGGCGGCAAACTGGCCGCCCCCGAGATTCAGAATCACGGAAATCGCGTTGTCCGTCTGGTCGGACACCACCAGGTCGGCCATCCCATCGAGATTGTAATCGGCCACCGCAATCGACGTCGGCCCGTTCCCTGCCGCGAAATCCCGCGTTGTGCCGGCGGCAAACGTTCCCGTAGCCACGTTCTCGTTGTTGATCTGATTGTAGTAGATGCTGACCGTGTTTCCGGTGTTCGCGCCGGTCGGCGCGCCGTTGTTCGCCACCGCGATGTCCAGCGCGCCATTTCCGTTGAAATCACCAAACGCCACGTAAACCGGATCGTTCCCTGTCGGGTAGTCCGTGCGCGCCTGGAACGTTCCGTCGCCGTTACCGAGGAACACCGAGAACGTGTTGTTGCCTTGGTCCGCCACCACCAGGTCGATGTGGCCGTCGCTATTCAGATCCGCGGCCGCAAGCGACGAGGGCTCGAATCCCGCCGGCAGATGTATGAGCGTCGGCGCCTGGAACGTGCCGTCGCCCTTGCCCTGAAAGATCGAAATCGTGTTGTCGCCCTGATTGGCCACCGCGAGATCGACGCCGCCGGGCGCGGTGACATCGTGAAAATTCGCCGAGATCACCGAGACCGGCGCGATGCCCGTTGCGATGTCCGTCTTCGGCTGAAACGTGCCGTCGCCATTCCCCAGCAGGATCGAAACCGTGTTCGCCGCCTTGTTAGCCACGGCCAGGTCGAGGAAATCGTCGGCGTTCGCCGCCGTCGTCCCGTTGTTGAACTGGCCCGTCGCGATCGCTACGGGATCGGTCCCGGTCGGAAACGTCACTTGCGTTGCGAAAGTCCCGTCGCCGTTCCCGAGAAGTACCGATACGGTGTTGTCCGCCGAATTCGCCACGATCAGGTCGTACACGCCGTTGTCGCGCAGGATCTTCGTCGCGACGAACGACGGCGCGTTCCCCGCCGGGTAATTCAAGATGGGGTTCGCGATCGCGGTGCTATTCACCCCTTGCCCCGAAACGAAGCTCGACGAGTACGTCGAAAGCGAAACCGGAATCCGCTGCCCGACGAAAAACGTCGCCTTCTGTCCGTCCTCCGCGCGCAGCAAAATTCGCCGCCCGCTCTTCACCAGCGAGAGCATCTGCGAAAAATTGGCGCTGGCCCCGGGAAGCGTCGCGAACTCCGTCGTCAATCCTCCGCCAAACGCGATCAACCCCGGAATCGTGGTCGATCCGAACACCTGCTGGAGCACATCGAGCAGGCCCTGTTGCGAGGCCTCCGCTTCTTGAATCTGCGCGCTGCTCACGCTGAACGTTTGCGCCGTCTCCGGTGGGGTAATGCCGAGCTGCCGCGCCAAGTCCCTGTTCACCTCAAGCACTTCGATTTCCAGAACGAGCTCGCCGGTCGGTTGTTCGAGGTTGTCGATCAGGTCCGTCGCCACGGCCATCGCTTGCGGCGAAGCGCGCAGCGTCAGGGTCCGGCTGTTCACGTCCAAATCCGAGCGCGGAATGCCCGCCATCTCGCGCACCAGCCGCGTCATCTCCATCATGTCGTCGGGCGTCGCTGAGGCGGGCAACAAAATCGTTCGCACCACCGACACATCGAAGTCCTTGCGTTTCTGCGGGGTATTTTCCGCCACGAAAAACAGGCGCTTGCCCAGCGGCCGCCAGAATGTTCCCGTCATATCCCCCAGGAGCCGCATGGCGGTGGGAAAATCCACATTGCTCACTTGGAAGCGCACCGCCCGCGACACAATGTCTCCGTCAAACGCCACTTCCACGCCGAATTGTTTTCCGACCTCCTGATACGCACCTTGCGTATCGCCGCGATAGTCGAAGCTGTGCGTTCCCTGCCGATAGTCGAGCTGCACGGGACCTGCAATGTCCGGCTCCGCTACCGCCCGAGATTGGCCCGGCTCCTGCGCGATCAGTTCCGCCAGCCTTTCGCGCAGCACCCGGTTCGTCGGATCGAGATACGTGGCGGAGAGCAATTCCTTGCGCGCTTCATCGAGCCTTCCTGAAACTGCGTCGCGCTCCGCGGCATCCGCCCTCTCCTGCACCAGGCGGCTCTTCGCCAATTCGCGGTGGATGAAATAGTCGCGGTTGTTCGGCGCGTAGTTCACGGCGTCCGAATACGCGGTGTGGGCTGCGTCCAAATCCTCGTTCCGCTCGGCGCGCACACCCCGCTCGTAAGCCTCTTTCGCTTTCTTCGCGTCGGGCTTCGCTTGCGGCATTGGCTTGCTTTGAGTTTCGGCTGCGGCTGGTGATTCTGCCGCTGCGGGATTCGGCGCCTGCGAAGATTGCGCGAAGGGATCGGGGCTCCATGGCCGCCCGAGAAACAGAATGATCGCGAGCGATGCAGCGAGCGCTGCGGCGCACATGCGAAGTATTCGTCGATTCCCGTCAGCCATCGACTCCCTCAGCCACGATTCCCCTCGGCCATTCCGAACGTCAGATGCACATTCTACAGTTAATGTCCCCAGCCGCCGCAGCTTGATGCCAAAAAGCCAGCAAACCCGCGCCACTACGCCGGCCCATGAGTAGGAGGAAGCCCCGTGGAGTGCGGCAGCTCGCTGCCGCTGTTTGCCGGCCGGGCTTGCCCGGGCGTGCTCCCCGCACACGCCACGTGCACAGAGGTGGGAACGTGAGCCTTTGGCTCCTGAGGCACTCATCGCTGCTGGCGACGCTGGTTCGTCGATTGGCAACGCCACTCCGCGCAAACCAGCGCCGTAACCGCCCTTCGCTGCAACCGGCAGAGCCTGGCCGAGGTGCTGAATTTTCTTGTTTTTAGGCGCGCGCCGCGTTACACTGCCTTTGCCAGTTGTAACTGGGTAACAACTGGCTGACCTCATGATTTCTGCTCTCTTAGTCGCTCTTCGCGAAGGCGTCGAAGCCGCCCTCATCGTCGGCATTGTCCTAGTGTATCTGAATCGCACGGGCCGACGCGCTCTGCGCCCGTATGTCTGGACTGGCGTCGGTGTTGCCTGCGCCATGAGCATTGCCGCCGCCATTTTGCTCCAACGCTGGGCGATTAGCGAGGACGGCTTCGAGGGCGTGCTGATGCTGGTCGCCGCGGCGCTCGTGGTCACCATGATTATCTGGATGAACCGCATCGCCCGCACCCTCCGCAAGGAAATCGAGCAGCGCATCGAAACCTACGCGCAGAAATCGTCCCGCGCCGCCGGGTGGGCGATTGGTGCGTTCGTGTTCTTTATGGTCGTGCGCGAGGGCGCCGAGCTCGTTCTGATTCTGCGCGCGGTCGAGCTATCGAGCGCCGGCGTGCAGACCTGGATCGGCACGGGAATCGGCATCGCGATCGCCGTCGCCGTGGGAGTCTTTTTCTTCGAGGGGACGCTGCGCATTCCCCTGCACCGCTTCTTCGCCGCCACCAGCATCATTCTGATGGTCGTCGCCTTCCAGCTCGCTCTTACCGGCGTTCACGAGCTGAGCGAAGCGGAGTGGATCTGGTCGAGCAGAGCCGAGATGGCTACGGTCGGACCAATCGTCCGCAACGAGGTTTTCTTCTTCGCCGTGATTCTCGGCGTGGCCGCGCTTCTTGTGGTGCGCGAATATTTCACCGCGCGGCGTCCGGCCGCCGATCCCGCGCATGAATCCGGCCGAGCGCCGCATGCGCGAGTGGGAATTCCGCCGGCAGCGCCGCTGGAGCTTTGCCGCCGCGATTCTCTGCGTCGCAGTGATTGTCTCGCTAGCGGCCGAATTCGCCTACGCCCATGCGATGAACGCGCCATCGCCCGCCAAGGAGCTCACGGCCGAAAATGGCAGGTCCGCATTTCGCTCTCCGATCTCACGGATCAGAGCGTGCATTTCTACGACGCCGACGCAAACGGCACCGAAATTCGCTTCATGGTGATTCATCAGACCAACGGAAACTATTCCGTGGCGCTCGACGCTTGCCAGATTTGCGGCTGGGCCGGCTACAAGCAAGAAGGGCAAAACGTGATCTGCCGGAATTGCGGCGCCACGATCTATATTCCCTCGATCGGCGACAAGGGCGGCTGCAATCCGATCCCGGTGAAATCGGAAGTGTCGAATGGCGAAGTGATCGTCGATCTCGCGGCGCTTGACGGAATCGGCCTCTCAGGTGCACAAATCCTAAAATGTTCGCGAGACTCGTAGGCGAATCGTTCTTGCGCAACCCGCGCCGCAAGATGCTGACGGCCGCCGCGCTGGTGCTCGGCATGGCCGTCGCTACGGCTACGCTCACCGTCGCGCTCGAAGTCGGCGACCGCATGGCGCGCGAATTTCGCAGCCTCGGCGCGAATCTGCTGGTCACGCCGAAATCGGATACGCTGCCGCTCGAAATCGGCGGCGTCGATTATCGCCCCGTCGATGAAGGCGCGTATTTGAATGAAGCCGATCTCGGCAAGCTCAAAACAATTTTCTGGCGCCACAATATTCTTGGCTTCACGCCCTTTCTCGATGTGCCGGACGTTTTCTCCAGTTCTCACCAGAACACAGAGCATGTCACGGTAATCGGCACGTGGTACGAACACGAAGTTCCGGTGCCCGACGGCACTAGGTTCAAAACCGGGCTCAGCGTTACGCATCCTTGGTGGACAATCCAGGGCCGCTGGTTCCGGGACGATGCGCCTGAGTGCGTGATCGGCAAAACGCTTGCGCAGAAATATCCGGGCGGCGTCTCGATCGGCCAAACCATCTACCTGCAGATGGAGGTGAGAGATGCTCGCAGATACGGCGTCGTGCGCTTGCTGCCATTCGTCGTTACTGGAATCGCTTCGACGGGAAGCGCGGAAGACAACGCGATGCTCGTTCCCTTGTCGTTTGCCCAAGAGATTTCATGTCATCCGGGCCAATTTCGGCAGCTCTTTGTCAGCGCGCTGACGAAGCCGGCCGATGCGCTTGCGGCGCGCGATCCGAAATCCTTGACGCCGACGGAATACGACCGCTGGTTCTGCTCGCCGTATATTTCGTCGATCAGCTACCAGATCGAGCAGGTGTTGCCCGGCACAGACGTGCACGCCATCCGCAAGGTGGCCGATTCCGAAGGGCGCATCCTGACGCGCATCAGCACGCTGTTCTGGATCGTCACGCTGGCCGCGCTGATCGCGGCTGCGCTGGCCGTCGGCGCGACATCCGCCGCAACCGTAATCGAGCGCCGCGGCGAAATTGGAATCATGAAAGCGATTGGCGCCACGAACGCGCTCGTCAACTCCATTTTCCTCACCGAGCAATTGATGCTCGCAATCGCGGGCGGCGCAGTCGGTTTCGCTCTCGGCGCCGTGCTCGCCCGCGCGCTTGGGTCAAGCGTCTTCGGCTCGCCTGCCCCGCCCCGGCTTGTCCTGCTGCCCGTCGTGCTCGGGCTTGCCGCGCTCGTCGCGCTCATCGGCAGCCTGATTCCCTTGCGCCGCGCCGCGCATTTCGACCCTGCGCCGATCCTGAGGGGCGAATAGTGTTCGGCCGCATCGTCTGGAAAATGCTGCGCGGCGGCAAAGGACGCATTTTCGTCGCGCTCCTCGCCGTCACCAGCGGCGCAGCCGTGATCTCCGCGCTCCTGAATGTCCAATTCGACATGCAGCACAAGCTGACCGAGGAATTTCGCACGCTCGGAGCGAATTTGTCATCGCCCCGCCATCGGGCAGCCAAGCATCAGGTCTTGGCGAATCCTCAGCTTCGACGACGGCCACAGTTCCGGTTCTGTTGAACGAAACTACCGTCGGATCGGCGCTCAACGAAAATCGCTCGGCCGACGATCGTCGCCTCCGCTCCGTTCCTCTTTGCGATCTGCGCACGTGCGAACAGACGCCCGTCGTGCTGGCGGGCACTTGGCTCAACGAGCTTCGCCCGCCTGAACCCAACATGGAAACTGGACGGCCAGATGGATCGATTCGCGCATCGACGAATCGGTGTGCCTCGTCGGGCGTAACGTGGCGCGGCAATTCGAACTTTCCGCCAGGCAGCAATCTGACGCTGAATTACGCTGGCAGCGACCGCGCACCTTCAAGTCGCGGGGATCGTGGATTCGGGCAGCGGCCGAAGACGATCAGGTTTTCGTGAATCTTCCGGTGGCGCAAAATCTGATTGGCACCACGAACGGTCAGATCGGTCTCTGGCAGCTCAGCGTCAGCGGCACCGTCGGCCGAGCATCGGCGCGTACGCAGCGCGTCTCGCGGCGGCACTGCCGACAACGACGTTCGTCCGATTCGCGCCGTGACGGAAGCCGAAGGCAATCTGCTGCATCGCACGCGGCTGCTGATCGCTTCGATGGTCGTACTGATTCTGGTGCTCACGGCGCTGTGCGTTCTCGCAACGATGGCGGCGCTCGCGATGGAGCGTCGCGAGGACGTGGGCCTGATGAAAGCGCTCGGCGGATCGATCGCGCGCATCGTGAGCCTGTTTCTCGCCGAGGTGGGCGTGCTCGGCGCGGCCGGCGGATTGATCGGCTGCGTGCATCGGCATCGTCGCTCGCGCAGTGGATGGGCCAGCGCGTCTTCGATACGTCGATCACGCCGCGCTGGGAGATTTTCCCGCTGACGATTGCGATGATGGTTGTCGTGGCGCTCGCGGGCGCGCTGCCCTTGCGCCTGCTCGGCAAGGTGAAGCCCGCCGTAATTCTGCGAGGTGATTGAGTTTCAGGCGGAAACGCCCTGCAGCAGACGAATAGAATGGCGCCCGTCGTCCAAATCGAGAATCTGCGCAAAGAATTCGGCAACGTGCGCGCGCTCGACGGCGTGTCGTTCAGCGTCGATGCGGGCGAATGGATCGCGATCATGGGCCCGTCCGGCTCGGGCAAGACCACGCTGATCAATATTCTCGGCGGGCTCGACACGCCCACCTCCGGCCGCGCGCTCGTCGATGGCGTCGATGTCGCGCGGCTTGACGAATCCGGCCTCACGCGCTTTCGCGCCGAGAAAATCGGCTTCGTCTTCCAGCAATTTCATCTCGTCCCATATCTCACCGCGCTCGAAAACGTGATGCTCGCGCAGTATTTTCACAGCACGACGGACGAATCCGAGGCGCGCCAGGCGCTCGCCCGCGTCGGCCTCGCCGACCGCGTGACGCATCTGCCCTCGCAGCTTTCCGGCGGCGAACAGCAGCGCGTCGCCGTGGCGCGCGCGCTGATCAATCATCCGAAACTGATTCTCGCGGACGAGCCCACCGGCAATCTCGACGAAGCCAACGAGGAAATCGTCCTGCGGCTCTTGCGCGAGCTTCACGCCGAGGGCCACACGATCCTCATGGTCACGCACGCCGCGTCGATCGGCCAGCTGGCCGACCGCCGCATCGATCTCGCGCACGGCCGCCTCGTGCAGATCACCGAAATTTCGGAGGAGGAAGAAGCGCGATTTCGATCACCTGCTCGAGCAGGTCTGGATCTTCGACGAAGAGGGCGTGACGCCCGAGCTCACGCGCATTCGCGAAGGCGGCGTGAAAGATACGCCCGCGCTGATCGCGCGGCTCAAAACGCTCGGCCTGCTCGAAATGCGCGACAAAGAAGTCGCGCTCACCGCGACGGGGCAGAATCGCGCGCGCGATATCGTTCGCCGGCGGCGGCTCGCCGAGCGCCTGCTCACCGACACGTTTTCGGTCGCCGATTCCGAGGCCGATTCCCACGCCTGCAAATTCGAGCACATCATCAGCCCCGAACTCGATCAGCGCATCTGCACCTTCCTCGGCCATCCGAAAACATGCCCGCACGGCAATCCGATCCCCCCCGGCGCCTGCTGCCCCACGCGGTAAGGGACGTCCATACGAGCATGTCCAATCCATACCGCATTCCTGACCGAGATGAGCGAGACATTCGAAGAAGAGACAAGAAATGCGTATATTGCCACGTTCGTGTGAAACGGCACCCTGGCGATAGAGCCTAGGGAAGCAACTATCGAGCACTTCAATAATCACGGGCCGATGAGGAAGAAATACAACCTGGCCATTTGTTGCCGGAGCTGCAATTCGAGTAAACGAACGAAGGGACTGCTGGTTTGGTTCAAGAGCGAGTACTGCAAAGCGAAGCGCCCTAAGCCTATTAACGAAGGAACCGTTTCCGAGCCGGTCAGGGAATATTTGCGAGTGGTACGCCGTCGACGCAGGCAGGCCCGATAGGGCCTTCAGACATCAGCTCAGAACGGCAGGTCCTCGGTTTCTCTGATGTCATGACACACGCGCCCCCTGGGGCGAGTGTTGATACTCTCGCCCAGAGTCGTTTGGCATCGGCTTGGACAGGAGGCGCGGATGACAGTGTACATCGGAGTGGATTTGCATGTTCGCACGCAAGCAGTCTGCTGGATTGATACGGCGGCCGGTGAGATACACGAGATCACGCTCGAGCACGAGCGCGACGACGTGCGGGCATTTTACGCGCAGTTTCCGCCGGGAGCCGTGGTTGGCGTGGAAGCGTCCGGCTACTCGTTGTGGTTCCATCGCACCGTGGTAGATCTCGGCCATCAACTGCTGTTGCGACGCGCTGGCGATACGCCAGTTCGCCCGCGGCCGGCAGAAAAACGACCGGCATGATTCCCATCTGGTGCTCGACCTGCTTCGCCGCGGCGATTTCCCCGCCATTCACATTCCTTCTCCCGCCAGCCTCGACTTCTCGCGCTGCTGCGCTATCGTCACCGGCTGGTCAGCATTCGCACGATGCCGTTATGGCCTGCAGGCCGTCGTTCTCAGCCATCGCTTGCGTCTCGGTCCCAGACTGTTCACCGCCAGCGGGCTACAGCGGTTTGCCGCCTTGCCGCTCGACGGCGCTTTCGCCGTTCAGCGACAGCACTCCCTGCTTCTACTCGTTTCCCTGGCCCAACAAATCCAGGCCGTCGAAAACGAACTCGAACGGCGCGCGCAAAACGATCCTCGCATCTCTCGCCTCCGCACGCACCCCGGCATCGGCCCGCTCACTTCTCCGCCGTGGTCCATGCGCTCGATCCCGTCACGCGTTTCGACCGCGCACGCCGCGTCGCCGCTTACTGCGGCCTCGATCCTCGCGAACACTCCAGCGGCGACACCCAGCGCTTCGGCCACATCTCCAAACAGGGCAACCGCCTGCTTCGCTTTCTGCTCATCGAGGCCGCTCACAACGCCATCCGCAACGACGACGATCTTCGCCGGTTCTACTTCCACCTCCAGGCTCGCAAGAATTCTTCCGTTGCCATCGTCGCCGTGGCCCGTAAGCTCGTGCTGCGGCTCTACCGCATGCTTCGCGACGAAATCGATTACGAACAGTTCCGGCGCCGGGGTCGAGACGCGCGACGTGCCCGTGAGAACGCTAGCCAGGCTGCTTCTGGCTGACCCTCTGATGGGGCCGTCCGCCTGTCCGGCCTCCCGCCGGACAGAGCGCAGCCGTCCTCAGGAGCCACCGTGCTCGAATAGATGAATGATCGCGACCCGGTTCTTCCCGTCGCTGATCGCTTTCACGAAAAGGGACGAATCCCGAACCCGACCGATGCCAAACGACCTGGTTCAACTTCGCCCTTTCCGACGGTTCACCACCGCCTCACCATACCTCTGCGCAAAAAACCAAAACCTCCCATTAGGAAAACCATTTGACACCCGCACCTGTGTCATAGACGCGTTCTCTGCGCTTCTCTGCGTCCTCTGCGTAATGTTTGGGTTTGGGTCGGGATTTTGACGCAGGTTTACGCGCCGGTGAGGAATTTATATTGCGCGGCGTTCAGTGGGACGACCGAGAGCCGTCCCTGGCGGACCAGCGGCGAATCAGCGAATAATTTCTGGGCTTTGACTTCGGCGAGCGTCACCGGCTTCGCAATCGCCTTCCCCGCTTTAATTTCCACCACGGGGCTTTTCGGATTCGCTGTGTCCACCGAAACAACCGTCGCGGTGCCCACCGCGGTCTTGCGGTCGCCCGTTTCGTAGATGACGAGCTTTGCGCCCGGCGCCATTTCGCGCAAATTTCTCAGCGCGACCGGATTCGACACGCCGTCCCATTCGGTCTGCCCGTCGCGCTTCAAATCTTCAAACGAGTATTCGGAAGGTTCCGTTTTCAAGAGGTAGTAGTCCGCCACGACGAATTCGCCTCCGCGCGCCGTTCTCGCTTACCACTTCCCGAGCGACAGCCGAAACACCGACGCGACGAGCCCAACCGACGCGAGCATGCCAACGATCGGCAGTATCCCCCACCAAATGTCCCCAACGATCGCGCCAATATCAATCTTCTTATTCATGCGCACTCTCCCATGTACGAAACATTTGTAGTATCCGCCCGCCCGGCCGCGCGCGCAACTACCGTGCGGGTGGCAAGCAATCGCACGAGTCCGGGCGCAGCAAGCCTTTACTGCTTCGCCGCTACTTGCTCGGATTCTCGATGCGCTTTCTCCGACCACTCGAGCGCTCTCCTGGCATGATCCAGCGCTTGTTTCGAAAGCTCGTGCGCGGTCAGGTGATCTTCCTTCCCGTGGTGCACGGCGGCAACGCGATGCGCGTGTGCCGCAAGTTCGTGGAATTCGGCTGCTCTTTGGTGCGAGTCATTCGGCACGGTCTTCTCCCGTTGGTCTTATATCCCAATGTATCTTGGAACTGTCAAACGTTTACCGCCGGTCGGCAGCCGCCTCCGCAACTACGATGCTGGCCGCCAAATGCTCGCACGAAAGAACGCAACACGCCGTTGGCCCGTTTTTCCTCGCTTCCCTACTCACCTTCTTTCTTGTGCAAGCTCGTGCAGATGTCAATCGCGTTCGTCGGATCGACCGCGCCGTTGCCTTCCTGTATGTGCTGAATCTTGCCCTGCTTGTCGACGACAAACGTGGTGCGGTTGGCAAACTGAAATTGGTCGTTCAAAATCCCGTACTCTTTCGAGACTTGCCGCGTCATGTCGCTCAGAAGCGGGAATTTCACCCCGATTTTCTCGGCGAACGCTTCGTTGGAGGGAGGCGCGTCAATGCTGATGCCCAGGACCTCGGTGTCTTTCAGATCGATCTTGCCCGAGTCGATACCAGACTGGTATCCCTGAAGTTCCTTCGTTCAACCACCGGTAAAGGCAAGAACGTAGAACGCCAATATGACGTTCTTCTTGCCGCGGAAGTCGCTTAGCTTCACCGTTTCTCCTTTGTCGCTTCGCAAGCTGAAATCGGGCGCCACGTCTCCGACCTTCAGGAACGTGTGAGCGATTTGGGGCAGTGGTGGCTGCTGCGCCTGGACGGCGGGCAGAGTGAAAAGCCCAGTAAGCAGCAGAGCCAAAAAGAGGGGCAGGATGCGTCTTGTCATCTGTCGTCCTTTCTCTCGTTTAGGTTTCGCGAACCGCTGACGCCCTGAAGTATACACGACCCCTGCCGGAGCGCATCCCGTCAGTGAATTCTTATTGCGGCTCGCTTTGCCAATCACGGCGCTAAAGACATGTCGCGTGACTTGCGCAACCGAATAGTCCATCTCATCAGCAGGAACGCAACCAACAGCGGCGGCACGATCGTCAGCACAACAACGAAAGTGTCGAACCACGTGAATCTATACCGGGAATAGACGGCACCTATGCTTTCGAGTTTCAGGACAACTCCTAATTCTTGCGCCCTGTTCCGCAGGGCGTCATAATTCGAAAAAGTGGTATGTTTTCCGATTTGAGTATCCAGCAAGAAATAGGAATCGACCGTCGGATCGCTTTCCCCAGCCCAGCTGCTATCGGAACCGCCAAATATGTATCGTCCAGCAACCTGAACTACCATCACGCCCGAGATTGCGTCGTCCTGCTCAGTAACTCCGTCGGGCTGTGTCTTCGGGTTGTACACCCAGCCTAGGTCCGTCGTGTCTATCATCAGCAGTGCGTAGCCGTTGGGCAGCGGACACTCCCACATATCCCCTAATCCGGGGTCCCGATGGAGCACATTCTCGTTGATGACGGCCTGAAAAACGAAGACGGTACCAACCCACCCGAGACAGGCGAGCGGGAACAAACTCACGGCTAGGATGAGACGTTTGCGGCCAGGCCCTGCTCCCCGCGTCAGATAGGCTGCTGCGGAACCCAGAACCAGCGCCCCAACGGCGGCGAGTATTAGGCCAATCACTGCATCGATAAGGAGGACGAATCCTATGCCCATAGTGTTACCGAAATCAGGATGACACACCGGACCAATAGTTGCCGGTACCTGCAACAGAAGGATGCAAAAGGAGTAAAGAGCGAGCGGAACTAGGCCGGGGCGTATCTTTGTGCAGTCGGTGTATACTCGCGGTTGGCCGGGATTGCGCGAGACGCGCGCGCCTCAGCCCATTCAGCGACGATGCCACGGGCCCACCTCATCCTGATTTTCGTCGTTGCGCTTGCGATTCCTTTGCTTGGGGTCGCGCAGGAAAATGACCAGGGCAAGCAGCTGCCAGACGCATCCTCTGCTGCGCGGAACGCCGCGCCTGCCGCACTCAAAAGCTGCGATGCGCGCTCGGTCCTGCTCAATTTTCCGATCTACCGCCATGGCGAAATTATCCGCCAAGCGCCGGTCTGGCGGCTGGGCGACAGCATAGCGTACTTCTTCGCCGCCGGCATGACCATCGATGCAGACGGCTCGCCCAACGCCTACAACCCCGAAAACACCGGCCTCGACGATCTCGCGAATGCGGGCCAGCCCGGCCACTGGGACGGCGTGTTGCAGGACCGCGACGGCAACCCGCTGATGCAGGGTCCGGACGATCCGTTCCCGGGCTATTACATCTCGTGCACGTCGCTTGCAGACCGCACGAAGCCGCCGCTCGATCCCACGCGATTCGTGGACGCGTCGAAGATCCCGTATGTGGTGCTGCCGCGCGAAATCGCTTTCGAGTCGGGGACGCGGCTCGGAGATTTCGCGGTGGCGATGAACATGCGCACCGGCGCGTGGTCGTATGCGATCTTCGCGGATGTCGGAACGTTCGGCGAAGGCTCGATCGCACTCGCCGACAACCTCGGCATCTGGTCCGATGCGCGGCGAGGCGGCTCGTGGGGCGGCGTCTTTTATCTTGTGTTCCCGGGATCGGGCAACGGGCGGCCGCGATCGGTCGATGAGCTCAACGAAGCCGCCGGCAGGGCCCTGCAGGATTGGGGCGGGACCCAACAGCTCAGTTCCTGCGCCGCGAGCGCAAGGCCCGCGATGTGGCCCTGGTACCGGTGATCCGGAGTTCTTCCCTTTTGCACTTGTAGCGGCCGCCTCGTCTTTAGGCGGGCGTCCTTTTCTTCCATCTCCAATTTGACTGTGCGCGACCGCCACTCGACGCGGACCATTCTTCGCCTTGCATTTGCAGCGCGCGCTTCGTCGCGACTCGGATCAGCCGCGGAGCGGCGGTTGTACTAAGCCCGGCACGCAGCCCGCCTGCCGGCGAGGCAGGCGCAGCGGAGTGCCGGGTACCGCGCATGAAAGCGCAGCCCCGGAGGGGCGATTGAAACCGGCCGCCTCGTCGTTAGCCGGCGTCCGTTTGTTCTCGCACATGCCATGGCACCCGAGCACCGTGCTAGATCCACAAAGGGAGCCTGCAAAACAAGAATCTCCCAATCTGAAGCCACAATCTGAAATCCTAAACTGAAATCTTAATCTGAAATTAGGACCCTACCCGACTCTGCTAAGATAAAGCCAACATGCCATTGCCAATTGATGCGCGCAAGAGACCTTCGGGCGTGAAGGTGCATGTAACCACCGGCGAGGGTGTCGAGATTACATGGTCGGACGGGCACCTCAGCCGCTACGATTTTCCCTATCTCCGCGACCATTGCCCCTGCGCCACCTGCAACGACGAGCGGCTGAAGAAGGAAGAAAACCCGGGCAAAGCCGCCGCCAGCGATGTCTTCCCAATGTTCAAGCCGAAGGCAAAAGCCAAGTCGGCGACGGCCGTCGGTAACTATGCGATTCAAATAGAGTTTACGGACGGCCACGCCACCGGCATCTACAGCTTCGATCACCTGCGGGAGATCTGCCCCTGCGAGGCCTGCGCGCGGGAGTTTCGACCTACAGCAAAAGAGAAGACGGCCTAGCGCGCGCGGAAGCAATTCAAGAATCCCATACGCCCCATTTCACAAAAGACCTCCGCGACCACCTCCACGAAATCGAAAGCCGCCGCCAGAACCCTAGTCCGAATCAGAAAACTCCTGGGCGTGTAGTACCTTTTTCGGCGGCAAGCGCATCGCCATGCGCAACGTATCGAGCGGGACGATCTACTACTACGCCGAAGACATGCTGGGCAGCTCGCGGACGATGGTGCAGGCCGGTGCGACCAGCGTGTGCTACGACGCCGATTTCTATCCCTTCGGCGGCGAGCGCGATGTGACCGCGAGTTGCGCGCAGAATTACAAATTCGAGGGGAAGGAACGGGATAGCGAGACGCAGAACGACGATTTCGGGGCGCGTTACTACTCGTGGCGCGTCGGGCGGTGGCTCTCGGCGGATTGGTCTTCGGTGCCCGCGCCGGTGCCCTACGCGAACCTGGCGAATCCGCAAACGCTGAACCTGTACGCCATGGTCAGCGACAACCCGGAAACCTTCGCCGACCTCGATGGCCACGAGACGGGTAAAGGTCTCCCGCCGCCACCACAGCCAAAACCGCCGCCCCCCCCGCCTCCGCCGCCTCCGCCTCCGGCGCAGCAAGCTTCTACGCTAGCCTTGCCTTTAGTCAGGGTCGTCGGTAGCCTATCGGCCGATACACTTCTTACCCTCGCAGTGGTCGCTAGGTATGCGGGCGCCGCGGCAGCCGCCGCCGATTTCCTGCTCGACGCTCCGGCCACCGGTCCCGGCGCGGACCTTCATTACGTCCTCAGCAAATCCGGCGCCGGTCCGAAGGCGGAGGACGCGGCGAAAGAGCAAGACGGGGCGGCAGAACACAAAAAGGGCGCGCGTCCGAGTACTGAAGAGAAGCATCAACAAGGCCAAGGAAGAAGGGCGAGAGACCAAGGCGGCGAGAAAGCGGACAAGCGCCTGGGCAGAGTGCCGAGAAATAGGCCGCCCGGACATAAAGGGCCCTGGCCACCCCCGGGAACCTTTTCTCAATAGAGACGCTGGTAGATGTGAGAGACCACATCGAAAGGACAAAGGACTGAACAATGCTCAGCGGTTATAAACGCGCATCTTCAATCTATAGTCTAGCCTGCCGATACTACAACGGAGACGGTGTCCGGCGGGACTGGAAAAAAGCACACGACTTGGCAATGATAGCCGCGAGTCTCGGCTACGCTCCAGCTGTGAGCGCCCTCGGATCGTATTACGACTATGGAATCGGCGTGCAGCGAGATCCCAGCCTCGCATTTCGGTACTACGTCGCGGCCGTAGAGGCCGGTGAGGTCGGCGCCCTCGTTAGCGTAGGTGCTTGTTACGCCGGAGGGATTGGTGTCAGAAGAAACTGGAGGTTGGCCTTTCGTTATTTCAATCGGGCGGTTCGACACCGCGTTCCAGACGCCCTTCACTATTTGGGGAAGTGCTATCGTTTCGGGCAAGGCACAGCTAGGAACGCTAAGAAGGGCTTTGCTTTGGAGCTGCAAGCGGCGCGTCTGGGTGTCGCGGAAGCGCAGTTTTCAGTTGGTGTTTGCTTCAGCAAAGGTGAGGGAGTTCGGCGTGACCTCGGCAAGGCGTTCTTTTGGTATCAGAGAGCGGCCACCAAAGGGATCAGCGATGCCCAATATAACGTGGGCGATTTTTACGAACACGGAAGGGTCGTCAAGAGGAACTTAGGCCGTGCCTTTAAGTGGTATACGCTGGCGGCTCGAAGCGGTGATTCCGATGCGAGAGCTGCAGCCAAGCGGGTGAACAGCTTGTTACGGCGCGGCTGAGAGTGTCGTTGGGTCTTGGCGTGGACGTTCGTCTTTCTCGACCGCGGCGGGCGGGTGGGCGGGTGGCCCGGAAATAATTCCTGATTCTGCATCTTGGGGCGTGGTCGAGCGGAAATCTCCATTTGCGATATTTCCTCAAGGGATACGAACGCGGAGGGTGCCCCAGGTTCGGTCTAGGAACCTGGGTCTTGGGGTGGAAGTTTCCTTTTCTCTGCTGCGGCGGTATTCACGCGCACGATACTACCACTACGGATACTGTCAAGCTAATTCAGCATACCTCTTCGGAAAATAAAGCCGCGAGCTACACTGAAGCCAGGATTTGGGTAACGCTCCTGCCGACGTTACGTCTGAATGACCGGCGCGGATTACCCGCCTCGCTGCCTTGACGGCATCCGGCACGCACACGTCGTGGCCGGGCTGCGGGATGGTACAATCAGGTGGCATTTCGGCGCTGAATCGCAACGGCGCTTCTGTGTATCCAATCGCTCGGGAGAATTCAGTGTACAAGGTCATCATCATCGGTAGCGGGTGTGCGGGGTTGACGGCGGCGATCTACACGGGACGCGCGGATTTGAACCCGCTCGTGCTCGACGGCTACGAGCCCGGAGGACAATTGGCCCTCACGACGGAAGTGGAAAACTTCCCCGGATTCCCGGAAGGCATTCTCGGCCCGGAGCTGATCGAGCGCACGCGCAAGCAGGCCGAGCGATTTGGCACGACGTTTCGCTCCGGCACCGTCACGAAAGTCGACTTGAGCAAGCGTCCGTTCAAGGTTGAGGTCGGCAAGGAAGTCTACGAATCCGAGGCCCTGATCGTCGCGGCCGGCGCTTCGGCCCGAATGCTCGGCATCGAATCCGAGAAGCATCTGCTTGGCTACGGCGTCTCGACGTGCGCCACCTGCGACGGCGCGTTTTTCCGCAATCGCGAAATCGTGGTCGTCGGCGGCGGCGACACCGCGATGGAAGAGGCGACGTTCCTCACGAAATTTGCCAGCAAGGTGACGCTCGTTCACCGGCGCAACGAATTCCGCGCATCGAGGATCATGCTCGACCGCGCCCACGCCAATCCGAAAATCGTTTTCATGACTCCGTACGTCGATCGAGCAAGTCCACAACGTCGCGAACAAGGCCGTCGACAAAGTGGAGCTTCGCAACATGGAAACCAAGGAACTGAAAACCATTCCCACCGAAGGCGTCTTCGTCGCCATCGGCCACGACCCGAATACCAAGGTCTTCAAGGGCCAGCTCGAAATGGACGAAAACGGCTACCTGATTACCCGCGATGGCCCGAAGACCAACGTCGCCGGGCGTCTTCGCCGCGGGCGACGTCCAGGACCATCACTACCGCCAGGCGATCACCGCCGCGGGCTCCGGCTGCATGGCCGCCCTCGAAGCCGAGCGGTTCCTCGAAAACGGCCACGCCTGACCTTTCGTCCGTAGCCCGCAGGATGGGCGCAGGACGATTGAACGCTTCCTCGTAGGGGCGGGTTTCAAACCCGCCCCTTTTATTCCAGCGATCGGTTGTGGCAAAAAGAGCAAAAGCGCCTTTTTCGCCCGCCTAAGCCGCCTTTAAGCCCCCGCCAGGGGGATGCTCGATCCCCCACTTATCGCAGGTTCGTTTCGCTTTTTCTTCATTCGCCCAATCGGCACAAAAGGCGCATCGGTTGAGATCGGCCCCGGTTTCGGACTACACTTTTCTTGCGGTCGCCCGGCCTGCTCGCTCACTAAACTCATGTCGGATCAGGAGTGAAAAAACATGCGAAAGCAAAGCATCGTCCGCGCGCTCGCGCCGTTCATTCTGCTCGCCCTATTTGGCTGCAGCCATTCGAATGCGCCGTCGTCCGAGAATTCCAATTCAGGCTCGTCTTCCTCTTCGACCGACAACAACGGCCCCGCCTCCCGCACCCAAGCCCGCGCCCATCGTGATCCCGGCAGGCAAAGTCTTGACGGTCACGGTCGATCAGGACATCAGCACGAAGACCAATACCAGCGGCGACGCCTTCGCGGCTTCGCTGGCTGAACCCGTCACCGTGGATGGACAAAACATTATCCCGACGGGCACGCACGCGACCGGCACCGTGGTTCAGGCAAAGGCGGCCGGTCACCTCAAGGGCGGCGCCCTTTTGGAATTGACGCTCGACTCCATCAGCCTCAACGGACAGAAATATTCCATCGACACTTCCGAATTTGAAGAGGCCGGCAAAGGTCGCGGCAAGAGGTCGCTGATCGGAGGCGGTGGCGGAGCGGCCTTCGGCGCGATCGTCGGCGCGCTCGCAGGCGGCGGCAAAGGCGCTGCGATCGGCGCGCTCGCCGGCGGCGGAGCCGGCACCGCAGGCGCTGCGTACACCGGGAAGCGCGACATCACCATCCCGGCCGAAACACGCCTTCACTTTAGACTAAGGGGTTCGCTGACGATTAATCCGTAGCGCTCGAGTGGAGAAAAGCCCCACGCTTGAAAACTAAAGGGTGGGGTGGGGCTTTTCCTTGGTCCTTGCTTCCTTGGCTTCACCCGATCGAGTCGCCCGGCTTGAGCGCGTGAATCTCGAGGCTGGCGACCGTTTGCGTCAGATCCTTCAATTTTTCCGGATTCCCGGCGAGCGCGGGGAACGTGCCGAAGTGCATCGGGATCACGTGCTTCACGCCCAGCAGACGTATCGCCAGCGCGGCCTCGCGCGGGCCCATCGTGAAATGATCGCCGATCGGGAGCATCGCTACTTCCGGCGCGTACAGCTCGCCGATAATTTTCATGTCGCCGAAGACGGCCGTATCGCCCGAATGGTAGACCGTGAGCCCGCCGGGCAGCCGGATCACGTAGCCGCAGGCCTCGCCACCATAGATGATTTTGTCGCCGTCCTGAATGCCGCAGGAATGCAGCGCGTTGACCATCGTCACTTCGATTTCGCCGACTTTCTGCGTGCCGCCCTTATTCATCGCGCTCGTCTGCGTAACGCCTTTCGATTCGAGCCACGCGCACGTCTCGTAAATTCCGACCACCTGCGGGCTTGAACTCCTTGGCTAGCGAAACCGCATCCCCGATGTGGTCGAAATGCCCGTGCGTGATCAGCAGCGTGTCGAGCCGGTCGAATTTTTTCAGCGCATCAGGGCAGGCAGGATTCGATTGGATCCAGGGATCGACAACGATGACTTTTCCGGAAGGAGTAGTAATGCGGAAGGCCGAGTGGCCGAGCCACGTAAATCGATTTCCTCGCGACTGAAACATCCGTCCCCCAAGGCAGCCCGGCCTTGGAGGCGAGCTGCTAATTTCCCGCGGACGGACTTCCCTTCCCGCGATCTTCCGCGTCGGTCGAGACCATGATCAGGCGGATCGCCTGCACGAAAGCATCCTGCGTTTTCTGCCCGACAAAATACCGCGCCAGATGCCCGTCGCGCGCATAGAAGTCCGTCTGCGGCATCGTACCACGCCAGTCGGGATTCACGCCCTGGTAGAACAGATCGACGTCGATTCCATTCTTTTGGCGATAATTGGGAAACCCAGGGTGAGTCTCGGCAAGAAACTTGCGGGCGAGCGGCAGGTCGGCATCCTCGTCAAGGCTCACGCCCACCGTAACCAGCCCCTGCGGTTCATATTCCTTCGCGAGCGCTGCGATCATCGGAAATTCGTCGCGGCACGGCCCGCACCAGGTCGCCCAGAACGTCACGACCAGCGGCTTTCCGCGATACCCCGCGACCATATTTTTGTAACCGGCGAGATCGATCACGGGCATGTTTCCCGAATCTTCTTTTGACCCGGCGGCTTTAACTGAAACGGTCTGCGGCCGAGCGACGCCGAGCGTCGCAGCAAGAATCAACCCAAGTGCCCCCAATCCCAGCAAAGTACGCAACGCCATGCGCATAGCTTCCCCCCGATGCCTTTCCTCTTTCGCCTCATTTTATCGGGTTCGCAACCGCATCCGGCGCCGGCGCGCCTATCCGCTATTGCCTGTTTCGCACCTCGCGGGGTGGTCCGCATCGGCGTCTTTCGGCACCGCTCCGGCGTCACTTGGTGGCGTCCTTCTTCATCTCGCGGCGGAGCCAGGCGCGGGCGGTGGCCCATTCGCGTTTCACGGTAGCCGGCGAGACACCGAGGACAACAGCAGTCTCCTCGATGGAAAGACCTCCGAAGAATCTCAGCTCGATCAGGCGGCCCTGCTGTGCGTCGAGAGCCGCGAGTTTGCTCAGGGCGTCGTCAAGCGCGACGAGATCGATTTCCGTTTTCTGAGCTGGACCAAGCTCCGGATCGAGAGCCAGCCGTGGGGCGCCGGCGCCGCGCTTCGCGGCGCGCCGGCTGCGCGCGTGGTCCACCAGAATGTGCCGCATTAATTGCGCAGCCACGCCGAAAAAGTGAGCGCGATTTTGCCATTGCGGCGCTTCCTGCCGGACGAGACGCAGATATGCTTCGTTGACTAAGGCAGCGCTCTGAAGGGTGTGATCGGGCCGCTCGCGCCAGAGGTGGCGGCGCGCCAACCGCCGCAACTCGCCGTAAACCACGGGTATCAGCGCTTCCCGTGCTTCCTGGTTGCCCTGGCCCCAGTCGGCCAGCAGTTTGTTGATCCGCGTGGACGACTCCGCGCACACGTTTCATCTCCTGCAGCCAGCGAGTTACTCCGAGTTGACGAGAAAGGTAGCGCCCCGCATGCGCAAAGTCAATTTTGGCGGGGCCCTGGAAGCACAGGGTTTAGCGGCGCGGCACTCCGACCCAAAGAATCTTTGATCCGTGTGAGCCAGTTTGCCGCCCCTTCTCGCTTTATAGGGTGAAGGCACGATGCGGACTTCGGCGGGCAAGCGGAGACGCAATCGGCCCGGCACACGAAAGGAGAACTACAATGAAAGCGAACCATACGGGTCATCCAGCTGGTTGGAAACCGTTCCTGGGCGTCTTGCTGGCAGTCTGTTTCCTGGCGACGGCGGCTCATGCCGACTCGCTCTTCAAGGGCACGTTCACGCTGATTCACCCCGTCCGTTGGGACAACGCGGTGCTGGCCCCCGGACAGTATTCACTCGCTCTCGATGAATCAACCCAGACCATCATCATTCGCGACACCGCAACCGGCAAGACCGTCGCTCGCACGTTTGCGAGGCCCGATTATTTCCAGGGCAACCGTGACGACAGCGAACTCGTCGTCACCGTCCGGAGAGAACAGCGCGCGGTGTCGTCTGTGCGGCTGGCGGGGCTTGGCAAGGTCTACCAAAAGGCGCGTCCGTTCGCAGCCAGCGAACGATCCGTTGAAGAAGCGCGCAACGCCGACGCCATCCCAGTCGAAATGGCCCAGAAATAATGGGCATCGTGACGCGCGCGACCTGGGGGCCAGGATCTCCAACCTCCCTGGCCCCCAACACCTTCTGAACCGCGCTCCTCGCTTCCGCCGCGAGACGCCTTGTACCACCCCGGATTTGATGGTATAAAAATTCTTCGTGCATCGAAGGCTGAATGCTTCGTATAGTACGGCGTCTTGGGACGTAAGCCCCTTTTAGGAGAATGATTCATGGCGTATGTAATTGCCGAACCCTGCATCGGAACCAAGGACGCCGCGTGCGTCGACGTCTGCCCGGTGGATTGCATCCACCCCCGCAAGGACGAGCCCGAATTCGAGGGTGCGAAACAGCTCTTCATCAATCCCGATGAGTGCATCGACTGCGGGGCTTGCGTCCCGGTCTGCCCGGTGACCGCGATTTTTGCGCTGGAAGATCTGCCGGAGAAATGGTCGAGCTACACGCAGATCAACGCCGACTACTACAAGAAGGTCTGACGCTCAGACTCGCGGCGCGAATCGGCGCGCCGGATATGACTGGATAGAAATTGTGCGCGGCGGATCACTCATCCGCCGCGTTTCTTTTTTCTGCGCGTGCTCTTCGTGAGATGAATCTTCGGCACGTCCCGCGGCTTGGATTCCTTACCACTATGCGCAATCTCGGCCCACTGGCGTACATCTTTCCGCAGTTCGTCAATCGCCAGCCCGCGAAAATCGTCGGGACATATAGCCAGCTTCGCCATCCCCGCCGCGAGCAGCGACTGCCTCCCGCGCGCGTTTCCTCGCCCGTGGTGATGGAACGCCGCCGCAACCTGAATCATTCCCTGCAGGAACGTTTTCTCCGGTTCTGGCGCGGCGAGCCACAATTCCTCCCACAATTCATGCGCCTCGAAGAACCGCCCGGCGTTGAAGTCGGCCACGCCGCGCTCGAACTTCTGATCGTCGTCAGTCATCGTCGCGTGCTCTTCCCCATGCCGCGGGTATCACCCACCCTTTGGTTTCAAGGCTGGGGATTTTCAGATAATGTGGAATGCTGAATCATAGCAGCCTCAAGCAGCCGCCCATGCAAATTCAAATCGAATTGCCCGATGTAAAGCTCGGCGTGGTCGAAGCGGCCGACGTTCGCTTCGCGCTCGTCGACGAATCACTTGCGGCACTCATGGACGAAGTCTGCGAGCGCAAGCGCCGCGAATTTACCGTCGAAAGCCTCGCCGAAGCAGAGCCCACGCGTGCTGTGCGCGCTATGTTTCGCGCCTGGGGCGTCGATCCCTCGAAGTATCGCCCGTCGTCCGAGGCTCTCTTGCGGCGCGTGGTCCAAGGCAAAGGACTCTATCGTGTTTCGAATCTTGTCGACATCGGCAATCTCGGCTCGATCGAGACGGGCTGGCCCTACGGCTGCTACGACCGCTCGCGGATCGCGCCGCCGATCGTGCTGCGCCACGGCGCGCCCGGCGAAGCATACGAGGGCATCGGCAAGCGCATGTGGCATCTCGAAGGGCGCCCGGTCCTCGCAGATTCGCAAGGCCCTTTCGGCAGCCCGATCAGCGATTCGACGCGCAGCATGATCGGCGAATCGGCGCGCGATGTTCTCGTGGTGATTTACGCTCCGCTAGGCGCGCCCGACGCCTCTCTGGAGTCGGCGATGGCGCGCACCGCCGAGCGTCTTTCGCAATTCGCGGGCGCGAGCGCCACGCGCGCAGCGATCTGCCGGTAGCGATACCAACGGATAGAGCAGATTCCTCGGGCAAACCCCGCCCTCGGAATGACAGACTAGCAGCCCTTGATCTTAGAATCGATTGCGAAGCAGACGAAATCCGCCGGTGAGCACGGTTCGCGGAAAAGGTGTGGGCCGCCGCTCCGACGCCAGCTCAAGCGGCGCTTGCGTTCTGGCGCTTTGGAGCAATCGCCAGGTCTCCTTGAATTCGGGCAGGGTTTCGCGGCGGCGCGCGGGGCTCTTCAGAACATCGTTCACGTTGGCGAGAATGACCTGATACGCGATCGCGGGGTCTGAGCCGTCCGCAAGAATGTTGCTTGGCGTGAGGCCCACGCGAACGACGCGGCCGTCGTCTTCGCGCACATCCATCCACAGCTCGCCGCGATCGTCCAGAAACGGCTCGCCCTTCGAATTGATTTTCTCGAAGACGTGCCCGAGCGCATCGCGCCCGCTGAGCCTGCCGTCTTGCACGGCTTCATCGACGATCGAATCGAGCTGCCGCTGGAAATCCTTCCATTGCTCCTCGGTTCCGAGTGTCTCCGCGCGTTCTCTCGTCTCCTCGGCTTTCAATTCATCGGCGACTTCGGGCTCGTCGTTGTCCTTCGCCAATTTAAGCTGCTGGCGGAGTTCGGTCTCGCGAATCGTGGCGTGCTGCTCGAACTCTTTCTGCACATTGAATCTTCCCGTGAGCAGGTACGAGCCCGTAACGATCGCCAGTTCGTGCGGCGCGAAGGCAGCCATCGGCACGAGCAGTTTCTTCGAGTGGTACAGCTGCTCCGTCCCACTGCGGCATTCGCTGCTGCGTTTGATGGTTCCCGGAAGCTGCGCGAAATGAACGACGCGGTACTGCGCATCGGGATGGTGGTGCGCCCAGTGAGCGAAGGAACGCGCGACGGCTTTCGGGCTGGTCATGCCGAAATCGTTGATGGGATCGCGATGCGCGGCGTGCGGGAAATAGGTGTCGATGATGTGCTTGGTGAAGTCCGCGCAATTGTGGGTCATGCCGTTGAAGTGGTTGACGTTGGGCAGCGAATTGAATTCGTCGATGAGCTTCTGGTCCTGCTCGACCGTGGTCGAGGCGACGAGAATGTAGAACGTGCGCTCGGATTCGGCGCTGACCATCTCGCGCCACTCGGCCTTTCCGCTCGTCCGGCAGGTCTCGCTCTGGCAATAGTCGGCGAGCACTTTCTCGCGATACGCCTCCTCGAGCGCGTTTTTGATTTTGGGCGACGCAAAAAGCGGCCGGTTCGCCGGATTCTCGACGCCGTAGACATACACGTTCAGCGGCACGATATTCCATTCGAAGGACTGATCCTCGCCGAGCGTCGTGTAGTTGCTGATCACCGATCCCTGCTCGCCGGGATTGCAAAGGCGCAGCTTTACCGGAGAAGCCGGGCAGATCCGCGAAAGATATACGGCGGTGTGTCCGGAGCCCGTGATGCGCGCGACGCTTGTATCGAGCGAATCGTTGAGAATCACGCCCACGTCGGCGCGGGCGCTGGCGGTCGCGAGCAGCGCCGCGGTTAGCGTCACGATCAGGGCGACAAAGATGGAATATCGGCGCCGCACGGGTATTGGCTCTCCCGGCCCCTAAAATCAACCTCGCTATTTCCACTAGTTAGATGCAGATTATTCGGGCGTTGTGACTCTGTGGAGGCCTAATCGGCGCGCTGTGTCGAGACACGAGCCTTCCGTCCCCTTGTGTTATCTACCGGCCTACGAATAAGATGCGGGACGAGGTACTAAGGCGAACGCTGGCGTACGGAACTTTTTACCCGGCTTTTGCGTTCCATGGATTGAGGCCGGAAGATAGTGCAGCGAGCGAGGCTGGTAACGATTGGAGCCCGACGCCCAACTGATTCAGTCGTGTCTCCGGGGCGAGGGGCCGGCCTGGGAGGAACTTGTGCGGCGCCACACGCGGCGAGTCTATAACCTCTGCTATCGGTTTACGGGCAATGGGGCCGCAGCCGAGGATTTGAGCCAGGAGGTTTTCCTCCGCGTGTACAAGACGCTCGGCAGCTATCAGCCGGTCTACGGCGCCTTTCCGACGTGGCTCACGAGCGTCACGCGGAACCTGCTGGTCGATCATTACCGGCGAACGCGCCGCGATCGGATCACCGATTCGATTGACGATGCCATGCCGCAAGTCGAGGAAAAGCACTCGCCGGTTCGCTCGCCGGATAAGGTGCTGCAGGCGAACGAATTGAGCGAGCAGTTGCAGCGGGGCCTGGCTCGACTGTCACCTGAACTGCGCGAGGCCGTGATCTTGCGGGATTTGCAGGAACTCGATTACAACGAAATCCGCACCGTCCTGCAGGTGCCCGAGGGAACGGTAAAATCCAGAATCAACCGCGGCCGCATCGAGCTGGCGCGCGTGCTGCAAGAAATGGGAGTGCGTCCGGCGTAGGCCGGATCGAATGGCGATGAACTGGAACTGCACAACAACGGAAGAGCGGCTCACCGATTACCTCGATGGCGTCCTTGCGTCCGAGGAAGCGGCGGCCTTCTCGGCGCATAAGGCGGGCTGCGTTGCCTGCACGAAGATGGTGGCCGAGGTGAGCGCGCTCGTGAAGCCAAATGCAGCAAATCGAGCCGCTCGAAGTCCCCGTGCACCTGCCCGTGAGGATTCTCGACGCTACGCTCGGCCCGCGAAAGCAGGCGGCGGATTGGCGCAGGTGGTTTGACTGGGTTGATGTGATCTGGCAGCCGCGCTTCGGAATGGGAGCGGCCACCGTTGCGGCATCGTTTGCCGTGCTGTTCCACGCGTTTGCGCCAGTGGGGAAAAAGGTCACGCTCGCGGACTTGAATCCGATCGCCGTGGTTCACACGGCCAACCGGCAGGCGCATCTCACGTACGCGCGCGGCGTGAAGTTCGTCAGCGACCTGCGCGTCGTCTACGAGATTGAATCGCGCCTCGGGCCGCAGCCCGCACGAATTACGCCGGTAAGCGAGCCCGAAACGCCGCAGCCTTCGCGCCCTGCGCCCTCTTCCAATGACCCGCACCAGAAGTCGCAAGCAGTGCCGCACACCGATCGCCGGGAAGCCTCCAGCGACGGCTTGCTGACGTTCGCCGAGGCGAATCGTTGGCCCGACGACAGCACAACGAGGAGTCGCCCATGAAATGCGCCGTTCACCCAGAAGCGGATGCAACCGGCTTTTGCCGTAACTGCGGCAAGGCGCTGTGCCCTGCATGCACGCGCGACGTGCGCGGCGCGCTCTACTGCGAACCGTGTCTCGCGAATATCGTGGCTCCCCCGCCAGTGGCGGCTCCAGCTTCGACTGCGCAAGCGGGACCAAATCCCGGCGTGGCGCTCGCGCTGGGATTCATTCCAGGGCTTGGCGCGGTCTACAACGGTGAATACATCAAGGCGCTGATCCATGTATTCGTCTTCGCAGGACTGATTGCGGCGCAGAGTAGCGACGTCTCCGGCGGCTACCACGCTTTTCTTGGGATTGCGCTGGGCTGCTTCTATTTCTACATGCCGATTGAGGCATACCATGTCGCCAAAGCGCGGCTGACCGGTGCGCCGCCTCCCGCATCCTTCGGTGACACGCTGGGAGCCCCTGCGGGAGACCGCAAGCCGGTTGGCGCCATCGTCCTGATCGCTCTGGGCGCTTTTTTCCTGCTCGCGAATCTCGGGCTGCTCGAATGGGATTGGTTCGGCAAGGCGTGGCCGCTGGGGCTGATTGCGTTGGGCGTTTGGCTGCTCGCGGATCGATTCAAGAGAAGCGCTTAGGAGAATGGGATGACGGACCAACTAGGACCCCGCTGTTCTTGCGCCCGTTGCCGCATGCACTCGCTGACGGGGCCGGTCATCATCATCACGATCGGCGTGATTTTCCTGCTGAGCGAGTACACGCCCTACGGCATCGGGCATCTCTGGCCGCTGATTCTGATCATCGTGGGCATCTTCCGGCTCGCCGAGTCGATGGTATCCAACGAGGGCCACACGGGATCGTGAGAGACGCGTGAGCAACGGCCGCCCATATCGAAGCTCCCTATTCGCGGGTCTCCTGCTGATCCTGCTCGGCGTGATTTTCCTTTTCGACCGAATTTACCCAGGCTTCGAAATCGGGCGCCTGATTCGCCTCTACTGGCCGGTGCTTCTGATTCTGTGGGGCGTCGCCAAGCTGCTCGACCAGCTTTCCACGCGCGGTGCCGGGCAACCGCGCCCCGGCCTTCTTTCGGGAGGCGAGGCGGCCCTGCTCGTCCTGCTGGCGATCGTGCTGAGCAGTTTCGTCTTTCGCGACTGGCTTCGTGACCACTTCCCCGGCATCAATATCGACTTGCCCGCATTCCACGATACTTTTTCGCAACCTATGCCCGCGGCCTCGCGGACGCTTGCCCCCGGGGCTCATGTCGCAATTGCTACCGGCCGAGGCGACGTCACCGTGCATGCGAGCGATGGAGACACCCTCGTCGTCACGGCAACCAAGTCAGGACCCGGCGCGAACGAAACGTCCGCGCAGGAACGCATGAAGCAGGTGGCGATCGCCATCGATCCGCAGGGCAATGGCGTGCTGATTCACCCGATCAACATGGACACGACACGCGGCGGCGTGAGCGTCGATATCGACGTGCGCCTGCCGAAATCGTCGTCGCTCGCCATCGACGCCGCCCACGGCGACGTCAGCGTGTCCGGAATCTCGGGTAGCATCGACGTACGCTCCGGAAATGGCGACACTGCGGTTCACAGCGCGGGTTCGGACGTCAGCATCGAATCGGAAAGCGGCGACATCAGCATCGACGGAGTCGGCGGAAATCTCAAGTTGAGCGGGCGTGGCGACGATGTCGAAATTAAGAATGTGGCCGGCAATGCCGCTATCGACGGGGCGTTCAGCGGCGACATCGATCTGCGCAACGTCGGGAAAACCGCGCACTGCGCGACGCAGTTCTCCGATCTCACGCTCGACCAGCTTACCGGCAGCATGCAAATGGATTCCGGCGATATTTCCGTCTCGGGTGTGGGTGGCGACGCGCGGATCAACACGCGCAATAAAGATATCGCGGCCGATCACATCGCCGGGCAGCTCAACATCGTCGATTCTCATAGCGACATCGACGTCAAATACGCCGCCGCGCCGCGCGCCAATATCAACATCGCCGACGATTCCGGTGACATCGACCTGGCGCTGCCTTCGGATTCCAATTTCTTCTTGTCGGCGATTTCCCGCTCAGGCGAGGTCGACTCCGATTTCGGCGGCTCCGCGCTGAGGCCGGTCAACGACGAGAATAGGCAGCAACTCACCGGGCAATTCGGCAGCGGCGGCCCAAAGATTTCGATTGCCAATACCTACGGCACAATCCAGCTCAGCAAATCCAACTAAGGCTAGGCTTTCGCCGCGCCGCGCAACTTATCCAGCGTTGCGAAAAATTCCGGAAACGAGACCGCCGCGCACCCGGCATCGCGAATCGTTGTGTCGCCTTCCGCGCCCAGCGCCGCCACCGCGAGCGCCATGGCGATGCGATGGTCGCCTTGCGGGTCGACCTTCGCGCCGCGCAGCTTTCCCGCCGCGCGTCCCTCGACGCGCATCCCGTCTGCAAATTCCTCGACGCGCGCGCCCATCGCACGCAGCCCCTCGGCCATGGTCGCGATGCGGTCGCTCTCTTTCACGCGCAGCTCCTGCGCGTTGTGGATCTCGATTCCGTTCTCCGTGAACGGGCCGAGCGCCGCGAGCATGGGCAGCTCGTCGATCATTTCCGCCACCTGCGTTCCCGAAATTTCGCCACCCTTGAGCGGCGCGTGCCGCACGGAAACATCGCCCACCAGCTCGCCGTGCCGCATCTGCACGGACGCCACGTGCACCAGCGCGCCGATCGAAATCAGGAAATCGAGCACGCGCGCGCGTGTCGGATTCAGTCCCACGTTGTGCAGCATGAGCGACGATTCCGGCAGCACCATCGCCGCCGAAATCAGAAATACCGCGGCGGAAAGGTCTCCGGGCACGACGAGTTGCTGCGCCGCGAGCTTTGGCCGCGGATGAATGCGGATCGCATTTTTCGTGCCGTCGATTGTCGCGCCGAATTCGCGCAGCGCGACTTCCGTGTGGTCGCGTGTCGAAACCGACTCGCGCACGGTCGTCGGCCCGTCGGCGTAAAACCCCGCCAGCAGCACCGCCGACTTCACCTGCGCGCTCGGCGTCGGCGGCGTGTAGTCGATGGCGTGCAGCGGACCGCCGCGAATCTCGAGTGGCGCGCGGTCGCCATCCTGGCTGCGAATCGTCGCGCCCATTTGCCGCAGTGGCTCGATCACGCGCCGCATCGGCCGGCGCCGCAGCGATTCGTCGCCTGTCAGCGTGGATGTGAACGGCTGCCCCGCCAACGCACCCGCCATCATCCGCATCGTCGAACCGGAATTTTCGGCGTCGAGCGGCTTGCGCGGCTCTTTCCATCCGCCGAGCCCAGCGCCCTTGATGCGCACCGTGCGGTCGTTCTTTTCGATTTCGACGCCCAGCCGCCGCAGGCAATCGAGCGTGCTCTGGCAATCCGCAGCCGAAGCGTAGTTCCCGATTTCGCTGCGGCCCTCCGCCAGCGCCGCAATGATCGCGTAGCGGTGCGAAATCGACTTGTCCCCCGGCAGCTCGACGACTCCGTCGATGATTCCGCCCGGTGAAATTACGCGTTTACTCATATGGCCGAAGATTCTAGCATGGCCGTTGCGGCGCCCCGGGCGCGCTTCTCGCGTAGGGGTCTGATTCAATCGCCCCTCCGGGGCTGCACTTTTCACGCGCGCGGTCCTGCTCACGCGAGCTTCGGCGAGGTTCGAAGCGAGGTCCCTCGCCCAGAAACCGCGCTGGCCGCACTGAAACTTCGAAGCGGAGTGCTTGTTCAGTGCGCCGGGCCAACCCAGGCCTGCTGCGCGCCGAACACCAGGCGATGTGCGTGGCGAACACAAGTGCCGGAGGCGCGATTGTACTTAGCCCGGCATGAAGCGAAGCGGAATGCCGGGTATCGCAGGCGCGAGAAGTCCAGCCCCGGAGGGGCGATTGATATTTCCCCGCGCGAGGGGGATACGATGTGACCAGGCTCTTCCACGCCTCGGATTTCATTGACGAAACGCGCGATTCCTGCTAGAAACGTTGATTCTGCTGGGGGAATGTTTCGCGCGACGGCTTCCGCTCGGGAAGTCGATTGTCCGGGAGGAAAGAGCTGTACTCAAGAGCATTGTTACCCTTGCGGGTGTGGACGTGGACCGTGTCGCTCCAATGCACACCGACACTCACCTGGGACGATTATTCCGATAGATCTCTATGAAAAACTCTGATGGAGGATTACTGATGCGCAGCGGAATTGTGGGCGCCCGATCGGCTGGGACGCGAGTGGTAGGCGCATGTTTGCGCCGTTTTGGCAGAATCTCTGCGGCCGGCGCCGCACTGCTGTTTGCGCTGATGGGCGCCGCCTCGCAGGCCGGAGCGCGCGCAGGAGTCCGCTGGCGGCGAGGCCAGCCTCAAGCTGCCCGATCTCTCCCAGGTGAATTTCCTCCACGACACGGTGGACGGGCACAAGTTGTTGGTGTGGGGCCTGCTCTTCTGCGTATTCGGGCTCGCTTTCGGCATGACGATCTACGTCCGCCTGAAGAATCTTCCCGTGCACCGCTCCATGCGCGAAATTTCCGACCTGATCTATGAGACGTGCAAAACCTATCTCATCAATCAGGGCAAGTTCCTTTTCCTGCTGTGGATCTTCATCGCTGCCGTGATCGTTCTCTACTTCGGCGTGCTGCGCCACTACGAGACGATTCGCGTGGTCATGATTCTCTTCTTCAGCGTCGTCGGAATTCTCGGCAGCTACGGCGTCGCGTGGTTCGGCATTCGCGTGAACACCTTCGCAAATTCGCGCACCGCCTTCGCGGGTCTGGCAGGCAAGCCGTATCCGATCTATCAAATCCCGCTGCGCGCGGGCATGAGCATCGGCATGATGCTCATCAGCGTCGAGCTCTTCATGATGCTGGTCATCCTGCTCTTCGTTCCGGGCTCCTATGCGGGACCGTGCTTCATTGGCTTCGCGATCGGCGAATCGCTGGGCGCCGCGGCTTTGCGCATCGCGGGCGGCATCTTCACCAAGATTGCGGACATCGGCTCCGACCTGATGAAGATCGTCTTCAAGATCAAGGAAGACGACGCGCGCAACCCCGGCGTCATCGCCGACTGCACCGGAGACAACGCGGGCGACTCCGTCGGCCCGAGCGCCGACGGATTCGAAACCTACGGCGTCACCGGCGTCGCGCTGATCACGTTTATCCTGCTCGGCGTTACGAGCCCGGTCGTGCAAGTTCAGCTGCTCGTATGGATTTTCGTGATGCGCGTCGCGATGCTGGTGGCGAGCGCGGTCGCGTACTTCGTCAACACGGCCATCGCCAGCGCGCGATTCGGCAAAGTCGACAAAATGAATTTCGAATCGCCGCTCACGTCGCTCGTATGGATCACGTCGGCCGTTTCGATCGCGCTGACCTACCTGATCTCGTACTACATCATTCCCGATCTCAATGGCGATACGACGCAGTGGTGGAAGCTCGCGACCATCATTTCGTGCGGCACGCTGGCCGGCGCATTGATTCCCGAACTCGTGAAGGCGTTTACCTCGACGGAATCGCGCCACGTCCGCGAAGTCGTGTCCTCGGCGCAGGAGGGCGGCGCATCGCTCGGCATCCTTTCCGGCTTCGTGGCCGGCAATTTCTCCGCCTACTACCTTGGCCTGACGATGGTGATCCTGATGGCCATCGGGTACCTGGTCAGCCTCGGAGGGCTCAGCGGCGTGATGATCGCCGCGCCTGTGTTTGCGTTCGGCCTCGTGGCGTTCGGATTCCTCGGAATGGGTCCGGTCACGATCGCGGTCGATTCCTACGGGCCGGTCACGGATAACGCGCAATCCGTATACGAATTGTCGCTGATCGAAAAGGTTCCGAATATCGCGCAGGAACTGAAGAAGGACTTCAATTTCGACGTGCAGTTCGAGCACGCCAAGCAGATGCTCGAAGAAAACGACGGCGCCGGAAACACGTTCAAGGCCACGGCAAAACCGGTGCTGATCGGCACGGCGGTGGTCGGCGCGACCACTATGATTTTCTCGATCATCATGGCGCTCACCAACGGCCTTACGACGGACGTCGACAAGCTCTCGCTGCTGCACGCTCCGTTCGTGCTGGGGCTGATTACGGGCGGCGCGATGATTTTCTGGTTCGTCGGGGCTTCCACGCAGGCGGTCACCACCGGCGCCTATCGCGCGGTCGAATTCATCAAAGCCAATATCAAGCTCGAAGGCATTGAGAAGGCATCCGTCGAGGACAGCAAGAAAGTGGTCGCCATCTGCACGCAATACGCGCAGAAGGGCATGCTGAACATTTTCATCGCGGTATTTTTTGCCGCGCTGGCGTTCGCCTTCGTCGAGCCGTTCTTCTTCATCGGCTACCTGATCTCGATCGCGATCTTCGGTCTCTACGAAGCCATCTTCATGGCCAACGCCGGCGGCGCGTGGGACAACGCGAAAAAGATCGTCGAAGTCGAATTGAAGCAGAAGGGCACGCCGCTGCACGACGCCACCGTCGTCGGCGATACGGTCGGCGACCCATTCAAAGACACGTCTTCCGTCGCGCTCAACCCGGTCATCAAGTTCACCACGCTGTTTGGTTTGCTGGCGGTGGAGCTGGCGGTCGACCTGGCGTCGAAGAATGCCGAGCTGACTAGAATTCTCGCTGCTGTCTTCTTTGCCGTGTCGTTCTTCTTCGTCTACCGGTCGTTCTACGGGATGCGGATCAAGAACTAGCGCGCGCAGGGGGCGTCTGATTTTGAATTTCGGGGTTTCCCATCATCGGTTTGCGAGGGTGGGGCCTTTTCAAGGACGCGAAATCTAGGATTGCACGCCAACATCACCGCCCGCGGGCGCGAGCGCCTCAACCCACAAACTATCGGCCAAGCGTACCAGCGGCGGCAGCGCATCCGCCGCTTTCTTCCCGGCATGCGAAAGCAGCACCACCAATTTCCCCACCGGCGACAGCAGATCCAGGTCCGAAAGCTGCGGATCCTGGCTGAAGAAACCGTCCGCGCGCAGCCGCAAATTTTGCAGGCCCGCCTTTTCGATTGCCCGTCGAATCCCACTGCGCGTCCAATAACGCATTTCGAAAGTTCCGGACGCCGCGTCGCGAAAGCCGCGCCTGGCTTGCCGGGCAATGCTATACAGGCCGTAGGCATTCGGCAGTTGCACGAGGCAAAGGCCGCCGGGCTTCAGCACGCGCGCCACTTCCTCGAAAAAGCGCATCACCTTCTGCCGGTCGATATGCTGCAAGACGCTGTACGAAAACACCACATCAATCGAGGCGGACCGAAACGGCAACACTTCTACATCGCCAGATACCTGTGCAGTTTCCGCGCCCAGTTGGCGGGACACCCGCTTCGCAGCAGCCAACGCATCGATGTGCACATCCAAGCCAACCGGAAAGTACCCGGCGCGCGCCGCGGCCACGCTCCAGCGCCCCCAGCTGCAGCCAACATCGACAACGATCTTGCCCGCCGCAGGCGCAAGCGGCCACTGCGGAATCGGATAGCGTTTCAGTCGGCCCCGCGCGCCCCGGTACAAATTCCCGTTCGTGTTCACGAGCCAATCGTTCACAAAAGCGTCGACGCCACCATCCTGGCCCCGCCCGTGCGGACTCGCCGCCATGTTTTTCGGGACCGCCTCGCGCCGCACGGCATCCGTGAAGATGGGAATCCCGCCCTCGACGGGGAAAACGTGCCCGTGCTCGCAAACCAGCGTGTCACCTAGCGGTCGAAGAGGGCTGCGATCCAGGGGACAAGCGAGGATCGTCGTCAATTGTTCGCGGATCAAATCGATTCTCGGAAAGTGGCTCTCGCACCTCATTCTACGTGATCTCGCGATTCCCGTGCGCCCTTCCGCCGCGGCAGAGCCTTGTTCTACTTATCCCTCTGCGATACGATTCGCCCATGCCTGCCTCCGCCGAAGTCCGAGAATTCCTCGAGCGCGCGAAGGCCAGCGGCGTCTCCGACGAGGCCGTGGTCGGCGTCCTCACGGCTCGGGGCTGGCCCGAAAAGGAAGTCTATCAGGCGCTCGCGGCCTACTACGAAAAGCTCACCGGAATCGAGATTCCCAGCCGCCGCGGAGCAGGAACGCCCGCCAAAGACGCCTTCTTTTATCTGCTGATCTTTTCCGGTCTCGCGACCTGGACCATCGCTTCCGGTTCGCTCGCTTTCACCTTGATCGACCGGTGGCTCGCCGACATACTCTTTTCGCCCGGCTACGCGCAAGCCTATGACGTCTCCGGCGCGACGTGGAGCATCGCGTCCATCATCGTCGCTTTCCCGATCTATCTTCTCTTATCGCGAGCGGTCGTCCGCGACGTGCGGAGCCATCCCGAAAAACTGAATTCGCCGATACGCAAATGGCTCACGTACATGGCGCTGGTGATCGCGGCGGGCGTTTTCATCGGCGATTTGATCACAGCTCTCACCTACCTTCTCCAGGGAGAGATCACCACGCGGTTCCTCTCAAAGGCGTTCGTCGTCCTCGTGCTCTCCGGCGGAGTATTTTTCTACTATTTTGGCGGGCTGAAGGAATCGGATTCCTCCGGAGCGCGCGGCGGATTCACTCGGGACGCATGGATGGCCACAGTCAGCACCGTGTGCCTGGCGCTGCTGGTCGCACTCGGGTTTGGATTCACGGGCGCGCCGAAGAGGCTGCGCACCGAGCGGGCCGATTCGAGACGCCTGCAGGATTTGTACTCACTGAGCCAGCAGATCGACCTCCGATGGGGCGCAAACGGGCACAAGCTGCCGGACCATCTGGATGAGCTTCGAAATGTCGCTCTGGCCGATCCCGTCACGCGCGCGGCGTATGAATATCGCCCCGGGGAAGGCAGCCAATACCAGCTGTGTGCCACTTTTGCGATGGCCAGCAGGCAGGACGAATCTCAAAACGCGAAGGAATGGGCGCACCCTGCGGGGCACCATTGCTTTTCGCTGGACGCGGCCCAGCCGCCGGCGAGCCCCCCATACAACTACATGCCGTCCGATTTCTAACGCGCATGAGCGTAGATGTGCGGGGCTGGCTACGCCTTCACTAATCCAAAGAACTGCCGCGGATCGTTCTCGAATCCCGGGAAAACGGTTTTCAGGTCGCGGTCGCCCATGTGCTTCATCATGATTTCGCCGAGCACGCTGCGATAATCCGCGGTAACGGCGAGATCGCGATCCTGGTAAAGCTGCCCGTCGTTCATTCCGGGCCAGCGCGTGTAGACTTTCCCGCCCTTCACGTCGCCGCCCATCACGAACATGCAATTCGCGTGGCCATGGTCGGTGCCGCGATTGCCGTTTTCGTGCGCGGTGCGCCCGAATTCGGACATGCTGACGAACACCACGTCGCCCATCCGGTCGCCCATGTCCTGGTGAAACGCCGCGATTCCCTGCCCCATATCGCGCAGAAGATTCGAAAGCTGGCCCTGCACGCCGCCTTCGTTCACATGATGATCCCAGCCGCCGCTATCTAGGAACGCCACCTCGAGCCCGACATCCGCCTTGAACAGCTCGGCAATTTCCATCAGGCTCTTGCCGAAGCGGCTCGTGGGATACTGCGCGCCATTTTCGGGCTGATACGCGTCGGGATTGATTTTCTTGAGCTGATCGATCGCCTCGAATGTCTCGGTGCCGACGCCGCGCAGCGCCTGGTCCACGGTCTGGGCGTACATCGCTTCGAAGCCACCCTCGACCGTCTGCTGCGGGCCGTACATCTTGAACTGCTTGAGGTCCGGAATCGCCACCGCCGGCGCGCTGCCTTGGAGCGTACGCGGCAGATATGGCCCGAAAGCGACCGCGCGGAATGGCGACGCGTTTTCCTCCGGCATCGACTGCATCGCGCGATTCAGCCATCCGTCGTCGGTGGCTTTCACGCCGGGCGTGCCCGATTCCATGAAGTCCTGCGCGTCGAAATGCGAGCGCGTGGGATCGGGCGAACCGACGGCCTGCACGATCGCAAGCTGTCCATTCTGAAAAAGCGGCTGCAGCGGTTGCAGGCTCGGATGCAAACCGAAAAAGCCGTCAAGATCGAGCGCCGCATCCAGGCTGCCGCTTTGCGGCTGGGGAATCGCAATCGTCGGGCGCAAGCGGTAGTAATTCGGCTCGGCAAACGGCACCACCACGTTCAGCCCATCCATCGCGCCGCGCTGAAACAGGACGACCATCTTCTTTTTGTTCGGCGACACGCCCTCCGCCACCGCGCGCTGCAAGAATGACGGCAACGACGCCATGCCGAGCATCGCGATCCCGCCGCGCCTTATAAAGTATCGCCGAGAAATATTCATGGCCGTTCTCCGTTACCGCAGCCTTTGCTCTAGCGCCGCTGGAATTCCGGCGTCCCGAGAACCAATCCCGAGAGCAGCCCTTCGTTCACTTGCTTGACGGGATCGTCCAGCCGCGCCTGCAAAATCTGCGGGTCGTTCAATCGAGCTTCAAGCGTCTGCATCGTCGTTTGCGCCAACTGCCCATCGAGAAAAAGATCGGTGGCGCGCGTCAGCGCCATTTCCGGGTCCTTCGACGCGTCCTCGCCGAACATATCCGGCAAGTCGACGTTCGCGCCCGCCATATGATTCGTCGCGAATGCCAGCGCGAAATTCAACCGGTTTAGGAGCGCGCCGGTATTCACCCAGGTCGACGCTTTGTCCGAGTATCCGGTTGGCGGCTGGCACAGAAACAGCGGTTCGCCCATTCGCCCGACCCACACCGCCAGCGGCAGCGACACTGTCACGTCTGCGTCCAGCGCGCGCGCCGTGCTCGCCACGAGTTCGAACGGCGTCTTCACCTTCGCGCGATACGTTTCCTTCGACCAGAATTCCGGCGAATAGATCATCGTCTTGAGCACGGTACGAATGTCGCCGCCGCTCGATTCGTAGCTCTTCGTCATCCGCGCCACAAGCGTCGGCGGCGGCGTGTCCGACACGAAATGCCGCGCCAGCTCGGTAGAGATAAATTTCGCCGTGTGCGGATCGTTGGCCAGCATGGCGAGCGCCTCTTCGCCATCCTTCTCGCCGCCGTAGTTGAACGTGTGGCCCATCACGATTTTCTTGCCCTCAGCGTGAAATGCCGGCCGGAAGATAAATTCGGGATCGCGCCGCGGCTCCTTCACGGTCCAGCCGGTGAGGCACTCGGCCATCTCGATCACGTCCTGCTGGGTGTAGCCCGCGTCGACGCCGACGGCGTGCAGCTCCATCACCTCGCGCCCGTAGTTTTCGTTGAGCCCGCGATCCTGCAGTTGCTGCAAACGCTTCCCGCCCTGCCCGCCTTGCGCCCCACTCGCGTCCGCGCCTGCCCGCTGAAGGCCGAATTGGCCGAAGCCGCCACCGAACATTCCCTGATACCTGGCGCGCCGCTCCGCCATCTCCTGCTGGCGCTCCTTGAATGCCGTCGGGTCGACGCTCAGCCAGTTATCGAGAAAAAACAGCATCGCCGGGCTTTTGGCCGTTGCGGTCAGCAAGTCCTGAAATTTGCCCATCGTGTGCGGCCGGATCGTATCGCGCACATACGATGTCAGCATCCAGCGGTCCGCGCCCTTCCCTGCAAACACGTTGAAGTGGTTGAACCACAAATCTTCCATCACCGCTTCGAGCTGCCGGTTGCTGTAGACCGCGCGGTCGACCTTGGCCATCGAAAGCTCGGCAATGATTCGGCCCGGGCCCTGAATCTTCGCCAGCGCTTGCTGCGCCTTATCGACGTTCTCGTTTCCGGTGTCCGCCGCGTCCGACATCGCGTCGCGCCGCTTCTCCTGCATTTGCTGCTTGTATTCTTCCTTGGTCTCGCCTGCCTGCTTGGCCGCCTGCGCCGGGGGCGGAAACTCTTCCAGCAGTTGCTGCGACGACATCTTCAGCGTCGGATACTTCTCGAGGCGCTCGTCGAGCGCCGAATCATCGATCGAATCAGGATCGAACTGCTGGTCGATCCATTTTTCGAGGCCCATCTGCTCCACGCGCGCCACGTCGCCAGGCCGCGGCCCATAGCCGAGCCGGTTCAGCGCGTGCATCGTGGCCTCGTCTTCAGTGAGCTGCGTGATCGGCAACTTGCCCTTGAATTTCTTGCTCAATTTCAGCGACTGGCTCGAATCATCGCCGGCCTTCGCGTCGTGCTTGCCCGCGCTCACCGGCGCGGCAATCGCGAGAACGCCCGCAAGCATCGCAGCAAGCGTCGCCAGCAGAAAAGTGCTCCCCACCGCATCAAGGCGGCAAGCGCCGCGCGATGTTGGGTGGTCTGTTTTGCAGCGCTTGGAACCTGAAGCACGCGCGGTCCATTGGATAGGTCGTCGCATTTCCATCCAGTTTAAACCCGATGGAACGCCAAAAGTTGCGCTGGTATCCCGCTGGTTATCAGGATGTTCGGAGGAACGTAGTCACCTGAGCAAATCGCACGCTCAATGCGTCATCGCGTAGACGACGTAATTGATCCCGATGCGAAAGCCGAGATCGGAAAAGCGCTCGGGGTACACGGGACGGTTCGACCATTCCCATGAATCCCCAATATCCGAATTGAACGAGATGGCGACCATGATGCGCCCCTTGTCGTCGCGGATCGCAAACCAGTGCGCGCCCTTTCCATCGTCGGGCCCCTGCGAATAGTCCGGCACTTTGTAGCCTAGCCTCAAATGCGCGGAGCCGGGAATCTGGTAGCGGTCGTCGAGATCGTAAAGAGTGTGGAAGATCGGATCGTTATTCGGGATTTCGGTGATCGGGCGGTCCGGAAAGACCATCCGAATGCGCTGCAAGAACATCTGCCACTCGTACGCGCCGTGAAAATCGTCGGCCATGAAGAAGCCGCCGCGCAACAAATAATCGCGCAAGACGTCCGCCTGGTGCTGCGTGATTCCCCACTCGCCCACCTGCACGGCGTAAAGCCACGGCCAGTTGTAAACCTCATCGCCGTCGTCGAGATTTACGTCCTCTTCCACCGAGCGCGCGTCGATCCGCGTAAGCCGGCGCACGGCGGCGGCAAAAGCGCGATCGGCCGCCGGCGCATCCTGCGTCCAGAGCGACATGCCCAGCCGCCAGTCGCCATCGAAACGCCCGCGGTAACCGTCGTTCGGGCCCGGCGGATACATCAGGCGCGCGAAAGCCCATTCGCCGGGCCGCTGCCAGTCCGGCGGCACGGCTATCGATTCGCCATACTCGACGGTCGGGTATTGCTTGAATGCGCGCTGGGCATACAGCACGCCGGCGAGGACAAGCCCACAAAAGAATGGCAGGAGAATCTTAGGAACGCGTCGGTGAGAATCGTTCATGCTTACAGCTCGGCCGGCTGCCTGAAAAACGCGGAGTTTGCGGGCCGCCCGTGAACCCATCGCGCGCTGCCCGCGGCGCGAAAGGCATCCAGCATCCAGAAATCCTGCGCCTCATCGTGCCGCAGGACGTAATAATTGCCATCGGTGGCGAGCACGCGAAAATAGCTCGCGTCGGGCGAATACCATCGCCCGTCGAGTTCCTGGACGTCGAACGCGCGCCCGCGCAGGACAAACCGCAGCGGCCGCTCCTCCGCCCGATACCCCGAGTAGCACTCGACGTGAATGTCGCTCATCGCGCGCTCCTTTGCGCAAACCCAACGCGCGCCGCGATGCCTCGCGCTAGTGAAACGTCAGCGTCTTCGCTCGCCCCGGCGTCGCTGCGGCTCGTGCGTCCGCCAGCTCCTCGCGCGTCTCCGCATTATACGCGGCGCCGAACAGCACGATCATCGCCGTCAGAAACATCCACAGCAGCAGACCGATCGCCGCCGCCAACCCGCGATACATCGCATCGTACGGCATCTTCCGCACGTACCACCCGAAACCGATATCCACCGCCCACCACAGAAGCGTAGCAACCAGCGCCCCGGGCAACAAATCCACCATGCCCGGGTGCCCCGGGCGCCCGAGGCGATACAGCACCACCAGCACTCCCATCGCCAGCACGAGGACAACGATCCCGGACAGCGTTATTTCGAGCTCCCGGGTCATGTAGACCGACTGTGTCCGCACCATCAACCACGCGCGCGTCTGCTTGCCAAACACCGTCAGGATCACCACCGCCAGCATCGGCACTATCGTGAGGCATAGCAACACGAACGCGCGGAGCTGCCGCCGCCAGTAGCCCGGCCGCAGCAGATCTCCCTCGATCACGCGGAAGCCTTCGATATACCCGATCATCACCTGCGTACCCGCGATCATCGTGCCGCCCATCCCCAGCACCATCCAATTCCAGGTATGGACCGTCTTCCGCACGAAATAGGCCGAAACGACGCCCGCGCTGCCCGGCGGCAGAATCAGGGCCAAGTGATTGGGGATCTCCTGCAGCGCATCGTGGAAAAGCCGCGTCTCTCCCAGCAAGCCAAGCGTGAAAAGCAGCAGTGGGAAAAAAGCCAGAAACATATTGAACGCAATTGCCTGGCTGAGCGTGACGCAATCCGGAAAAATCCGCCCAAGCGCTCCCACCAACTTCCTTAGTGTGGCTTCCATTGGCCCGGAATTATACGGGAACTCCGTCGATTCGAGTCTCTTTTCGCTCGCCCGCACTGAGCGCCCTTGCCGCGGCTGAGGGCAGACTGTAAACTTCGATCCAGTCGAATCCAGACGGCCAGGAGTCTTTGCGTGACGACGCAACCGAAAGCAGCCGCCAGCCGCAGCGAAGAGGTCGTGCGCAAGCACAAGGAATATCTCTGGCCCGCGGTCGCCAACTACTACCAGCACCCGCTCGTCGCCGATCGCGCCGCGATGCAATATCTCTGGGATGTCGAGGGCAACAAATACCTCGACTTCTTCGGCGGCATCGTCACCGTCGGCGTCGGCCACTGCAATCCCAAGGTCACGTCGAAGATTAAGGCGCAGGTCGACAAGCTCCAGCACACCTCGACGCTCTTCCCCAACGAAGCCATCGTCGCCCTCGCCGAGAAGTTGGCCGAGATCACGCCCGGAAAATTGCAGAAGAGTTTTTTCACCAGCTCCGGCACCGAGGCCAACGAAGCCGCGATCCTGCTCGCGCGCATGGCCAGCCCAAGCTACGACATCGTCGCCCTGCGCCACGCCTATTCCGGCTCGTCGGCGCTCGCGAAGAGCGTCACGGCTCATGCTGCGTATCGCAAGTCCGGGGTGATCAGCGTCGGCGTCGCACACGCGGTCAGCCCGTATTGCTACCGCTGCCCGCTGCATCTGAAATATCCGGATTGCGGCGTCGCCTGCGCCAACGACGTCGAAGATCTGATCCAGACCGGCACCAGCGGCTCGATTGCCGCCTTCATCGCCGAGCCGATTCAGGGCGTCGGCGGATTCATCACGCCGCCGCCCGAATATTTCAAGATCGTCTATCGCATCGTGAAAAACTACGGCGGCCTTTTCATTTCGGATGAAGTGCAGACCGGCTTCGGCCGCACCGGCAAAAAGTGGTTCGGCATCGAGCAGTGGGAAGTGACGCCCGACATCATTACCTGCGCGAAGAGCATGGGCAACGGCGTGCCCGTCGGCGCGACCATCACCACCTCCGAGCTCGCGGGCAAGTTTCAAGGCCTCACGATTTCAACTTTCGGCGGTAATCCCGTCACGTCGGTCGCCGCGCGCGCCGTGATCGAGGTGATCGAAGAAGAAAATCTGCGGGAGAATACGCACGTCGTGGGAGGCTATCTCCGCCAGCAGCTCGAAGCGCTCCAGGCGAAATATCCGCTCATCGGCGACGTGCGCGGCATGGGCATGATGCAGGCGCTCGAGTTGGTCCGTGACCGCGCGACAAAAGAACCCGCGCCCGCCGAGACCAATCAGCTCCTCGAACGCGCCCGCGCCAACGGCTTGCTGATCGGCAAGGGCGGCCTGCACGGCAACGTGATCCGCCTCGCGCCGCCGATGAACATCTCGAAGGCCGATGTCGACGAAGGCATCCGCCTCCTCGACAAATCCTTCGGCGAAATCAAATCCTGAGCGCTCGGCTCCCTAGCCGAGCGTTTTGGCGTCAAAGTTGGCGAGATCGTCGTCTTCGACGCTGAAGCTGATCTCAATCGGCTGGCAGCATACTTCGCAGTCTTCGACGTAGGTTTGGCCCCCGGCGGACAAATCCAGCACCATTGAAATCTCTTCGCCGCAATACGGGCAGGTGAATTGGTGTTCCATGGCACGACGGCGCATCGCGCGATGGGCGCGGGCCGGTTCGAGGTAAATCCGGAAAACAGTTCGCGTTAGCGCAGGGCGCGTTGCAGTTTTTTCGTGGTTTTTTGCAGCTGCTTCTTGAGAGCTTCCACCTGCTTCGAGATGGCTGCAAGCTCCTTCTTCGCCATCGCTCCCGCTTTCACCACCTTATGCGCGGTGCGGTCCGCCTTCCCCACAACGGATCCGATTTTCACCGCCGCCTGCGTGAGCCTGCTCTTCTTCGCCATTCGCTTCCTCCCTTAATCTCCAACCTGCGCGCAGTGTATCATCGCCGCATTCATCGCCCAACGAAATCAATCTTGCGCTGTCACCTCCGCAGCCCGCGAGATCGACTTGCTCCAAACAGGCGGTTCGGCAAGGTGCAGCTTCGCGACGCGATAAATCAGATAAATCGCCGCCGCCAGGCAAACGACGACCGCCACGATCGACGCTTCGGGCCCAAACTCCCCTCCCGTCAGAATCCGCGGGCCGCTCAGCGAGCCACGAATCACGCCAGAAGCCATCGCGTTTCCCGATAGCGTCATGCCGAAAATCGCACCCTCGGTAAAATTCCACGCGAAGTGCAGCCCGATCGGCAGCCACAGACGCGTCGTCGCCGCGTACGCCGCCCCCAACAGCACTCCCGCCTCGAGCGCGATTGCCACTGCGCTGCCGGCAGTCGCTCCGTGATTCGCCAGGTGCGCAAATCCGAAAAACGCCGCCGTGAGCGCCAACGCGCCCCAGGTTCCGAGCAGCTTGGCGATCAGACGAAACAGCAATCCGCGGAAAAGAATTTCTTCGATGATGCCGCCAAGAAGCGCCGGGACGAGTCCTGCTGTGAGATGGTGAAAGCTGCCCCATCCGGAGGCATGGTAAACGCCGCAAGTCCAAAGAATCGCCATCGTCAGCGAGAACAGCCCCAGCCCGCCGAGCATTCCGATCCCGAGTTCAGGCAGCGCATAAGGAAGGGCGAACTCCGCCGGCGTCCGCCGTTCGATCCATCTGCACGCTGCGAGATAAGTCCCGAGGCAGACGACGATCGCCACTGGCGCAAGTCCGGTCCGAAAATGTTTTTGAAGCCATAGCTCGGCGCCCACAACCACGGTAGCGACGATCAGTAAATTGATCAGGAGCAGCCCGGCTTCCTTCCAGGTCTTCCGCAAAGTAGCTCCCCACCATCGATTTGAGGTCGTTGATTATCTGCTTGGTTATACGAAGAGAGCCATACAGAAGTTCCGCAAGAGGAAAAGCGCGATTCCGCAGCTAAGGCAAAAGCACTCTTCACTCAAATCTAGCGGCAGTGATGTATCCTCCTAGTGAGTGAAACCGAAGACAAGAATTCGGCGCAGCATGGGAATCCAATTTCTCGCCACTGTCGGCGTGTGCCTCGCCGCCAGCTTGTTTTCGGCGGGGATTGCGGGCGCGGCCGGCGATTCCGACCGCATTCACTGGAAGCAGGTGGACGAATCCGAGGTCAAGCTCGACGGCAAGCCTCCGCTCGCGGCAAACGTCTACCAGCCGGATAAGAAGAGCAAGAAGAAGGATTTCGTTCTCATACTGCTCGGGCACCGCTATCTGATGCTCGACACAAAATCCAGGCTTGTCTACCTGGTATTTCTCACCGATATCACCAAGCAAGGCGCCGACATCGAAACCGGCGACCTGGCCCAGCCGTCGCGGATCATCCCCAGCACCGATTGGACATCGCACGACGTCGGCCCCGCCCAGCTAATAAAATTGACTCTTGAAGATTACGATCGCGTCCTCGAAATCGAACTGCCGCACCCAGTCGATCTCCGCGGCCTCTACACCTTCTGATCCGCGACGCAAACAGAAGATGCAAAACAAGGGGCTGTCATCCCGAGCGGAGTCCCGCGTCTTCTCTTTTCCCGCGGTGTTTGCGGGCGGGGGACGTAGGGAGGGATCTGCTTTCTGCTGTTCGATCGCGTTAAGGGACGCCGCGCGGTTAGCCCTGATTCACCGAGCTAATCTGCATCGGCGCATTTTCCGGCCGCAGGCTGCGGTAGACCATCCATCCGGTGATCGCCAGCATCCCGATCCAGCCCAACACGCGCACGGCCATGGCAATCTGCGTGTCGTGCTGCAAGAGGCCGAGCTTGCCGAAAAGATAGTTCCAGTCGTGGATCACGTAGTCGGCGTCGCCCACCGTCAGGAGCGGCAACTGCTGCGCGCGCGCGTCGGCCATGTACGTCGCCACCGGAAGAAACTGCTGGAAGAAAAAGAAGAGACAGAAGGCGGCGCCCTGCACCTGCCGCTCAAAGATGAAATACGTTGCGAGCATCACCGGAACACCCAGCTGCAGGATCGTCCCTCCGGCGATAGCGAGGAATTCGCCGCAAAAGCGGAACAGCAGGTGTCCGCCCTCGTGAATCGGTATGAAGACAAGATTGATCATCAGAAAAGGACCGCTGCCCCGCGCCTGCTGCATCAGGAAAACGACGTAAAAAACGGTCGCCACGATCAAAATTGGGCGCGCTACGGGTTTCCAATCCTCCTCAAGCGTTTCGAGGAAGGGCAGCCGTTCCGTCCATGTTTCGGGCAGGCGCATGCGGGTGTTGGCTCCGAACTCGCGAATTCAGTCTAGCATCCGAAAATCCGCGCAGGGCCGCGCGCTTCGAGGGGTACATCGTGGAATACAACTGCGGAACCTAAGGGTGGGAAACTCCGTAAACCCAGGGAATGCCGAGAAGGCCGTCCTTCACTTGCACGTCGACCGTATCTCCCCGGTTGAAGCTGTCGAAATCTTCGCGCGACACGGCGATGCGCTCGAAGCGGTGCCCCTCCCGCCACGACGTGACGATCAGCCGGCGGCTCGCGACCGGCCCCGGCATCGAAAATTTGCTGACGATCTGTTCCCGCACGATCTGCGGCGTCCCGTGATCCAAGGCGCCGTTCGCGAGCAGCATCACCGACAGAACCCACGGCACCGGAATTAGTCCGTAATAAACGCGCTTGAGCGCTTCGACTTCCCCGTGCTTCAGCGCGCGCCGCTCGACCCAGATCGCCAGGCCCAGCGTCAAAAAGAAGAGCACGCCGATAAAGATGAGAATGCCGTCAAGCTCGAGCGACGGATAGCGCTCGCTCGCCACCACAAACGCCAGCGATCCGAGCACGAAGATCGCCGTGCGGTTCAGCAGCCGCTTCCGCAGAGAAAACTCCGCGGCCGTCGGGCTCAGCCCGCACGCATCGCAAACTTCCGCCGCGCGCTCGGCGCCGCAATTCAGGCAGCGCGTCATTGAATTGGTCGGACGCTCGATGGTTGCTGATCGAGGCATACCATGTTCTCGGTCCGGCCGTTCGTCAGCAGCTCGCAATCAATTTCCTGCGCGCTGCGGACGGCCTGGTCGTGGTTTGCGCCGGCGGCGGTGGCGCAATGCGTGGCGCCCTTGAAGTTCATGCAGACTTCGTAGCGCGTTCGCGTCTCCTGATACGACGAATAGACCATCACGCCGACGAATGCTACAGCCGCTATCGCGATGATCCACGCAATGTGAGTCGGTTTTTTCGCCATTCGCCCTCAGACACGCCGTCGATAGGTTTGACACCGCTAACGGCCCGGCGGTTCCCCTCCGCCGGCCCGCCGCCTGATCTCGTCCGCGATCTGCTTTCTACGATGCGGCGTGAGCCCTTCGAGCGCCGAAATGTCCTTCAAATCGCGCAGCGTGAGATCGCGAAGAAATCCGAGCACGCTCGGCGCGGGCGTGTGCACGTTGCGGACCAGCGCCGCGCGGACATTGTACTGCCGCGACCATTTGGCGTCTTGCGCAATCGCCACCACCACGCGCTGCGGAACGCCCGTCTTCGCCAGCACCTTCAGGATCTGACTCTCGGTGAGAAATGGGTTCGCGAGCGCCAGTTTCACGGCCTGCGCGTGGCCCTCGGCGAGCAGCGCGCCCACCACGCGCGACGGCCCGCGGCGCGCCAGTGTCAGCTTTTGCCCCACCGGGATATGCGGCACGCGCGCGATGATGATCTCTTCGGCCACCCGCTTGATGTCCGCCGGGGTCGACGGCAACAAGCTCACGCGCACGAGATCGAAAAGGTAGAGCTGCCGCACCACGGCCAGCGCGATGCGCTTCGGCGTGCGCGGATGCCGCGCCAGCCCCAACCGGACGCTTTCGCTCGCCGCCCACTTCCCTTCCGCGCCGATCGCTCCCAGCACGTTCGCCGGCAGATCGAGCCGCTCGAGCAGCCGGATCACATGCGTTTCGTCGAGTTTGGGATTTTCGAGCAGCGCGAGCAGGAGGTCCTCGCCCGCTTCGTGGATCAGGGACTTGAGTTCGTCACCCGAAGCGGTACGCGCGAATTCGGTCCGCGTTACCGTATCAGGCGGCATTGCCCTTCGCCCGCGCCACATGGACCGCCATGCGCGCGGCAGCCTCCGCGGGAGAAATCTCGACGGGCACCAGGCGCACGCGGCCGAGCGATCGGTTCAGCTCCGCATCAATCGCGGCGTCGAAATGTTTCGAGCGTCCATAGACTCCGCCGACCTTGGCGACGGGAATCTCGCGGCTGCGCCATCCGAGTTGGTCGACCACACTCACGGCGAGCGCTGCGAGCGAAACGGCCGCGGCGGACAAAATCTCGCGCGAGACTTCGTCGCCACGCTCGGCAAGCTGGGCCACCAGCGGAAACGTCTTCGGAAACACATCGTCCGGATTCTTCGAGACGCGATCGAGCAGCGAGTTCCAATCTTGCGCCTCATGGAATTTGAAAAGGCGCTTCGAAAGAGCCGTCTCCAGGCCGCGCGCCTCTTCCGCTTCGACCACCGCTTGGAACGCGCGCCGGCCGATGTCGAATGCGCTTCCCTCGTCGCTGAACCATGGGCCGCGCCCGCCCGCCCGCACCGTCTTGCCGTTTTCGCCCCGCCCGAGAGCGACGGAGCCGGTTCCGGCCAGGAGAATGATTCCTTCGGCAGAGCCAAATGCTGCCTCGAGGGCGATCTCGAGGTCGGTCGTCACGCGAACTTCGGCGTTGGGGTAGGCCTGCGCGAAAAAGGTGGCGGCCTGGCGCACCACTCCCGAACGGCCCGCGCCTCCCAAGCCCGCGCAAATTCCGCGGATGTGGCCTGCGCTGATCTTTTGCCGCCTCAAAACCACGTCGGCCGCCTCGCTGATCGCAAACCATGCCCTCATGTAGCCCGCGCGAAGAGGATTCGACGGCCCGCCCACGGATCGCCCCAGCACGCGCCCATCCGCATCGGCCAGGATGCACTCCGTTTTTGTGCCGCCACCATCAAACCCGAGGAAGTACGTAGCATCCGAAGCAGCAATCTGGTATGGCATCGATCTTTCTCCTGGCGGCAAGAAGCAAACGGCGTATGGCAGGCCTGACGTCCCCCGACAGCGGATTCTACACGTCTGAGCGCCTTCCCGGAACCAGTTTCGTCAGACCGTTGTATTCCCTTAAAGATGTGGGACTTACATGACGTCAGCCGCGGAGCGGCGATTGTAGGTAGCCCGGCACGCAGCCCGCCTGCCGGCGAGGCAGGCGCAGCGGAGTGCCGGGTAACCGTGTTTCGACGTGCAGCCCCGGAGGGGCGATTGACTCTTGCTTGCGAGGCAGATGTTCAACCGTCCCCTCCGGGACTATGAACTCTGCCTGCGCGTTCCCGGCATTTCGCTTCGCTCCATGCCGGGCTAATGACAATCGCGCCTCCGGCGCTTGGGAATTTGGAAGGTTGAAGGTTTCAATGTAGCGCCGCGGCCTTTCTACCCCGAGCGAAGTCGAAGGGCAGCGCGGCATCTTGCGCTTGCGACCCAGCAATCGGCAGCAGGCTAATGGCTCGCTGTGGCAGCCAGAGCGGGCGGCGGAACCACATATTCATCCCCCGTACGATCGAGGACCATTTCGCGCTGATGTTTCAGCATCGCGAGCTGATTCGATACTTGCGTGAATTCCTGCTTTTGCGCGTCCGTCATCTGCGCGCCGAGCTGATTCAACTGATCCACTCGCGCCTGGAGTTGCGGAATCACGCGGTCCATGAACACGGGATAGATCGAGGGAGCTTTGGCCCGGCCGCTTCGAAGCGCCAGCCGGTTGTTTTCTTCCCAGATGGGCATGATACCCACGTCGCTCAATTCCACGCGAGTTCCCGCCGGGCCGTAATCCTTCTTCACGACGGTAAATTTCGCGATGATCGACTCGCGCGGCTCGGCCGTCTTATCCGGCATCAAGTCCTGCACGTAGGTGGCGGACTGATTCGAGAGAAAATTGCCGAGCGAATAGAAAATCACGGTCTTCCGCTGATCCTGCGTCACGTAGGTCTCGATCGGCTGCAGCACGTGCGGATGAGCGGCAACTATGGCGCTTGCGCCCGCTTCCAGAAATGCATGCGCGGCCTCGACGTCCTGCGGCCGCGGCATCGGCGAATACTCGATCCCCCAGTGAATTGAGATCAGCAGCAGATCGCACTGCGCGCGCGCCGCCTTGATCGCGGCGAGCACGCCGGCCTCATCGCGTCCGGGCGCGCCCATCGATTCGCCCGGATACGGGAAGAACGCCACGTGCGGCTGGCTATCTTTTTCGGGGTTGCGATTGCCGTTGAGCCAGCGCGTCATCCCGAGCCAGCCGACGCGAATGCCGTTCTTTTCGAGAATTAACGGCTGCCACGCCGAGTCGGCCGTCGCGCCGGAGCCCACAAACAGCATCCCTTCCTCGCGCAGATGATCGAGCGATTCATCGAATCCCGCCCAACCCTGGTCCATCACGTGGTTATTCGCAAACGAGACGACGTTGATTCCGTTGAATTTCAGCGAATCGATCAGAGCGACCGGCGCATTGAACTGAAACGCCTTCGTGCCAAGAGAGTGCTTCGGAGCAACAGGCGTCTCGAGATTCACAAAGCCAAAGTCAGCGTCGCGAAACGCATCCGAGACATTCGCAAACAGCGCATCCCAGCCGTCGTGATTGTCCGGCGTGGCCGCCGCCTTCGCGGCTTCCACGACGGCCTGATGGGGAATCACGTCGCCTGCCACGGCAAAAGTCACCCGGCTGATTTCCTGCGGATACGTCGTCGGGGCTTTCGCCTGCGCGTGTCCCCTCGGAGCAAAAGTCGCCGCGGCGAGCAGCGCAACCAGGGAAAAGACGAGCGCGCCAACGCGAATTGCATGATTTCGCCGAATCGTGGATGCAATCGTCATATCGCTGTAATTCACGCGCCCTTAATCGAGTATACCTTGGGCGACTTTTTGCAAGCCGGGGCGTTGCGCGCCAATTTCCATGGCATCCGTAAGCGGTTGTCCGCAATGCTCTTCGGCGCGAAATCTCGCGAGAGCGGGGGCTCGCGAGAGCCCAAATTCCTTGTGGAATGCCCGAAAACTGTGTGCTAGCATTATTAAGTTAAGAAGAGGCTAAAAGAGAGCAGAGTAGGGGTACGACGTTTCAGCCAGAGGTGAACAGTTGATCGAAGCCAAGATTGGTGTAATCGAGCAGTTCCGGACTCACACGAAAGATACGGGCTCCCCGGAAGTGCAGATTGCCCTATTAAGCGAGCGGATCAACTACCTGACGACCCACCTCCAGTCCCATGCCAAGGATCATGCATCGCGGCGCGGCTTGATTATGATGGTCAATAAGCGCCGCCGGTTGCTGGACTATCTGAATCGCCGCGACCCGGATCGGTATCGCGAGATTGTTGAAAGACTCAGTTTGCGCAAGTAGTGCGGATTTCCTTAGCGGCCGCTCCGGTCGCATTCCCCTCCACGGCAGCACGAAGCAGAGTTGTCGGCCGTCTTGCGGACCATTGGAACCGCCATGCGCGAGCCCGTCTGCCCAATAATCCCACTGCCTTGCCCCTCACCTCTTCGAGATGCTTTTCCGAGACACTCTCTCGTATCCGATGACGTTCCCGGTGATCCGGGACAGAAGGAAGTGACATGTTTGAACAAGTAAGTTTGGATCTGGGCGGCCGCAAGCTGACCCTCGAAACGGGCAAGATGGCCCGCCAGGCGCATGGCGCCGTCGTGGCGCGCTATGGCGACACGGTCGTGCTCTCCACAGCGTGCATGGACAACAAAGCCACCGAAAAGGATTTTCTTCCGCTTACGGTCGATTACCGCGAGTACACCTATTCTGCAGGCAAGATTCCCGGCGGCTTCTTCAAGCGCGAAGGCCGCCCCTCCGAGCGCGAAATTCTCACCTCGCGCCTGATCGATCGTCCGCTGCGCCCGCTGTTTCCCGAGGGCTGGTCGACCGAAACGCAAGTCGTCGCCATGGTGCTCTCCGCGGATAGCGAAAACGATCCCGACGTCATCGGCGTCACCGCCGCCTCGGCCGCGCTCTACATCTCGAAACTTCCGTTCACCAACCCCATCGCCTGCGTGCGCGTCGGCCTGCTCGACGGCAAGCTCGTGGTGAACCCCACCGTTGCCGAGCAAAAGACGAGCCTGCTGAATATCGTCATCGCCGGCTCCGCGGAAGCGATCGTCATGGTGGAATCGGGCGCTCTCGAGGTTTCCGAGGACACTGTCGCCGACGCTCTCGCATTCGGCCACGCCGCCATCAAGCAGATCGTCGCCGCGATAAAGGATCTCGGCGCGCGCGTCAACGAGAAGAAAGTCACGGTCACGCCGCCTGCATTCGACGAAGCCCTCTACAAGGAAATTTCGCAAAAGTACGGCGAACGCCTCCGCGACGCCCTCGACACCGCCAAGCATCCCAAGCTCGAAAGCTATGGCCTCGTCGACACGATCAAAACCGAAATCATGGCCGCGATCCCCGAAGATGACGATGACAAGAAAAAGCTCGCCTATCGCGCCTTCGAACGCCTCCGCGAACACATCTTCCGCGACGATATGCTGAATCGCCGTCGCCGTCCCGACGCCCGCGCTTTCGACCAGATTCGCCAGATCACCTGCGAAGTCGGCGTGCTGCCTCGCGTGCACGGCTCGGCGCTCTTCACGCGCGGCGAGACGCAAGCGCTCGTCACCACCACGCTCGGCACCAAGGAAGATAAGCAGCGCCTCGACCTTCTCTTCGAGGACGAATCCTTCAAGCGTTTCATGTTGCACTACAATTTCCCGCCGTTCTCCGTCGGCGAGGTGAAATTCTTGCGCGGTCCCGGGCGCCGCGAAATCGGCCACGGCGCTCTCGCCGAGCGTGCCCTCGCCAATCTGATTCCGGCGGAAGCGGACTTCCCGTACGCCATGCGCGTCGTTTCCGACATTCTGGAATCGAACGGCTCCTCGTCGATGGCCACCGTCTGCGGCGGGTCGCTCGCTCTGATGGACGCGGGCGTGCCGCTCAAGTCGCCCTGTGCGGGCATCGCGATGGGTCTCGTCGTCGAAGGCGATAAGTATGCGATCCTCACCGATATCGCCGGCGCCGAAGATCACTACGGCGACATGGACTTCAAAGTAGCCGGCACGCGCCAGGGCATCACCGCGCTCCAGATGGACATCAAGGTCGGCGGCGTCAGCATCCCGATGATGCGCGAGGCGCTCGAACAGGCCCGCAAGGCGCGCTTCCAGATTCTCGATATCATGGATCCCGACCATCTCGTCCGCACGCACCGAAATTTCCGAGTACGCGCCGCACCTCCATATGCTCAGCATCCCCACGGACAAGATTCGCGACCTGATCGGCCCCGGCGGAAAGAAAATCCGTTCGATCATCGAAGCCACCGGCGTGAAGATCGACGTGATGGACGATGGCAAGGTCCACGTCTTCGCGAACAACGGCCCCGCAGCCGAGGCCGCGTTGAAGATGATTCGCGACGTCACCGCGACCGCCGAAATGGGCAAGACGTATCTCGGCACGGTCGTGCGCATCGCCGAATTCGGCGCCTTCGTCGAAATCTTCCCGGGCACCGACGGCCTTCTCCACATCAGCGAAATCGCCGAGGCGCGCATCCGCGCCGTCCGCGACGAGCTGAAGGAAGGCGATCAGGTGCTGGTCAAGGTCCTCGCGATCGAAGGCAACAAAATCCGTCTGAGCCGCAAAGCCGTCCTGCGCGATCAGCGCGACAAGCAAGCCAAAGGCGAAGCCGCCAGCTAGCAAAATCTGTTCTGGCATTTGGGTCCAGCCGACAAAAAGAAAAGGGGAGGCGATTTCGCCTCCCCTTTTCTTTTGCGATCGGTGCGGGCCTTATCGTTTGCGGCGAGTTGTGCGCGCTCTCTTTCCTTTAGAGCTCATGGTGCTCCTGGCGGCGCGACCTGCGTTTTCCTTCAACGCATAAGCGATCTTCACGGTGTGACCCGGAAGAACGGCGTTCAATTCAAGCCTTCCCCCGAGCGCCTCGATGTATCCTTTCAGACTCCCGATCGTCACGTTGCCTCGACGTTCGAGGCGCGAGACCGCGGCCTGTGTGGTTTTGAGCATTTGGGCAAGGTCCGCCTGTCGAATCGCCAGGGCTTCGCGCAACTCGGCTAGCTCCATTTCAGCAAGGATCTTGGCTGTCCCATGTTTAATTTCTGCTTGCGCTTTAGGAGACATCTTCTCGACGAGCCCGGAAAATGATCTGTGTCCAGCCATGCTCTATATCAACCCCTCTTTCTCGAGCTCTGCAACATACTGTTCGTAAATTGATTCAACTTCGGCGATTCTCGCCTTATACCAAGCAGCCTCAGCTTTCCTGCCGCCGGTCTTTCTTGCGCCGAGCAAGAGAATGCCGAACTTGCGCTCATCGAACATGAAGAACACTCGATAAGGGTCTCCTGCAAACTGAATGATCAATTCCTTCAGATTAGGAATCTTCTTCGAACCTTCAATCTTACCTACGCAAGGCCTTTTCAAGCCGGGGCCCTTTTCGGCAAGCACGCCGACGATCTTCGCGACTTCTATCTGTTCCTTTTCGCTAAGGGCGTCCCACCAGTCGGTGAACTCATTCGTCCGCTCGATCTCGTATGCCACAGAGGTTATATTACATATGGGGAATACGAAATGTCAACGGGAATGGACGGGCCGTATATAGAAGCAGATTGCGGTTCCCGGAGGGCCATTGCGGCTTCTAAAGACTGTGGTTCTGTTCGAGGCGCCGGGGCAACTAAGCCGTTTCCTTACTCTGGCGAGCTCAGCCGCTCGATGCTGGCTCCCACTCCGCGCAGCTTTTCCTCGATGCGCTCGTATCCGCGGTCGATGTGGTAGACGCGATCGATCACGGTGGTGTTGTCCGCCACCAGCGCCGCCAACACCAGCCCCGCGCTCGCGCGCAAATCCGAAGCCGTCACTGGGGCGCCGGTCAGCGGAACAGGTCCGGTGACGATCGCCCAGTTGCCGTCGATCGTTATGTTCGCGCCCATGCGCATCATCTCGCTTGCGTGCAGGAACCGGTTCTCGAAAATTGTCTCGTGGATGCGCGACACGCCTTGCGCCTGCGTCGCCAGCGCCATGAACTGCGCCTGCATGTCCGTCGGGAATCCGGGGAACTCGGTCGTCTCGACGTCCGCCGCCACCAGCTTTTTCGCCGCGCGCACGCGCATCGTGCCATTGCCTTCGCACTTGATCTCGACGCCGCACTCGCGCAGCTTCTCGATCACCGCGCCCAGGTGCGATGGCTCGCAGTGCGTCAAGAGCAGCTCACCGCCGGTAATCGCGCCCGCCACGAGGAACGTGCCCGTCTCGATCCGGTCGGGAATCACCGTATGCGTCGCCCCATGCAGCTTTTCGACGCCTTGCATGCGAATGGTCGGTGTGCCGGCGCCTTCAATCTTCGCGCCCATTTTCGTCAGCAGATCCGCGAGATCGGGAATCTCCGGCTCGAGCGCCGCGTTTTCAAGAATGGTTTCGCCTTCGGCCAGCACGGCAGCGGTGAGAATGTTCTCCGTGCCTGTTACCGTGATTTTCGGGAAGCGGAACGTCGTGCCCTTCAGTCGTTCGGCCCGCGCCTCCACGTAGCCGTGATCGACGTTGATCTTCGCGCCCAGCTTTTCGAGCGCCTGGATGTGCAGATCGATCGGGCGCGCCCCGATCGCGCAGCCTCCCGGCAGCGAAACGCGCGCGTAACCGAACCGCGCGACGAGCGGCCCCAGCGTCAGCACCGACGCGCGCATCGTCTTCACCAGTTCGTACGGCGCCTCGGCATGCGAAATCGTCTCCGCGCGAAACGTGAATTCGCTCGGTGGAATGTCCGGGCTCGATACCACGCAGCGCATGTGCGCGAGCAGCTTCGCCATCGTGATGATGTCGCGCACGTGCGGAATATTTTTCAGGTGCACCGGCTCGGCGGTGAGCAGCGCCGCCGCCATCTCCGGCAGCGCGGCGTTCTTCGCGCCGCTAATCCGCACCGTGCCTTCGAGCCGCTTGCCGCCGTGAATCTCGAATCGATCCATGTCTCGTCCCTAGTCCAGTTGGTCTTTCTAGATATTCTTCTTCGGCAGCTTTCTCGCGACGTTGAGCGCCTGCCGCACATTTCCGCCGGTCGCGGCGAGCCACTTGCGCGCGTCCCGGGCGCTGCCGCCCGTCTTCAGCATCACCAGCGCCGCCGCCAGATCGTTGCCCGCCTGCCGCACTGCGTGTTCTGCGGTGGACGCGCTCACGTCGGCCGCCTCTTCCAGAATCCTCACGCCTCGCCGCCGTAACTTCTGATTTGTCAGCGCCACGTGAACCATCCAGTTCTCGTAGACCCTGCCAAGCCGCACCATCGCAGCGGTAGAAAGCAGGTTCAGGACCAGCTTCTGCGCCGTCCCAGCCTTCATCCGCGTCGAGCCCGAAATCGCCTCTGGCCCTGTGTCAGGAGCGATGGCGATCCGCGCCGCGCGCGCCAACGGCGATCGAGGATTTGCCGTCACGCCCACCGTCACCGCGCCGCGCCGCTTGGCGAAGGCCAGCGCGCCGAGCACGTACGGTGTCGTACCGCTCGCCGCCAGCCCTACCACCACATCCTTGGACGTCAGCCCGGCGCGCCGCAGATCGCGCGCGCCCCCTGCCGCTGAATCTTCCGCGCCCTCGGACGCGTGCTGCAGCGCCCTGGCGCCACCGGCAATAATTGCCTGCACCATGCGCGGCGGCGTGCCGAAGGTCGGCGAGCACTCGGCTGCGTCGAGTACCGCCAGCCGCCCGCTCGTTCCCGCGCCGATGTAGAAAAGCCTGCCGCCCGATCCCAGCGCCTTCACGATCGCATCGACGGCCCGAGCAATCTTCGGCAATTCGCGCCGCACGGCCAAAGCCACGCGCGCGTCTTCGCGGTTCAGGGCACGCAGGATTTCGAGCGTTGATTTCCGATCGAGGCCGCGCGAACGCGGATTGCGCTGCTCTGTCCTAACCGGTTTCAAAAGCTCCTCACGCCCCAACCAGCCTGCAAAGATTATAGCGGGGCGCGAACGCACTCTTCTGCTGGGGATGAACTTTGGATGCCAATTGTGCACGAGGAGTTATCGGGTCGAGGTTCAGGCCCCGAAGGTTTGGACGTAGCGCCGGGTTCTTTAGCCCGGAAGTCTGGGCTTCCGGGCGCCTCAGGCCCCATCCAAAGCCGCGGAGCGGCGATTGTACTTAGCCCGGCACGGAGCGAAGCGGAGTGCCGGGTCTCCCGCGCCCAAAATCCAGCCCCGGAGGGGCGATTGATTCAGGCAACGTGACGGGCGAGCGGAGAGCGACGATTTAGCCTTTCAGCGCCTTCATCACCGCATCGTGCAGCGCCGGGCGCACCTGCTTGATCTTTTCATTCGCGCGCGTCGGATGGACGCGATTCGTCAGCAGGATCACAAACGCTTTCCGCTCGGGATCGATCCACAGCGACGTGCCGGTAAACCCGAGGTGGCCATAGCTCGCCGCAGAAAAATGGACGCCCGAGGAAGACGGCTGCACCGGCACATCCCAGCCGAGCGCGCGTGCCGAATCGCCGATATTTTGCCGCGTGGTGAATTGCTCGATCGTCGCGCGCGCCAGCAGCCGCCGGTGCGCGTAGATGCCACCATTCAACATCATCTGCGCGAAAATCGCGATATCGCCCGCGGTCGAAAAAAGCCCCGCGTGCCCCGCCACGCCACCCATGGCCCACGCGTTCTCGTCGTCCACCTCGCCATGCAGCAGACGCTTGCGGTACTCCGTATCGTTTTGCGTCGGCGCAATCCTCGCGCGAAGACTTCGCCGCGGAGTGAACATCGACGAATTCATCCCAAGTGGCATGAAAATATTCTTGCGCGCGAATTCGTCGAGCGATTCGCCCGTCAGCCGCTCGATGATCTCTCCGAGCAGAATGAATCCAAGGTCGGAGTATTCGATCTGCGCCCCCGGCTCGCGCACCAACGGCTCCGCCGCCACCCGCGCCAGAATCGATCGGGCCGCAAGACGGGCATCAGCTGTTCCCAAGGAGCCGGGAGGCGACAGCTCCCTTTGGCGCCCAGCGGCGCTAGCCGCAAAAGATTTTCGGCGGAGCCGGACGGTGGAAGCGTGGGGCTTCAGCCCCTCGATAAGCGGCGTCCTCTTCTCCTGGGCTTTAGCCCCGGGCCTCATACCTCGCACATCCTTGAAAAACTCGCGATGCGCGGGCAGCCCGGAATTGTGCAGCAAGAGCATCCGCACCGTAACGCGTGCCCGCCAAGCCGCATCCGGATCGCACCTCGCCGCCGCCCCAAATTCAGGCAAATATCGCGCCACCGGCGCATCCAGATCGAGCCGCCCCTGCTCGAAAAGCATCATCGCCGCAGTCGCCGACACAATCGGCTTCGTCAACGACGCCACATCGTAGATCGTCTCCGGGTCCGCGCGCCGCGCCTTTGCGTCATACGTCAGCGCCCCAAGCGGATGAACCGCAACCTGCCCGTCCAAGGCGACCGCCAGCACGCCACCGGGAAACGCTCCGTCCGCCGCCGCGCGATCGAGCAGCGTGCAGGCAGACTTCAGTCGGTCCGACATCGCCGCCGTCGCGCGCCCAAGCGTCATCGGATTTGCATCCACGTGAAGCCCGTCCCCACGCCGTGCAGTTCCAGGAACCGTCACCGGAATGCGTCCCGAGATCGGGATTTGCCCGAATAGCGCTCGCCCGGCGGCTCGTTGCGACACGCCGTTCGTCGAAAATGACGCGAGCCATGTCTTGGCGTTCGGAAAGCGCTCGATCAGATACGGGCTGCCGAACGACGCGATCGCGACCAGCTTGCCGGTTGCGAGCAGTTGATTCACGAACGCCCGCTGATCCTCGGGGAAGCCGACGTTGCCTTTGCGGTCGGCCACGCGGACAAAAAGCGCCGCGATGGCCACGTCGTACGTGTCCGGGCGAGGCAGCTTGAGCGCGCTCACATTCGTAAACCGCGTATCCGCGCGTAGCACCGTCAGCGAATCGACGCGCGCCCGAATGTCCGGCTCGATCGTCTCGCCGGGACACGCGTCCGGATCGGCCGACAGCGCGAGGAGCAGGACCCGTAGCGGCCGCGTGGCATCCAGCGGCAGCAGCCGCGCAGAATCGCGCAGCAGCGTCACACCCCGGTCAGCCATCTCTTGCGCCCGCGCTACGAACTCCGGTCGCCCGAAAGTCTGACTGAGCATCGCAATATCGACGAGCCTCGCGCGATCGAGTCCGAGCCGCGCCTTCGCCGCAAGAATGCGCCGCACGGATTCGTCGATTCGCGCGGCGGAAATCCGTCCGCTCGCCACCGCACCCTCGAGCGCGGCAATCGCAGCATCGGGCACTGGCGGCATCAGCAGCACGTCCGCACCCGCTTCCACCGCGCGCACTGCCGCTTCGCCCGGCGCGAAGAGCGACGCGACTCCGCCCATTTCCATCGCATCCGTAACAATCAGCCCGCGAAAGTTCATCTCGCGGCGGAGCAAGCCGGTCAGGATTTTGGATGAAACGGTCGCCGGGATGTTCGGATCCGATTCCAGTGCGGGGACGGCGAGATGCCCCGGCATGATCGAGCTCACGCCCGCGCGAATCGCCGCGCGAAACGGCACAAGCTCGTCTTCTTCGAGCTCCTTGCAGCTGCCCGGCACAGTTGCCAAAGCGAGGTGCGAATCCACGCTCACGTTTCCATGCCCGGGAAAATGCTTCGCGGTCGCGAGCGCCACGTTTTCCTCCACGCCGCGTACGAACTCCTCGACGTACCGGGCCACTTCCTGCGCGCTCTCGCCGAACGACCGCACGTTGATGATCGGATTATCGGGATTGTTGTTGATGTCCGCATCGGGCGCGAAGATCCAGTGGACGCCCGCGGCGCGCGCCTCGATCGCCGTCAACTTCCCGGCCACGTATGCGAAATGCGGTTGGCCGGTCGCCGCAATCGCCATCGCGGATGGAAATGCCGTGCCTTCCTCGATCCGCATCCGCGTTCCCGATTCGAAGTCTGCGCCGATCAGCAGCGGAACCTTCGCGCGCCGCTGCAGTTCATTCGCGATCTCAGTGGTGGGGTAAACCTGGCTTCGCCTGACTCCCATCGGCCCGCGCGCGGTGGCCAGGATCAGCCCGCCCACGCGATTTTCTTCGACCTGCCGAATCACCTCGCGGCATTCCGCGCTTTCGGCCGATGCAAAGCCGCCGAAAAACGGAACCATCAGCATCTGCCCCAATTTCTCGCGCAGCGTCATTCTCTTCAGCGTCTTCTCAACCCAGCGCGTTCGAGACGCATGCGCACTCCCCTGATTTCGAGATTTTAGCCGCGCGGAGGGAGAGGATTTCATGATCAAGAATGGTCAAAAGTGGCGGCGTAATAACGCTTACAGCTCGTTAAACGGTCACTTTTGGTGCGTTTTTGCGGATCGCTTTTCACGGATGTCTCGATTTTTGTATAGCATACGCTTCCGAGGGGCACAATTAGCGCTCGCGCGCGTGTTTCGTTCCCGGCGCGCTTCGGCCTTCATGTTGGCGAAAGTGATAAACGTGAGTCGCGGAGAGTGTTACGACTTGCCGCCGCGGATGAGCGATAGGAATTCGTCGCGCGTCTGCTTGTTTTCGCGGAAGACGCCGAGCATGGCGCTGGTCATCGCGGCGGAATTCTGCTTTTCGACGCCGCGCATCACCATGCAGAGATGCCGCGCTTCGACGATCACGCCCACTCCCTGCGGGCTTAGCTGGTCTTCGAGCGTCTGCGCGATCTGGCTGGTGAGCCGCTCCTGAATCTGCAAGCGGCGCGCGTACATGTTCACCAACCGCGCGATCTTGCTGAGCCCGACCACCTTCTTATTCGGGATGTACGCCACGTGGCACCTCCCGAAAAACGGCAGCAGGTGGTGCTCGCAGAGGCTGTAGACCTCAATGTCCTTGACGACCACCATCTCGTCGTAGGTGACGCTGAACATTGCGCCGTTCAGAATTTTTGCGGGGTCCTGGCGGTAGCCGCTGGTGAGATAGCGGAGCGCCTTCTCGAAGCGCTCGGGCGTGCGCCGCAATCCTTCGCGGTTGGGATCTTCGCCGAGCTGCACGATCATCTGGCGCACCAGATCGGCGATGTTTCCCGATCCTTCCGTCTCCGGGATCGAGATCTCCGGCGCTTCATCCACTGCAATCTTGCTGTTGGTTGTCTTGGACATGAGCACTCCGCTCCTGGCATCGCGCAACCGGCTCGCGAAAGCTAGCCGGCAAACTCAAAACTGTTGTTGCTGGTTTCTTCGATCCGCACGCGCTCCAGCCTCGCCGCCGGAAACGGCTTCAGCCGCCGGTAGATTTCGCGGCACACGTTCTCGGTAGTCGGCACCTGCGCGCCAAATTGCTGAATCTCCTCGTTCAGATATTTCTGATCGAAAGCCTCGATCACCTCGCGCTCGACAAACGGATCGAGCTCGCCGAGATTCGCGATCATGCCAGTCGCCGGATCGACGGGGCCGGCAATCGTGACTTCGACGACGTAATTATGCCCGTGGCCATACGGGTTGCTGCACTTGCCGTAGAGGCGCAGGTTTTCCTCGGCGCTGAATTTGGCGCTATGCAGCCGGTGCGACGCCGAAAAGCGATAGCGGCGGGTCAACGATAGTTTCAGAGCAGTCGTCAGGCGCGGCCTCCCACGTTGCCATTCGATTCCGCCGTGCAATCGGCGAAGAGGTCGGGCGATTCGTAGAGCCGCACGCGATCGAGCTTTCCCTGCTTGATGCGCGGCTCGAGCAGATTCCAGATCACCGCCGCGATGTTTTCGCACGTCGGAATCTTGCCCGCAAGTTCGGGCACTTCGTGATTCAGATGGCGGTGGTCCATGCGATCGACGACCTCGCGCTGCAAAATATCCTTCAGTTCCTTCAGGTCGAGCACCATGCCCGTCGCCGGGTCCGGCTCGCCCGCGACGGTGACTTCGAGCACGTAATTGTGCCCGTGTCCATGCAGGTTGCTGCATTTGCCGAAGACGCGCTTGTTCTCCTCCGCCGAAAAAGCGGGGTTGTGGTAGAAGTGTGCCGCGGAAAATTCGACTTTGCGCGTCACTCGAATCATAGGATTTTGGCCGGATATTCCCTGCCCTTCCAGACCACCGCGCCCCGCGTATTCTTCCACCACGACGCGACAAGAGCGGCGGCGTACAGGCAGGCCCCCGGGATGTAGTATTGGACGAGCGAAACCGGGAAAAGATTCCGGTAGAGCGCAACCGCGTAGCGGAGATGCGCACCCGCTAACGCGCCGAGCAAAATTACCGGCAGAAGCCACGCCGTGACGTGCTCGGTGCGGAAAAGAATGGCCCAGACCAGGACGAGAGCGAGTATTTCCGACAAGGGAAAAGCCTCGAGCTCGAGCAGTACCGACCGCGGGCGGCCGCCCATCAATGGATAGAGATTCTTGGTCCATCCCTGCCACATCGAGGCGAACGACCCGTACATCCGCGTACGCACGATGCCGATCGGCGCGGTGAAATAGATGCGATAACCCTCTCGCTTGACGAGCCTCGCCAGCGCGACATCTTCGACGATTTCGCCCGCGACCGCCGCGTGCCCGCCCACAGATTCATAAGCATCGCGGAGCACCATGAGGAATTGACCGTTGGCGGCGGCATCCGGCCGGCGCGGATCGTTCACGCGCGCGAATGAAAATCGCGCGGCCAGCCGGCAATAGACGAACGGAATCAGCGCCCGCTCCCAAAATGACCCGAGTTCCTGCTCGGGCGAGTACGAGACGAGAACGGCGTCGTGATCGACGGCATCGGCGAGCGCGCGGCGCGCCGAACCGGGCACGTGAAACGTGTCCGCATCGGTAAAAAGCAGCCAATCGCCAGTCGCGGCGGCCGCTCCGAGAGACGCGGCGTGGTTCTTGCCAACCCAACCTCGCGGGAGATCATCGGCTGCCAGCACGCGCAGCTTTGTGATTCGAGCAGCCAATGCCGCGAGAATTTCGCCAGTGCGATCGGTCGACTGGTCGTCGACGACGATCACCTCGCCGATTTCCGCCTGGGCGGCCACCGATTCGACGGTGCGCGCGATCGAAGCCTCTTCGTTTCGAGCAGGGATGATGGCGGATACCAAGGTTGTTTTGTTCCTGGCTGGGCGAATTGCGTAACTGCCCTGTCGGTTTGGCGGTGCTCCTGCTATATTCATGTCATTATAGGTTCTTGGACGGGGGATTGAAACGGAAACTGAAAACAGGCGTCGTTCTCGCCTTCATCGCTTTTTTAATCTTTCTCTTTGCGCGTCCTGATTACCGCCAAGGCGAACCCAGCCTTCACGGACGCGCCGCGAAGGATTTCCAATTCACGTTGAACGGCAAAACCACGAAGCTATCGGACCTGCGTGGCCAGGTGGTGATCGTCGATTTCTGGGCCTCGTGGTGCCCGCCCTGCGTCGATGAAGCGCCTTCGCTCAACGCGCTGCAGCAAAGGATCGCGCCGCGCGGCGGCACGGTGCTCGGAGTCAGTATCGACGACGACGAGAACGCCTACGAGAATTACCTCCAGATGTACCACGTCACCTTCCCCACCTTTCGCGATCCTTCGAAGAGAATCGAGACGGACTACGGCACGTCGATGATTCCGGAAGCCTACGTGATCGATCGCAACGGTAAGATCGACCGAAAAGTGGTGGGCGGGCAGGATTGGACCAGCCCGGAAATGATGGCGTACATGGATTCGGTGCTCAACGAGAAGTAGCGCTCCTCGTTGACCGTGGTCGTCAGTGCTACTCGTAGCGAAGCGCTTCGACGGGATCGAGCCGCGCCGCTCGCATAGCCGGCACCAAACCGCTCAACACGCCGACGACAACCAGCACGCCGACTGACGCCACCAGAATTTCCCAAGACACATGCATGTGGATGTCGACGGCGCCCGACGTGTCCTCGTAGGCCGGGCCGAGAAACGGCAGCGTGCCAATCAGCTCGCCGATGACAACGGAAAGCACGACGCCGATCAGGCCGCCGGCCATCGTCAGCGCGAGCGCCTCGGCGAGAAATTGCCAGCGAATGTGACGCCTTCGAGCGCCGAGCGCGCGGCGAAGGCCGATCTCGCGCACGCGTTCATTTACGGTGACGAGCATGATATTCATCACGCCGACGCCGCCGATGCCCAGCGTGAGCAGCCCGATAAACAAAAGCAGAATTTCCAGGCCGTACGTGATCCCCACGTAGATCGGACGAAACGCGGCCATGCTGATCATGCGCACGGCGCGCTTGTCCGTGGGCGAAAAGTGCTGGCGCTCGGCGAGAATGGCGAGCACCTGCTGCTGCGCGAGCGCTTCCATTTCCGGGCTCACGGGCGTGACGACGAGCACGCTCGCCGATTTCGTGTCCCACAGATCGCCCGCGGTCGAATACGGAATCCACACCGACTGGTCGTCATTCTGGAAATAGCTGCTGTCCTGAAACTTTCTGTCCATCGTTCCGATCACGGTGAAAGGCGCGCCATCGATCCGCACCGTCTGGCCGATGGCGGGCATTCCGGCAAACAGTTTCTTCTCGATCATGGCCCCGAGAAAAATCACGCGTCGCCGGTTCACTTCGTCGTCCGCATTGAGCCAGCGTCCCTGGCTCGCGACTTCGTTTCGCATGTAGCCGTATTCGACGCAGACGCCACGGACGGCGGTGGTGGCGAATCGCTCCTCGTGCGAAAGGCCGAGAAATTTCACCGTCTCGGGGCAGACCTGGCTCACGGCGGTCGCGCCGGCGCGAATATCGTCGACGTCCTCCTGCTCGAGCTGCACCGTTTTGCCCGCGCGTTCGCCGCCCGCCTGCTCGCTGGTGGTGCCGGGCCAGCAAACGATCACGTCTTTCCCGAAGGCCTGAAAGGTGTGCATCAGCACGTGGCGAAAGCTCGTTCCATAGGCGAGCAGCATCGTGACGGCGACGATGCCCCACACGATTCCAGCCATCGTGAGGCAGGTGCGCACCGGCTGCCTGCGCAGCGACGTCCAAGCCTGCCTGAGAATTTCCTCGAACACGCGCCAGCCTCCCAAATCAGAGTTGCTTCAGGGGCTGAAGCCCACTGAGTTTGCGCGACTCACGCCGGGGCTGAAAGGCTGAGCCGCTGCTGAAAAATGCCGAACCGTCACTCGGAGGGCCGCAAAAAGCAGATCCCTCTCTGCGTCCCGCGCCCGCATACACCGCGGGAAAGGCAAAATCGCGCGGGACTTCGTTCGGGATGACAGCTTACCGCACGACTGAAGTCGTGCCCGTACGCAAAGCGATGCTGTCAGACAGATCCTGAAAGCTCGCCCTCCTCAAAAACTGTGTTGCGCGAAAGGTGCCCGCGAACTTCCGGCTTGTGGCGCTAGCCTCCCGCCTCGTAGCGCAGCGCCTCAATCGGGTCGACGGCGGCGGCGCGGCTCGCCGGGTACAGCGCCGAGCCGACGGCAATCGCGGCGAGCAGCGCGAACGATACAGCTCCCGATTGCCACGTTGGGAGCAGGCCCGCGAACACCTGCGGCATGGGCAACAAATCGACCAACGCGCACAATCCGTACGCAATGCCCATGCCGACGCCGCCGCTGAGAAACGCGATAATGAGCGTCTCGATGAAGAATTGGCTGATGATGGCGCGGCGCGTGGCCCCCAGCGCCTTGCGGACGCCGATTTCGCGCGTTCTCTCGCGCACGGCCACGAGCATCACGTTCATCACGCCCAGGCCACCGAGGCACAGGGTGATCACGCCGACGGAACCCATGAAATATTCCATGCCGTTAGCGATCAGCGCGTTCGCCTGCGAGTTCTTGATCGTGTCCCAGATGAACGCGGCTTCTTCGTCCCTCGGGTCGAAATGGTGAATCGTGCCGAGAGCGGCGAGCGACTCGCGCTTGCAATCCATGTGCTCGGCAAGAGATTGCGGCACCACGATCATGTGGTCGATCGTGTGTTCCGGCGCCGGCGGCTTATTCGGGAAGTCGCGGACGATCGTGCTGTAGGGAATGAAGATTTTGCGAATGTCCTCCCCATCGTAATCGGAATTTTGATTCTTCGCGCGCATCACGCCGATCACCGTGAACGGAATGTCCTGCAGCCAGATGGTTTCGCCGAGTGCCTCGCGATTACCGTAAAGCTGCTTCTTCGCGTCGCTTCCGAGAAATGCCACGCGGTTGGCGTTCGCCTGATCCTCGGCATTGTAGAAACGGCCTTCGGCGACGTCGATGCTGCGCTCCTCGGCGAACGGCGGCAGCGAGCCGACTACAAGCAGCTTGGCGCTGTTGTAGCGGCTGCGCAGCGGAACCTCATTGCCGATTTCCGGCAGGACGTAGCGGCAGGCGGGCGATTCGGCGAGCACGCTGATGTAGTCGTCGTCGTTCCAGTGGATGTCGCGCCCGGCGCGCATTCCGCCCGCCTGCATGCTGGTGCGGCCGGCGAAGAAGATCATGATGTCCTTGCCGAAGGATTCGCTATTGCGCTTCAGCCCGACGCGCAGGCCCTGCGTGGCGGCGACCATGAGCGTGATCGAAACGATTCCCCAGGCAATGCCGAACATGGTGAGGAACGTGCGGAGCTTGTGCGCCCAGAGCGTTTCGAGCGTGTCTTTGAGCAGGTCGCTGAAGCTCATTGTACTTTTCCGGCGATTCGCGCCTGCGCGCGCATTATTGCAGGACGACTTGCTGGCCCTGGCTCAGGCCCGAGAGCACCTCTGCCTTCACGCCGTTCGAGATGCCGAGCTTTACCGGGACGCGGCGGCGGCCAGTATCCGAATGCGGATCGGCGAGATCCACGAACGTGCTTTTGTCCTTGTCGAAAATCACCGCGCCTTCGGGAACCAGCAGGACATCCTTCTTTTCCTCGAGGATGATTTCGGCGTTGGCGCTCATATTGGCGCGCAGCTCGCCGGTCGCGTTCACGATCGAGACACGCACCTCGAAGGTGGTGACGTTATCTTTTTCCACACCGAGCGGAGCGATCTTGGTGACGCGACCCTGAAACTTTTTGTCCTTGAATGATTCGACGGAGATGCGCGCCGGCTGCCCCAGATACACCTTGCCGATATCGGATTCGTCGACCTGGCCTTTCACGTACACTTCGCTCTCGTCGCCGAGCGTCATCACGAGAGTGGCTTGCGAGCCGAGAACGAGAATCGAGCTGACGGCGTCGCCGATCTCGACGTCGCGCGAAAGCACTTCGCCATCGATTGGGCTGGTGATGGTGGCGTATTGGAGGTTTTCATTCGCGTTGTCGAGCGCCGCTTTGGCCTGCGCGATTTGTGCTTCCGCTTCCGCCACGTCGGCTTTGCTGACCTGCACGTTGCGTTGCGCGGATGCTTGGCGATTGACCGCCAGCTGATAATTTTTCTGCGCGTCCTGCATGGCATTCAGCGCGATCAGGCCTTGCTTGTAGGAATCTTGCGCGCGCAGCATGTCGCTCTTGAGAAAGGGGACGTCGGGACCCTCGGCGTCCACAATATTTTTCTGATACGAGGCTTCCGCGGCCTCCTTCGCCGCTTCGGCGGCCTCGAGATTGGCGCGCGATTCACCGACCGCGGCCTGCAGTTGCTCTTTGTCCAATTCAGCGAGCACCTGGCCGGCCTTCACGCGGTCGCCCGCATCGACGAAGAGCTTTTCGACGATGCCGCTGGCCTTCGATTTCACTTCCACTTCGGTGAGCGGCTGGACCTTGCCCGTGGCGACCACAGACCGCGCGATATCGCCGCGCTCGACGGTGGCCAGCTTGTCGGGATCGATTGCGTGATTTGGGCGAAGCGCCGCGGAGACAATCACGACGATCAGCAGCAGTGCCGCGGCCCCGCTGCCGAGGAAGATCCATCGTTTCCGCCGCTTGCGGCCGTTCTTTCCATTGCCATTTAACGCCACAGCCACCCCCCGTCCGCTGCCGATTTCGACGTGCTGAAGTGAGATACGTGAGCTTCGCCGCGAAAGTTCCCTTGGACCGGGATATGATGGCGGCGCATCACTTACAATTAGAGCGATGGAACGAGACCCTGTGTGCGGAATGATGGTCGAGCCCGAAAGGGCCAAGGCGACGGCGGTGCATGCCGGGAATACCTACTATTTCTGCTGCACGGGCTGCGCGGGTAAATTCAACGCCGACCCGCAGAAATACCTGGACGGCAAGCCAGCCACCGCCGCGTCCTTGATTCAGCTGGGCGCCAAGCCGGCGTCTTCGGATTCGCTGATTCAGCTTGGTGGCGGCCAGGCCGCACCCAAGCCCGCGCCAAAGCCAGCGAAAGCAGACGCTTACGTCTGCCCGATGGACCCTGAGGTGCGCCAGGACCGTCCTGGCGCATGCCCCAAGTGCGGCATGGCGCTGGAGCCGGAAATGCCCGCCGCGCCTGCGACGCGAGTCGAATACACCTGCCCGATGCATCCGGAAATTGTGCGGCCCGGGCCGGGCTGCATGCCCGATCTGCGGCATGGCGCTCGAGCCGCGCACGGTGACTATCGAAGACGAAGAGAATCCAGAGCTCGTCTCGATGACGCGGCGATTCTGGATCAGCGCGGCGCTGGCGCTGCCTGTGCTTGCGCTCGGGATGTCCGGCATGATTCCCGGGCAGCCGGTGCAGCATTGCTTTCGATGCGCGCGATCGGCTGGATCGAATTCGTGCTGGCAACGCCGGCTGTCGTCTGGTGCGGCTGGCCGCTCTTCGAGCGCGGTTGGGCGTCGCTCGTGAATCGCAGCCTGAACATGTTTACGCTGATCGCGCTCGGCACTGGGACGGCTTATGTGTACAGCGTGATCGCCGTGCTTGCGCCTTCGATATTTCCGGCGTCGTTTCGCAGCGGCGGCGGCGAAGTGCCGGTCTATTTCGAAGCGGCCGCGATGATCACGGCGCTCGTCCTGCTGGGCCAGGTGCTGGAGCTGCGCGCGCGCAGCCGCACGTCCGCCGCGATTCGGTCGCTGCTGAAGCTTTCGCCCAAAACCGCGCGGCTGGTTCGCGCGGACGGCACCGAAATCGATGTGCCGGTCGAGCACATCGCGCCCGGCGACACGCTGCGCGTGCGGCCCGGCGAGCGCGTGCCGGTCGACGGCGTGGTGACCGACGGATCGAGCGCGATCGACGAGTCGCTCGTCACCGGCGAGCCGATCCCGGTCGAGAAAATCGCGGGCAGCCGCGTCACCGGCGGCACCGTGAACGGCACGGGCAGCTTCGTGATGCGCGCCGAGCGCGTGGGCAGCGAGACGGTGCTCGCGCAGATCGTGCGCATGGTGAGCGCGGCGCAACGCAGCCGCGCGCCGGTGCAGCAGCTCGCCGATCGCGTGGCGTCATATTTCGTTCCGGCGGTGGTGCTTGCGGCGGCGCTCGCGTTCGTGGCGTGGGCAGCGTTTGGCCCGCCGCCGCGCATGGCGCATGCGCTGCTGAATGCGGTCGCGGTGCTGATCATCGCTTGCCCGTGCGCGCTCGGGCTGGCGACGCCGATGTCGATCATGGTGGGCACGGGTCGAGGCGCGCTGGCTGGCGTGCTCGTGAAGAATGCCGAGGCGCTCGAGATTCTCGAGAAGGTGGATACGCTCGTCGTCGACAAGACCGGCACGCTGACGGAAGGGCGCCCGGGCGTGACCGCCGTGATTGCGGCGCCCGGCGGCGACGAAGCTCAGGTTCTTCGCGTCGCGGCGACGCTCGAACGCGCGAGCGAGCATCCGCTCGCTGCGGCGATTCTCGCCGCAGCGAAAGAGCGCGGCATCGCGCCCGGCGACGTGCGCGATTTTCATTCGCGCACCGGGAAGGGCGTCACTGGAATGATGGACGGGCGCAGCGCGGCGCTCGGAAATCGCGCGCTGCTCGCGGAGTTGGCGATTGCGCCCGGCGATCTGGACGAGCGCGCGAAGTCGCTCGAATCCGAGGGCGCGACGGTTGTCTTCGTGGCTTTCGGCGGCAAGATTGCCGGAGCAATTGCCGTGGCCGATCCGGTGAAGGCGACCACGCCCGAAGCCATCGCGCAGCTGCACCGCGAGCACATCCGCATCGTCATGCTCACCGGCGACAGCCGCGCGACGGCTGAAGCGGTCGCGCGCAAGCTCGGAATCGATCAGGTGGAGGCGGGCGTCCTGCCGGAGCAAAAGGGCGAGGCGGTGAAGAAACTGCAAGCCGAGAGCCGCATCGTGGCAATGGCAGGCGACGGCGTCAACGATGCGCCCGCGCTCGCGCAAGCAAATGTCGGCATCGCCATGGGCACCGGCACGGATGTGGCGATGGAGAGCGCGGGAATCACGCTGCTCTCGGGCGACCTGCGCGGCATCGTCCGCGCGCGCGCCCTGAGCCGCGCGACCATGCGCAACATCCGCCAGAATCTCTTCTTCGCCTTCGCCTACAATTCCATCGGCATCCCGGTCGCCGCCGGCGTGCTGTACCCGTTCTTCGGCCTGCTGCTCAGCCCGATCATCGCCAGCGCTGCGATGACATTCAGTTCCGTCTCGGTGATCACCAACGCGCTACGCCTCCGTCACGCGAAGCTGTGATTAGTCCCGATACCGCGGCCGATTGTGTCAGTTTGTAGCCGTTGCAGTTGTCCGGTTTGCGAGTCAATCAGGTGAAAGCTGCGTTCTTGACCGATGTCTCGTTCAGATGTTTGCTAGAGAGGCCCGGATAGGAAGAGAATGCTGCCATGAAGGTCTTTCTTGGCGTTTCGATGACTTTCCTATTGATCGGTCTTCCCCTCATGCGGCAAGGCGACTCTGTCGACCTCACTCAACCGCCGGAACCTTCGAAGCCCACGGCAAGCCAGGAGAAGACACCTTTGCCCTATGGCTGCAAAGAACTCTTGCCTGGCGTCATTGGAGACGGATGGGTGGAACCCGAGGACAACCTGCCGCACGATATCGTAGTAGAGGTGGTCAGCGTGAGCAATATGAAACCGGCTCTAGGGAGCGAATTGGGAGCCGAGGTGCAACTCAGGAACACCGATATGCGACCTTTGCAGATTCCTTGGAGTAGGGACCCAAGGATTATAGAGCACGGTCAGAGTCCGGATGCCTTGCTGTGGGAAGTGGGGACTTTTGAGTTCACGTTGAAAGATCAGCAGGGCCATCATGTCTTGCTTAAGAGCTTAACTGAGTCGCTATACGGCACCAAGTTCTATGCAGGAAGCGAGCTTAGCATCAAGCCAGGAGAGAGCATTACGGCCTCGGTAAAATTCAAACTGGACGACGAATTTCCAATCCCTCCTTTACGATTGAAAGAAGGGGAATGGCAGCTGTCGGCCGAGTGGAGGCAAGTAAGACGAACCTCAGGTGTTGGTGCTAAGAGCTGCACGGTGGGGGTTGGATACTTCCAGTACGATAAGTTTTATCGACAGCGCAGTCCAAGCTTATCAATACGAGTTACCAGGCGTGAGTAGCTCCTGGTAAGTCGTGCCGGCGTTCGGCAGCAAACTGGCTGCCACCCGCCGGCGCGCCTGATGTGGGAAGGCGGAGCCGATGCTATAATGCGCGCATGACATTCATGACTGTGACTTACGAGCTGCAAAATGCGCTCAAGCCGGAACAGTATCGCGCGCTCGGCCAGTTCGCGAATACCTACGGCCTGCAAAAGTTTCGCTTCGACGAGAACACCAATCACCTGCATTTCGATTACGACGCTTCGCGCCTGCGGGAGACGGTCGTCGAGCATGTGTTGCGCGAGGCCAAGATTCCGGTTCTAAGGCGCGTGGCGTAAGCCTGTAGTGAGCTCTTTCATCATGTGAGGGTTTAAAGGAGCATTTTTTCTTGCCACTGTACGAATACAAGTGCGTGAAGTGCGGCCATCGGTTCGAGAGGATCGAAAAGCTCTCGGCGCCAATCACCCAGAAGTGCCCCAAGTGCGGGAAAAAGGCCGAGCGCCAGTTGTCGTCACCTGCCATCCAATTCAAGGGTTCGGGCTGGTATGTGACGGACTACGGCGGGAAGAAGGGCGCGCCATCGAGCGAGAGCTCGGGCGACGGTTCGTCCGCGAAGACCGCGACAGCCTCGGATTCGAAATCGGCCGAGTCAAAGTCCTCCGAATCGAAAGAGTCGAAGGAATCGAAGCCCGCCGCTTCGGACAACTCCAACAAAGGCGCTTCGAAAAGAAAAAAGTAGCCGGACGCGAGGCCTCAGGGGCTGAACACCCGGAAGATTCTGAGGCGCTTACGGCGGGGTTGAAACCCTGCCCTTCCACCAGGTTACGCCGGGGCTGGAGCCCCGGCCTCCTGAAAAGACAGGGCTCCAAATTTCTGACTCGGGACACTACAGCTTTAATCCACGCAGGTATTCGCGAAAGGCTTTCCCCAGTTTCGGATCCTTGAGTCCGAATTCGACGTTTGCCTGGAGGAAACCGAGCTTGTCGCCCGCGTCGTACGTCTTCCCCTCGTAGATGTACGCCATCATTTTATCGGCGTGGGCGAGCTGGCGGAACGCGTCGGTGAGCTGAATCTCGCCGCCGGCGCCGGGTTTCGTTTTCAGCAGATACTCGAAAGTCTCGGCCGGAAGGACGTAGCGGCCGCTCACGGCGAGATTCGACGGCGCCTTCTCGGCGCTGGGCTTCTCGACGAGATCAGCCACGCGCAGCAGCCGGTCGCCCCAGCGCGAATCGTTCGCGGGCTTCGGCATCGACGATCCCGTACATGTGAACTTTCTCGCGCGGCACTTCCTCCACGTCAATCGCGCCCGCGCCCGTCGCCTCGTACACGTCGATCAGCGAACGCGTGGCTGCCACCGGGCCGCCGGCCATGATCACGTCCGGCAGCAGGACCGCGAACGGCTCGTCGCCCACAATGCTCGCCGCGCAAAGTACCGCGTGGCCCAACCCGAGCGCCTCGCGCTGCCGCGTGTAGCTGAAGTGCGCTTCGCCGTGCAGTTCGCGAACCAGCTTGGCCTGATCGGATTTGCCGCGCTGGACGAGAAGATTGTCCAATTCCGGCGCGAGATCGAAATGGTCTTCGATCGCCGTCTTGTTGCGGCCCGTCACGAAAATAATGTGATCGATTCCCGACGCGAGGCACTCTTCGACCGCGTATTGAATCAGCGGCTTATCGACGATCGGCAGCATTTCCTTGGGAATCGCCTTCGTCGCGGGCAGGAACCGCGTCCCAAGCCCCGCGACGGGCATCACGGCCTTGCGCACTTTCTTGATTTTTCCGGTCATTGTGATCGCGAGCGCGGATCGCCTGCAAGCTGAGACGCTTCCGCCGCCCCCAGCCGCGCGAAATGTCCCTCCGTCCCTATGCTACCATAGCCATTTTGAGCCACTCCGGAGATTGACGCTGTGAGCGAGCGCGAATATCTGATCCTCGGCATCGAATCGTCCTGCGACGAGACGGCGGCGGCCATCGTCGCAGGCGGGCGCCGGATTCTCTCGAGCGTGGTCGCGTCGCAAGTCGATATCCACCGGAAATATGGCGGCGTGGTGCCGGAACTCGCCTCGCGCGAGCACCTGCGGCAGATCGTGCCGGTGGTGCGCGAGGCAATCGGGCAGGCAGGCGTCCAGTTGTGTGATGTGGACGCGATTGCGGTCACACGCGGCCCGGGGCTGATTGGCGCGCTGCTGGTCGGCATCACCTACGGCAAAGTGCTCGCGATGGCGCTCGGCAAGCCGCTGGTGGGCGTAAATCACCTCGAAGGCCACGTACACGCAGTGCTGCTTGAAGCGCACGGCGCGGGCCGCGAAATCGAGCTGCCCGCCGTGTGCCTGATCGTCTCGGGCGGCCACACGATTCTCTATCACGTGAAATCCGAGCCCGTGAATGGCCGCGGGAAATTCTCCTATGCGAAAATCGGCGGCACGCGCGATGACGCCGCGGGCGAGGCCTACGACAAAGTCGCGCGCATGCTCGCGCTGGGCTATCCCGGCGGTCCCGTGATCGACAAGCTCGCCGCGCATGGGAATCCGCGCGCGATTCGCTTCGCCGACCCGAAAATCAAAGGCAATCCATACGATTTCAGCTTCAGCGGAATCAAGACGGCGGTGCTCTATCACCTGCGGCGCAATCCGCAGTTGCAGCCGGAAATCGAAGCGCGGCAGCAGTCGCTCGCGCGCGGCGAACGCAGCGCCGACGCCTTGCGCGCGCTTTCATCGCCGGCGACGCTCGATCTGATCGCGAGCTTTCAGCACGCGGTGGTCGCGAATCTCGTCGACCGGACGCTCGCGGCGGCCAAACAAAACAACGTGCGCACGGTGCTCGTCTCCGGCGGCGTCGCGGCCAACAGCGAGCTGCGGCGCAGCTTCGAAACCGAATCCGCGCGCCGCGGAATCGCCGCCTACTTCCCCAGCCGCGCGCTTTCGACCGACAATGCCGCCATGATCGCCGCCGCCGGCCACGCGCGATTCCTCGCGGGCGACCGCGCCGACGTGACGCTCGAAGCCGAAGCCAGCCTTCCCCTCGCCTAGCCCTCCCCGTCATCATCGCAGCTTGAGTGCCGTCCCGCGCCTAATGTATTGTTTTCGGCATCGAACGCGAGGGCGACGCAATGACCGAACCTCAAATCATGAGCGGGAAGACGTGCATCATCACGGGCGCGAATAGCGGCATCGGCAAGGAGACGGCGCTCGGCCTGGCTCGCATGGGCGCGCACGTCGTGCTCGTCTGCCGCAACGCCGAGAAGGGCCGCGCGGCGCTGGCCGACATCCAGCGCGAATCGGGATCGTCGAAGCTCGATCTGCTGATCGCGGACATGTCGTCGATGGCTTCGGTGCGCGCGCTCGCGGCGCAGATTCTCGAAAAATATCCGCGCGTGGATGTGCTGATCAACAACGCCGGCACGGCCATCACCAAGCGCACGCTTTCCGTCGATGGCATCGAAATGACCATCGCCGGAAACCATCTCGGCGCGTTTCTTCTGACGCTGCTTTTGCTCGACCGCCTGAAGGCCAGCGCGCCCGCGCGAATCGTCAACGTTTCATCGGAGGCGCAGCGCCGCGCGCGTCTAGATATGGACGATATCCAATTCGAACGCCGCAAGTACTCCAGTATTGGGGCCTACGGCCAATCGAAGGTGCTGATGAACGCGTGCACATTCGAGCTGGCTCGCAGGCTTAAGGGGAAGGGCGTGACCGCGAATTGCCTCCATCCGGGCGTGGTCGCGACGAATATCTGGCACTCGGGCGAGGCCGATCAGCCGCTGTTTTTCAAGATTCTTATTCGGATCTTTAAGCCATTCATGATCGATTCGAAGAAAGGGGCCGAGGTGTCGCTCTATCTCGCGGCGTCCCCGGAAGTGGCCGACGTCACCGGCACGTATTTCTTGAAATTGAAGCCCGCCGAATATAATCCCATCGAGCGCGATCCGAAAGTGTCCGCGGAAATCTGGCACTGGAGCGAAAAGATGACCGGCGAGCGGCTGGCGTGACGCGCAGACTACGCCAGGGGCGGCTCGTAGATGTAGGCGAGGCCGTCGGCGGTGACGGCGTAGGCTTTCGAGCCATCAATCGACCAGCGCAGATCGACGACTCCCTCGGCCGGGCACTCGTCGAACACCGTGAGCCGGTCGAGATCGATCAGAAATAGCCGCCCTTTGGCCGAATTCTTGAGCAGCGAGCTGAAGCAGAGGCACAGCGGACGGTGCGGATGGCACGCGCAGAGTTCGGCGCCGAGCGGCAACGGCTCGGGCTCCATGATGTCCGCCAGCAGGCGATACGCCTGCCCCGACGAGCAGAAAATCACCTGCTTGCCGTCATAAGCCCAGGCCACGTCGGTAGCACGCCCCTGCGCCTGAAACAGGTGCTGGCGGCGCAGTGTCGGCACCTCGAGCAGCGCGATCGAGTCGTCCGCCCACTCGCCTTCCACGCGCAGGATCGTCGCGAGCGTTCCTTCGTCGGGGCTGAAGGCGCATCGAGCAAAGCCGGCGAACGTCCCTATGTCGCCCGATTCGGCGTCGGCTGTTCTTGTTCCCAAAAGATCGTCGATCTTCGGCAGACCGGCCAACTCCGCGGCCGGCTTTCCGGCGAAAGGCAGGCTCAATCGCGACTCAGTGGCCGCTTCCCACAAACGCAAGCCCGATTCCCTGCCGCCGAGCGTCCCCGCCACCAGATATTTGCCGCTGGCGGACCATGCGAGCGATTCCGGAAGATTCGAGAATTTGCCGAACGAGCCGAGAAACGCCTTCGCCTGCAAATCGAAGACTTGCAGCTCCGAAGGCCACGCGCCCCAGGCAGCCACGAGGTGCCGGGCCGTCGGAGAGTACGCAAACGCGGCGGAAAGGCCTGCTTCACCGGCAGGATGATCCGGCGGAACGGCCAGCGTCGAAATTGGAACGCTCAGCTCGATATCGAAGATGCAAACGCATTCCGCGCCATGTGGCGCCACCGGCGCTACACCGCACACCTGGCCCGACGCAGAAATGGCGAGGCTGGCGCTGCGCGCGCTGAAAATTTTCTTGATCAGCCAGTTGGAATCGCGCGCGAGGTCGCGCAAGCCGCGCGCCACGATGGCGGACGATCGCAGCGCCAGTCCTTGCGCCGGCGTGGCGATAATCTGGTGCGTCCCGGCTTTTTCTCGGATTTCCATCAGCGGCGTGCGCGCGAGGGTGGCGCCTCGAGACGTTCTTTTGCCAACGCGATCTGTTCTTCGACCTTTTCCGTCATTTCCACGAAAACGTCGCGGCCACTCTTTTCAGCTTCTTCCACGCGCGATTTCAATTGGTAGAGATCGGAGCGGACAAGCTCATGCATCTCGGCCTCGATTTCGGCCAGCCGGCCGCGCGCCTGGCTGACGCGGCGGATCGCGCGAACCAGTTCCGCGCCGGTGCCGTCTCCCTCGACCACCTCGGGGCTGCAATCATATTCCGCGAGAATCTTGGCGAGGCGCGCCTCGTCGCCCTTCTCGTAAGCCTGATTCGCTTCGGCCATCAATTGCTGGCGCTTGGCGCGGTCCTTGCGATCGGAGGTGAGATCGGGATGGATGCGCTTGGCCACGTCGCGATAGAGGCGCTTCATTTCGGGCGATGGTTTGAAGGCGCGCGGCTCCTTGGCCGCTTCATCGCCAACGGCGCCTTTGGTCTCGCTGGCGATCGCGCGGGCCATCTTCGCCGCTTGCTGCGCGCGTTCGTTGTCCGGCTGCTCGCGCGCCACGCGCTCGGCGAGCTTTGCCTTCCACTCATCGAGCTCGGCGTAGCGCGAGCCAACGAAATGCAGGTAGCGGCGCTCGAATGCCCCGAGTTCGGCGCGCAGGCTCGCGGCGCGTAGCTCGCGGTCGGCCAGCTCGGCTTCTATGGCTGCTTGCTCGGCGCGTTTGCGCGCGAGTTCTCGCTCCTCGGGCTTTATGGGGGGCTTCTGGCCGGTCTTCGCAGACGAATCCGCACGCGGCTTTTCCGGAGGGACATCCACCGACTTCGCCATAGTATTCGCCTCTAAGAGCAGCCTACAGCTAAGATCAACGGCCGATAGCTCCCAAGCCGCCGCCGTGCTCCTGTATCTACTATCAAAATTGTAGCTGTGGACGGCGGGCGCTTTGAGCCTTTGGAAGGCCGAGTTTCCAGAATCCGAAATATGCGGCCATCCCGGCGTTAGGCCGGCATGCCACGGCGCCCTGGATGAGCCAATCTGGCCCCGCGGGAGGGCCGGCCGTGCGCCGTTTTTGGCTGATCCCCAGCGGCTGGAAATCTTACAATTTGTCAGTTTGGTTGGGGACGGCCGAGAGGAGCGATCATGCAGGAAACCGCACAGCAGTACATCCAGCGCATGTTGGGCTACGTTGGCAGCCAGGAGCCGGTGAAGCTGCAAGCGGCGGCGCCGAAGAAGATCGAGCGCCTGTTGAAAGGCGCGCCGAGCGCGAAATTGCGGAAGCGGCCCGCGCCCGGCAAGTGGTCCGTCGCCGAAATCCTGGCGCACCTCGCGGATACCGAACTCGTTGTCGGCTACCGCATCCGCACGATCCTCGGCGCTCCGGGAACGGCCGATTCCGGCGTTCGATCAGGACGCATGGGCCGCGGCGATGCGCTACGAGAAGCGCGACCCCCGCAAATCGTTCGAGCGTTTTTGCGCGCTGCGCGAAAACAATCTGGCGCTGCTCAAGTCGCTCACGCCCGAGCAGTGGGAACATTACGGGATGCACGCCGAACGCGGCAAAGAGACCGTCGCGCACATCGCCCGCATGATGGCGGGCCACGACATCAATCACCTCAGCCAGATCGAGCGAATTCTCGCGCCGAAGAAAAAATAGCTCCGCCGCGGGCGCTACCAGATGCGGCAGCGCATCGCCGGCGGCCGGACCATCGCTGACTTTTCGGTGCAGGCCCACGCTTTCGCAAATGCGGGCACGTTCGGCACCGTGCCATCCACGCGAAAGAAGTTCAGCGGATGCGGATCGGTTTTCGCGCGTAGCCGCTCGACCTCCGGACGGTAGTTCACCGCCCAGTTCTGCGAATAGCCGAGAAAGAAACGCTGCTCGGCGGTGAAACCGTCGATCTTCGGAGGCGTGGGCTGTCCCTCGATCGTTTTTTCAAACGCGGCGTGGGCGATCACCAAGCCGCCCAAATCGGCGATGGCCTCGCCTTCTTCGAGCTTCCCGTTTTCGTGCAGCCCCGGCTCGACTTCGAAGGCGTCGAATTCCTTCACGATGCAATCGCCGCGCTCGTGGAAATTCTTCAGGTCGTCCGGCGTCCACCAGTTTTTCAAGTTGCCGTCGGCGTCGAATTGCGCGCCCTGATCGTCGAAGCCGTGCGTCATCTCGTGGCCGATGACGGAGCCGATGCTGCCGTAATTGATGGCGTCGTCGGCCTTCGCATCGAAATACGGCGGCTGGAGGATGCCGGCGGGAAACACGATTTCATTGTGCAGCGGGTTGTAGTAGGCGTTCACGGTCGGCGGCGACATGCCCCATTCGGTGCGATCGACCGGCTTGCCGATTTTCCCGAGATCGCGCGCGAATTCGAATTCATCGCCTCCCATCGCATTTTCGACGTAAGGCACGCGGCCGACGTGATACGCCGAGTAATCGCGCCACTTGTCCGGATAGCCGATCTTCAGCGTCATGGCGTCGAGCTTGTGCAACGCCTGCTGGCGCGTGGGAGCGCTCATCCAATCGAGCGTCGAGATGTCTTCGCGGAGCGCCTCGATGAGGTTGTGGACCAGATCGAGCGCCCGTGCCTTCGCCTCGGGCGGGAAATACCGCTGGACGTAATATTGGCCGAGCGCTTCGCCCAGCTCACCGTCGGTTTGCTGCACGCAACGCTGCCAGCGCGGCAGAAGCTGCTTGGCTCCGGTCAGCTGCCGGCCGTAGAAATCGAAATTCTCGTCGACGAATTTCTTGGGCAGGGCCGGCGCAACATCGTGGATCAATTGCCACCGCAGATAGATCTTCCATTGATCGAGCGGGACGGAAACGAGCGCCGCATCGACCGCCTTGAAGAAATCGGTTTGCTCGATGTCGGCGGACGAAACATCCGGCGCGCCCACTTGCTTGAAATAATCGGCCCAGGAAAGGTGCGGGGTCAGTTCGCCGAGCTGTACCAGCGTCAGCTTGTGATAATTGGCCTCGGGGTTGCGCAGGTCCTCGCGCTTCGTCGACGCCTTGGCCAGCGTGGTTTCGATGTCCATCACGGCCTTGGCTTCGCTCGCCGCCGTCGCATCGTCGTCGCCCATCAGCTTGAACATATTGGTCACGTGCTGGACGTAGCCGGCGCGAAGCTGCTTCGAATGATCGTCATCGTCGAGATAATACTGGCGATCCGGAAGGCCAAGGCCCGCCTGCGTCGCTCCGGCGATCACCTGCGTGCTGTCTTTGAAATCCTGTATGGAGCCGAAACCGAAGACAGCGTTCACGCCCACGCGCTGCAAGCGCGCAATTTCCGCCTGCAGGCCCGGCACATCCTTCACCTGTGCGATCTCCTGAAACATGGGATCGAGCGGCTTAATCCCGGCCTCTTCGATGGCGCTTTCGTCCATGCAAGTCGCGTAGTAATCGCCGATCTTCTGCCAGTTCGATCCGGGCTGCGCGGATTTATCCTTCGCCGCTTCCTCCAGAATGCCGTGGAGCTTCGCTTCGTTCTCGTCCATGAGCTTGTTGTAGGTCGCCCAGGTCGAGCGGGCGGCCGGGATCGGATTGTTCTTCACCCAGCCACCGACGGCGAACTTGTAAAAATCGTCGCAGGGGGAAACGGAGCGATCGAGATTCGCCAGATCGAAGCCATGGCCCGAATGGTCCACGGCGGCCGCGCCAAGACCGCCCAGGGCGTCCGCGGAATCAAAGGCGGAGCATCCGCTCTCTGCTCTCGGCGAAGTCTCCGTGGCCTGGGTACGCCGCGAGCGAGAGGACTGCGCGGAGAGAGTGAGCGGGAACGCGAAAAGAGACAGGGCTAGAACCGCGAGAACACATCGTCGGATCATCGAGGAAGTCCTCACCGGACGATTCGGAGACGCGCGTCTCTCCGGCAAAATTGGATTGCGATTGGAGAGCTGCCCCTGGGCGGGAATCGCCCGCCCGCCACCGATCGCGCAAGCATTCTGCTTGCGACGCATGCGAGGTGTCAACCACGCGGAGCGCGCGCTGCGCCGGAGATTCCGCATGGAGTAGACTACGCTGGCTGTTCCGGGGGCACACGTTGCTTGATCCACGCGAGGAATACGCAAAACGCCTGGAAACTCATGTCGCGAAGGTAGCGCGAAGGGAACGCCAGCACATCCGTATCGGTAACGCGAAGCTGGTGGTTGTGGCCGCCGCAATCGTCCTTTTGTGGTTCATCTTTGCAAGCCACGTATCCGCCTACTGGCTAATCCTGCCGGCGGGAATCTATGCAGCTCTCGCAATTCTGCACGAGCAAGTGATCCGCGCCCGCGATCACGCGGAAACCGCAGCCGCCTTTTACCGATTGGGCTTCGCGCGAATGGAAGATCGCTGGAGCGGCAAAGGCCCCACCGGCGAGCGCTTTCGCGATCCGAAGCACGTCTACGCGGACGATCTCGATCTTTTCGGGCGCGGCTGCCTCTTCGAGCTGCTTTCGATAGCCAGAATGCCCATGGGCGAAAATCGCCTGGCCGACTGGCTGATGTCACCTTCGCCGGTTCAAGCGATCGTCGAGCGCCAAGGTCTGGTCGCTGAGCTACGCCCGAAGCTGGACCTGCGCGAGGATTTGGCCGTCGCGGGTAAAGACGTGGCTGCGCGCCTGAATCCGGAGTCGTTGATCAAGTGGGCGGAAGAGAAATCAACGCTCGGCGGACGGGCGATGCGCATCGGCGCCGCAGCCATGGCGAGCGCCGGCGCGGCGACCCTCCTCTACTACTTCTACACGGCGAATTACTGGCCCATTCTCGGCGTCGTAATCGTCGAAGCAATCCTGTTTGGCGGGCTGCGCAAGCGCGCCATGGCACTCATCTCGGAAGTGAACTGCAACGCGGAGGGCGTCGAATTTTTTTCGAGGATTCTGCAGCGTGTCGAGCGGGAATCCTTTGCAGCGGATCGTTTGCAGCAGCTTCTCGGTGAGCTGAAGCAGGGCCCCGAGCCGGCGTCGCGCGCCACCAGGCGATTCGCACGCATCGTTTACTGGATCGATGGGCACGGAAGTCTCATCGCGAAGATCCTCGATATTTTCATGCTCTATACGATTCAGACGGCGCTGGCAGCCGAGGCGTGGAGGAAACGGTATGGTCCCCGGATGCGGATATGGATCGATGCCATCGCAGAGATCGAAGCGCTGCTCTCGCTGGCGATATATTCGTTCGAGCATCCCGCCGATCCTTTTCCGGAGCTTGCGGACGCGACCGATTCGGCCCCGCTCTTTGCAGGTGATGACCTCGGGCATCCGCTGATCGCCGCGGCCCAATGCGTGCCGAATAGCGTGCGGCTAGACGCGGACACGCGCTTGCTGCTGGTCAGCGGTTCGAATATGTCCGGGAAAAGCACGCTGCTGCGGACGGTTGGGATCAACGCAGTGCTGGCGATGGCGGGCGCGCCGATTCGGGGGAAATCGCTGCGCCTCGCGCCGCTCTCGCTAGGGACCCGCCTGCGCAGCGCCGATTCGCTGCAGGAGGGCCGCTCGACTTTCTACACCGAGGTGCTCCGCATCCGGCAGGTCCTCGACCTGACACACGGGGGAGAAACGCCGGTATTATTCCTCTTCGACGAATTGCTCGACGGAACGAATTCGCATGACCGCCAGATCGGAGCCGATGGCTTGGTCCGCGCGTTTCTCGAACGCGGAGCCATCGGGATCGTGACCACGCACGACCTGGCGCTGACGGAAATGGCCAAATCAGTCGGGGCGAGCGTCCGCAACGTGCACTTTGAGGATCGCGTGGAGAATGGCCAGATGCGATTCGACTACAAACTGCGCGACGGAGTGGTCACCAAGAGCAACGCGCTCGAGCTGATGCGCCTCGCCGGCCTCGACGTGTGAATTTCGCCGCGCGCAACGCCCATCGGTCAATCAGTCATCGATCTGAGCGCGCTGCAATTTGTCCGAGTAGTCGATGTAGAGCGTCTTCCACTCGGAGTAGAAATCGAGCGCCGTGAGGCCCGCTTCACGATGGCCGTTGCCGGTGTTTTTCGTGCCGCCGAAGGGCAAATGCGTTTCCGCGCCGATCGTGGGCGCATTCACGTAAACGATTCCCGTCTCGAGATCGCGCTGCGCGCGGAACGCTTGATTCACGTTGCGCGTGTAGATCGCCGCCGAAAGGCCGTAATTCACGCCGTTCGCAATCGCCAGCCCCTCGTCGAAAGTCTCGAAGGGGATCACGCAGACGACAGGACCGAAGATTTCCTCCTGGCAAACGCGCATCTGCGGGTCGCAATCGACGAACACGGTCGGCTCGTGGAACCAGCCTTTCGCGAGCGCGCCGCTTTCGAGGCGATGGCCGCCCGCCGCGAGCTTCGCGCCCTCGTTCTTGCCGATCTCGACGTATTTCATCACCGTGTTGAGCTGCTGCTCGTTGATGCACGGGCCCATCTGCGTGGAAGGATCGAGACCGTCGCCTACCTTCAACGCCTTGGCACGCGCCACGAATCGATCGACGAACTCGCGATAGACCTTCTTCTGCACGGCGACGCGGCTCGCTGCGGTGCAGCGCTGCCCCGAGGTGCCGAAGCCGCCCCAGATCGCGCCTTCGACGGCGAGATCGAGGTTTGCGTCGTCCATGACGATGATGATGTTCTTGCCGCCCATTTCGAGATGGCACTTCTTGAAGGTCGGCGCGCACGTCTGGCTCACGATGCGCCCCACTTCGGTGGAACCTGTGAAGCTGACGAGATTCACCTTGGGATGATTCACCACCGGCGCGCCCGCATCGGGGCCATCGCCGAAAACCACATTGAGCACGCCCGGCGGCAGCCCGGCTTCCTCCAGCACCTGCGTGAGGTTGTAGGTGGAAAGCGGCGTATCTTCCGCGGGCTTCAGAACGATCGTATTGCCGCAAACGAGCGCGGGCATGGACTTCCACGACGGAATGGCCATCGGGAAATTCCACGGCGTGACGAGCCCGGCCACGCCGATGGGTGCGCGCACAGACATTGCGAATTTGTTGGGCAGCTCCGACGGCGTCGTCTGGCCGAATTGGCGCCGGCCCTCCCCCGCCATCAGGTACGTCATGTCGATCGCTTCCTGCACGTCGCCGCGCGTTTCGTCGAGCACTTTGCCCATTTCGCGCGTCATGTCGCGCGCGAAGTCTTCTTTGCGCTCCACGAGAATCTCGGCCGCGCGAAAGAGAATCTCGGCGCGGTGCGGCGCGGGCGTCAGGCGCCATTTATCGTAGGCGGATTGAGCCGCGGTGACGGCCAGCGCGACATCGTCCTGATTCGAGGCCGGGAATATTCCAACCAGTTCGTCGCGATTCGCCGGATTGCGGTCCTCCAACGCCTTGCCGCCGCGGGATTCCACCCATTCGCCGTTGATGAAGTTCTTGAATACGCGTGGGGCAAATGCTGTCGCCATGTAGTTGCTCCTGTGAATCTCTAGCTTAGCGCCGAACCAAGCCCGCGCCAAGCTGCGCGGAGGGTTCAGTCCAGAGTTCAGAGTTCAGAGTTGAGAGTTCGAGTTCAGAGTTTAGGGCTGGGCGGCGCCTGTACTCTGACCCGGCGCGCTTTCGCCGCGGAACGGCAGCTTGAATTTGCGGGCGATCTCGGGCCAGAACTCGCGGAGCACGTCGTAGCCAATCCCCTGCGCGATGCTGTAGCCGACATTTTCCGCGGTCGGCGCGAAACCGCGGCGGTTGTCGGGGTGGTAGACATTGCTCAGCGAGATCGAGCTGGTCGTCGCAAACCACAGGGAGTAATTCGGCATCTCCGATCCATCTACGTTGTACGCGACCACCGAATGTTTCACGGCATGGAAGAATCGCCGGTGGACCGGGCCAGCGCCCAGACGGTAGTAGCGCGGGTCTTCCGAAAATATTACCGGGTACGCAAAATCACCGAAGAAGTAAGACTGCGCCTGGTCGATCAGGTTGAATCCGACGCGCTTGCCGTAACCCCCAGCCTCCTGCCCGTAGGAAGGATCATCGTTTTCGGCCTGACTGATGCCCGAATTGAATGCGGCGCCCAAGAATGTGATCGGGTCGATGGTGTCGTTGACGAACAGCAGGAATTTGCCCTTCGCTTCGAGCGTGCAAAATGTCGTGCCTGGCTTGTATCGCGCCGGACCTGTGCTGACCTCTTTGCGCTCCAGTTTCCGGCCAAATGCACCCACGACCTTCGCCAAGGGGCCCTCATAATCCTGCCAACCGACAAGTGGAGGAGGCTGAAGGCACGTGGTAGGGCCTTGCGGGGTTGCTTTTTGCACGGTTTCGGCGCCAGGTACAGAGGGCGGCGTCTGTTGCTGAGGAGAGGATGGCTCTTGCGCGGGCGCCGCGCTGCAAAAGGAGAGCGCGGTTAGCAAAACGATTCCTGCCCAGGCGCAACGGGCCGCACGAATCATACGAATGATCTGCCTCTTGTGCGTACCGATCTCCCCCAAGGCCGTGGCGACGGTGTCGGTTTGCGTGTCCCTGTCTTTTCCAGTCGAAGATAGCGAATGGCGGGCAGGTTGAACGGCATTGTATCAGCCTCGGAGACGTGACGGTCAATACGGATCGCGAGGGAGGCTCCACGAATTGAGGCTAATGCTGCGGGGATTTTGGATCGGAGCCGACGGCGGTGTCTGAGGCAGTCGGGGGTGCGGCTACCGCGCTGGCTGACGGCGTCGAGGATTGCACCGGGAGTCCGGCCGAAACGGCGGCGGGCTTGCTGGCCGCGCCAGCCGGCTGCGGGGAAGTCGAGGTCGATGGCGCCGCGCAGCACTTTGGCAACTCGGGCTTGGGCGCCGAAACCCCGGCAATACTGGAGCCGAGGCCCAGCTTTTGCAGCGTTGGGGCGTCGAGCTTGCCGGTGGAATCGAGACCGTTGGCCGACTGGAACTTTTCCGTAGCGGCAATCGTGTTCGAATCCCACCTGCCGGAGGGTTCGCCCTGATAGTAGCCGCCGCGGGCGAGTGCGGACTGAATCTGGTTGATACGGTCGGGGGTAGGCCCCTTCGGCAGGCGCATGCGTCTCGAGTAATGTCTCCGATGATGGCGTGTGTGCTTCGACCGCGAGGCAGAGGAATGCGACGAACCGTGCTGCTGTCCGTGCGCGGGTACCCCCGCCAGAGCCAGAGCAACCGCCACTGACGCCGCGATGGACCATCGCTTGATGAAAGTCATCATCAGAAATTGGACGCTGGTTCCGAGAAAATTGCCGCCCCGGCTGCCGGTACGCCCCCAAGTTGATTATCGCCCATTCGAGGCTCGACTCAAGCCGGGCGGGCAAACAGCGAACCTATCAGGTAATGCACCCAATGCGAGGGGCAAGAAAGAAGAAAGGGGCGCGCAAGGCGCCCCTCCGAGAAACCAGAAACGCGCTTCGTCTATTGCTGAGGCGAAGGCACGGCGCCGGCCAGAAACAGCGTCAGCACGGTATCCTGGCGCCGGGCGATCTTGAAGAGCACGTCGTCGCCAGGCTTGAGCTTGGCCATCTGCGCCTTGTAATCCGCGAGCGAAGTGATGGCCACGTGGTTGACCTCGACGATCACGTCGCCCCGCGAGAAGCCGATATCCTCGGCGAAGCTAGCCGGCTCGACTTCGGTCACCACCGCTCCGACGAGCTTGCCCATACCAATCTTGTGCGCGAGGTCCGCCGTGAGATCTTCGACATGCAGCCCAAACTTATCTGCTTGGTCGCCCTGATCGGGTGCCTGATCCGTATCCTGAGCCGATTGCGGGAAAAGCTGTGAGCGGTCGGCGACAGTGAGCGTGACGTCGCTCGCCTGCTTGTTGCGGACGTAACCGAGCTTCACGGAATGGCCGATGGGCGTCTGCGCGATGGGATTCACGAGATCGGCGCCCGTGTGGACCGGGTGGCCGTTGACTTGAGTAATGACGTCACCCGCCTTGAGGCCAACCTTGTCCGCGGGGCTGCCCGGCTGGACCGCTTCGATCACAATTCCGTAGGGCGCGCCGAGCTCCTTCATCAGGATCGGGTTGTCGCTGTTCTCTTCCTGGAAGGTCACGCCGATGGAGCCGCGAATCACTTTTCCGCTTGTGATGAGCTGGTTGTAAACGTTGATGGCCGTATTCGATGGCAGCGCGAAGCCGACGCCTTCAAATCCGCGGCCGCCCGTGTAGATCGCCGTGTTGATGCCGATCACTTCCCCGGCCATATTGACCAGCGGGCCGCCGGAATTGCCCGGGTTGATCGCCGCATCCGTCTGAATGAATCTCTGGAACTGCTTGCCTATGCTGGTGCGATCTTTGGCGCTGACGATTCCCGCTGTGACCGTGGAATTCAGGCCGAACGGGCTGCCGAATGCCAGCACCCAGTCGCCTACCTGCACGCCATCCGAATTGCCAAGCTTGGCGACCGGCAGCTCATGGCCCGCGTCGATCTTGATCACCGCGAGATCGGTGTCCTTATCGACGCCAACTACGCGCGCGTTATAGTGGGTCGGATCGCCGTCGAGGCTCACCTGAATCTTGGTGGCGTCGTCGATCACGTGGTCGTTCGTCAGGATGAAACCCTTTTTGTCGACGATCACGCCTGAACCCAGACTGCGTTCGGCGTCGGGCGCGTCATCCGGCGAATTGAAGAAACGGTCGAAGAAATCCTGAAATGGGTCGCTGCCATCGTTGCCGTCGTCCCCGCCGCGCGGCATCTTGCCGCTGGCCTTCGGCTTTTCAATCACCTGCGTTGTCGAGATGTTGACGACCGCGGGTCCCAGATTTTTCGAGATGCTAGCGAACGCGCCCGACAGGCTGATCGGATCGGGCACGGCAAGCATGGCCGCGCCGTTCGGGGCTTGCGGGCGGTTGGCAAGAGTGTGGCCGGGAACCACGGTTCCAATTAAAATGCCGATGCCCAGCGTGACGACTACGAGGATGGTCGCAAATAGTTTACGGCGCCGAGCCCAACTCCACAGCTCTTGAAATTGAATCCCCATCCTCGTACTCCTTTTTCCTGACCCTGAAGGCGATGCGTGATTATAGCACTGCTGGGCGATCCGCGAACTCTGCCGCCCCGCCTGCTTGACGTTGCGACTTAGGCACACTCCTTCGATGCGCACGCGCCCAAATGAGCTTCCCCAATAACAAGAACGCGCCGAAAGTTCCCGGCAAGCTAGGATTTGCCAAAGGGTGGACTCGCAGGTAGAGTGATCCGAGTTTTTGGGGTGGCCGACCAGCAGGCGAGGCTTGAAATTCACCGGGGGTGGACGTGCAGATGGAATTTGGCGTGGTCGACCATGTGGACCGGCAAGACCGGCCGATTCACGAGACTTACGACAGCCGGCTGAAGCTGCTCGAGCTCTACGACAAGGCCGGCTTCAGCACCTATCACATCACCGAACATCACTTTACGCCGCTCGGCTTGGCGCCTTCCCCGCTGATTTTCCTGGCGGCGGCATCGCGCATCACCCAGCGGATCCGGTTCGCGCCGCTCGTCCTGATCGCCACGCTGTACAATCCGCTGCGCCTAGCCGCCGAAATCTGCATGCTCGACCACCTCACCAACGGGCGATTCGAGATCGGCACGGGCCGCGGCGTTTCACCGATCGAGCTGGGCTTTTACAACGTGACCGAGGCCGAGGCGCCCGCGGTTTATGGCGAGGCGGTAGCGGTGATGATGGCGGCGCTGACGCAGGATGTGGTCGATTATCACGGCAAGTACTTCAATTTCACTAACGTCCCAATCGAGATCAAGCCGCTGCAGCAGCCGCATCCACCGCTGTGGTATGCGACGAACAGCCCCGAAAGCGCGGCACGCGCGGCCAAACAGAACATGAGTATCGTCACGCTGATTGCAGCATCGGGCGCGCGCAAAGTGGTCGACGCATACATGCAAGCCTGGAGCGCCGCGTACGGCACGGGATGCAGCCACCCTCGCGCGAAACTGCCGAAGGTGGGCATCACGCGCTTACTGTATGTGGGAGAAAACGACCAGCAGGCCAAAGAGCGCGGCATGTTCGGCTATCGCGGCTTTTACGACAAGCTTGGCTACCTGTGGCGGAAGTTCGATGTCCACCATCCCGCACTGGATGAGGTGGCGCACGCGAGCGCGGACACGATCATCACCGGGACGCCCGCGACCGTGCGTGCGGCAATCGAGGAACAGCTCGAAGTGTCGGGCGCCAACTATTTCGTCCCGCGCTTCGCCTACGGCGATCTCACACACGAAGAAAGCGTCCGCTCGCTCGAGCTATTCACGAGCGAAGTGATGCCGCACTTCCGCAAATAGCCCTGGAAAAGCACAATTAGAAAATAGAAAAGTGAAATCGGGAAATCGGAAAAAGCCTCGCAAGTCAAAACTACGAGGCCGCGTGCGCGGAGTTCCCATTTTCCATTTTCGATTTTCTATTTTCCTTCAACATGAACGCCGCCGTCGTGAAATTCAACGAGATGCAACTCGGTGTCGGCGGTCGTTCCATGATGATGATATTCGTAGCTCACCATGCCGATGCCCGGAACGAAGTCGAATTCCATGTCGTCGGGTAGAGTGCCGTATTCGACGCTATTCGCGACGTGCTTCCCCTCTCCAATTCCCTTCACGCCTGCCAAGCGGACAATGTGCGGCGGTCCCGCCACCCAGCAGTAGTGGTCGTCGGTCCGCTGCATCCCTTCTGCGCCGCAGAATTTCTTGCCCTTTGCCAGCGGAAGCTGCAGGAACCAATCGTCATCGATGGGCACTTGCTGCCATGAATAGTGGGGATTATCGAGTTCGCCGATCACCGATTTCGCTTCGTCGCCCTCAATCAGATAGAACTTCGCATCCTGAGTCCGAATCACGACCGACAGGGACGGCGTCGCATCGCCTTCGGACCAATCAAGGTCGCCCGGCATCCCCTTCACCACCGCAATCGTCAGTCCGCCGCGATGAATGGCTCGCGTGATCGACGTTTTCCATGTTACATGCGCTATCTTCCCGTTCTCGAGGCCTTTCACCCAATACCGCACAGCGCCTTGATAGATCCAATACGTTCCCGGCGTCAGCGGGAAATCTTTGTCGGCCTTGCTTTGGCCCAGCGCGGATGCGGCGCAAAGCAATAAAGCAAGTGCAACAAGCGAAATGGCGCGTCTCAATGACATCTTAGCTTTTCCTCGCAGCCATCCACAGCGAATCGCTCGTCGGCAGGCGATCCGCCAGCGGGCGTGGCAATGGCTCAAAGCCGGTCGCGCGCAAGATCTTCGCGAGCGTTTGCGGCGTGAAATAATTGCAATGCGCGGGAACGTGATAGCCACACCAGTTCATGCCGCGGATATGGCGATTCCAGCTCGCGTAATTCGGCGTTTTCAGGATGGTCAAGCCGCCTGGCTTGAGGACGCGATGTGCGGCGCGCAATCCGGCCAGCGGATGCCATTCATGCTCGATGTAGCCGAACTGCGTCACAATATCGAAAGCCGCCTCCGGCAAATCGCGCTCGGCCACCTCGGTCACCGGCCCTTCGAAAATCTTTTCGCGCGACGTTCGCTGCCGCGCCATTTCGGCGCCCTGCGAGCTGAGTTCGATTCCCGTCACATCGAAATGTGCCGACGCCTGTGCAAGAAATCGCCCGTCGCCGCAGCCGAAATCGACCAGCTTCCCCGCGCGCGCCCATCGCAACGTCTGCGCCACGAGCCGCGCGGTCGGCTCGGGGCGCAGCCAGCGCGTGCAGCGCGAAAGAAAAAGCATCACCGGCTGCTTCTCGCGCCGCTGCGCCAACTCCTTCGTGTGCTCCTTGACCCAATCGTGATTTTTCGCCTGTTCGTCGTACGCCAGCTCGCTGCCGAGAAACACCATGTCGCACCGCGCGCACCGCACGATCTCCCATCCGTCGCGGCGCGCCCGGAATTCGCGATCGAGCCCGCCGCACAGCGGGCATGGCCGCACGCGCGTGGCGCTCGCCGCCGCATTCGTCGCATGGATCGTGGCGTTCACGTTTGCAAACTCGCGCAAATTCTAGCACGCGCCGCCGCGGCCCACGCCTCTGCTGCTCGCGGTCCGGGCGCACTTACAAACTTGCAGAGACTGCTTGCGCCACTTCGCATCTCTTGGCATAACTCTAATTGGGGGCGAAATATCGGGCGCGGCTGTTCGCCGCTGCGCGAAATACCTCACACTCACATCCGAAAGGAGAACATCGGTGGCTGACATCGCACTCTTCGGCGCAACGGGAATGATCGGGCAGCGAATCCTCAACGAAGCCCTTTCGCGCGGCCACAAAGTGACGGCCATCGTGCGCGACGTCACCAAAGCGCCGCAGCCGCGGCCCAACCTCGAGATCAAGCCCGGCGACATTCTCAAGCCCGAGGCCGTCGCTCTCGCCGCCGCCGGAAATTCCGTGGTGGTCTCTTCGTATGGCCCGCGCGGCGGCGACCCCAAGGAGGCTTGGACTGCTGTGCGTTCGTTGATGGAAGGAGTCTCAGCCGCGAAGGAAACCACGCGCAAGCCGATCCGATTCATTGTCGTGGGAGGCGCCGCGAGCCTCGAAGTCGCGCCTGGTGTAGCCCTGCTCGACACGCCGAATTTTCCCGCAGCGTGGAAACCGGTCGCATCGGCGTACCGCGAAGTGCTCGGCATTCTCCGCAAGGAAGCTACAGCTGCTGGCCTCGATTGGACATACTTCAGCCCCGCCGCTTTCATCCAGCCCGGCGAACGCACCGGAAAATTCCGTCTCGGCGGGGACCAGCTCGTCGTCGACGCGAAAGGCGAAAGCCGCATTTCCGCCGAGGACTACGCCGTCGCCATGGTCGACGAAATCGAAAAGCCGCAGTTCATCGGCAAGCGCTTCACCGCCGCCTATTGAGCAGACTGCAATCGCTGAAATTACCGAGTCCGTGTGGAGTGCGGTGGCTTGCCACCGCTCTTTCGGGGTGAAGCTTGCTTCGCCGTTTGGACACCTCGGCGATCAATAGCTCCTCGAATGACGGCGAGGCAAGCCTCGCCGCACTCCGCGGTGATGCCGGCTTCACTTGCCCTTCTCCATCGGATAGCCTTTGCCCACCCAGTCCGTGGCGAAATTCGTCGGCAGCAGTAGCACGCGCAGGCGCGCGAAGCCCGCATCGTGCAGCGCGGTGAACGCCGGCCGCAGATTCGGGCAACGCACCATCGGGCAGCACCCGCAGTAGAGGACGACATTCGAAGATTTCGGCAAGCTCCGCGCCCAGGCCTTCAAATCTGCCAAGCCTTCCGGCTTCGACCCCGGCCCGTGGTACGAAGCGCCGGGCACGTGCCCGCCGTCGTACAGGAACTTGAATCCGACGCACGCCACGATCGGCCGCTTCGCAGGATTGGGATCGCTAAGTTCTTTCACAAGGTCCGCCGGCGTCACCGTCTCCGAGACAGTCCAAGGATCGGCCTGCGCCGCGGACGCATCCTGAGCCGGATTCGCGGTCGTCGCGTCGAATGACACTCTTATGGTCGTGTCCACTCTAACCGCAACGCCATTGAGTTCGATGGGCCGATAGCGCCACTGCTTGACAGCGTCTAGAGCCGCCGGAACCAACAGCGGAGACCCGGATGTCACGTCGAGCTGTTCGATCGAACCGTCCAATGCAATAACCGCGTGAAGAACAACTGTGCCCGAGGCACACACAGCACTCGCGTCCGCCGGGCAGACAGGCTGCACTTGGTGCGCGATCTGTTTCTCCATGATGTTCCCGCCAATACGAACCGTCATACCTTTCACAGGGTATGTCACCGGACCTGGCGGACTTTGATCCCCACCGCGAGCAGCTCTGCTCATCGACACCGCGAGTAATCCGACGCCGAAAACGACGGCGATGAATCCGCACGCGTGCAAGACTTGTCGCCGCCATCCATTTTCAGTGCGCATGAATTTCATCTCTCCTTCGCCGAATCAGGCGATGTTTTCCCGCAGCGGTATTTTATGGCCTGTCTGCGCCTCGTGGCGGAATTTCATGAAGATCGCCTTTTGCACCCTCTCGGCGTTCTTCACGTTGGCCCTGGGGAAAAGCTCCTCGGCGCGCGCCGCGTCCTCTTCGGTTCCGCCAGGCAGCGCCAGCCACGCCGCGCGGAATTCTTCATCCGCCGAAAGCCACGCATCCATCCACGCGTCGCGCAACTCCATCGTGATTTTCCGGCACTCGTCGCAATCGGCTGCGCTGACCACCCGGAGAGCATCTCCCCTAAAGGGCCCCGCGTCAATCGGCCATGGCGTAGCACGAGTGGCAAAGACAATCCTCTCTGTGCCAGCCAGCGCCTATTTCAGAGTAAATCAAATTGGGACACCGCCGGGCGCGCTTGCAATTTTTTTCCATCGTGCTACGTTGTCTATAGGTTTGGGCGCGGCCGGACTCGGAACGTTTGCAGCCCGAGAAGGCGGCGGCCGCGAAACCACGCCGCAATGGAATTTATGTCGAATGCAATAAATATAAATTGGACTTTCAATCGCGCGGCGGACGAGACTGGGACTATGAATCGAGCGCATGGCACGAATATCAGGAGGCCGAATTAGCTCATGGCCCCTCGCACACTCTACGAAAAAATCTGGGACGCGCATGTTGTCCACGAAGAGCCTGGAAAACCCTCGCTGATTTACATCGACCGCCATCTGATCCACGAAGGCACTTCCCCGCAGGCGTTTTCGGGGCTGAAGGCTGCCGGCCGCAAAGTGCGCCAGCCCGAGCTGACCTTCGCGGTGATGGATCATTCGGTTTCGACGAAAAATCGCGCGCTGCCTCTCGTCGATCCCGATGCGATCGCGCAATTCGAGGCGCTCGCGCGCAATTGCCAGGAGCACGGCATCAATCTTTTTGACATGCAGAGCCGCAATCAGGGCATCGTCCACGTGATCGGGCCTGAGCTTGGAATCACCCAGCCCGGCAACACCATCGTCTGCGGCGACAGCCACACTTCGACGCACGGCGCGATGGGCGCGCTCGCCTTCGGCATCGGGACGAGCGAAGTGGAGCACGTGCTCGCCACGCAGTGCCTCTCGCAGTACAAATCGAAAACGATGAAAATCGATGTGCAGGGCAAACGCCCGCACGGCGTCACGGCGAAAGACATCATTCTCGCCATCATCGGCAAAATCGGAATCGCTGGCGGCACCGGCCACGTCGCCGAGTACACGGGCGAAGCGGTGCGCGGCCTATCGATGGAAGGCCGTATGACGATGTGCAACATGACCATCGAAGGCGGCGCGCGCGCCGGCATGGTTGCGCCGGACGATACGACGTTCGCGTATCTCGAAGGCAAGCCGTTCGTTCCGCGCGGAAAAGATTTTCAGGAAGCGGTCGCCTACTGGAAATCGCTAGCCACCGATCCTGCCGCCAAGTATGACGAAACGGTCACACTTCATGCTGAAGAGCTCGCGCCGATGGTCACGTGGGGCACCAATCCCGGCATGGTGACGCAGGTCACGAGCCGCGTCCCCGATCCTTCGTCCTTCGCCGATCCGGTCGATCGCAAAGCCGCCGAGAGCGCGCTCACCTACATGGATTTGAAGCCCGGCACGCTGATCGAAAATATTCCGGTCGACCGCGTATTCATCGGCTCGTGCACGAATTCGCGAATCGAGGATTTACGAGCCGCCGCGAAAGTGGTCGCAGGCAAGCACGTGGCGAAATCGCTCAAGCAGGCGCTCGCGGTTCCGGGATCGCGCGTCGTGAAAGTGCAGGCGGAAAAAGAAGGCCTCGACAAGATTTTCCGCGACGCCGGCTTCGAGTGGCGCGACGCGGGCTGCAGCATGTGCATCGCGATGAATGACGATGTCCTGCCGAGCGGCGAGCGTTCCGCCAGCACCTCGAATCGCAATTTCGAAGGGCGCCAGGGCAAGGGCAGCCGCACGCATCTGGTCAGCCCGATGATGGCCGCGGCCGCCGCAATCGAGGGCCATTTCGTCGACATCCGCAAATGGAAAGGCCTGGACGGAGCCGAATGATGGCTGCATTCCATCTCAACGAAGTTAGCTTTTCGTCGTGACATCCGATGAAGGCCCTACATCGGATTTCGCTGGCTCTGATCGCAATCCCACTTTTAGCGATCCTTTGGTCGTCGCTTTGGATGATGGCCTTCGTTCAGGTTGAGCGCCTTGAGACCGCAGATCACCCGCAAACGCTATTTAAATTCGAGAACTTCGTTCACGAGGCGGGATTTGCCAGGCTGACGCTCGCTGTCATAGGACTGCTCATCCTTTTCATACCGTACCGAAAAGGAGAGCCATGGGCATTTGCCGCTCTCGTCGTGCTGACCGTTTGCTATGTTTTGCCGGTATTCTTTCTTGACGCACTCAATCTTGGGTTCTGGCACATCTTTCCAGTCCGACCCAACTTCGGAACCACAAGCCTCGCCCCAATGAACTTTTACAGGTACGTGCTCACGATTCTGGCGCTCGCGGGACTTGGTCTGGCTTTGCCCCAATTCTTAGCGACTCGCAAGAAATTTGCGAACTTGAAAGGCAGCGAGAAATCATGAAAGCCTTCACGAAACTTACGGGGCTCGTCGCGCCGATCGATCGCGTGAATGTCGACACGGACCAGATGGTGCCCAAGCAATTTCTGAAGCTGCTCACGCGCGAAGGCTACGGCCGGGTTCTCTTTTACGACTGGCGATATTTGCCCGGCGAGAAACCGAATCCCGATTTCATTTTGAATAAGCCGCGCTACAAGGGCGCGAGCGTTTTCATCGCGCGCGCGAATTTCGGCTGCGGCTCGAGCCGCGAACACGCGCCGTGGGCCATCCTCGATTACGGTGTGCGCGCGATTCTCGCACCGAGCTACGCGGACATTTTCTATAACAATTGTTTTAAGAACGGGATTCTGCCGGTCACGCTGAGCGACGAGCAGATGGACGAGCTTTTCAAGCGCACCGAGCAGAACGAAGGCTACAGTGTCACAGTCGATCTCGAGCAGCAAGCCGTCACCGACGAAAAAGGTTTGCGCTACTCCTTCACCGTCGATCCATTCCGCCGCGAATGCCTGCTGAAGGGCCTCGACGACATCGGCCTCACGCTCGTCCACGAGCCCGCAATCACCGCATACGAGAAAAAACTCTCTACGCATCCCCGTGATGCACGAAGCCCTCGACGTGAAATTCCACCACAACTAGCCGACGGGCTTCTGCACCATTTGTGTGCAAAAAACCTGCTCCCGCGGTAGCAACAATGTTGCCGCCGTCGGGCGCTTAACCCCGCCTTACTGCGACAAAATGGCGCGAAATGGCGCGTCTGGCTGCCATTAAGTCAGGATGCAACGTCCCGGACGTGCGTGGCGATGAACCAGCGGTTGCCGAACGGGTCGGTCACACCGGCGCTGCGATCGCCGTAGGGCTGGTCGGCCGGCGGCTGGATTGAAGCCGCCCCGGCAGCGAGCGCGCGGCCGTAAAGCGCGTCCGTGTCGGGGACGTAGAGGTGCAGCGTGCACGGCATCGGCTGGTAGGGACCGTGCGCATCGCCCATGCTGATCACGGAATCGCCGATGCGGACTTGCGCGTGGTGCACCACACCTTCGGGAGATTGCGCGCGATAGATTTCCTCGCCTCCAAATGCTTTCTGGACGAATTCGATAAACTCCGTCGATCGGACCGGATTCAGATGCGGGGTCACGCTTCGAAAATCCTCAAAGATCTTGTTGCCAGGAGTGGGAGCGGAGATGTGCCACCGGTTGCCGGAAGCATCGACCACCGTGCCGCCGCGCGAGCCATAGTCGTGATCGCTGACCCGATCGAATATCGTGGCGCCCGCTTCGACGGCGCGGGCGTAGACCGCGTCCGGATCATTCACGCGAAGGAGCAGCGTGCAGGGCATTGCCGGAAACTGCGCGTTCGCCTCGGCGAGCTCGATCATCGAGTCGCCAATTTTCACCTCGGCGTGCATGATGACGTCTTCCGCCCCTGGCCGGTTCGCGCGGAAATGTTCCTCGGCGCCAAACGCCTGCTTCACGAATTCGATCCATTGCGCCGCGTCCGGAATGATCAGGTACGGCGTCACGGTGTGAAATCCCTCGCGGATAAATTTCACAGCGCCAGCGCTTGGCGCTTGCGCCGTTTCCGAGGGAGCGGCGCTCCGCCGCTGCGACAGTTCCTCCGTCCGGCGCTGGATTTCCTCGCGCAACAAGTCCTCCTTATGCGTGGCCATGTACCAGGTGTTCCCGAATGGATCCTTCGCGCCGGCTGTGCGATCGCCCCACGGCTGGTCGGCAGGCGGATTCAAAGACGTCGCGCCAGCCTTCAGCGCGCGATCGTAGAATGCATCCACATCGTTGACGTACAGATAAAACGTGCTGGGCATCGGCTGATAGACTCCGTGCGCTTCGCCCATTTCGACCACGGAGTCGCCGACGCGAACCTCGGCGTGATGGACCACGCCGTCCGGCGACGCATACTTCGCGATTTCCTCGGCGCCAAACGCGTGCTTCAAGAAGTCGATCACGGGCTCAGCCTTCACGGGGTGCAGATAGACATTCACATTGTTCAGGCCCTTTGGCACGTAGGACTCGCCTTTGTGCGTCGCGATGTACCAGAAGTTGCCGAACGCATCTTTCACGCCGGCACCGCGCTCGCCGTAATCGTGATCCTGGGGCGCGCCGATCGAAGTCGCTCCGGCATCGAGAGCTTTTTGGTAGATGGCATCCGTGTCGGCGACGTAGACGTGGAGCGCCTGCGGGCTGGCCGTGGCGCGAAATTCGCGGCCCGGAATGCCGCCGCCCATCATCAGCATCGAGTCGCCGATGCGAACCTCGCCGTGAACCCCGCCCGCCGAACCCACATCGCGGAATTTCTCTTCGGCGCCAAACACCTGCTTGGCGAACTCGATCAGAGCCGGCCCATCGGCTGCGATCAGATACGGCGTGACCGTACGGAAACCCTCGGGAACCGGTTTCACCGGCTTTACGGCTGTGCTTGCCATCTTTGCTCTCCTTTCCAGATCGGATTTCAAGCGCGCCTTGAAATCCGGGCGCGGAAGATCCTTCAAATCGCGAATCACTTCGATCACGGGCGCGAAGCTCATATCGAGTGGGCGCGCGGCGTCGGCGCGTGAAAGAGGCGCGTCCGGCGGCCCGAGAAGCGCCGAGATGATTTTGTCGAGTTGTTCGCTTTGCGTGTTGTTAGCCATTTTTGCTTACCGGCTTTTTTGCTTTTGCGCTCGCACGCTGTTTCTTTTCGATACTCGCGCGCAGATTCTGAATGGCGCGAAATTGCAGCTGCTTTACGGCTCCATCGGTGCGGCTGATTTCCCGCGCGATCTCGGCGATGCTTTTCCCTTCGGCGAAGCGCATCTCGATTACGCGGCGCTGTTCGGCAGGCAACGTCGCCACGAGGCGGAAGAGGCGCGCGCGGCCTTCGATTTCCTCCGGATTCGCGTGCGCGGAATCGTCGGGAGGATCATCCGCGAGCGCGGTTCCCTGCTCTTTCGCCGAGCGCTGCCAGCGATCGGCAATCGCGTTGGAGGCGATGCGGTAGAGCCACGCCGCGAAAGGTGCGCCACGCCACTCGAATTTGCCGATGTTCGCGAGCGCGTCGCGAAAAACCTCCGAGGTGACGTCTTCAGCGTCATCGCGATTGCGCAGACGCCGCGCGACGAACGCGTAGACGCGCTCGAAGTGCTCCTCGTAAAGCTCCGTGAAGCGCGCAGGGTCCTTCTGCGCGGCGGCGATCAGGAGCCGCTCGTCGTAGGCGTCCTTCTTCGGTGGCATCGGTCCGTCTTCTCTAACATAAACCGCGCGGGCGGTGAAAGGTTACGCCGCAAAATGCGACGCCGAAGGTTCCGCCGTTCCGGCGCCGAGATTCCTCGTCCTTCGCCACACCGCCTGATTTCCGCGCAGACTGAGGAGAAAGGGCGCGGAAATCAGGCTGCTCAGTCCTCGGAATGACAGGATTGGTTGCGATTGGTGGTTGCTAGTCGATGGCGCGGGCGATGGGCTCGGGGGATTCGGCGACGGTGGGCGCGGGGCCTTTGAGTTCGGCGAGGAGGATGCCGGCGAGGATCAGCGCCGCGCCGGTGAGCGTGCGTACACCGAAATGCTCGGTCGCGAGCAGCCACGAGGTGATCGCGGCGAAGACCGGCTCGAGGCTGACGAGAATCGCCGTGTGCGATGGCGAAGTGTGCTGCTGCGCCCACGTCTGCAGCGAGAAGCCGATCACCGTCGAGCCGATGGACGTGACGAGGACCGCGACGATTACCGTGGTGCTCCAAACCACGCGAGGCTTTTCCCATCCGGCGAACGCGGCAAGCGGCAGCACCAATGTCGAAAGCACGGCGGTGGTCGCAACTTGCAGAAACGCGAGTGCGCCGACGGAATGGTCGCCAACGTAGCGGCCGATGAAAATGATGTGCAGCGCGAACATCACCGCGCAGCCGAAAACGATCGGGTCGCCGCGGTTTAAGCCGCCCAGGCCCGAGGGTGGGACCGTCAGGAAATAAAGGCCGGCGAGAGCGGCCGCCGCGCCGGCCCAGATCCAGGCGGTGATGCGGCGGCGTCCGAATGCGGCGAGCAAGCAGCGGCACGAGCACCACGCACATGCCGGTGATGAACGCCGCCTTCGCCGGCGTGGTGTATTTCAGCCCGGCGGTTTGAAACATGTAGCCGCCGAACATGCAGATGCCGATCTGCGCGCCGGCCCACACCGTTTTCATGTTCAGCCGGCGCACCGACCGCCAGAAGATGATCGCCATCAGCGCGGCGGAGAGCGCGAAGCGCACGGCGATGTAGACGACCACGGAAATATCTGCGAGCGCGTCCTTCACGAGGACGAACGTCGCGCCCCAGATGAGCGTGCAGAGGCCGAGAGCAAGGTCGGCGCGGACGCGCTTGCTCAGCATGAGTTTGTGCACCGAAGGTGGATTTGGCGCATGGGGCAGAGTCTACGCGGGGGAGAAGAAAGTGGCTAGTGCGAGTGGCCAGAAGTTCGCAGTTAGGAGTTCGGCCATGACGGAATTCCGGCTGGCTACGGAGCATTGCTCGACACGAACTACTTTGCTTGTGCCGGGGTACCCCCGAGCCCAAGCTGCGGTCCGCTCACGTCCGATAGTGCAACATCAACGGAAACCCTGATCGGCTACACCGGGCCCACGACGATCAACACAGGACCAAGCACCTTCCCCGAACCCGGGTTTTACACGGCCTATTCCTACATACTGGGGCCCAATCCGGGATTCTCGGTAACTGGGTTCGACGCGACTTTTACGATCAACAATTCCGACTCGTCTCCGCTCGAGGCTGTCGCCGTGGAGAGCCAAGTCTTCAATACTCCGGAGCCAAGCACGATCGGTCTGGTCCTTCTCGGCGTGGGGCTCGCGTTTGCCTTCCGAAGGCGCTCTTCTCTGAGTGCCGGACAAGCAGCCTAGGTTCGCGTACGCCTCAGTTTTGAAGACGGCAAGGCCCGAAGTGAACGGCTCGATTTTGAGGGCGTAACAGGTGAAAGCCTGCTGCGCCCTCACTTTTTTCTGCCTTGCCAAAGCTGGTCTGGTCCGAAGTGAAATGACTGCGGCGGACCACCAATGACCCACCGTTCGGCAGCATCTCTTGGCGTTCTTGCCATAGAGTCATGCAAGGGGCGCTGCCCGCCGCCGCGGGTGCAAACGGCGCACATTTAAATCTTAGGACCACTCGTCTTACGCCAGCGCCGAAGCGCGTAAAGAATTCGTAAAGCAATCGAAGGAAATTCCGTTCGAACCCATCAGGAAAAATGATCGAAGCGATGAAAATATCTGCTAGGCCGAGTTTACGTCGTGCTTGACGCGAGCCGAATGCCTGGAGTAACGTCGCCGCGCCTTACTATCGCGAAACTGACCGCAGCCCACGCGCACGGCGCACAGACAGGATTGTCTGTGCCACATGGGGCCGCGGCGGGGAGGACGGACGGATGGACCCGAAAAGCGTTCTTGAATATGCCTCGAAACACAACGCCAAGATCCTCGATCTGCGTTTTATCGACGTGCCCGGCGTGTGGCAGCACGTCAGCTACCCGATTCAGGAGCTTACGGCGGAATCGTTCCAGGACGGGTTCGGCATGGACGCCAGCTCGATCCGCGGATGGGCCCAGATTCACGAATCCGACATGCTGTTGATCCCCGATCCCAATACCGCGTTCATGGATCCGTTTCGCGATACGCCGACGCTGATCATGATCTGCGACGCGCAGGACCCGCTCTCGCGCAAGCCCTACGAGCGCGACGTCCGGAATCTCGCGCATCGCGCCGAGGATTTTTTGCAGAAGAGCGGCGTGGCCGACCAGGCGTTTTTCGGCGCCGAGGCGGAATTCTTCATTTTCGATAGCGTGCGCTTCGATTCGAAGCCGCAGCACGGCTTCTACTTCGTCGACTCGGATGAAGGCCGCTGGAACACGGGCCGCGCCGAGCACAACCTCGGCTACCGCACGCGCTACAAGGAAGGCTACTTCCCCGTTCCGCCGATGGACCATTTCCAGGATATGCGCACGGACATGGTGCTGAAGCTGCAGGAAGTCGGCATCAACGTCGAGTGCCATCACCACGAAGTGGCCACCGCCGGGCAGGCCGAGATCGACTTCAAATTCGACACGCTGATCAAAGCGGCGGACAACATGTGCAAGTACAAATACGTGGTCCGCAACGTGGCGTATCAGTATGGCAAGACGGTCACGTTCATGCCGAAGCCGATTTTTTCGGACAACGGCTCGGGCATGCACACGCACCAGTCGCTTTGGGGCAAGGGCAAGCCGCTCTTCGCGGGCGACATGTACGCCGGCTTGAGCCAGCTCGCGCTGTGGTATATCGGCGGGCTGCTGAAACATGCGGCGGCGATCGTGGCGTTTGCCGCGCCTTCGACCAATTCCTACAAGCGGCTCGTCCCAGGCTACGAAGCGCCGGTGAACCTGGCGTACTCGCGGCGCAATCGCTCGGCGGCGGTGCGCATCCCGATGTACTCGACGAACCCCAAGACGAAGCGCCTCGAATTCCGCCCGCCCGATCCATCGTGCAATCCGTATCTGGCGTATTCGGCGATGCTTATGGCGGGCCTCGACGGAATCGAGAACAAAATCGATCCCGGCGGCCCGCTCGATAAGGACATCTTCGACCTTTCGGCGGAGGAGCTGGCGCACGTGCCGTCCGTGCCGGGCTCGCTCGATGCGGCGCTGAAGGCCCTCGAAAAGGATCACGCCTTCTTGACGAAGGGCGGCGTCTTCACCAAGGACTTCATCGATTTGTGGATCGACTACAAGATGAAAAAGGAAGTCGATCCCGTCCGAATGCGCCCGCACCCGTATGAATTCGAGCTGTATTACGACATCTAGTTTTGGGTACAAGCTTCCGAGGGTCCGCGGCTCAAGCCGCGTCCCAACAAAAAACGCCCCGCCGCCCGGCGGGGCGTTTTTTGTGGAAGCGCATAAAGCCGCCCCTAAGGCCTGAATCGCTGCACACAATTCCCCCGGGGTACGCCGACGAGCGTTCTGCCGCTTTCGCGGCGCTTCGCATGTGGCAGCCCTCGCCTTTCGCGGCGCTGGTCGCTGTGCTAGACTCCGCCAAGCGGTCGTGCCACAAGAAAAACTTGCAGCGCGGACCGCCGTTCGGTGGAACTTCGGGCTCTGTGCAACGATTCCCCGCAAACCCCGCCAGGCCCGGAAGGGAGCAACGGTAGCGGGCCAGTTTCGTGTGCCGCGGAGTACCCGAAGTTCCTCTCATCGCACTCGGGACTGGCCAGGCGAGCACACGAATTCTTTCATGAGCTATAAAGTCATCGCGCGCAAATATCGCCCGCAAACGTTCAGCGAGATCGTCGGGCAGCAGCACGTCACGAAGACGCTCGCCAACGCCATCGAATCGAATCGCGTGGCGCACGCTTATATTTTCTCCGGCGTCCGCGGAGTCGGAAAAACGACCGCGGCGCGCATCCTTGCGAAGGCCTTGAATTGCGCCAGTGGCCCTACGATCAATCCCGACAATACGTGCGATTCTTGCCGCGAGATTTCGGCCGGGACATCGCTCGACGTCCTCGAAATTGACGCGGCATCCAATCGTGGCATCGATCAGATTCGCGAACTACGCGAAATGGTTCGCTACGCGCCGGCGTCGAGCCGGTACAAAGTCGTCATCCTCGACGAAGCGCATCAGCTGACTGATGAAGCCTCGAATGCGCTGCTGAAAACGCTCGAAGAGCCGCCGGAGCGCGTCGTCTTCATCCTTGCCACCACGCGGGCGGAAGATCTCGTCGAAACGATCAAGTCGCGCGCGCAGCTTTTCCAATTTCGCTCGCTCACGTTTCAGGAGATCGCCGGCGAGATCGAGCGAATCGCCAAATCGGAAAATCTCAAGATCGACTCGGGCGCCGTCGCGGTGCTGGCGCGGGCAGCCGAGGGCAGCATGCGCGACGGGCTCTCGCTGCTTGAGCAGGCGATCGCCTACGCCGGCGAAACGATCACCGACGCGCAAGTGCGCGAACTCCTCGGCGTGGTCGCCGAAAGCGTCCTCGATAGCCTCGTCGAAGCGATCGCAGCGCAATCGGCCGAGCGCGCGCTCGGACTGGTTCATCGCCTGATTGCCGATGGCCAAAATCTTCAGCATTTCTGCCGCGAAGCCATTCGCCACTTTCGCAACCTGCTCGTGGTGCGGGTCTGTGGCGCTGATTCCAACCTCGTGGCGGCGCCGAAGGATGAGCAACCTCGCCTCGCGGAGCAAGCCGCGCAATTCGGCGAAGAAGATCTCACGCGGTTTTTCAATATTCTCCTGGCGACCGACGACGATCTCCGTCGCAAGCCCGATCCGCGTCTTCACCTCGAACTGGGCCTTTTGCGTTTGATCAACGCGCAGCGCCTCGCGCCCCTGGAGGAGGCTCTCGCCGAACTTCACGGCGAAGCGCGCCCGCGACCGACACGACCCGATTCCGGCACACCGCCGCGCGCGACGCCGGCCACGCAAGCGGTTGCGTCCTCTTCGTCATCGAGTGCGGCTGCGGTCCGCATGGCGCCGGATCCGGCCGCGAAAGCATCGGCAACGCCGCCCGCTGCTGCTCCTCCCGCGCCGACCGCGCGCGCCGCCGCGCCTGCGCATGTGCCTGTGCCGGCTGCTCCGCCACGGATCGTTGCGCGCGCGGCGGAAGATGTTGCCGATGGCCTGTCGGCCGTGCAGCTGGGCGCGATCAAAATCGCTCTGCAGGAATCAAGGCTGCTCTCATCTTTTCTCGAACAAGCGACGCGTTGCGAAATGGAAGGCGGTGAGTTCCGTCTTTTCTTCTCTGCGGAGAATCGCGCGCTCACGGAAATGTTGCCGCGCGAAGCGATGGAACGTTTGCGCACAGCCGTAAATCAAGTCGTCGGCCAGCCGCTTCGCGTCTGTGTTAAACTGGACCCGGTTCGGGCGGGAGTGAGCCGCAGCTCGGAATTGCAAGCGCGGTTCGAGCAGGATCCGATCGTTCGAGCGATGCTCGAAAAGTTCGGAGGACGGATTTCGCGAGTGAAGCACCCGGGCGAGGAATAGAGCATGGAAGTAAAAGCGCTACAACAAATGCTCGCACAGTTCCGGCAGGTGCAGGAGAAGCTCGAGCAGCAGCTCGACGGGCTTTCCGTCGAGGCCTCGGCCGGCGGCGGCATGGTCTCGGTCAAGATGAACGGCCAGAAGCAGCTCACCGAACTGCGCATCGAGCCGGACGTTTTCAAAAGCAAAGACCAGGAAATGCTGCAGGAGCTGGTTCTAGCGGCAGTCAATGAAGCCAACCGGCGCGTGGACGAGGAGCTTTCCAAACAAGTGAAAGACCTCACGGGCGGTCTGCCTGGAATCATGGGCATGAAAATCCCCGGTCTTTTCTAAGTCCCCCGCCGCCCAGTCGGTTGACCCCCCATCCAGATTCCCTTTGTTGAATCCATTTATGCGGCAGAAAGAAGGGCCGAAACAGAAAAGGCGGAGCCGAATCTCCGCCTTTCTGTTACGCCAACCTGAACTACTGTCGTGGGCTCGGCGGCGGTCCCATCGAGAAGCCGGGTTCATGGTGGAACAAACCGATGAGTACAGTGCCGGTCAGAACGTGGCCGTCTACCGCCTTCATCACGTCGTCGCGACTTGCACCCGCCGGAAGATCGAGCTTGGTATCCAGCGCCAACAACTCAAACGTATAGTGGTGCGCTGGTCCTGGAGGTGCGCAAGGCCCAAAAAACGAGGGCTGACGCATTGTGTTGCTGGCCTGAGTTCCCACGGTTGAGTCCGCCTTGACGCCTTCAGGAAGCGAGGTTGCGTCGCCCGGAATATTAAAGATCAACCAATGTGTGATGTCATACCTGGATTTCCCGGCGTGCGCGTCCGGATCGTGCAAGAGCAATACGAAGCTCTGCGTGCCGGCCGGTGGATTGACCCAGGACAATGGCGGTGAGGTCATGTTGGCCGGCGAGGTCATGGTTTTTCCATCCGGCGAGCACGTGTATTTGTCGGGAATCATTGTTCCATCGGCAAATGCCGAGCTGCTAAGTTGCAACGGCGGTCCCATCATGGGACGCCGGCCACCCCCGCCCGGTCCACCGCCCGGCGGCGGTCCCTGTTGTGCGACTGCCGGAAACGCGCCGGCGGCGAGCAAGAATGCCAACGTGATGAGCGGTCGTATACCTTTCATTCGCATTCCGTATATCCTCCCCTTTTCAGTTGTTCGGACAATTTTTTGGAAGCCGGCTCGAGCGCCGGTCGGCAAGGCGCCTGATTCTAACTCCCCGACGCCCCTCGCGCAACGAAGCGCTGACTTCTGAGACGGCTGGATGGCGCTTTGCGTTTCACGCCTAGCGAACCCCGGAAGACTTTGCAATAATCCTGACACGGTGAACTCGAATGCCTGATTTCGCGCCTTCTGTCTCGCGATTGATCGACGAACTCAAGCGCCTGCCCGGCATCGGGCAGAAGACCGCGCAGCGTCTTGCTTTCTATCTGTTGCGCGTCGATCGCGAACAGGCGCTCGGCCTTTCCGACGCCATTCGGGAAGCAAAGGAAAAAGTCCGAGAATGCTCCATCTGCAACAACATCACGGACGCCGATCCCTGCCTCTTCTGCACCAGCACAACGCGCAATCGCGCGATCATCTGCGTAGTCGAAGAAGCCACGAATATCCAAGCGGTGGAGAAAACACGCCAGTTCAACGGGCTGTATCACGTTCTGGGCGGCGCCCTCTCGCCTCTGCAGGGCGTTGGCCCGGATCAGATCAAGATCAAAAGCCTCATCGAGCGCCTCAAGGGCGGCACAGTTGAGGAGATTATTATCGCGACGAATCCGACCGCCGAAGGCGAAGCAACTGCCGTCTACCTCTCAAAACTGATCAAGCCGCTCGGCGTCCGCGTCACGCGCATCGCCATGGGCATACCCGTCGGTTCGGATCTTGAGTACGCGGATGAAGTCACCATGCTCAAAGCGATGGAAGGCCGCCGCGACCTGTAGTACCTTCCCTGCATTTTGCCCAGCCTGAAGGACCGGTCCGAACCTCGCAAGCCTGTTCCGTTTTGACCCACCCCTCGAAGTAACCCTTTCGTACGGGTACCGATGGCCGCTCGACCATAGCAAAGCCGCGATGCTAATCTTGGACATCGCTGGTCGGAGGGGCTGTGGTCGATTCCTTGCCGTCGGAAGATCCCGGCACGCAGAAGCGCCGAAGCACGCGGATTGTTCAGGCCGTGCCAATCACGGTCACGGGTGTCGATGCGCTCGGGCAGCCGTTCAAAGAGCGCACCACGACCGTCATGGTCAACTGCCACGGTTGCAAGTACCAGTCGAAGCACTACGTTCCCAAGAACTCGACCGTCACCCTGGAAATCCCTCGGCCCGAGGCCGGCGCACCCCGGCGGACGCTTGTCGGGCGGGTCATCTGGGTCCAACGCCCTCGCGCCGTCCGCGAACTCTTTCAAATCGGCCTCGAGTTTGAGATTGCCGGGAACGTTTGGGGCATCGCGTTTCCGCCCGACGACTGGTTCCCTGTGCCCGGTGAAGAGCCTGAGGCAGCTGTGGCCCCCGAGGCTGCTGCCCCCGAACTGAAGCCAACGCCCGTTGAATCGAAACCGAAAGCGCCAGTGGCAGGCGCCCCGCAATCTCGGCCCGAGTCTGACCTGTCTACCACGCCGACGCCAGCGGCTCCAAGCGCCTACGCAGAGAGCAAGATCCACGTCGTGCACGAGCCAGGGTCCGCATCCGCAGCTGAGACGCAGGCGAATCTAGCGCGCCAAATGGCGAAGCTGGCCACCGACGTCAAGGACCACCTCGACAAGTCCCTCCGGAGGGACGCTCAGACGGCGATCAATGAAGAGATGACGGTCGTCCGCCAGCAACTGGACGCGCAACTCCACGACGCCGTCGAGAGAGCCATCAAGGTTTCGATGGAGCGCGTGTCCGAGTCCAGCGTGCGCAAGGTCGTGCAACAGGCCGCCGAGCAGACTGCGAAGATCGTCGATGAAGCTCGCAGGACCACCGAAACAAACGCGGGCCAACTCGACGAAAAGGTCCGCCAGGCCGTCCAGCAAGCCGTAAGCCACGCGGCTGCCGATGCGGCTCAGCAGGCTGCAGCGCAAGCGGCCACTCAAAATCTCAAGCAGACGGTGGAAGAAGCAGTCGCGCGCATCGTCGCGGAGCGCGAAGCCACGTCGCCATCGCTTCAGATTCTCGCGAATCCCGAGGCCGCCCAGCAGCAACTCGACCAGTGGAAGCACAATCTGGAAGAAGCGTCGAAGGACGTCCATAGCCGCACGCTCGAGCAGGCGCAATCCGACGCGGCCGCGGCAAAACAGACGTTGAACGAAGCATTTGAGTCGGTCGTCACAAACGCCTCGGAGACTTTGGATGCGAAATTAAGCGAGGCTTCTCGAACTGCGCTGGATCGAGCCACGCAAGAGGCCAACGCGCGCGCCTCGAATCTTCGCGCGTCGCTCGATGAGATCGTCACGGGTGCGCAATCAACGGTCGAGCAGACCCGTCAACGTCTGGATGAGATCGCCTCCACACGCACCGACGAAATCGCGCGGCGCGCCGACGAACTCATCGCCGAGCGCACCAAGCAGATGGAACCTGCTCTTCAAAACGCCGCTCAGAGCGTGATCGAGCAGGTTTCAATGCAGCTCGATCAGAAATTGGCCCCAGGAATTGCCGAAGCGCACGAGGCTCTCTCCTCCCTCGCCAACGCCGGTGAAGAAGCCTCACAGATCGAGAGCAGACTCCGGGAACAGGGCCGCCGGGCTTTCGAGCAGGCAGCGCACCTCGAAACGCAGGCGCAAGCCAAGATCAGCGAGCACGCGGCTGGGGTACAGTCGCAGATCCAGGCAAAGCTCAGCGAGCAGGCCGCCCAGTTCGATAACCACATCCGCGAACAGGTGAAACAAATCTCGACGCAGGCCGCGCAAGTGCAGTCTGTCGTGCGCGAGCAGGTCCGCCAAGCTTCCGAGCAAGCCGTCGCTGAGGCGCTCGACCATGTGAAGCAGGAAACCGCGAAGTTTCCGGCGCAATTTGAGGAGTCGTGCCGCGAATCCCTTTCCAAAATGGAAGAGGAACTCGAGCAGAAAAGCTCGGAGGCGCAGCACACCACATTCGAGGCCCTTTCGAAAGCCTCCGATTGGTACACGAAGAAGGCGCAGACGACGATGCAGTCCACCCTCGAACGGGGAGTCGAGCAATCGACGTCGGCGCTGCGCGACCGCGCTGCCGAGATATCGAGCATGGTGGCCTCGGAACTCGACCACTATCGCCGCACCTATGTCGATCACAGCCAGGCGCAAATCGAGGAGATTGCAAAGGAAGTAGTCGAACGCGAACGCGGCATGATGGCAGAAACAGCCGAAATGACCACGGCCGGCTTCAGCGATCGAATCCAGCAACTCGTCGGCGAATCGTTTAGCCGGTTCGAGGAGTCATCCCGGCAGGCGATCGAAAAGAACCGGTCCGACATGGAGTACGAGCGGGAAGGCGCGCTGACGGAGTTTCAAAAGGGTCTCGACGACAAAATGCTTTCCGGCATCGAGCAGGCGCGCGACAACCTGCAGATTCAACTCATGTCGCTGATCGAGTCGTTCGAGGCCAAGCGCCAGGCCGAGCAGGCCGAATGGATGGAGCAGATCAAGAAATCAGCGGACGAATCGATCGAGGGCTATAAAGCGCGCCTCGAAAATGCTTCCAACTCATGGCTGCTGGCATCGGCCACCACTCTCGGGCAGAGTTCGCAAGCCGTCATGGACACGCTCTCCAAGTCCGCTGAAAAGCGGCTTCGCGAGGTCTGCGGGGAGGTCCTCGCGGGGATGGGCGACACGCTCAAGGAGCGCCTGCTGGGCATTTCGACCGGCTTTTCGGCGGAAGACGAAGGCAAGAAACCCGAAAAGAAGAAGTGAATTTGCCGGCACGCGGCAACCGCCATGCAGGTTCCGTTCCCCCTTTTCGCGAATCCGCTCGAATTTCTGGTCCAGCCACCTTCCGCTATAATGTTCCTCATGTCGAATCAGTCGTATTTGAGCGTATGGTACCCCGATCTTCCGGAGGAACTGATCCTCGAGCGTTTCGGCGCCTTCCTAACGACGGTTCCCTTCTCAGAGAAGATGCCTGGTTTCACGCAGCTCACGATTCACGCCGTCAGCGCCGCCGAGATACCGATTCTCGAGCAAGATCTCCGGCAAATGCCGCTGGATGCTGCCGGGATCATCGAGATTGCCGGAGAGCACCTGAATAGCGACTGCGCCTATGACGTCAGTTGCTACTGGGATCTTTCCGTTTTTGACGCCGCTTCCGGAAAGTGGAAAGTCGAGCCTCAGCCGCTTGAGATCTCGTGCTACGGAGCAGATTATGACGATGCATTCTGGCGCGAGAACGGCCACGTACAGGTCGATTTCGGTTTCGAGCATTTCTTCACCGGCCACGCCGGCCTGCTGGGATTCCAACGCGAGGCCCGCGCTTCGGCCCAAAGCCCTGAGGAGGCGCGCTTTCTCGAGGCGATGGCTTGGCCCGAAAATCTCGAGCGCTATCATGACGAAACGCGGAAAAATATCCGCAAGCTGCTTGACTGGATTCGCCAGATCGAAAAGGCAGTCCCAGTGGATCGCGTCCGGCTGTGGTCGGAAGGCGAGGAGAACTTTGAGGCACGCATCGAGGAAATTCTGGCCGCTCGGTAGTATGATGCTGCCGCTTGGGTGGGAGCGTGCGTCCTCAAATACCGTGTCCGTGGGGAATAGCCGAGGAGGAGCTTGCCCGCAATCTTTCGGCACACCCCGGAATCCGTTTCCCGGCGCGTACGTCTAATACACAACCTTGAACGCCATCGCACAACCCGTTGCCAGGCAAGCTGCGCGACCGGAAAAGGGGCCGTCCAGCTGGACCCATCTCAAGCACCTGCTGCCTTACGTCGCCAACTACAAGGCGATGAATACGCTGGGCTTGCTGGCCCTCGCTCTGATGGGAATTGTTGGCGCGTTGCCGCAGCTCATCCAGGGCATCATTCTTGATTCCCTGAATGGCTTATCGCGGCCGCTCGCGACACTGGCTGGCACGTCGCGTGCGATCCTGCATCCGATTCTCGCTTTCTATGCGCCGCGCAGCCATCGCGCGCTGGCTCTCTATTGCATGGTGATCGTGGCAGCCATGCTCGTGAAAGGATTTTTCTCGTTCTGGTCGCGATGGATTCTGATCGGAGTCTCTCGCGAGATCGAATACGACATCCGCAATGATCTACTCGCCAAGCTGGTAAAACTCGAGCCTGAATTCTACGTCCGCAACCGGACGGGCGATTTGATGTCGCGCGCCACCAACGACCTCAACGCCGTCCGCATGGTGCTCGGCCCGGGCATCATGTACACGGCGAACACGATTGCCACAAGCGTTCTCGCGCTCTATTTCATGATCAAGCTGTCCGCGGGTCTCACGCTGTGGGTCTTGTTGCCGGTGCCTTTTGTAGTCGTCTCCGTGTATTACTTCGGCAAGATCATTCACCGGCTTTCGGAACGGATTCAAGCAGCTCTGGGAGCGCTTTCCACTCGCGCTCAGGAAAATCTCACAGGCATTCGCGTCATTCGCGCCTATGCACAGGAAAATCAGGAGATCGAATCCTTCGATCGCGTCAACAGAGATTACGTCGAGCGCAACATCCAGCTGATCACCGCCTGGAGCCTCTTCTTTCCCGGACTCACCACGCTGATCGGCCTCACGGTGGTGATTCTCCTCGGCAAGGGTGGCATCGCCGTGATCGATCATCGCGTCTCGGTAGGGACATTCTGGGCCTTCTATACGTTCCTGATTCAGCTTACCTTTCCGATCATCGCTCTCGGATGGGTGACAAATATCTTTCAGCGCGGCGCCGCGTCCATGGGCCGTTTGCTCTACATTCTGCGTGCCGAACCCAATATCACTGACGGCGTTGCCGCCCTCGTTCCGGGCACGAGTGGTAATGGTCAGCCGCATGTCGAGACGGCGCTCGCGGCGACCGCTGCGCCACGTGAAATCCGCGGCGAAATCGAATTCCGCCACCTGACGTTCGCCTATCCCACCGCTCCGGATGAACTGGTCTTGCGAGACATCAACCTCCATGTGCCCGCTGGATCGACGCTAGCGATCGTGGGTCCCACTGGGAGCGGCAAGTCGACGCTTGCGGCGCTCATTGCGCGACTCTGGGAGGCGCCTGCTGGCACGTTGTTCGTCGATGGACGACCGATTCGCGATTATCCGCTCGACACGCTTCGCCGGTCGATCGGCTACGTCCCGCAGGACACGTTCCTTTTCAGCGAGACGCTTCGCGAGAACATCTCCTTTGGCGTGCCCGACGCGCGAGAAGAGGATATCCGCGAATGCGCCGCGATTGCCTGCGTTTCCGGCGAAATCGAGGGATTCGCGCACGGCTACGACACGATGGTCGGCGAACGCGGCATCACGCTTTCCGGCGGGCAAAAGCAGCGGACGTCTCTCGCCCGGGCCATCATGCGACAGCCCAAAATCCTCGTTCTCGATGACTCGCTTTCGAGTGTGGACACCGATACCGAAGAGCGCATTCTCCGCGGGCTGCGCGCCGTGATGCGTGAACGAACGACAATTCTTGTGTCGCACCGCGTCTCCACTGTGAAGGATGCTGACCAGATCGTCGTCCTGCACGCCGGAAAGATCATCGAGCGTGGCACCCACGATGAGCTGCTCGCTCGCGATGGCGAATACGCGGACTTGTACCAGAAACAATTGTTGGAAGAAGAGCTCGAACGCGAATGAGTGATTTCCGCGAAGAAGAGAAGCTCGGCAAGATCTACGACACGCACCTCACGCGGCGGATCATGAAGTATCTGCGGCCGTACCGCTGGCAGGTGACGCTGGCGGTTTCCATGAGCCTTATCTACGTGGCGATGGTTTCGGCCGGGCCTTACCTTTTCCACGTGGCGATTGACTGGTACATCGTGCCCGGTCTCGCGCAGTCGATCACAACGAAGAAAGCGCTCATGGGACTCTTCTGGACCGTCTTCGCTTATACGGCTTCGTTGCTCTTGAGCTTTGGCGTGCAGTTCGTTCAGGTGCGGATCATGCAGTGGGTCGGCCAGGAAACGATGTACGACCTGCGCAAGGAAATTTTCGAGCATCTCCAGCGGCTGCCGATGAGTTTCTTCGATCGCACTCCCGTGGGTCGACTCGTCACTCGCGCCACCACCGACGTCGATGCATTGAACGATCTCTTCGCCACAGGCGTCGTCGCGATGCTCAACGATTTCGTGCTGCTCTTCGGCTTGGCGGTCTTCCTGCTCTCGTGGCACTTCTACCTCGGCCTCGCGGCCCTTTCGCCGCTGCCATTTATGGTGTTGCTCACTTATTTCTTCCGCAACCACGTTCGCGACGCCAACCGCCGCATTCGCACCGCCATCGCGCGCATCAACGGCTTCCTCCAGGAACACATCAGCGGCATGTCGGTCGTGCAGCTCTTCAACCGCGAACGCAAATCCCGCGAGCAGTTCGCCACCTTCAACCGCGTTCACATGGAAGCCTATAAGGATGCGATCGACGCATTCTCCTATTTCTTTCCGGGTGTGGAATTCCTCAGCATGGGCGGCATTGCCCTGGTCTACTGGGTGGGCGGCATGCGCGCCATCACCGGCACTCTCGAAATCGGCGTGCTCGTCTCCTTCGTGCAGTCCGCGCAGCTCTTCTTCCGGCCGATTCAGGATCTGAGCGACAAATTCAACATTCTTCAGGCCGCGATGGCTGCTTCGGAGCGCATCTTCCAGTTGCTCGATGAGCCGGTCGCGATCGTTTCGGCGCCCGAGACGCAGTCCCTGCCGCACGTACGCGGCGAAGTCGAATTCCGCAATGTCTGGTTTGCCTATCGCGGCGGCGCCAATCCTCAGGAAGAAGACTGGGTGCTGCGCGATGTTTCCTTCCACGCGCAACCAGGACAGACGCTCGCCATCGTCGGCCACACCGGCGCCGGCAAGACTACGATCATCCAGCTGCTGCTGCGCTTCTATGATATCCAGCGCGGGCAAATTCTGATCGACGGTGTCGACATCCGCGAAATGAATTTGCACGAACTGCGGCGTCTCTTCGGCATCGTCCTGCAGGATCCATTCCTTTTCACCGGCACGCTCGAATCCAACGTAAAACTCGGCACCGCATGGATCGATCGCGCGGGCGTCGAGCGTTCGCTGCGCGAGGTTGGCCTCGGCCCGTATCTGGATTCGCAGTCTCGCGGTATCGAGACGCCCGTCACCGAGCGCGGCTCCACGCTTTCCGTCGGCCAGCGCCAGCTCGTCAGTTTTGCGCGGGCACTCGCGCACGATCCCGCGCTCCTCATTCTCGACGAAGCCACATCCAGCGTGGACACGAAAACCGAGTTGATGATCCGCGAGGCGCTCGACCGCCTGCTGAAAAATCGCACCGCCATCGTCATCGCGCACCGGCTCAGCACGATCCAGCACGCGCAGCGCATTCTCGTCTTCCACAAAGGCCGCCTGCGCGAGCAAGGCTCCCATCAGGAACTCCTCGCCCTCCGCGGAATCTACTACCGCCTCTACCAGTTGCAGTACAAAGAGCAGGAACTCGCGGCCCCCTTGCCCGGCGCGGCTCCTGGTTTCCCGCAGCCTTTGCCAGCCGATGACTGACCCGGCGCCTTGCGCATGACGCCTCCCAAAATCCTGATCTCCGCCGGCGAAGCCTCGAGCGATATGTACGCGGCGCGCCTCGCCATCGCGCTGCGCGAGCGAACCGGAGCGCAATTCTTCGGCATGGGCGGCCCGCGCATGGCCGCGGCGGGCGTTGAACTGGTCGCCGATTACCACGAAGTCGCGGTCGTCGGCATCGCCGAGGTGGTCCATAAAATTCCCACTGTAATCAGCGTACAAAATCGCCTCGCCCGCGAAGCCGCACGCCGCAAAGCCGATCTTGCGATCCTCGTCGATTCTCCGGGAACGCACCTCGGCGTTGCTCGCCGCCTGAAAAATCGCGGCATTCCGGTCGGATACTTCATCGGCCCGCAGGTGTGGGCTTGGCGGGCCGGGCGCGTGCGAGTCGTCAAGCGGCTCGTGAACCGCATGGTGGTGATTTTTCCCTTCGAGGAGAAAATCTACCGCGATGCGGGCGTCCCCGTAGATTTCGTCGGCCATCCCCTCATCGACGTCGTGCACGCGTCGATGGCGCGCACGGAATTCGCCGAGCGGCACAGCCTCGACCCGGAAAAGTTGATCGTGACGCTTCTCCCGGGCAGCCGCCGGAGCGAGATCGCGCAGCATTTTCCTCGCATTCTCGAGGCGTGCGAAATTCTCGCGCGCGAAATCACACCGGCTGGCGGGCTTCAGTTCGTCCACGCCGCCGCGCCCAACCTTCCCGCTGATCTTTCCGCAGCCCAGGGCACGCGCCCCGGCGTCACGATCCGGCGAGTCGAAGGCGCCACGTACGACGCGCTCGCCGCGGCGGATTGCGCCATCGTCGCCAGCGGCACCGCCACGATCGAGGCCGCGCTCCTAGGCACGCCGATGGTCGTCGTGTACCGTGTCGCTCGCACCACCGCGGCGATCCTCCGACGCATGCTTCGGACGCCCTTCATCAGCATGGCGAATCTGGTCGCCGGGCGCCGCGTTGTGCCCGAGCTGATCCAGGGCGATTTCACGCCGGCCGCCGTCGCCGCTGAGGTCCGCTACCTGCTGGAATCGCCCGACGGTCGCGACGCGATGAAAGCGGGCCTCGCCGAGGTCCGCGCAAAGCTCGGTCCGGGCGGCGCGATCGAGCGGGCCGCCGACGTATTCGCGCGGATGTTGTAGGGCGCGCTCCGGGCAACTGCAAGGGGTTATCTGGTATCTTAAGTTAGGCGTAGAGAGTCACTGGTTTTCGCGAGGGGTACTTCTTGTTCAAAATCCATCGATTGTTCGCTGCTCTGGGGCTTTTCCTTCTGGCCGCCGGCGCGGCACCGGCGCAAGCCCCCCACGCTTTTCCATTTCGCGCGACGAACTACGATGTCGAAGTCATGCTCCATCCCGAAGACCAGACGATATCGGCGCTGGTGAAGGCGAAATTTGTAGCCACGCAAGTATCGCGGACGCTCCTGGTCGAGCTGCATCCCGATCTGCGCGTGAATTCAGTGAAAACCTCCGACGGTAAGGAGCTCAGCTTCGATCGCGACAATAACTCGCCTCTGCTGCTGAGCGTGGCATTGCCAGGCGTTGCGACTCCGGGCAAGGAAGTCGATTTGGTTTTCGATTACGCCGGCCCCATCTCGAGCGAAGACGACAGCCCCACGCGAGGCGTACGCTTCGCCTCGGTCGACAAGACTTCCGCGTATCTCCTGCTTCCCGCGCGCTGGTTCCCGCTCACGAACTATCCGGCGAATCGCTACACGGGAACATTTCGCATCATCGTGCCCGACACATTCGTCGTTGTCGGCACCGGGAAGGCCGATGCGCCCACTTCCATGCCGGGTATTGGCAATGCGCCCGGGCAGTCGGAGTACGTTTTCCATTGCGATCAGCCCGAGCCGGTCGGTTCGTTTGTCGCCGGAACGCTGCAGCTTTCTCCCATCTCGACCCAGGGCTACCAGTTCTCGATCTATACGCCTCCGGCTCAGGCCGCCACAGCGCAGTCCTATGGAAATTCTCTCGCGCAGATCATGAGCTATTTTTCAGACACGTTTGGAGCCTTCGCCACGCAACCGAGCTTGACCGTTGCTCAGATGCCCGATGGCTCGCTCCCGGGATACTCCGCGCCCGGATTACTTTTGATCAGCGCGCGCCAATGGACCACTCGCGCGAACGACCGCATGCTCTCGCAACTCGCTGCCGGCCAGTGGTGGGGCGTTCAGGTGCTCCCCGCAACGTCCTCCGACGTCTGGATCACCGACGGCCTCTCGCGCTACGCCGAGGCCATGTATGCCGAGCAATCCGATGGCGTGGCGGGGCTGAATCGCGCGCTCGAAGACTTTGCCGTGGGCGCGCTCATGTACGAAGACGTCAGCCCGATCTCGCAGGCCGGCCACCTCGATCGATATTCCGACCAGTATCACTCCGTCGTCTATGACAAGGGCGCGATGGTTTTTCATATGCTTCGCGCGGAACTTGGCGACGACGCTTTCACAGCCCTGCTGCACGACTTTTATAAAGCGCACGCCGGAAAGACGGCCACGATCGACGAATTCCGCAGGATGGCTGCCACCAAGCTTCCTCCGCCTAAGAAGGGCGACCCGCCGGTCAATTTGCTCTCGTTCTTCTCGCAGTGGCTCGATTCCACCGGCGTTCCGGAATTCACCCTCGACTACATCGTCTATCGCACGCCTAAAGGCTTTCAGGTAATCGGCAAGATCCATCAGGATCTCGATACGTTTCGCATGCCGGTCGAGATGAAAGTCGATACCGAGGGAAATCCGGTCACCAAGAAGATTCTCGTGACCGGTACGAGCACTGAATTCGAAATTGATACGTTCGGGCGTCCGAAGCCCAACGGCATCATCATCGACCCTAACAACAATCTGCTCAAGTCGAGTCCGCGCCTGCGCGTTCGCGCCACCATCGCCCGCGGAGAAGCTTTGGCCCAGATCGGCAAATATTACGAAGCGATTCAGGAGTACCTGCGCGCTCTCGACGTCCAGCCGACCAATTCGCTCGCGCATTTCCGGATGGGCGAGGCCATGTTCTACCAGAAAAATTACCAGGCAGCCGCAAACGCTTTCCGCGCGGCCCTCGGCGGCGACCTCGATCCCAAGTGGACGGAGGTCTGGAGCCACATTTACATCGGCAAGATCTACGATCTGCTCGGCCAGCGCGAACGCGCCGTCAACGAGTACAGCCTCGCCCAGCACACCAACGACGATACTGCCGGGGCTCAATCGCAAGCCGGCTACTACATGAAAAAGCCCTACGCGGGTGACAATGCCCCAGCCGCGGCGACGCCCTCAGCCAGCGGCAATCCCGCGAAAACTCCCACGGCGCCTGCGCCGAGCGAGAAGCAGGGCAGTGGCGAGCCGGAGCTCAAGCACCGCGACCCGAACAACTAACTCTGATTTCGAAACGATCGCTATTGGACTGATTGGAAACCGATATCAGTTTGAATCGAAGCCCTTGGTCTGCAATTCGCTGAAAACATCCTCAAAGGTTTTCAAGGCATCTCCATCGAAGAGCACGAAGTAGATTTTCTCGATCGACGTTGGCCCTCCGAGGTGTTTCGCCGCCTCGCGCAACATGATTTCCGCGCATTCGCGCACTGGAAAAGCTGCGATTCCTGTGCCGACCGCCGGGAATGCGATCGTCTTCAGCCCATTCTGCGCTGCGATCCGCAGGGAGTGCGCGGTCGAGCTCCGCAAGTCCTGCGCCGAGGTGCGGCCTCCGAGCTCCATGCTCGCTGCGTGAATCACGTGCCGCGCCTTCAAATCGCCGCCTGATGTAATGGCCGCGCCGCCCACCGGTATGGTGCCGATTTCATTGCACTCCGCCTGAATCCTTGGGCCACCCTTGCGGCGAATCGCGCCCGCCACCCCGCCGCCAAGCTGCAGGTCGTTGTTGGCGGCGTTCACGATCGCGTCCGTATTCATCTCCGTGAGGTCGCCCCGCTGAATCTCGATTCGGCCCGCCAGAATCGCCGTCCCCGCGGCCTTTTTCGCGCGCCCGTCGGCCTTTGCTCCGCCTGCTTTGCCGCCCGCCCGCCTAGAGCCGCGCAATGCCGTCTTCATCGAATCCCACGACGACACGCCCGCCGGAAACGATCAGGGGCCGACGAATCAAGTTCGGTTCCTTCGCCATCATGCGAATCGCCTGCTTGCGCGTAGGCGGCTCTTCCTTCATGTTTTCCTTGCGGTAGACTTCGTTCCGCGGGTTCAGGAATTCCGTGTAGTCGTGTCTCCCGATCAATTTTTCCAGCTCCGACGAACTCAACCGCTCTTTCGCCAGATCGCGGAAGTACAGTTGAAAGCCGCGCCGCTCCATGAATTTTTTCGCCTTGCGGCACGTCGTGCAGGTCGGCTTCTGCATGAAAAGCACTTTCTTCCGGGACTTTGTTCTTCGCCGCGCCGTCCGTGTTTTTGTAGTGGCCATCGTTCCTCCTCAATGTGTTTGATGTGCGAAATTGACGGCAGCTTCAGTGGCCGCGAAAATTCGGCTGGCGCTTTTCGGTGAACGCCGCGAGTCCTTCAGCGCAATCTTCCGATAGAAAGCAGTGAATCTGAAGGCGGTTTTCTTCGTCGATGGTCGCTTCGAGTTCAGCGCGGGCCTCGCTGATCATCGTGCGCTTCACGTCGCGGTACGCGAGCGGCGGCCCGGCCGCCATTTGCTCGGCAAGTTTTCGGGTCTCCTCTTCAAACGTGTCCTCGGAATGTACCCGGCAGACGATCCCGATCCGGCACGCCTCGGCCGCGGACAGCCGTTCGGACGTGTAGAAAAATTCAGACGCCCGGGACAAGCCAACCAGACGTGGAAGAAAAAACGTCGCGCCAAGATCAGGATACAGCCCGAGCTGTGCGAAAGCCTGCTTGAACATCGCCTGATCCGACGCGATTCGCAGATCACACGCCAGCGCCAGGCTCATGCCCCCACCCGCTGCCGGCCCGTTCACTGCGGCGATCACCAATTTTGGCATCGAAGCGATCGCCAGGCAGACTTCCTTGCCGGCCGTGAGCAATGCCTGAAAGTCGTGCACCGAATGCCTCATGCGCGCGTCGCGGATGTAGTCGATATCGCCCCCTGCGCAAAATCCGCGCCCGGCGCCTGTAAGGACAACCGCCCGCACCGATTTGTCGTCGCCCGCTCGCAGCAGCGATTGCACGAGCGCGCGGGCCAGATCCGGGTTCAGCGCGTTGAGTTTTTCCGGCCGGTTCATGCGCAGAGTGAGAACGGCGCCCGATCGCTCTTCGAGCACCAGCTGCCGCGTCGTTTGCTGCGTTGCGCCCATCCCGATCCCGTCTCAGCCACTCGTCCGAAAAACGCTGCATTGCCGCTAATTCTTCAGGCCATGCAGCAGCGCGGCAAGTTTCTTGAAATATCGCTTCTTCACTCCCGTGCTGGTGCCGGCGTTCTGTGCGCTCGTCGACGGAAGAACGAACACGCGCGCCCCATATAGCAGCTCCTTTTGCAACCCAAGCTTGCAGGGACGCCCCGTAAATTTCTCGTACGTCATTTTGCCGTTGAACGCTATCACGCGCGGCCGCAGCTCCTCGAGCTTTTGCGCTAATAGGACGCGGCCCTCCGCGAATTCCTCCCGCTCGATCTCTTCCACCCCGCGCGTCGGCCGCTTCACGAGGTCGGTCATGCCGATACCGAATTCCACCAGTCTCCGGTCGTCCTGGTAGCCGAGAGGTTCCGGTATCACTCCCGATTCATACATCATCGGCCAAAATTGATTGTTGCGCCCCGCGTAGTAGTGCCCCACCCGCGCCGATCGGTCGCCGGGGTTGCACCCGACCAGAATCATTCGCATTCCTTTGCGCAGGTAATCGGGGAGTGTCCGCATGTGCCTTTGGGCGACCGCTATGATAATACATTCCCGCGAGCAGAAACGTCGAAAGCTGTGCTAGGCTTTTGTATGGACAGGTTCTCGATGAGTTCTCCAAAACTCGATCCCGTGCGCGCTCACCCGCTGCCCTCGACGGTCGTCAAGGACGACGAATCCGCGCTGGTTGCAGCGGCCAAATCAGGCGATATTTCCGCTTTTGAAACACTCGTCGGCCGCTACGAACGCAAAATCTTCCGCCTCGCCCAGAACATCACCCAGAATCGCGAAGACGCCGAAGACGCCATGCAGGAATCCTTCCTGAAGGCATACGAGCATCTGGGCGAGTTTCAGGGAAATTCGCGCTTTTACACCTGGCTCGTCCGTATCGCTGTGAACCAGGCTCTGATGAAACTCCGCCGGCGCCGCCCCAATGTCGTTTCGCTCGATCAGGAGCTCGACACGGGCGAGGACATGATGCCCCGCGAGGTCGAAGACTGGGGGCCTTCGCCCGAAGAGCGTTACGGCCAGACGGAACTTTCCGGCATTCTTGGAAAAGTGATCGGAGAGCTCGATCCCCCTTTCCGAATCGTTTTCCAATTGCGAGACATCGAAGAATTATCGACCGAGGAAACAGCCGAAGCGCTGGGCCTTTCCGTTCCGGCCGTGAAATCGCGGCTGCTGCGGGCGCGGCTGAAGTTGCGCGAGAAGTTGAACCAATACTTTCGGCGGGGAGAAAATTCGTGAAGTGCAAAGCCATCATCAACGAACTGGCGGACTATCTCGACGAGGCGCTCGATCCCACGCTTCGCGCCTCGATCGAACAGCACCTCGGCAATTGCAAGGATTGCCGGGTCGTCGTGGATACTTGCCAAAAGACGATTCAGATCTTCTGCAACTCCGAGCCTGCTCCTCTGCCCGAAGACACGCGCGAGCGCTTGCACGAAGCCCTTTTGAGGCGGTTGCGCCTCAAAAAATCGCCCGACGGCCAGCGCGCCTAAGCCTCTCCCTGCCACATCGAAATGTCGCGCCCGATTCCCCGCTGCTGCGCTAGTTCATAAACTTTTCCCGCTGTCACAATATCCTCGATCGCGATTCCATTCGATTTGAACAGCGTCACCTGCTCCGGGTTGGTGCGTCCGGAGACCTTGCCCGCAACAATATCCGCGAGCTCGCTAACCGCCGCCCATCGCGATTCGTCGCCTGCAAAGGCCTGAATCAGATCGCCCGATTCGATCTTCGACTGTTCCACCGAATCCGCCGCAATCACGTCGCTGCGCCGGACGGCCTCCGTGTCAATCTCTCGCTTTTCCGCGAAATTTGAGCCGATCGCGCTGATGTGCATGCCGGGCTCGATCCACCGTCCTTCGACCACGGGCGTCTTCGATGTGGTCGACGTGATGACGATGTCGGCTCCCCGAACAGCCTCTTCGGCTGACGATGTGGGCGTCACCGGAATACCCAGCCGCTCCGTCATCTCCCTCGCGAATTTCTCGCGCCTCTGAGCGTCCCTGCCGAACGCCCGAATTCGCTCGAGTTTCCGCGCATGCGCCACGGCTTCGAGCTGCGTCCGCGCCTGCAGCCCTGTTCCGATGATAGCCACCGACCTTGCATCTGCTCGCGCCATCACCTTCGCCGCAACCCCGCTCGCCGCGCCCGTGCGCATCTGCCCCAGATAGTCCGCCTCAATCAGCGCCGCCATCTCCCCGGTTTCCGCGCGAAACAGCGGGACCACGAACCGCGCCTTGCCCCGAGCAATCGAATAGATTTTCAGCCCCAAGTAGCCGCCGGCGGAATCCGCTGCCGCCATGTAGTTCAAAATCGTCTTCCCGGGAATGACCATCCTTCGCCGCGGATGCGATGTGGCCGCTCCGTCGCCCAGCCTGTGAAACGACGCCTCAACCGTCTCGAGCGCCAGCGGCATCGTCAGGATCTCTCGCACATCGGCTTCGGTCAGCAGTAACGGCATGGAGTTTTCCTTCCGTGAAAGCAATTAAGGAGAAAAAACATCAGAAGTCGATTCGATAGCGAAGGACTCGCGATTCGGGCGCGTCCAGGACGAGGAGTTCTTTGCGCGGGCTCACCGCCAGCGCCGGCGCCGCGCCGCTTCCCTGGCCCAGCTCCGGCGCGAGGTCCATGTCGAGTTTCGGCTGTCCATCGGGCGACCACACATGCAGCGTGCGCCCATCCGCATCCATCGCGAAAATCCCGATCGGCGACACCGCGAAAGCATCGCTCAGCCTTCCGCTACCGCCGTCCGCCTTCATCTCGCTCACAAAATGCCCGTCCGACGTGAACTTCAAAATACGGTCCTCGTCGGCATCGAGCAAGTACACGAATCCGTCCGGCACCGTCGCAACGACCCGCGGGTGCACTCGGGCGTCGGGTTCACTGGCGGCCGGTGTCCACGACCTCTCCAGTCGCATTCGTGGCGAGAACGTGAAAACTCGGTTCGCCTCCGCGTCGAGAATCTGGATCAGGCCGCCGTCGTCAACTCCGATGCTCAGCATATCTTCACTATTCGCGTGCGTTCTCAATCTCAGCTGGCGATAGCGATCGCCGTTCGGGAAATAGACAAAGGCGCTCTTGCTCTTCAATTCCGTCACATAAATGGCGCCCCCGCTATCCACCGTAATCGATTGCGGATCCTTCAGCGCATTTTCCTGAAACGAAAGCAGCGGTGTGCCGTCCGTATCGAACTTGTGGACGAAATGGCTGCCCGCGTCCGCGATATACGCTCTCCCCACCCTGTCGGTCGCGATGCACGCTGGCTGATCCAGTTGCCCGGGGCCGTCGCCCTTCGTGCCCCACTGCCCGATGTAGGAAAGCGCCGGCGGCGCGGGATGGCTCGCCTCAACATTTGTTTCCGGACGCGCGCAACCTCCGGTTGCCCACGCAAGCGCGAAAAATGATGCCATCACCGCAAGCGAGTTGAGGCGCGCTGATCGGCGCGAAACCCTCTCGGGAGGAATCTCGCCCGCCCGGCGTTGCGATCGCCATGCCCTAACGATGCCCATGCTCTCGCTTCGCCGGTTCGGAATCATTTGCCCGTTCCAACCTCACGATCGTCTGGTGCATGTGATACGTCCGCACGTCGGCCTTTCCTCTGCTCCAGTCTTCAAACGAAAAAACCGCGTCCCCGCCCACTCCTCGTCCCGCTGCCAGCGTCAGAGGAAGCTTTCCGCAAAGATTGCTCTCTACAAACGCCGTCTCGTATCTCTGGTTTTGCTTGCCCCACGTAAAGACGCGCAAGAGCGTGAAGTCGCACGGCTGGCCTTCGGCGCCGCGCGTCGCCAGCACAAGGTACTGAGGCCTCACGGCTCCCGATTCTCCGATCACGTGGTTCAACTCGAACCACGATACAATCCGCATGCCCGCCGCACTGGCGTAGTCCGGCAGCGGTTCGGGCACGTCGAGATCGACGAAGCGCCCCAGCAGCCATCCCGAAATCGTCAGGCCATCGTTCGACGGTGTTGGAACGTGCGCGCGCACCAGCCACCAGTCTTCTTTCCTGGCTGCCGGCGGCGAACCGTCACCTGTGTCCGCGACGGCGACTCCTTTGGCCAACGGTACGTCAACCGCTCGCCGCTCGTAGAAATCCACTGGAACATTCTTGTCGAGCTGGCGAATGCGCGCGGCGTCCCGCGCCGGACCGATGTGCAGATTGGTGAGCACTCGCGTGTGGCCCCGAGCTTCGATCGGCATCTTGGCCGTCTCGGATTCGAGTTCCTGCGCCTGCACCCAGAAATCCGCGGTCAGCAATTGATCCTGGTCGATCCAGCCGACCACGCCGGCGGTCGTCCGCACCTTCACCTGATCCTCGAAGTGTCCAAGCACATCGACGCGGTCGCCGAAGCTCATCATCGCAACGGGCTCGCGCACCTGTGCCGCGGTGCTCCAGAGCGTCACCTGGCGGCCGCCGACATACGCCATCTCGAGCGGCGCCTTCGCATGATGGAAGTGCCGGTAAACCGCAAAACCGATCACAAGGACGAGCGCGAAGCCGATCAGAAGCTTCCGGATCACGCTCGATCTCCGAGCCCGATGGCCACACCACGATTTTGCGAGCTGGGTCTCATGCCGGACTTCTCCGGGGCAAACAAGAATTCTACACCAACGCGCGAGCTCGTCTTCGCGCCGCATCAGCAAAAAAATTAGGATGTGTCCGAAGAGGTCTGCGTTGCGTTCTGCTACAATCCGGCACTGCCGCCGGGAGCTTTGATTCTTCACGGTTCGGAAATCAGGGAGAATTGCGCAATGCATATCCTCGAAAAACTCAGGCCGCTGGCGTTGCTGCTCTTGCGCGTCGCCCTCGGAGTCATCTTCATCTACCACGGTTACCCGAAGCTATTCGGGCACACGCGCCAAACGATGGACGCCTTCGCGCACATGGGCTTCCCGCCCTACTTCGCCTACCTCGCGGGCGTAATCGAAGTTTTCGGCGGATGTCTCTTGATTGCGGGGCTGTTCACTCGAATTGCCGGCCTGCTGATCGCAGCGGAGATGGCGGTGGCCCTTGTTCAGGTCCACAAGATTCTCGAAGATCCGCGCGCCGTGCACAATTACGAATTTCCGCTGGCCCTCGCCACGGCGGCGTTCGCGCTCGCCTCGTTGGGCGGGGGGCTCATATCCTTCGACCACGTGCTCTTCCATGAAGGCCGCTCTTCTGCGCCGCGCAAGCCCAAGGCCAAAAACTGATCCGAGCCCGCCGCGCTGGAAGAGCGGGTTTCAACCCCGCCGTCAGCCGCTTCGATCTCCGGGTTTTAGCCCCTGAAGTTAGATTTTGGGAGTTTTCCGCAAGCCCTTAAGCGGTTTGCGTCGAATTCGGCTCGGTCGCAGGCGGCGGGGTCGCAAAGGAAGCGGGCAGCGTCTGCGGAATCACCAGCCACGCAACGAAGTATCCGATGAACGCCGGCACCACCGGCACCGGCATCAGCACCGCCAGCACCCAGATCAGCCGCACGAGCGTCGAATCAATTTCGAAGTACTCGGCGATTCCGCCACACACTCCCGCGATCTTGCAATCGACCGTCGAGCGCATCAGCCGCCTCGTAGCCCTGCGGCGGTCCCGCGGGAGACACGTGCTGCCGCGCCCCGCAGAAATAACAGAAATTCGAATAATCGGCGATGTCCCTCTGGCAATGTCCGCAATTCATGCGATCCTCCCCGCGCAGACCCCGCGCGATTGCCATTTCTACCGATAACTACGTCCGAGCCCGCCAAAAAGTTCCACGCGAGCCTCAGTACGCGGCCAGTTCGCGCACCGCGCGCACAATATCCTTCGTTTGCGGCAGGATCGCGTCCTCCAGGTTCGGATGGTACGCGCAGAATGTATCCGCGGCAGCCACGCGCCGCACCGGAGCATCCAGCTCGTCGAAAAGCTCGTCCGCGATGCGCGCCGCGATTTCCGCGCCGTATCCCCACGACCGCGAATCCTCGTACGCCACAATCACGCGATTGGTCTTGGTCACGCTCGCGGCTATGGCCTCCCAATCGTACGGGCTCAAACTCCGCAGATCGATGATCTCAACCGATATTCCGTCGCGCGCAAGCTCCGCTGCCGCCACCTCCGCGCGATGCACCACCGCGCCGTAGGTGATCAGGCTCACGTCCGTGCCCTCTCGCGCCACGCGCGCCTTGCCGAAGGGAACCGTGAAATCCGGTCCGGGATAGTGCGCGCGATTGTACGGCTGCCGGTAAAGATGCTTGTGCTCGAGGAACATCACCGGATCGTCCGCGCGAATCGCCGTGCGCAGCAAGCCGCAAACATCGAGCGCCGTCGAAGGCATCACCACGCGCAATCCCGGAATGTGCGTGAACGTCACCTCGCCGCTCTGGCTGTGATAGATCGCGCCGCCCGTCAGGTATCCGCCAATCGGCACGCGAACCACCACCGGACACTTGAAATGCCCCATCGAACGCCACCGCACCAGCGGCAGCTCGTCGCGCAGTTGCATCATTGCCGGCCAGATGTAGTCGAAAAACTGAATTTCCGTCACCGGCTTCAGCCCGCGAATCGCCATCCCGATCGCTCGGCCAACAATCGCTGCCTCCGCGATCGGCGCGTCGAACACCCTCTTCAGCCCGTAGCGCCGCTGCAACCCGCTAGTCGCCTTGAAGACCCCGCCCTTCCCTTTCACGCTCGCGAGGTTTTCTTCCCGGCTGCAATCGGCGACATCCTCGCCGAAGATCACGATTCGCTCGTCGCGCGCCATTTCATCCGCAAGCGTCGCCGAAATCATCTCGACCATCGTCTTCATGGCGCCATGCGTTTGTCCATTCGCCTTCGGAGTGGCCTCAAACTGCTTCCCCGTCGGATCGACGTCCGGCGAATACACGCACTCGTAAATCGATTCCGGCGGAGCCGGCGCCGCAGCCAGGGCCCGGTCGGTTGCCTGCAGCACCTCCTTCTCAACGTCGCTTTCGAGTGCCTCGATCTCGTGCTCGTCGAGAATCCCCTCGCGCACCAGAAAAAGCCCAAATTTCGGCACCGGATCGCGGTGCGCTTCCGCGTCTCGCTCCTCAGCCGTCTTGTAAAGTTTCTCGTCGTCGGAAACCGAATGCGAGTAAGGCCGTATCACGTGCGCGTGAACGAGCGCCGGCCCTCGCCGCGCGCGGCAGTGCGCCACAGCGCCCGCCAGCGCCGCATAGCTCTCGAGCGGATCGGTTCCGTCGCACTCTTCGAAATGAAAGTGCGGGAAATTTCGGACCAGCTTCGAAATGTTTGCGCCCGGCGTCTGCACCTCAATCGGCACCGAGATGGCGTACCCGTTGTCCTCCACCAGAAATAGGACCGGCGCGCGCCGCAGGCTCGCCGCGCTCAGCGCCTCGTAAAATTCGCCCTCGCTCGTCGACCCATCGCCGCCCGAAACGTACGCAATCTCGTCGCGATGGTGGCTCACCGAATCGCCTAGCGGAGCCTTGCGCGCCTGATCGAGCGCCTTCGGAAAATGATCGTAGTAAAGTCCCGCTTCCATCGCGCCCACGGCGTGTAGCCATTGCATTCCCGTGGCCGACGCGCCCGGCACGATGTTAAGCCGGTGGTTGCCCCAGTGCGATGGCATCTGCCGCCCGCCAGATGAAGGATCGTCCTTCGCACCGACCGCCTGCAGCAGCATTTCGTGGGGTGTCACGCCAAGCGCCAGCGCTAGCGCGCGGTCGCGATAGTAGGGGAAAAACCAGTCGTAGCCCGGCTTGAGGAGCAGGCCCGCTGCCGCCAATACAGCCTCGTGCCCGGCACCGCTGATTTGAAAGAAAGTCTTGTTCTGCCGCTTGAGTTGGATTTCGCGGTCGTCAATGCGCCGCGAAAGAAACATCGTGCGGTAGATCCGGATCAGCGTATCGCGGTCCAGGCCGTGGTATTTCGAGGTGTCAACGCGCCCGGTCTTGACCTTTTCCTGAGAGGGCATTCAGTCTGCCGCCTCCGACGAGAAGCTCGCCGGCTAAGATACGTTACGCCCTATTATAAATGCAAATTCCGTCAATTGCTCCCGAGCTGCGCGTTAATGTTCGATTCAGGGTGCCAAATTGGCTTCCTGGTAGCCACTCAACAAGCCGTCAGTCCAAAGCCTCAAACTGCTCCGATGTCTTCTCGAACTCGGATTGTCCTGAGCGCACCATCTCGCCCTGTGCGGACTTGAAAGGTTCTTCGGTTGGGATGCGGTCGAGCCACCGCTGGTAGGAAAGCTTTTCGTGGTCGGAAAACGCCAGCCGCACGAAAACCCGGACGCGCGCCGCAGGTTCCGTCTTATCGTCTTTGTCAGTCTCCGCTTTCGCACTGGCCTTCGCGGATCCTCTTTTATTGCTCCCCTTCGCCTTGCCGGAAGCCTTCGCCGCGACTTTCGGAGATTCCTCGTCCGTAGCCTGCTCGCCATCCTTCTCGGCCTGCCGCAGATTCCTCGCGGTGGAACTTCAGCAGCATCTTGTCGCCGAGGCGGAACGCCTGCTTCCAACCGTCCACTTTGTGCCTCGCCTGCTGTGCCGCTTCTTCGTTGGTGCCGAAATCAAAAATCAGAATGGATTGAGCCATATATCTTCTATAGCGGCCTCGGCCAAATGTGTCAAGCGCAGCACGCTCTGCAGGCGTGGGATCGTTTTATAGAGGGTCGCTCGCCGCGGCGAACGACCCGTCATCTTGCTTTGCAAGGTCCGCAGCGTTAGTCTCACCGGGCGAAAATCCGCCACATCACGAGGACCTTCCATGGATAAGCAGAGATTCCTGCGCTACATCGATCACTTCAACAACAAGCGCTACGAAGACGTAATGGCCTACTACGATCCCGACGTCTCGATCGAATACCCCACGATGCTCGCGAACCCTGGGGCTCCGCCGGTCACGCGCAAAGGCCGCGCCGGATTCCTCGAGCAGTACGTCACTCTCCACCAGCACTGCCGCGAGGCCCTGGAAGTCGGCGATCTTCTTTTCGACGGTGACAAGATCGCCGCCGAAATGTACAGCGAGTTTCACTTCTTCAAGGACTATCCGGATTTCTCCGGCCGCGCCATGAAAGCGGGCGACGTCTACATCGCAACCAACTGGTGCATCTACGCGCTCGAAAACGACAAATTCAAGCGCATCCGCGTGGCGCACTTCCGCATGCACGATCCAAAAACCGCCCGCCTTTGACGATCCGATCAGGGGCGCCTCGCACGCGCAAAATGTCTCCCCATCGATTTGGAGTTGCTTCCCTCAGCAGGCCGTGATAGCTTGAGCGAACAAAAAGCGAAGTACGACGCTCTGGGCTTTTGAATTTGTAAGACACCAAAGGAGTTAGCAATGGCCGCCACCTCCACATCGCATGGCTTGGCTGTCCGGCCGCAATCCACACTTGCGACCGTCGAGGAGGTGCTGCACGCGCTTGCCGCGCGCTACCGCTCCGACGAAGTCCTTACCGCGATCAAGCAGATTCCTGCCCGCGAGGCACAATTCCGCCCCATGCCGGAGTGGGTTCGCCCGGAACTTGCTGCTGCGTATCGCGCCAAGGGAATCGACCGGCTCTATTCGCATCAGGCCGCCGCAGCCGAAATGGCCCGCGCGGGAAAGGACTTCGTTGTCGTCACGCCTACGGCATCTGGCAAGACGCTCTGCTACAACTTGCCCATCCTGAATGCCGTCCTCGAAAATACCGATACGCGCGCGCTCTACCTCTTCCCCACCAAGGCGCTCGCGCAGGACCAGCTCACCGAGCTCCATGATCTCGCGCAGCGCCTCGACGATTCCTTTGGCGTCTTCACCTACGATGGCGACACGCCCAGCGACGCGCGCAAAGCGATCCGCGAGCGCGGCCACGTGATCCTCTCGAATCCGGACATGCTGCACACCGGCATCCTCCCGCACCACACGAAGTGGACGCGCCTGTTCGAAAACTTGCGCTACATCGTCCTCGACGAGTTGCACACCTATCGCGGCGTCTTCGGGAGCCATCTCGCGAACGTGCTGCGGCGCCTGGCGCGAATCGCCGAATTCTACGGCTCGCGCCCTCAATTCATCTGCTGCTCGGCGACGATCGCGAATCCCGGCGAACTCGCCTCGCAATTGATCGAGCGCGAAACCGGCGTGATCGAGGAAAACGGCGCGCCTGCGGCCGAGAAACTTTTCGTCTTCTATAATCCGCCACTCATCAATCGCAATCTCGGCATTCGCCGCAGCTACCTGAACGAAACCACGCGCGTGGCGAAAGAGCTTCTCGCGCGGAAGCTGCAAACGATCGTCTTCGCCAATAGCCGCCTGCACACCGAAGTTCTGCTCACGTATCTGCAGCAGGCCAACCAGCCGCAGCCCGGCCAACCCGAGCCGATTCGCGGCTACCGCGGCGGCTATCTTCCCGGCGAGCGCCGCGAGATCGAGCGCGGCCTGCGCGAGGGGCGGGTCCGCGGAGTCGTCGCGACAAACGCGCTGGAATTGGGAATCGACATCGGCTCGCTCGACGCATGCGTCATGTCGGGCTACGCCGGCTCAATTGCATCCACGTGGCAGCGCGCGGGTCGCGCCGGCCGCCGCAACGGAACTTCCTGCGCCGTGCTCGTCGCGTCGTCCGCGCCGCTCGACCAGTTCATCGTGCAACATCCTGATTATTTTTTCGGCCGCACGCCAGAACATGCCTACGTGCAGCCGGACAATCTCGAAATCCTCGTGAATCACCTCAAATGCGCGGCCTTCGAACTTCCCATCGCGCCCGAGGAGAAATTCGGCGCCGTCGACGTGCAGCAGCTTTGCGAGCGGCTTGCCGAAGCGGGCTACCTCCATCGCAGCGGTGGCAACTGGCACTGGGTGCAGGAAGCGTATCCCGCGGATACGGTCAGCCTCCGTTCGGTCACGTCCGACAATTTCATCATCATCGATACTTCGAGCCAGCAAGACGGCAAGCCGGAAGTGATCGGCGAAGTCGATTTTTCCTCCGCGCTCACGACCATTCATCCCAAGGCGATTTATCTCCACCAGGGCCAGCAATATCACGTCGACCATCTCGATTTCGACGAGCGCAAGGCATACGTTAAGCCGGTGAACGTCGATTACTACACGGACGCGATCCGCTACACGCAGGTCCGCGTGCTCGAAATCGCGGAAGAGGAACGCATCGCGGGGCCCGCTACGCGCGCCCATGGCGATGTTCTTGTCCGCTCGCAGGTGGTCGGCTTCAAGAAGATCAAATTCTTCACCAATGAAAACGTCGGCGACGGCAAACTCGAACTCCCCGAAAACGAAATGCACACGACTGCATTCTGGATCACGCTCGATCGTTCTCTGCTTGAAGCGCTTCCCTTCGCTCTTTCCGAGCGTCAGAGCGGGATCTTCGGGCTGCTGTACGCGCTCGAATCGATGGCGACTTTGCTGCTGATGTGCGACCGCCGCGATCTGGGCACGGCCGCTGGCGAGCGCCCGGCAAGCCCCGGAGTCGAAACGGGAGTGTGGCAGGAATATTCGGCTGCCACCGATGATCCCGCCCGCATGAAAGAGTTTTTCGAGCCGAATCTTTACCTGTACGACGCATATCCCGGAGGCATCGGCTTTAGCGAGCCGCTCTATCTCGTTCATGACCTGCTCCTCCGCCGCACGCGGGAATTGATCGTTGGTTGCCCGTGCGAGAGCGGATGCCCGTCGTGCGTCGGTCCAGCCGGCGAAAAAAGCGAGCGGACGAAAGAAGCGGCGCTCGCCATTTTGGATCGCCTCTGCTCATGAGCACATCGATTCAAGATCGTTTTGCACGGATTGCAGCGCTCAAGCCCGCGCGCCGCCGTCTCACGCCGCCGGACGATGATATGCCGCGCGGCCATGTGCCCGATATTCCCGCCGGTGCTGAACGGCTCGCACTGATCCTTGGAGCGACCACGCGCGAGAATCGATTTGGTCCACATCTCGGATTGCGGCGCTGGTTTTCCGAAGTGATTGACGGCGATGCGGCGCTCGCTGCGCCCGAATCGGAATTCGATCTCGCGCCGCTGCGCTTGATCGCCCCGGACGCGCCGGATTGCGTCGCCGATCCGCGGCAGTGGCTTTTTCTCGACACGGAAACCACGGGGCTCGCGGGCGGCACCGGCACGTATCCGTTTCTCGTGGGCATCGCGTGGTGGGACGCGGGCGGGCTCGAAGTCGAGCAGTTTTTCATGCGAGAACACAGCGAAGAGCAATCGCTGCTCGAAGCGCTCGCCGAGCGCTTGTCCGAGAGGCGCGTGCTCGTCACATTCAACGGCAAGTCGTTCGACTGGCCGCTGCTCGAGACGCGTTACCGGATGACGCGCACGATCAAGCCGCCCGCGCCGCGCGCGCATCTCGATTTTCTGCATCCGGCGCGTGCGCTTTGGCGGCTGCGGCTCGGTTCGGTCCGTCTGCCGGAACTCGAAAAGCACGTGCTCGGCTGGAATCGCGGGGCGGACGTGATGTCCGAACTGATTCCGCAAATCTACTTCGACTATTTGCGCGGTGCGTCTCCCGAACCTCTCGTCCACATTTTTCACCACAATCAAATGGACCTGCGCGGGCTGGCCGCACTGGCGAGCCGCGTCATTTCGCTCGTCGGGAATCCCGAAACGCACGGGCAGGATGGATTCGAGCTATTCGGCGTTTCGCGGATCTGCGAGCGCCGCGGCGAGGATCTTCGCGCGCGCAAGCTCTACGAGCGTTCGATCACTTTTGAACTACCGCCGGAAACGGACCGGGCCGCGCGGCGTTCACTGGCTCGCCTGGCGAAACGCGAAGGCGATCACGCGCTCGCGTGCAGCCTCTGGGAAGGCATGCTGGGGAATTCGCGCGAAGGATTCGAAGCCTACGAGCAGCTCGCCATCCATTACGAACGCCGCGCCCGCGAACCGCATCGCGCCGCCGCGCTCGCGCGGAAAGCCATTGCCGAATTGCGCAAGGCCGACCGGCTCGGCACGATTGCGCCGCACGTGTATCGCGCCGGGCGCGCACGGTTTGAAAAGCGCCTGGCGCGCCTCGAACGAAAAGCCGGCCGCACCCTGCTCGACACCTTGGAAGCCGAATCGAGGGCGGTCGCCGGTGAATCTAATGCCGAAACCACCAGGAGGTAAGTTCCATGCCCGAATCGGATGGCGCCGCGACGCAAACTGCAAGAATCTCGGACCGGGAGGCGAAAACCGTGCCTGCAATTGTCGATCCTTACATACGCGAGCAACTCGAAAAACGGCGTGACGAAATCAAGCTTCTGCTTTCCAGCATTCCGGCGAGCGAACCAGCGGCCACAACGGCCCCTTTCGTCGAGCTACTCGAAGAAGTGGATTCGGCAGTGCAACGAATGGACGCCGGCACCTACGGGATTTGTGAGGTCTGCCACGACACGGTGGAGAAAGACCGCCTCATCGCCGATCCGCTGACGCGGTTGTGCCTCGATCACCTCACGAGCGACGAGCAGCGCGCGCTCGAGCGCGATCTCGAGCTTGCTTCGCAGGTGCAGCGCGGCCTGCTGCCGCAGAGCGATGCGGAGTTTCGCGACTGGCACATCCATTACGAGTACAAGCCCGCCGGCATGGTGAGCGGCGACTATTTCGACCTGATCTATCCGGCGGACGACGCTGGTGACTTGATCTTCCTGCTCGGAGATGTCTCGGGAAAGGGCGTGGCGGCGTCGCTTTTGATGACACATCTGCACGCGATGTTTCGCAGCCTCGCGAGCACTGAGATGGCGCTCGGCAAGCTCCTGGAGATGGCCAATCGCCTCTTCTGCCAAAGCACCACCGCCGGGCAATACGCCACGCTCGTTTGCGGCCGCGCGGGGCGGTTGGGTGAAATCGAAATCGCGAGCGCGGGCCATGCGCCGGCACTGGTGATTTCGCCAAACGGCGTGAAGCAGATTGGTTCGACCGGATTGCCGCTCGGCCTTTTCTCGACGAGCCGCTACACGGTTTGCGGGGTCCGGCTCGATCCGCGCGACAGCTTGCTGCTTTTCACGGATGGAATCTCGGAAGCGAACAATGCCGCCGGACGAGAATACGGCATCGACGGGCTTTCCCTTGCGATTGGCGCGCGGCACGGCTGGCCGCCGAAGGAGCTTGTGGCGGCGTGTCTCGGAGACGTCCAGCGGCATTCCGCCGGTGTGCGACAAGCAGACGATCAGACGCTGATGGCGATCCAAAGACTCGCCTGAGCGTGTTTGAAATCCCCGTTCTCGACACCTCCACTACCGTGTCGATTAGAGCTGCCACCCATCGTTTGTTTGCAACGAGTTGCGGACGTTTCTAATCGCCAAATGTCGATTAGAAATGACGTGCCGGACGCAAATGGCGTGCGAGGTATCCGTATAAACCAAGGGTGGAGCACCGGCAACTTCAACAGACTAAAACCTCACCTTGGCTTTCCCAGGAAGCCGACTCACCTCAATTTTCAAAGAGCGTTCGACCCCCGTCCAGAGGGCGGACGATTTTCATCGTCACTACCACGCTGGCAGAATGTGGCGCGCGGGTCAAGCTGGCCGCGAGTGCAGGTTTGGTTCAGGCGAGCGGAACTGTCTTTCGAGGACGAAGCGCTCTCAGAAGACGAAGATCATGCCGCGTGAGCGAACTTTCGTTTCGGCGTGGAAAGAAGCTTCTGCGTGTTCAGCTGCGACAAGATACAAGACGTCCATACGTTAAAAATAAAATACTGCCCAGGAGTCTTGGCGGCCAAGTCTTCCATGCGCTTTTGCGCGCTGGCCAATTCCGACGCCGACTCCAGCCATTTGGAGTTCCCGCCGGGCGTTCCGGCGTAGATGTGGAACATCGACTCTTCCATCTCCGCCCCCTTTCGAAAATTCCCCAAGGTAATCAGATGCCTCGGCAAGCGATTTTGCTGTGACGCAGATCACAGAATTCCGAGAGTTGGATGGCCGAGGTCGCGGTCCGCTCGGGTTCAGGCCCGAGGCCCAAGACGCTCGATGAATTTCACCAAAGACATCTTACACCATATCCTTCGAACACGGCTTCGTCGCTAACGATCGATCAGCGTGTTTCCGGTGTCCGCGATGACCCTTCGAGCCATTCGCGTCAACGACGGATCATCGGAAAGCCACCAGAGCAGCGCATGTGTATCGAGCAACGCGCGCAAAGAGGGTTACTCCCAGCCCGAGAGCTCGCTCGTCGGAAGAGGCTCAAAAAACTCAGGGCCGACGCGCAGCTTGCCCTTTATCGATCCCGGTTGACGCCTGCGCTTTACCTCGCCGACCGGAACAAGACGCGCAACGGGCTTCGAACCGCGCGCGATGATTACCTCCTCGCCCTCGGAAGCCCTCTCAATCAGGCGGGACAGGTTCGTCTTGGCTTGATGGATTGTAACGACGCGCATGGGGGGTCTCCTTAGCTAGCCTATCTTAGCTCACTTGAGAGCTTCCGTCCGGCAACTTGCGAAAAGCCCACCCTTGACCCAGGGGCTGGGCACCTCTGGCGTGGATGGGGCTGCGAGTGGGGTGAGCTACGCAGGGCAAGAATGCCAAAAGCTTGGAGCCTGCGCATGCCGCAAACGGCGCAGGCCCCAAATGACGGCTGACGATTTCTAGTTGTTGGGCGGAGGCGCCTGCTGGGGATTCGCCTGCTGGGCGGGCCCAGCGGCTGCGCCGCCGCGTTGGCGCTGCCCCCTGCGTCGCATGGTCTCAAGGCCGAGGCCGCCGGGTCCCCCGCCACCGCGCTGCCGGCGATCGCGCATCAACTCGCGAAGCTTGTCGCGCTGCGCGGGGGTGATTGCGTCGCGCATATCGAGGCGATAGTCCACCGCGGCTTTCTCGAGGGCAACCTGCGAGGCGCTGATTTCCTCGAGCTTGCTATCGACCGCAGCGCGATCGGGCTTGTCCGCGGAGAGCAAATCTTGCAGGTCGATGCGTTTGACCTGAAGGTCCGCGCGGTCGCGAATCGCGGTCTTGCGAAAATCGGACTCCTGCCCGCGAATCTTGGCGAACTGCTCGTCGGTGATGCCGACCTGCTTGCGAACGTCGGGATCGCGCAGCGCGCCCATGAGACCGAATTCCCGTTGGCCCATGCTGAAACCGCGCTCGCCCATGCGGCCCCATTCGGCTCCGTCATCGCCGCCCGGGCCCATCGTGCGCATATTGCCCATCGGGCCGCGCTGGCCGAAGCCGTCGCGATGCCCTTGCTGCTGGACAGGTGGATCCTGAGGGTCGCCCTGCGCCTGGGCCTGGGCCAGGGCCAGGGCAGGGGTGAAGCTCAGCGCCAGTGCCAGTACAGCAAGAGCGGCTTTTGAGCGAAATTGCACGTGTATTCTCCCATATGGTGCGTTCGGTGGTTGCTGTATGGGATTCCAGCCAGATAGGGCAAAAGTTCCCAGAAAATCGCCGGCGATAGCTCCCCTGACGTCACAGCGCCGCGAACCTCCAAGGCCGAGGCGTTGGCTTGTAATCCCATGCGGCGCAAGAAATTGCTCGATGCGGAGAGGCGTCCATGATATTCATTTCCCTCCACAAATGGAATGGCAGTGTACCGAGAATTCGCAAACCCAAGGAGCGTTCATGTACGCGCGCGTATGGCGATTCAGCATCCGTCCCGGCAAGATCGAAGAATTCTCGGAGGCAGTTCGAACACTCGTTCCCGAAGCCAAGAAAGAGCGGGGATTCCGCGGGTTTCTTGTCCTGCGGGGACTTGGTGACGAACCGATTACCGAATGCACTATGATCGGACTGTGGCAGTCCCGTGCACACCTTCGCGAGAGCGATCAGGGCTTGTTTCTGCCCCGCGCGCTGGCGCATTTGATTACATGCTGTACGGGATTCCCGCTGATCCAGGAACACCAAGTGCTGGTGGACGAGTTCACCACGCACACGGGCGATCAGCTGATCACCTGTTAATTCCGGCTGGGCCCGAAGTCGACAGCGAGACACGCGGGGAGATTCTTACGATGCTCGTGCGGCGGCGCGCCGCGATTAGTTTTGATGCTTCGGCTCGGGCTCAACCGGATTGTCAGCCCATGGGTCGGAGTCGGTGGAATGCACATTTTCAGGCGAATCTTCGGCGCCTGCAGCCCCGGCGGCTTTCTTTTGCGCGCGGCGTTCGGCTTTCTCGCGCTGCTTTTCGAGTCTCTTCATTTCTTTTTGGCGTTTCAGAAATGTAGTGGCCATAAAGCCTCCTTGGATTTTGATTCAACCCCAACAACGACCCAAGCACTACCTGGGTAAAGCTACCAGCGGGGCTCGCGCGGCTGGCGCGGGGCCTCGCGATAGTCCTCGTTCGAGAATCCGCCGCGGCCTCGCCCGCCACCGCCTCCGCTGCCGCCACGCGGCGGCCCGCTGCTACGCTCCTTGGGGCGCGCCTCGTTGACCTTGAGATTGCGCCCGCCAACATCTTTGCCGTCGAGGCCCGCGATCGCCTTCGCAGCCTCGTCATCATTCGGCATTTCGACGAAAGCAAACCCGCGCGCCCGGCCCGTCTCACGATCCATCGCGATGTGAACGCGCGAGACCTGCCCAAACGCCCGGAAGAGATCGCCCAGCTCGCTTTCGGTGGTCTGGAAGCTCATATTGCCCACAAACAGATTCTTCATGTCCCTTCTCCTTCTCGTCTACAAAGAGCCTTGCAGGAAAACCCGAAATTGTCCCGAGCGCGTGGGATGGCGCAGCGCGCGCAACGCCTTGGCTTCGATCTGGCGGATGCGCTCGCGAGTGACGGCGAACGTCTTGCCGACTTCCTCAAGCGTACGCTCGCCGCCCTCGTCGAGGCCGAAGCGCATCTTGATGATGGTTTCCTCGCGAGGCGTGAGCGTCTTCAACATCGACGCCATTTTTTCCTTCAGGTTAAGGCTGATGGCCGCATCCGACGGAGAAATCGCTTCCTTATCCTCAAGCAGGTCGCCCAGGTGCGACTCTTCGTCTTCGCCGATCGGCGCCTCAAACGACACGGGCCGCTGCGCGATCTTCCGATTTTTGCGCACCTGTTCGACGCTGCATTCCATGCGCTGCGCGATCTCCTCGGCGGTGGGCTCGCGGCCAAGTTCCTGCACGAGCTGCCGGCTGGCGCGGAGCTGCTTGTTGATCGCTTCGAACATGTGCACGGGCACGCGAATCGTGCGCGCCTTATCGGCAATCGCTCGCGATACGGCCTGGCGAATCCACCAGGTCGCGTACGTCGAAAACTTGTATCCGCGGCGCCACTCGAATTTGTCGACGCCCCGCATCAGGCCGATGTTCCCTTCCTGAATCAGGTCGAGAAATTCCAGCCCGCGGTTCGTATATTTCTTGGCGATGGACACCACGAGGCGAAGATTCGCCTCGGTGAGCTCTTTCTTGGCTTGCTCCGCTTCCGCTTCGCCGCGCAAGACCGGGCCGAGCGAGCGCTTTAACGCCGCCAGCCCGACGAGGCTCGCTTCCTCGATCTCTTTCAGCTCCTTGCGGCGCGCACGCAACTCACCGCGAGCGCTGCCGACGCGGCGCTCCAGCCGCGCGCATTCGCGCTCCAGCGAATGAACCTGCTCGACCGTGTTGCGCAGCTTCTCGATCAGCCGCTTCTTTTCTATCGGATTGAAATTGATGGAGCGCACCAGGCGCGACATCTCGATGCGCGTCTGAATCAACTGGCGTCTCGCCCGAGCGTAGCCGCGCTTATTCGACTTCGACGCCTTCTCGAATCGATTGAGCTGCTTTACGCCTGTAGCGTAGAGTTTGTCCATGCGGTCGATGATCCGCAATGTCTGGCGGGTCTTCTCTTCCAGCTGTTCTTCCGTGATTTCCTCTTCGCCGAACTGGACGATTTCTTTGATCGAACGCGCGCCTTCGCGCAGTTCCCGTCCAACCCCAATCAGCTCCTGCAAGATAATCGGAGACCGCGAAATCGTCTTGAGCACGAGGCCGTGGCCGCGCTCGATGCGCTTCGCCAGCACCACTTCGCCTTCGCGCTTCAGCAGCGGCACGCTTCCCATCTCGCGCAGGTACAGGCGAACCGGATCGTTCGTCTTGTCCAGCAGATGAGCCGTCTCGTCGAGTTCGACTTCCTCGCCACGGCTTCCTTCAATGCTTGCGTGCGCTTCCGGCGCCCCGAATTCGGCGGAATCGAGCGTCTCGTGCGGGGCCGTCTCCACAGCGGCGTCTTCGCGAGCGCCGTCGGGATCGAACGCGGAAAATATGCTGCGAATTTCCTCGGGCGGACGCACCTCGCCCGGCAGCGCGTCACTCACTTCATCGTGGAGCAAATAACGCGCTTCCCTGCTCTTGTTGCCGATGAGACTTTGGACTCGTTCGTCCTTTTCATGAATCGCGAGCGGCAAAGACCTCTCCTTTTTGAGGAGACGGCCGAAATCCGGCCGTCAAAGCCCCCAAGACCATACCATCACCAGCGGAAATCCCTTCCAAAAATCGACGCGGGCGCTAGCTTTCCATCTGCACCTGGAGATACTCTCCCGGCAGTCGCACCAGGCGGCTCTTGCCCCCCGTCGTCGGCAAGGAATTCGTGCGCACGTGGCTTTCGTTCGCAATCTTTTCGACAGCCTTCGAATCGACCGGCATTCTTTCGATCCGGATGCCGAGCGTCCGCTCGAGCTGGAATAGCTCCGTCCGCTGGTCCCTCGAGAAAAGCGTCGAAGCAACGCCGCGCTCCCCTGCTCTCCCCGTGCGCCCCACGCGGTGAATGAAATTTTCCGCGAGTTCCGGCAGGTCGTAATTGATGACGTGCGCGATGTCCTGCACGTGAATTCCGCGCGCCGCCACATCCGTCGCCACCAGCACCCGATAATGCCCTTGCTGAAATCCAGTGAGAGCCGCGGTGCGCTGCGATTGCGAGCGGTCGCCGTGAATCATGGCCGCGTTGATGCCCTGCCGGACGAGGGACCGGGCGATTCTCTCGGCACCACGTTTCGTGCGCGAGAATACGAGGCACCGGCCACTTTCGCGTGTGAGCAGGTGATGCAACATGTCCTGCTTTCCGTCCGCGGCTACTTCGAACGCCTGCAGCCGCACATTCTCCGAAGGCTTGAGCGTGGACCCGAATGCGAGGCGCACGGGATTCCTAAGATAGTCCCTCACGAGGTGCGCCACCGAGCCCTCCATCGTCGCCGAGAAACACATCGTCTGCCGGTCTTTTGGCAGGATCGCGACGATCCTGCGAATCGAGGGAAGGAATCCCATATCCAGCATGCGATCGGCTTCATCGAGCACGAGCGTTTGTAGCGCCCCGAACTGGATCAGCCGCCGGTCGAGATAATCTTCCAATCGGCCCGGAGTCGCCACAACGATGCGAGCCCCCTTGCGGATCGCCGTGAGTTGCGGCCCTTCGGCCAAACCGCCCACGACGAGTGCCGCGGGCGCAAGCTGCCTTCCGCGCAACACGTTGTATTGCTCCACCACTTGCATGGCCAGCTCGCGCGTGGGAACGAGCACGAGCGCGGCGATTCCAGCCGCGTTTCGCGCGGCGAGCCGCTCTATGATCGGGATTAGAAACGCGAGCGTCTTTCCGGTTCCGGTTTGGGCGGTCGCAAGCACGTCCTTGCCTTCAATGGCTTGCGGGATCGTCGCGGCCTGTACGGGCGTCGGAACGAGGAAATTCGCCGCTGCCAGTCTCTCCTTCATCGAAGAAGAGATAGGTAATTCTGAGAAATTTTGCATTTTGCTTTCTTGCTGGCGGAAGAGGTCGGCCGGCGCGAAACTCCGTGCGGGCTCGATCGGCTCTTGGCCAGTCTTATTTTAGATTACGCTGAAGACGTACGGTGAAAACTGAAGGCGGGTATTCTCAGATCAGGTCTTGCACCAGAGGGACCGCACAACACAACCGAAAGTATTAAGCGCAAAGAGACTATAACACATGTCGACTTGGAATGGTATCCCAAACGTGCCGTCAAAATGGGGCGTTGAGGGTGCTATTATGGAACATGAGCAAAGCCTATCGGGTCGTTTTCGAATGCCCCAAGAGCCGCCACAACATCAACCTACAAAGAAAATGCGCGAACGCGTCGCTCTCGGAAACTGAGGCGATGCAGATGTTTGGAGACGAGGAGATTTCCTGCACCAATCCCAATTGCGGTTGGCACGGGAAGGCATCCGCGACGAAGCTCCTTCGGATTTTGCCGTTCAACTGGATACTTTCAGCCGCAACCTGAATCCGCAACGCTCATCGCAATCCAACCAACGTAACGACGCCTGCGTCGTATAATAGTCAATGAGGCCGATGGAAAACGAAACACTCGCACCGCGATTGCAGGGGCTGGACGACACCGAGATTCAGGAGTGGCTCGAGTCGCTCGATTCGGTGCTGCAATCGAGCGGGCCCGAAGTGGCCATGGAGATTCTCGAGCGGCTGCGCACGCACGCCACCGTGATCGGCGTGAAGCTGCCTTTCTCGGCCAACACTCCTTACACGAATACGATTCCCGCCGAGTTGCAGCCGGATTTTCCCGGCGATCAGGCACTCGAGCGCCGGATCAAGAGCCTGATCCGCTGGAACGCGCTCGCCATGGTGGTGCGCGCGAACAAGCATGAGAACGGCATCGGCGGCCACATCTCGACCTACGCTTCGGCCGCCACGCTCTACGAAATCGGCTTCAATCATTTCTTCCGCGCCCGCACCGAGACGTTCGAAGGCGACACGGTCTATTTCCAGGGCCATGCGTCTCCTGGAATCTACGCCCGAGCGTTTCTCGAAGGCCGCCTCAGCTCGCAGCAGCTCGAAAACTTTCGTCGCGAACTAAAGCCGGGCGGCGGGCTGTCGTCATATCCGCATCCATGGCTGATGCCCGGATTCTGGGAATTCCCGACGGTCTCGATGGGGCTCGGGCCGCTGATGTCGATCTATCAGGCGCGTTTCAGCCGCTACCTCGAGAACCGCGGATTGAAGCCTGTATCGGATTCGAAAGTCTGGGCGTTTCTGGGCGATGGCGAAACGGACGAGCCCGAATCGCTGGGTGCGATCACACTGGCCTCGCGCGAGAAGCTGGACAACCTGATTTTCGTCGTCAACTGCAACCTGCAGCGGCTCGACGGCCCGGTGCGCGGCAACGGGCAGATCATTCAGGAACTGGAATCGGCGTTCCGCGGCGCGGGCTGGAACGTGATCAAGGTTCTGTGGGGCAGCGAGTGGGACCCGATCCTGGCGCAGGATTCCGAAGGCTTGCTCGTGAAGCGGATGGGCGAGATGGTCGACGGCGAGTATCAGAAGCTGACCGTTTCCTCAGGCGCGTACGTGCGCGAGCATTTCTTCGGCTCCGATCCGCGCCTCTTGAAGCTGGTCGAGCCGCTGTCGGACGAGCATCTGCGGCGGCTGCGATTGGGCGGGCACGATCCGCTGAAAGTCTATGCGGCGTATAAGAAGGCTTTCGAACACAAAGGCTCGCCGACCGTGATCCTGGCGCGGACGATCAAGGGCTACGGATTGGGCGAGGCGGGTGAAGGCAAGAACGTCACGCACCAGCAGAAGAAGCTGAATGAAGAAGAGCTGCTGATTTTCCGTTCGCGTTTCGATATTCCCCTCAACGACGAAGAGTGCATGCACGTGGCCTTCTATCGTCCGCCGGAGGACAGCGAAGAGATTCGCTACCTGAAGGAGCGGCGCGCGGCATTATGCGGCTACGTCCCGCAGCGGCACGTGCGCTCGAAGCCGCTCGTGGCGGACCACGACGAGCTGTTCAAGGAGTTCCTCCAAGGCAGCGGCGGGCGGGACTTTTCGACCACGATGGCGTTCGTGCAGATGCTGCGGAAGATGCTGAAGGATCCCGAAATCGGCCACCTGATCGTGCCGATCGTTCCCGACGAAGCGCGGACGTTCGGCATGGAGTCGCTTTTCCGCACGGCGGGAATCTATTCAAGCGTGGGGCAGAAGTACGAGCCGGTCGATAGCGACATGCTGCTCTACTACAACGAAACGAAGAGCGGGCAGATTCTCGAAGAAGGAATCACGGAGGCGGGCTCGATCTCATCGTTCATCGCGGCGGGAACGGCGTATGCCACGTACGGCGTGAACACAATTCCGTTTTTCATTTACTACTCGATGTTCGGATTCCAGCGCGTGGCGGATTTCATCTGGGCAGCTGCGGACATGCGGACGCGCGGGTTTCTGTTCGGCGGGACGGCGGGGCGGACGACGCTCTCGGGCGAAGGCTTGCAGCATCAGGACGGGAACAGCCACGTGCTGGCGCTTTCGGTGCCGAATCTGCTGGCGTACGATCCGGCGTTTGCCTACGAAATCGCCGTGATCGTGCAGGACGGAATTCGCCGCATGTACAAGGACGGCGAAAACATCTTCTACTACGTGACGGTGATGAACGAGAACTACGCGCATCCGCCAATGCCGGAAGGCGTGCGCGACGGCATCTTGAAGGGGATGTACCGCTTCCGCGCGGCGAGCGAACTAAAGACGCCCGATGCGAAATCGGACGCCAAACCGAACGGCGCGAAATCGAAACTGCGAGCGCAACTCTTTGGCAGCGGCGCGATCCTGAACGAAGTGCTGCGCGCGCAGCAGATTCTAGCCGAGAAGTACGGCGTGGCGGCCGACGTGTGGAGCGTGACGAGCTACAAGGCGCTCTATCGCGACGGCATCGACGTGGAGCGCTGGAACCGCCTGCACCCGGCGGAAAAGCCGCGCGTGCCGTTCGTCACGCAATTGCTGGCCGACGCGCCCGGCGTGCTCGTTGCCGCATCCGATTACCTGAAGACCTTGCCGAACATGATCGCGAAGTGGATGCCGCGGCCGCTCGCGTCGCTCGGCACCGACGGATTCGGCCGCAGCGAAGGCCGCAGCGACCTGCGCGACTTCTTCGAGGTAGATTCGCGCTTCGTGGTGCTCGCCACGCTGTGCGAATTGCGCGACGCTGGCAAGCTCGATGGCAGCGTCGTCGAGCAAGCCATCGCCGACCTGCAAATCAACCCCGCAAAACCCAATCCCGTTACGGTGTAATTGCCGCGAAAAACCCGGTTGCAAGGAGTGCCACAGCCGTGTCGATTAGAATGCACCCCCTTCGTTTATTTTCATGTGATTACGGGCGTTTCTAATCGCCAAATGTCGATTAGAAATGGCGGCAAATGGCTCGGTGCGAGCCAGCCGCTCGTGCGTGCTAAACACAGAGAACACTGAGAAAGGCCACGGAGAGCACAGAGAAAAACATCCACCGCAGAGACGCAGAGAACGCGTCTATGACACAGGTGCGGGTGTCAAATGGTTTTCCTAATGGGAGGTTTTGGTTTTTTGCGCAGAGGTATGGTGAGGCGGTGGTGAACCGTCGGAAAGGGCGAAGTTGAACCAGGTCGTTTGGCATCGGTCGGGTTCGGGATTCGTCCCTTTTCGTGAAAGCGATCAGCGACGGGAAGAACCGGGTCGCGATCATTCATCTATTCGAGCACGGTGGCTCCTGAGGACGGCTGCGCTCTGTCCGGCGCGGGGCCGGACAGGCGGACGGCCCCATCAGAGGGTCAGCCAGAAGCAGCCTGGCTAGCGTTCTCACGGGCACGTCGCGCGTCTCGACCCCGGCGCCGGAACTGTTCGTAATCGATTTCGTCGCGAAGCATGCGGTAGAGCCGCAGGACGAGCTTGCGGGCCACGGCGACGATGGCAACGGAAGAATTCTTGCGAGCCTGGAGGTGGAAGTAGAAGCGGCGAAGATCGTCGTCGTTGCGGATGGCGTTGTGAGCGGCCTCGATGAGCAGAAAGCGAAGCAGGCGGTTGCCCTGTTTGGAGATGTGGCCGAAGCGCTGGGTGTCGCCGCTGGAGTGTTCGCGAGGATCGAGGCCGCAGTAAGCGGCGACGCGGCGTGCGCGGTCGAAACGCGTGACGGGATCGAGCGCATGGACCACGGCGAGAGAAGTGAGCGGGCCGATGCCGGGGTGCGTGCGCAGGCGAGAGATGCGAGGATCGTTTTGCGCGCGCCGTTCGAGTTCGTTTTCGACGGCCTGGATTTGTTGGGCCAGGGAAACGAGTAGAAGCAGGGAGTGCTGTCGCTGAACGGCGAAAGCGCCGTCGAGCGGCAAGGCGGCAAACCGCTGTAGCCCGCTGGCGGTGAACAGTCTGGGACCGAGACGCAAGCGATGGCTGAGAGCGACGGCCTGCAGGCCGTTGCGCAGCATGGTGCGAATGCGGACCAGCCGGTGACGATAGCGCAGCAGCGCGAGAACGTCGCGGCTGGCGGGAGAAGGAATGTGAATGGCGGGGAAATCGCCGCGGCGAAGCAGGTCGAGCACCAGATGGGAATCACGGCGGTCGTTTTTCTGCCGGCGGCGGGCGAACTGGCGTATCGCCAGCGTCGCCAACCAGCAGTTGATGGCCGAGATCTTCCACGGTGCGATGGAACCACAACGAGTAGCCGGACGCTTCCACGCCAACCACGGCTCCCGGCGGAAACTGCGCGTAAAATGCCCGCACGTCGTCGCGCTCGTGCTCGAGCGTGATCTCGTGTATCTCACCGTCCGCCGTATCCATCCAGCAGACTGCTTGCGTGCGAACATGCAAATCCACTCCGATGTACACTGTCATCCGCGCCTCCTGTCCAAGCCGATGCCAAACGACTCTGGGCGAGAGTATCAACACTCGCCCCAGGGGGCGCGTGTGTCATGACATCAGAGAATGCCAGCCGCATTTTCGCGAGCCTGAAGATCCGCGCTTCCACCGGCCGGACTGTTTTCGCTTCCCAGGTTTTCAAAGAGCGTCCGCGTCCCGTCTAGGGAACGGCACCTACACTGCTGCTACAGATTGGCACGGCCCGCCGCGGATTTCACCTGTACTTGAGTGCAGATTTGGGCCGGGCGAGCAGGTCTGGTCTTTCCCGATCCCGGATGGGGTTATCCGGAGATTGCTTCGCGCAGCGCTTTTATCTGCCTGGGGATTTGCGACCTATGAAGATTGTGTGGGATGGGCCGCCCTGTTTCAGGCGGGCGCGGACGCGCTCGACCTCGACTTCGAATCTGCCGTGGCGCAGGCGTTGCGCGAATTTCCGGTCCTCACGCGCGGACCAGACGGCCAGCACGCCGTCCATTTTGAGGGCGGAGAAGGCGGCGGCGATTCCGCGATCATCGTAGAGGCCGGCGTTGTTGGAGCCGGCAAAGGCGGCCGGGCCATTGTCTACGTCGAGCAGGATGGCATCGAACTGGCCTCGGCGTGAGGCGAGCGTGATGGCGACGTCATCGATCTCGACTTGCACGCGCGGATCGTTCAGTGGCTCCCCGGCCAGGGGACCGAGCGGACCGCGATTCCATTCGACGACCGCGGGTACGATCTCGGCGACGATAACCACCGCCCCCGGTGGCAGCAGGCCGAGCGCGGCGCGCAGCGTGAATCCCATGCCGAGGCCGCCGATGAGCACGCATGGGCGTTCCAGCGTGCGCGCGTGGCGGCACGCGAACGTCGCCAGCGCCTCCTCTGAGCCGTGCATACGGCTCGACATCAGGCTCTTGCCGTTCGCAAGGATGATGTATTCGTCGCCGCGGCGAACCAGCTTGAGGACGGTGCCGTCGCGAGAAAGCGCCTGCCCGAGCAATTCCACCGGCTTCACGGCTGCGATGTTACAACGATAGTCGGGCATGTGGGGCTCGGCCCGAAGGGCTTCAGCGTGTTTTCCTGACACTGTCCTGGTGATATGCTCCGGCAATGTCGCGGCGTGGGTTCGAAGCCTACGATCGCGTCGCGGATGCGAAAACCACAACGAGTAACGGAGGAGCACAGCAGATGCGAGTTCGTCGATTGGTTTCGGTTTTCATAATCATGTTCGTGCCGGCCGTGATGGTCGCGGGTCAAACTCAGACAGGACAAGGCAGGCCGACTCAGAAGCATTTGATCATGACGATAACGGGCTTCGCCGACGGCTCCGACATTCCGTTGAAATACACGCAGGCCGGTACCCAGACTTCACCAGAAATCACGTGGATCAACACGCCTCCACGCACAGTCACTTTCCTTTTGCACATGCACGACATGGACTTTAGCCGCAACCACACGACCGACGATCAGCTTCACTGGCTGGTCTGGAATATTCCGGGCACGGCGACGGAGCTGCCGGAAGGCGTCCCGAGTGGAGCTCAGTTGGAGAACGGAGCCTATCAAACCAGCGCGAGCGGGGCCAGCTATCGAGGTCCAGGCGCGCCAGCCAGCTTTCCGCGGCATCATTACGCCTTTGAGCTTTTTGCCTTGGACACGAAGATCGACGTCCAACCGGGCCCCGACCCGTTTGAAACTCGCGCAAACATAATGAAAGCGATACAGGGGCACATCCTCGAGAAGGCCGTATACGTTGGCCTTTTTCACCGCCCACAATAACCTTTGAAAAATGGCGACGTCGAACTGACGTGGATTCGGAGAATTTATGCGGATGCGCTTAGATGTCCTGTTTTCCCCGATTCGCGCGAGCGCGAAAACGTGGCTGGCCGGTGTGGCGATGGCATTGCTATGTTGCGCCTCCGCCAGCGGCCGAACGCAGACGTGCGACGAAGCCTGCCTCAAGGGTTTCATGGACGGGTATCTGCAGGCTCTCGCCAAGCACGACTCTTCGAGGCTGCCGCTCGCGGAGCACTATCGCTACACCGAGAACGGCGCTGAACTCGAGCTGGGCAAGGAAGGACTGTGGGTGACGTTCAACTCCTATGGGCCTTATCGGCATGACGTTTTCGATCCGTCGACCGGGGGTGTGGCAACGTACGTCAGTCTGCTGGAGAATCACGAGACTCCGTTTCCGGACCTACTCATGGTTCGCCTGAAGGTGGTGAATCGCAAAATCGTCGAGATCGAAACGGTGGTCGACCGACATGCGGCATCCGCGAAGAGCCTGCCGCCGAAGGATCCGGGCTGGATGGAGATCATGAACCGCGAAGAGCCGCCTGCCACGCGACTCGGGCGCGAGGAGTTGCGGAAGGGCGCCCTCGGCTATTTGCGCTCAGTCGCCTTTCGCGACAGCCATCTCGCGCCTTACGCGGAGTCCTGCATTCGCCTGGAGAACGGCAATGTGACGGCGATCGGAGCCAACGATACGCCACCGGTGCCGATCGGACCTCAGCCGACCGAGGTTGCCGGCGAGGCGCCGCGCCCGAACATGCTGGGAATCGGCTGTGGCAAGCAGCTCGATTACGGGGAATATTCGTTCATCACAGGTTACGAGGATGCGCACTTTCCGATCGTCGACGTGAAGCGCCAGCTCGTTTTTGCCACGTTCGACTTCATGCGCCGCGGAAACGTCGAGAGCTGGAGCTATGAGGGCCACCGATTCGCCATGCCGGAAGGAATGCGCGAGCCGAACGAGATTCTAAACACGGAAATCTTCAAGTTCGTGGATGGCAAGATCTCGCGCGTCGAGGCCGTATTCGAAGGCCCGCAGGCCTACAAGCGTGGCACGGGCTGGCCGGGCGGCACCAAAGCTGAATCTCGTCCGGGTAATCAGACAAGTGGATTTGGACCGCCGCAAAAAAATCCCTGAGATTCCAAAACGAGGTTGCAGCAGCAGGGCGCGGGAAGTCTTCGCATTCACTCAAGCCAAGGCAGCGCCCCTTACGACGCCCAGGAGCTAACGCTAGAGCGGGGCGCCGGAGAGCCAGGAGGCGCCTCTAGCGTAGAGCTTTTCGACTTCGGGGCCGGTGAGACCCGGCATATCCATTTTGATTTTGTAGCCGATCTGCGTTTGCAGGTAGGCGAGATGGCGATAGCCCTCGGGGAATGTGGCGAGGAGCTTTTGATCGAGGGCGAGCTTCGCGGCGGGATCAACGGGATCCATGCGATCCTTTTCGTAGATTGGCTGGCGCAGGACGAGGCCCCAGCGCCCGGAGCGCTTTTCCCAGAAATCGCAGAATCGCCCGGTGCAGACGACATCGCACATCACGTCGTGAACGAGCGCGCGCTGCGCGATGGTCATTTTCGTTTGCGAAAAGGCGCGCGTGCCGCGCACTTCGATCGTGCTGCCGCCGAGGAAATGCAGGATGCGGACGCCCTTGGCGAAACCCTGCTTGCTCATCTCGATGAATTCGTCGGCGGTGCCCTGCGTCCAGGTGGCCATCATGCGGCCGTCGTCGTGCCAGAGACCGCGAAATTCCTTCCACATCAGGGCGTCACGCCAGAGGACCCAATTTTCGATCATCTCGCGGATCGTGAGCCGCTCGATCATTTCGTCGGTGATTTGCATTTCGATTCCCCCCGCGTGAGTTTGTATGATGGGAGAGTTTACACCGTGAGCGTAGGAGCACCGACAGGATTGTCGGCACCGCTGACAAGCAAGAGCCGGCGAGACGCCCTTCGTTTGGCTCAGGGCAAGCCGGCGCTACGCCCTCGATGTGGCTTTCGCCGAGGAATTCAGAATTTTCTCGAGGCGGTCGAGAACCTGCATCGCCGTGTAGCACTGCTGGACGCTGGCGTTGGGCTCGCGCTTTTCCTTGATGGCGGCGAAAAATTCGCGGTCCTGCAGCTCGATGCCGTTCATCGAAACATCCACGTGCGAGAGATCGATCTTCTTGTCCTCGCCATCGACCAGATCGTCGTAGTAGGCCTGGAAGGTGCCGTTGTCGCAGATGTAGCGGAAGCGCGTGCCGAGCGGGCCCTTGTTGTTGAACGAGAGCGAGAGCGTGCAGATCGCGCCCGAGGGAACCTTCATCACGATGCCCATGTCCATCGCGATTTTCAGCTCGGGGTGCATGGGGCCCTGCACGGCGTAGCAATCGGAGACGAGTTCGCCGGTCTGATACTGGAAGAGATCGACGGTGTGGCAGGCGTGGTGCCAGAGCAGGTGGTCGGTCCAGCTGCGAGGCTTGCCGGCGGCATTCATATTGGTGCGGCGGAAGAAGTAGGTCTGCACGTTCATCTGCAGGACCTTGAGCTCGCCGGCCTTGATCTTCTTGTGCACGTATTGATGGCTCGGATTGAAGCGGCGCGTGTGGCCGCCCATGCACACGACGCCGGTTTCCTTTTGCACCTTGACGAGCATCTCGGAATCGGCGAGCGAATCGGCGATGGGAATCTCGATGTGCACGTGCTTGCCGGCGCGCATGCACTGCACGCCCTGGCTCGCGTGCATGCCGGTGGGGCTCGCGAGGATCATGGCTTCGAGGCCGGGCTGCTTCAGGCTTTCGGCGAGGTCGCTGGTCCAGTGCGGAATCTTGAATTTCTTGGCGACCTCTTCGGTGGAGGCGGGATTGCCGCCCGTCAAAGTGACCACCTCGATGCCCGGAATATTGGCCATGGCCTCGAGATGCTTTACGCCGAAAGCGCCTTGTCCAGCGAGACCAACCTTCATGTTATTCCCCCGTATGAAGACAAAGCCGCCCGCCTAAAGGCAAGGCAGCCGCTACAAAACCCTGCTCCGTCGCTTGAAGGTCGTTGAGAGGGCGAGGGCGGGTTTGAAAACCCGCCCCTACCACCGATCACATGGCCGCTAACGGCGCGCGAACGGGCTACTGCGTTGCGCCGGCCTTTTCGAGTTCACCCTTCGCAGCGCGAAGCTTGCGCAGCTCGGAGTGAATCCGGATGACCGCCATCCACATGCCGAGCGGATGCGCGCCCGCCTCGACGAGCGGATGGACCTGCCCATCGCGGAACTTCTCGATGTCATCGTCCTGCAGCGTCTCGAGAACCTTCGCTTCCTCGGGCGTCATTCCGTATTCCTTGGCGACGGACGGCAAATCGTGGATCAGCCGCAGCCGCAACTCGCGCTTGTGGCGGCTGTCGTAGAGCACTTTATTCAGCTTGTAAGCCGCCGGAGAAGGGTGCTTGTAGAATTCGTAGCCACCCTTGAACTGGTATTTCGCTGCTGCAGCGGCGCCTTCCTTCGATTGTCCAATTCCCTTGAACGGCAGGAAACGCATCACCGCGTGGCCGTGATGCCACGTGGGCTGATAGGTGACGAGCTCGCCCTTTAGGTTTCCGATCGCGCCGAACATGATCATCCACGAGAGCATCTCGGTGTTGCCGACTTCGTCGAGCTGCTCGTTGGTGAGTTGGATGAGCGCTTCCTCATTTCCCTGCTCCAGCTGCGAAATGGCCCAGTGGTCGAAGTCGAAATCGGGCTTCGGATACTTCCACGTGCCCGGGAAATGCGACATCCCGCCGCTGGCGACGATTGCGACATTCTCGGGGCGGGCGGCAATCACTTTCGCGATCGCTTTGCCGAGGTCCGCGCAGCGGCGCGCCGTCGGCAGGGGCGGAAGATACGCGTTGACGAAAATCGGAACGACCGGAATCGGCCGCTTCTCGATCACCCATTCGTAGACAGCCGCGAACGCGTGGCCGAGGACGGCGTCCTGCGAGTAGCCAAGGTCGAAGCCGGCCTTCATGAGCTTGTCGAGCAAGTCTTCGGCGAGGCCCTGGTGGATCGGCAATTCGTATTTGCGGCCGGCAAATTCGGCGTGAGAAAACTCGCCCGACATGATGGCGAACGTCGGAACGGAACTGAGGAAGAACGTCTCGAGGTGGTCGCTGCCGATCACGATCACGGCATCCGGCTTGGCCTCCTCTAAATCCTTGCCGATCAGCCGCATCGCGGCAATGTCTGCATTGAGCTGGTTCGGATCTTCGCTCGGCGGGAAGTCAAAAAGCTGCGGGGCATGCACGGTGGCCATTGCTGCCACAATTTTTCCCATGATTGGTTACCTCTTCCTGGGGGAATGGGGTACGACTGACGTTGTGCGCCCAAACCCTCTCACTTCGCACAACCTGCTCGAAAGTAAACCGATACGAAAATTGTGCGAAAACTGGCCGTTTTCGTCAAGCGAAAGTATCCCGCGCGCGAGCGCGCGTCGGCGCGCCATCATCAGCTCACGCTAAACGGGACGGAAGCCAGCAGCGCGCGCACGCCATTCCACAGAATCTGCACGCCGATACAGACGAGCAAAAACGACGCGAGCTGCATGATCACGCTCATGGCCGTCGGCCCCAGCACGCGCGCCAGCCTATCAGAGAATCCGTAGCACAGGAAAACGCTGATCGCGACCAGCACCGAGCCGACGATGGCGGCGATCGCCACCGGCAGGAAGCTGATTCCGTGATAGTGCGCCGCGTTGGCGCCCAGCGTGATGGCCACCGAAATCGAGCCCGGGCCGACCGTCAACGGCATGGTCAGCGGATAAAACGCTTGCCGCAAAGGGTCCTGGGAATTGACCGTCCTGTGCGTGGTGACGGGCTCATCGTCGCTCTTCTGTTTCAGCATGGCCCATCCGGTCGAAATCACGATCAGCCCGCCGCCCACTTGCACGACGGGCAGCGAAATGCCGAAGAAGCTGAGAATGTGGGTGCCGATAAAATAGGACCCGATCATAAGGAAAAAACTGTCAATCGCGATATGCCGCGAGAGAATCATGCGCGTCTCGGGCGTGTATTCCCGGGTGAGTGCGAGGAAGATCGGAGCGCCGCCCAGCGGGTCGACGATTGGGAAAAGCGCGCTGACAACCAGGAAAAGGCTTTTTACGGCTGCCGCTATCACAGTGTTTCTCTCCGGGTGTGCATTCTAACCGCAATTCGCATTCGATGCCGGAGAAGAGCCTGCGGTCTCAGCATGAAACGCGCCGTGCAAGCTGCCCGGATCGCTAGCGCGGGTTCGGATGGTGCGACAGATTCACCATGTTGGGCGCGTCTTTCTCGACGCACGGCGGCGCTTCGTCCAAAGGATCGGTCAAGGGCGTCAGCGTTCGCGGCTTCATTGTCCAGGGCTGGGTGAGAACCTTTGGGTCCTCGACCGTGACCTCATAATCGATGGTGTCGCCCTTGCGGGTGAAGCGTTCGATCACGTGGAGCGCATCGCTGTGAAAAAGGCCGTTGTCGCCGAGCCAGGTGTCGTCATTGAAGTTGTTCGTATCAACCACCAGCGTGTCGCCTTCCCAATGGCCGATCGCGTCACCGAAATACGAAGGGTCGGCGTCGGTGCGGTGCGGGCGGCCATCCGTCGGAATAATGCGCCAGAAATTCCCCGCCAAATCCGAATAGAGGAACACGACCTGCCCAGGAATCTGCACGATCTGGTGCGGCGGGCCGATCCGCGGCACTCCGGGCGGCTTGCAAAAAAAGCCCGGGTCGAGCTTCACCTGCTGCTCGTTGTATGCCTTCACCTTCGCCACAAGCTCGGGCTTGTATGAAGGGCTGTACATCGGCGGCAGTGGCGCGATCGCTGCGGCGAAAGCCGGTTCGGGGCGATTCACAGCTTTCAGCGTGTCGCCATCCTGCTCGGCGGCACCGAGAAATAGAAGCGGGCGATACCAGATGCCATTGAGATTCGGATGCCCGTCGCGCATGCGCGGCGTTTTCTTAGCCGCAAGTTTTTGGATATCGGGCTGCTCGCTGTCGGAGGAAGGAGATGCCTGACCGGCCGCAGCGGTTGGAAGCAAGCACAGAAATGCGAGGGCCGCCGCGATCATTACAACGCGAGTGCGGAACATGTGCTTCATTTTGCCTCCCCTTCCTAATGGCCAAATTCGTAGGCATGGCCGTCGGCGTACGTGAGTTTCAGCACCCACCCAAGCGGCTTGCCTTCGATCTTGGCAGGATGAATCAGCACGGTAACCGGCTTGCCCTCGCCCAGCATCGCCTTCGTAAGCCCGAGATTGTGATAGAAGCGGGTAGGCAAGGATTCCAGGGCCCACGTCGTCACCTGGCCCTTGTCGTCCTTCACATCGAGGTAGAGGTAGACGTGCGGATTCATCCAGTCGACTTTCGAGATGACGCCGTTGAGCGTCACCGTGTTGTGAAGGTCGAACTCCGCTGCCTGCGAATGGTGCGCGAAAGCCGGTGCTGCGCCTCCGAGCAGACAGGCCGATGCCATCAAGGCAATCAAGAGCGCAATTCTCACGCGTTCGAACAAGAGAGCCTCCGGTTGGTGTTCCGCTGTAATCGCTTTGGCCGCGCGAAGCCCCGACAGCCCTGCGCGGCGAGTGTGTGGCCCAATATCTGGGCGCATCTTAAGGCGAGCCCACGGCGCGAGTCAAACGTTCTGGCATTTTGGTGTTGGTGCAATGTGATCCGCCAATGAATTTGAACCTACAGCTAAACACAGAGGGCACCGAGAAAAGCGTTGAGCGCACAGAGACAAACCGGCGAGGCCTCTCCGTGCCCTCGTGAATTCTCGGTGCCCTCTGCGTTGAGGCACAACTGAACGGTGACTACCCGCGCGCCGAAAAGCCTTGGATGCTAGCCCGCGCGAAGTTGGCGACGACGCCTTGAACCGAGCGGTTGGAACGGACCGTTTGCCTTGGCGGCAAGCGCGTATTATGCTCACGCGGCGCGAGCGGCGAAATCCGCGAATTTCTTGCAATCATTCTTGGGAAGGAAACCATGTCCAATAGCCACGACATCATCGCGATCGGAGCTGGGCACAACGGCCTGGTTGCTGCCGCCTATCTGGCGGCTGCCGGTAAGAATGTGCTGGTGCTCGAGCGCAACGAATGGTTCGGGGGCGGCGTCGTCACCGCCAAGCTGACCGGGCCGGACTTCCTGCATGACCGCTTCAGCACCGGCCACATCTTCATTCAAGCCAATCCGTTGATCAAAAATGACGAGCTCGGGCTGCTCTCGCGCTATGGATTGAAATACATCTATCCCGAAGTTCCGTTTCTCTGCGTATTCGAGGATGGCTCGACCATCGCGCTGCATCGCGACCGCAACAAGACCTATCAGGACATCGCGCGATACTCGAAGAAAGATGCGGAATCGTTCCTGAAGTTCGCAGAAGCTTCGGCGAAGTACCTCCCGATGCTCTCCGCGTCGCTTTATACGCCGCCGATCCCGCTTGGCGGAATGTTCGCCATGCTCGACCAGAGCGCCGAAGGGCGCGAGCTTTTCGCGCTGATGCAGAAAAGCCCGTACGACATCATCATCGAGAATTTCGAGAACGATAAAGTGCGGATGTTTTTCATGCGCATGGTCTCCGAAAATCTCACGGGGCCGGAAGAAAAAGGGACCGGCATCGGCATCTTCGTCTTTCTCGGCTTCATGGAGCAATACGGCATCGGCGTCGCCGTCGGCGGCAGCGGCTCGCTCACAGCTTCGCTGGTTCGTTGCATTCAGGACCATGGCGGCGAGGTCCGCAACAACACTACCGTCGAAACTGTGATTGTGAAGAATGGGCGAGCGACAGGCGTGCGAACCGCCGATGGCGCCGAATACTCGGCGAAGGACGCCGTAATCGGTGCGATTCATCCGCACTTGCTCGGCCGCTTCATCCCGGGGCTGAATGGCAACGTACTTCGCGCCGCCGAACGCGTTGAGCTTTCGGCGAATTCTTGCTTCACGGTCCACGCCGCCCTCAACGAGCCTCTGCGATACAAGGCCGGCCCGCATGCGAATCAGGCGTATTTCACGGAATTGATGCCGCCGAATTTGGACGTCCTGCGCCAATTTTTCGATGCGCTGCGCTACGGCCGCATTCCCGATACGTCGCTGCTGGGGCTGGTCTCGCCTTCGACGTTCGATGCGTCGCGCTGCCCCGCTCGCAAAGCGACGCTGCACGTCTGGGATTACGTGCCATATTCGCATCCGGACGGCGGGCCGCAATTCTGGGATCAGGCGAAGGACGGATTCGCGAAGACGATGCTCTCGCGGATGAAGCCTTACATCGACAACATCACGCCCGAGAACGTCATCGAATACGTCGCCGATAGTCCGCTCGATATCGAGCGCGCCTCCGCCAGCTTTCAGAAGGGTGACGTTCACGGCGCCGCGCCTTACATCTATCAATCGGGCTCGCACCGGCCGACTCCCGATCTCGGGCAGAATACGGTACCCGGCGTCGAGCGGCTCTATCTCGTCGGGCCGTTCCAGCATCCGGGCGGCGGCGTTTTCGGCGCGGGCCGCGCGACTGCGATGAAAATGTGCGAAGACCTGAAAATCAATTTCGACAAGATCGGCCAGCGGCGATGATGAAGATCTACGGGCAGGACAACAACGAATTGATGCAGGTCACATCGCTCGAACGTGAAGACGGCAAGCTCGTGATGAAAGGAAAAGTGTTCGGCTCGATGCCGATGACAGCCAAGCTCACGCCGCAAGAGGCGCGCAACGCGCTCAAGCTCCTGAATTTCCGGCTCGTCGTATTTCTGGCGACGTTTTTGTTCCGCCGCTGACCGAGTTGCACGTAGGCGGCGCGTAGCTGGGCCGGGGCGCAGCAAGCAGCGCCCCTACGAGAAATCGCAACGCGACGTTTCGAGAGGACGCCTAGACCAGCGTGGTGATGTGATACGTGTCCATGTACTCGCGAATCGCGAAAATTTTGTCGTTCTTGATCTCGATGATCCACGCGTAGTGGTTGTTGTATTTCTTGCCGTTCTTCAGCAGGCCGATGCCCAGCGTCTCGCACGCCACCATCGGCCCTTTCGAAAAAATGTTGTTCATCTTGACCTTCGGGTCGCCGTCGACGAACATCCCGCGCACGGGCGCGAGAAACTCGTCGATGATCGCGTCGCGGCCCTTGGCTCCGCCCGCGCCGGGGATGCCCGTGCCCATCGGAGTCCACGAGGCTTGTTCATGCAGGAGCAACCGCACGCGCTCGAGGTCGCCCGTACTCAGCGTCTCGAAAAATGTTTTCACCAGTTGCTCGTTTCGATTTTCAGCCTCGGACATCGCACCCTCCTCGCGTCGCTGCTTCCCCGCCAACCGGCGCGTATTATACCCGCGCGCGAAGCGAAGTCCACGCCGGTCACGCCGCGGATGCCGCCGCCAATTTCGGGCTTGGCGGCGGGAGGCTTTTGAGTATTATGGGGGCCGCGCAACGCTCCGTTGGCGGAAGGAGATCCTCGATGAGAACCGCTGCACAGGCTTTCAAGGCCCGCGTATCGCTCGTGGCGACCGTCTTGATCGCCGCGGCCACTTTAGGATCGGTGGTGGCGCAATCGCATCCGCCCAAGCCACCGAAAACCGTGCGGCTCTACGTCTTCGATTGCGGCGTGATCAAGGGGATGGATCCGAAACTGTTCGGTTTCAAACCGGGAGAGCTCGCCAACACGGAAATGTCCGTTCCCGCCTTTCTGATCGTCGATCCCAAGGGAACCCTCATATGGGACACCGGCTCCATACCGGACGTGGACTTCAAGGGCGACACGACTCCGATCACCGAGGGGTATTTTACGGCGACGCGGACGCTGCGATCGCAGCTCGCCAAAATCGGCTACGCGCCGGCGGATATCACTTATCTCGCGCTCTCGCACTATCACGGCGATCACGTGGCCAATGCCAACGAATTCGCGGGCTCGACGTGGCTGGTGCGAAAAGTAGAGCGCGATGCGATGTTTGCAGAAAAGCCTCCCGCGATTGCCACACCCAAGACATACGACAAGCTCAAGAACAGCAAGACCATCCTGCTCACGACCGATGAATACGACGTTTTCGGCGACGGCAACGTGATCATCAAGTCCGCGCCGGGACACACACCGGGCCATCAAGTGCTGATCGTAAAGCTCGCGCACACAGGAAACGTGATGCTCTCCGGCGATCTCTATCACTATCCCGAGGAGCGCAAGCTGAACCGCGTGCCTTCCTTCGAATACAACGCGCAGCAAACGCTGGCAAGCCGCGCGATGATCGAAGCCTACCTCAAGAAGACGAACACGCGACTCTGGATCGAGCACGATTTCGACGCGAACGCGAAACTCAAGAAGGCCCCGAAATACTACGACTAGCGCTCACGCAGCTTAGCTGCGAAATGTAACGCCCATGCCGAGCACCGCTCCCGAAGCGATCGAGCACGCGACCGGCCGCGCGAATTCGTACGCGCTGGGCTGGCGCATGTGGGTGCCCGTCATGGTGATGATGACGTGCTCGTGGCTCTCCTACATCGACCGGCAGGCGCTGGCCGTCATCTCACCGATGATCCTCAAGGACACCGGGCTGAGCACGTCGGCCTACGCGGACGCCGTAGCGGCATTTTCCGTTGCGTACATGATCGCCAATCCGCTGTGGGGATCGCTGATCGACTACGTCGGCCTGCGCGCGGGAATGTTTGCGGCGGTCGGAATCTGGACGCTCGCGAGCGCCTCGCACGCGTGGGTCGCGGGGTTTCTGGGCTTCGCCGCGGCGCGCACGCTGCTGGGCCTGGGCGAAGGCGCGACGTTTCCGGGCGGCCTGCGGACTGCCGCAGAGTCGCTGCCGCTCAACCGGCAATCGCGCGGAATGGGGATTTCGTATAGCGGCGCGTCGCTCGGATCGATTTTCGCGCCGCTCATCATCGTCCCAATTGCGTTGCGCTATGGATGGCGAGCGGCGTTTCTGATTACCGGCGCGCTCGGCGTTGTGTGGCTTGTGGTTTGGTGGCTGGTGGCGCGGCCGCCGCTGCTGCGCCCTGTGCCACGCGTGAAGAACCGCATCGCCTGGCCCAACTTGCTGGAGCGGCGCTTTTGGCTGCTCGTCGTCGGCATGGGGCTCGGAGGCGCGGCGCTTGGCCCGATTTTATATTTGTGCCCGCTATATTTGAATCGAGTGTCGGGGCTCACGCAAAAGCAGCTCGGAGAAGTTCTCTGGATTCCGGCCGTGTGCTGGGAGCTTGGCTATTATTTCTGGGGATGGGTCGCGGATCGCTTCGTGCGCGACGAGACTCGCCCCGTGAAATTGTACGTCGTGCTCTCCATTCTCGCGCTGGTAACTTCGATGACCACTTGGACGACATCGTGGATCGCGGCGCTGGCATTCTTTTCCTGGGGAATGTTTATCGCCGTGGCGTTCATCGTGATCTCATTGCATTTGAGCGCGCGCGCCTATCCGCGCGAAGAAACCGGCATGGTCGCGGGAATCGGCTCCGGCGCGTGGTCGGCCGTCGTGGCGATTCTCTTGCCGATCTACGGGCGGTTCTTCGATCATCAGCAGTACGCGGCCACCTTCGTCTCGCTGAGTCTGATTCCGGCGCTCGGAACTGCGCTGTGGTGGTGGATTGGCCGCGCCGCGAAGCCCGAGCCATCGCTCAAAGCTGCCTGACGGCGGGCGCGCGCTAGCGCATCACAAACGGATTCGGTGCATTTCCTGCGATATCGATCCACACGCTCTTCGTCTGCAGATATTCGCGGATGGCCTCGGCGCCGCTCTCGCGCCCGATTCCCGAGCGCTTATAGCCGCCGAATGGCGACATGTAGCTCACCGCGCGATACGTGTTCACCCAGATCGTGCCCGCCTCGAGGCGCTCGGACATCGTGAGCGCGCCGCGAATGCTCTGCGTCCAGACGCCCGCGGCGAGGCCGTAGATCGTGCCATTCGCGATGCGCACGGCTTCGTCCTCGGTGTCGAATGGGATCACCGAGAGCACCGGACCGAACACTTCCTCCTGCGCGATCCGCATATCGGGCTTCACGCCGGTGAAAATTGTCGGCTCGACGAACCATCCCGTGCCGCACTCGGGCCTCTGCGCGGGTGCGCCTCCCAGCCGGCAGACTGCGCCCTCTTCTTTGGCGATGCGGATGTAGTCGAGAACTTTGTCATATTGCGGGCGCGTGGTGATCGGGCCGACCTGCGTGCCCATATCGAGCGGGTTGCCCATCTTCGCGGTTTTGGCAAGTGCCAGCAGTTTCTCGACAAATTCATCGAGCACCGGGCGATGGATCAGCGCGCGTGATCCCGCGATGCAAGTTTGCCCCGTCGCAGCGAAAATGCCCGAAACGACGCCCTTCACCGCTTGATCGAGGTCCGCATCGTCGAAAACGATGTTCGCCGATTTTCCGCCGAGCTCGAGCGTGATGTGCTTGATCCCTTTCGCCGCGAGGCCGTAGACGTGTTCGCCCGTTCGGTCGCCGCCAGTGAAAGCAATTTTCGCGACGTCGCGGTGCGTGATCAGCGGCTCGCCCACCTCACTGCCGAATCCGGTGACAATGTTGACCACTCCCGCCGGAAATCCCGCGCGCTCGAAAAGTTCCCCGAACGCGAGCGCCGAGACCGAAGAAAATTCCGAAGGCTTCCAAACGACCGTATTCCCCGCAGCGAGCGCCGGCGCGAGCTTCCACGTCGCCAACAGGAGCGGCGAATTCCACGGCGTGATCGCGGCGACAACTCCGAGCGGCTCTTCACGCGTGAAATTAAATACGCCCGGCTTGTCGATGGGGATCACGCGGCCCTCGATCTTGTCCGCGAGCCCACCGAAGTAGTGGAACCACTGCGGAATGTATTTGAGCTGCCCGCGCATTTCGGCGATGAGCTTGCCGTTGTCGGTCGTCTCGATTTCCGCGAGGCGATCCGCTTCGGCTGCGATGAGCTCGGCAAGGCGGCGCAGCAGCTCGCCGCGCGCGGTGGCGGTGAGCTTGCGCCATTCACCATCGTAGAACGCCGATTTCGCGGCGGCCACGGCGCGGTCCACATCGGCCTTCGTTCCGCGCGGGACCAGCGCCCACGGTTGCCCCGTGAACGGATTCATAGATTCGAACCATGCTGCGGACGCGGGCTCGACCCACTGGCCGCCCGCCAGCATGCGATGCTTCTTCAATTCGCTCATCGTCGTTGCCATTGTGCACGACCCTTACTCCACCAGTTTGCTGAAAAATGCCCTCCGGTGGAAGGGCGGGGTTTCAACCCCGCCGTAAGCCCCTTAGGATCTTCCGGGCTTCAGCCCCTGAAGCCAGGTCCTGGACTTGTTCCGCACGCTGCTAGGATTTCGAAGCTTTTTCTTTCTCCTTCAGCTCCGCGAACGTTTCGCGCGCGATGCGGAAAGAATCGACCGCCGCCGGCACGCCACAATAAATCGCCACTTGCAGCAGGACTTCGCGTATCTCGACCGGTGTCACGCCGTTGACCAACGCTCCTTTGATGTGCGCCTTCAGTTCGTGGGGACGGTTGAGCGCGCTGATCATCGCCAGATTCAGCATGCTGCGCGTCTTGCGCGGCAGCTCCTCGCGGCCCCAGATCGCGCCCCAGCAGTATTCCGTCACCAGCTCTTGCAGCGGGAGATTGAATTCATCGGCGCGTCTTAAACGTATTGTCGACGAACTCTTTCCCGAGCACCGCGCTACGAATTTCGCGTCCCTTGTCGAAAGTTTTCTTGTCCATTTTGTGAGCCTCTCCTGAGAATGAAAACTCTTTACTTCTCTCCCACGCGTACGCCCGCCCATGCTTCCACCGTCTTGGCCATCGCCGTCATATCGGCGTCGACGCCCTCGGTTGTCGTCGAAATCGACAGCAGCTGCCGCACCGCGCTTCCCACGATCATCGGAACGCCCAGCGCGTCGGCCTCGGACATGCACAGCCGGATGTCTTTGTTCAGCAGCGCGAGCCCGAAGCCGTAGCTGAATTTGCGCGAGATCACGTGCTGCTTCATTTTGTCCTGCGAGGCGCTATTGCGCGCGGTGCCGGCGTTGAATACGTCGATCACGAGCGATGGGTCGAGCCCCGCCTTCAGTCCCATCACCAGCGCTTCGGAAGTGATCGCCATGGCGGTCGCCGAAAGCAAATTATTCAGCAGCTTCATCGTCTGCCCCTGGCCCGGCTTCGTCCCCACGAAGAAAAGTTTGCCGAGATTTTCGAGCACAGGTTTCACGATTTCGAAAGTCACCTCCGGGCACGAGACCATCACGGCGAGAGTCCCTTTCTCCGCTCCATTGATTCCGCCGCTCACCGGCGCGTCAACCGCCGTGATTCCTTTCGTCGCGAGCCCTTCCGCCACTCGCCTGGCTGTCGTCGCGCCCGTCGTCGACGTGTCGATGAAAATTTTCGCGCGCGTGCCTTCGATCACGCCCATCGGCCCCAGCGCCACAGCCTCGACAATCGGCGGCGTCGGCACGCTGGCAAACACGATGTCGGCCGCCGAAGCCACGGCCGCCGGAGATTCCGCGCGCTTTGCGCCGCCTTCGACCAATGGCTGCACGGCCGCTTTGCTCGTATCGTAAACGGTGAGCGGGTAGCCGGCCGCCATCAGCCGGCGCGCCATGCGGGCGCCCATTCTCCCCACGCCCACAAATCCGATACTCTGCGGCTGCGCCATTCTTCCCTCCGTCGATCGCGACGCGCATTATGCCCTACCGCGGCGCTCCTAACAATTGACGTTCCGCTCCGCGATGGTTCATGCTATGCCGCTCTTGAGCAAACGCGAGGAGCCTCGTGCAGACAGAGCCGTATGAAATTTTCGCGATTCGTTACGCGCATCTCGGTAATCGCCACCCGGCCGAGAATTTCATCCTGGCCGATCCGCACGAATTTGCGTCCGATCTCGATTATTTCGTCTGGGTGGTGCGCCGCAGCGACCGCCTTTTCCTGATCGACACGGGCTTCGGCAAAGAGGCCGCGGAACGCCGCAAGCGCGAATGGCTGCGCTGCCCGATCGAGTCGCTGCGGCTCCTCGGCATCGAGCCCGCGGACGTCACCAGCGTGGTCCTCACGCATCTCCACTACGATCACGCCGGGAATCTCGATCTTCTGCCGCGCGCCCGGTTCCACCTGCAGGATAGCGAGATGGCTTTTGCGACCGGCCGCTGCATGTGCCACGAGAGCTTGCGAGCACCGTTCGATCTCGAAAACACGCTCTCGATGGTGCGCCACGTCTATGCGGAACGGGCCGTTTTTCATGAGGATCACGCCGAACTCGCGCCTGGCTTCACGCTACACCGTGTCGGCGGCCATTCCGCCGGGCTGCAGGTCGCGCGTGTGTGGACCAAGCGCGGCTGGGTCGTCATGGCGTCCGATGCGACGCACCTCTACGCGAATTTCGAGCAACGCCGCCCGTTTCCCGTGGTGTACAGCGTCGCGGAAACCCTCGAGGGATACAACACGCTCCATCGCCTTGCCGATTCGCCGGCACACATCGTACCCGGCCACGACCCGCTGGTAATGAAGCGCTACCCCGCCGCAAGCCCGGCCCTCGAAGGCATCGTCGTCCGCCTAGACGTCCCCCCAGCGCAATAAATTGCGAACGGATAACCCGCCTTCACTAAGGGTAAGACCGCCCGGTCACGCGGGCTTAAGACTTAAATGTAGCGCCGCGGCCTTCAGCGCGGCATCTTGGCCAAGGCAGCGCGTGACACTCTGCAAGCGCCTCGCCCAGCGCAGCCGCGCCGCCATCGACAAGCTGGACGCCAGCCCCAAAATTGCATATAAGTGTCGCACTGCCCGCGGGGGCATAAGTCGATCGTGGAGGAACTCGAATGGCGAAGAAGCCGAAGAAGGCCGCAAAGGCCGAGAAAAAGAAGTAGGTCTCTGCCGACTCAACGCTAGCGTTTGGGATTCACGGGGCTGCCGCACCAAGCGGCAGCCCCTTTTATTTCCCCGTGCGCTCTCATTTGTCTTTGCCGAGAATCGTGGAAACCTGCCCGGTCTTGTCGTTGATCGGATTACGGTTATTTTCCTCGCAGATAAATTCCAGCTGGTTCCATTCGCGGTGGCGCGTGAACGTATGCACGGTATGCCACGGCTGCGCGAGCACGTCGGGGTCGGTCAGCGTCATGCGATCTTCGAGCGTATCGGGGCTGGTGAGGCGAATTCTCTCGACCACGTGCATCTTCGGCCCGTGATTCATCCGGTTGTAGCCGAGCGGCAGTTTGTGTCCCAGGCCAATCGTATCGATCACCAGCGTGTCGTTCTCCCAGTGCCCGATCGAATCGCCGTTGAACGTGGGATCGAGACTGGCGGGATGTCCACGCCCGTCGGTGAAGACGCGCCGCACCTGCATGTAGGCTTCCTGAATGATCGTCACGCGCCCCGGCGTGAATAGAAATTCGACGTCGTATGGCTGAAACATGATCTGCGGCATGCCCGGCGGCACGCAGTTCGCGCTCTCGGTCGCGGGCTCTTCGTTCTTCGCTTCCTCGGCCTGCAGCACTTTCAGCTCGGCCGCGGCTGTCGGAGTAAACGACGGTTCTTCAGGAGGAGCATCGCCGCGTTTTGGAAAATTGAGGACCCAGATGCCGCTCCAATCGGGCAGCGAACCCAGAGTCGCATAGTCAGCAGTTCTCGTTTTTTCCGGAATGATCGTCGTATTCGGCGCCGGGGTGGGCGCGCTCTGCGCCCGGCATGCCGCACCCATCGCCGCAAACGCCGCACACGCACACAGGATCGTGACGGAAACCTTCATCTTCGCCTCCATTCCAAGAGCGCCCCGCGCCGGCTTGCCCGGCGAACGCTCTCTCCCCCAACGAAGCGAGCCATTTTGCATCAAAAGATGGCTATCTGTCTCGCCGCATATTATAGTATTTAGACTTTCCGTGAGGGCCGGCCCGGCGGTTCGGGGGCCTTGGGAAGTTTCTTGGTCGGGGGGCCATGATGATACGGAAGTCGTTGGTTGCATGCCTGGGCGCCATAATACTTGTAGCCGCCGGTACAGCTTCTGCGCATCATTCCTTCGCGATGTTTGACCGTTCGAAGAAAATCACCACGGTCGCCACCGTCACTCAATTCCAATGGACCAACCCGCATAGCTGGATCGAGGTCGACATTCCCGACAGCAAGGGCAGCACCACCCACTGGAGCCTCGAGTGCAATAGCCCGAACAATCTTTCGCGGCAAGGCTGGCATTCCGACAGCCTCAAGCCGGGCGACAAGGTCACGATAATGTTCTGGCCGCTGCGCAACGGGGACAAAGGCGGTCTTTTCATAGCACTCACTTTCGCGAACGGCCAAATGCTCGATGAAGCAGCGTTCCGTTCGGCGGAAAAGCAACCTTAAAGGGATTGGCGGGATTTCTCGCAATTTTATGACGCACCTTGGACGGGAACCGATTTTCAAGATGGGGAGCAAAACGATGAAAACTCGATCGATCGTATGCTTGGGCGCGGCTCTACTGCTGGTGATGACCTTCGCCGGGACCGCCGTCGCGCATCACTCCGCCGCGATGTTCGACCACGACAAGCAGGTCCCGCTGACCGGCACGGTCGTCCAATTCGATTGGACCAATCCTCACAGCTGGATCTCGATCGACGTCCCCAACGCCAGCGGCGGCACCGACCGCTGGAGCGTCGAGTGCAACAGCCCCAACAATCTCGCCAAGCAGGGCTGGCGCTCCAACTCGCTCAAGCCCGGCGATAAGGTGACGATCGTCATTCACCCGCTGCGCAATGGCGATAAGGGCGGAAGCTTCATGTACGTGAAGCTCGCGGACGGCACCGTCCTCACCGATCCCACCTACCGCGCGCAACCCAAGCAGCCCGGCGCCTCCGGCTCGCCTTACTAGTGCGACGGCAATACAGCGCGTAAGGCGGCCAAACGCCAAGGTCCGGGGCGCAGCAAGCAGCGCCCCTACAATTCGAGATTCACAATTGTTGGCGGTTATGTAGGGGCGGGTTTCAAACCCGCCCGCGAGGACGCGTACCAATCACCCCGCCTCATGTTCCCGGGTTTGCCCACCACTCACTAATCACTACTCATCAATCACTGCCCTAATGCGTGCTCAGCAAATGCTGATTCAAATCCGGCGTGCATTCCACTTCCGTGATATCGGTGTCGTCAACGCGAATCCAATGCTTCGTGCTGTCCCACTCTCCCACCCAGTTCTTGGGATCCCACATCTGATACTTGATTTCGAGCCGCTTCCCGCCGTCCTGCAGCCGCATGGTCTCGACCATATGAAATTCGTCGCTCACCGGCAGCCCCTGATCGATCCAGTGATGGTCGGTGACCATGCTGTTTGTATCGACCACGAGCGCGTCGCCATCCCAATGCCCGACGGAATCGCCGTTGAAGGTTCGTACCACGATGTCCGGAGGGGTATGCGGCCGCCCGTCGATATAAATAATCCGCAGCGCGTTTTCGAAGCCGCTCACCATGTAGATCGCGGTCGGCAGCTGGATCATGGCGATCGGCCAGACGCGCGTCATGATCATCGGCATGCCCGCCGGATAGCAGTGCCCGATGTCGTCGCGATACGCCTTGTGCTCGGCGGCGTACTTCTTTGACTCGTCGTACGCGGCTTGCGCGTCCGGCAGGAACTTCGGGTACGGCGGCCCAAACATAAACGAACTGAACCCGGCGCTCAGATCGACTGTCCACGTGCCCGTCAGATCGAATGGCGGCTTCGGCCGCGGCTTCGCCAGATTGTCCGGCGCCAGCGCCCCCTCCGGAAACACTTCCGGCGTCGCCTTCTGCTGTGCCCGGGCGCACGGCACGGCCGCCGCAAAACCGAGAAGAAATACCAAGCTCGCCGCAAAACTGAGTTTTGTTCGCATCATTCCCCCCAATGATCGAATGTGCCCGGCACTGTACAAATCTTTTGCCCCGGCGTCAACGCTGCTTGTGCCTAGGCAGCCTCGTATAAATCCGCTCAATTCGCAATCGACAGACGCGCGTCGACAATGTACTATTTCGACCGAATTTGGGGTCGGGGGACCACCAATGGTTCAGGCATTCTGCGACTGGCTTTCGAATACGCCCGTCAGCTTGAAAATACAGACCGTCATCTGGATCATTCCAGCCGTCCAGACCATTCATATCCTCAGCGTGTCGATCGTGATGGCGTCGATGGCCATGCTCGACCTGCGCCTGATGGGCATCGCCGGCAAGCGCCAGCCGATCTCGCGCATGGTCGACCGCTTCGTCCCCTGGGTGTGGCGCGTGCTCCTGATCCTCGCTGCCAGCGGCGCGATCCTGATTATCGGCGAGCCCGGCCGCGAGTTGCTCAATTGGGCGTTCCGCACGAAGATGGCGATGGTCGCCACCGTGAGCCTGATCACGCTGGCCGTTCAGTTGATGAATAAGCGCGACGCCACGTTCTGGGAGAATCGCCGAATCACTGCGGCCGCAGTCGGAGTCGTGTCATTGCTGTTGTGGGTAGCAATTGTCACCGCGGGGCGATGGATCGCTTATGTGTGATCGCGCGCTTGATTCCGCCGCGGCGGCGAGTAGTCGCTCAATGGGGTCACGGGAAAACGAATCGTAATGGGGATCCTCAGGCTCTGTGCATGGCTCGAAAGCACGCGCGTCGCCGAAAACATTCGCGTATCCACCTGGCTCTTCCCGACGATTGAGACGATCCACGTGCTGTCGATCGTCCTGGTGGTCGGCTCGATCGCGATGTTCGATCTTCGGCTGCTCGATCTCGCCTCGCGCGACCGCAGCGTCACCGACGTCTACGACGACGTCATGCCCTGGACTCGCGCCGCCTTCGTCTGCGCCGTGATCGCCGGCGGCCTGCTTTTCACCTCGAGCGCCACAAAGTACTACGCCAACGTTCCATTTCGCCTGAAAATGCTGACTCTGTTGCTGGCCGGCATCAACACGGCCTACTTCGAAGTCTGGACACGCCGCGGCATCGCCGCGTGGGACCACGCCACGCGCACCCCGCGCGCGGCCAAGATTGCAGGCGGCGTCTCCCTGGTGCTGTGGATCCTCGTCGTCGCCTTCGGCCGCTGGATCGGTTTCACGAAACAGTAGCCGTCAATCTGTTAATGCGATCGGTCTCGCGGTAGCTATCAGCCACAACCACCGCCGACACCGGAGGACAGCTCGTCTGGCAGGGGCTTGCCGTCCTTGTAGTACGTCAAGATGGTCAGAGTGCGGGCGGCATTGCTCTTGATGACGGGGTCGGTCGTTTTGTCCCGGGCTTGCCATACGTAGCGAATGGCGGTATCCAGGGTAATCAACGGCTCGAAAGACGTGTCTTCAATTCTCCACGCAAGCGGGCCGTCAAGTTCCTTCACCGTGCCGTCTTTCGCGATTTGCCAGCGCTTGTCGGATAGCAACAAGCTAAATCCGAATCTGTCGTCGCCGAAACACGCGCTGGCGCTGGGCGTTACAAGCGGCATTCTCATCGAAGGGTAGCCCGAAAGATGCATCGACGAATCAAGGTCGCCTAACGCATTCGTTAGGAGAGTAAAGAAGCCCGAATCTCCATTGATATCAGCGCCGATGCCTACGATATCGACGATGTGAAGCCTGTTCCACTGGGGCCTTGGGGTCTCGACAAAGAATTCTGTCAGCTTGTTCCACTCGTCCGGCGTCGAATTGCTTTCCAGATCGACGAATCGCTTGCCCACTTCGAAGGGAGACTCCTTGACCACTTCGTTTGGTTGCGGCGGCGTGGGCGCTCCAGTTGATAGGCTTTTCAGGATTGCAATGGTCTTCTCAGCGTTGAACTTCAGGGCGGGGTCCTCTGATTTGTCACGCCTCTCAGCCACCCAGTGAAGGGCTGCATCTACATCTACTTCCGGCACCACGGGCGAACTGATTCGCCACCGAAGTGCCCCTGTCTCTTCTCTGTCTCCGGATGCGCTCCTCTTCACAAACTTGTCGGAAAGATAGATGGTTTCGTAGGTCCGTTGCTCAACCGGCTCGTAGGCGGCAGGGCTTTCGCCTCGCGGGCTTCGCGCTCTCGTGAAGTTGAGGAAACTATCGATCGAACCCCACTCGAAGTAGTCCACCTCAACCTGATAATCCACGGTCCCTTTGTAACCGATGTGCTTTCTCGCGTCACCCACATCGTAGCTCCTAAGAACGGAAATGGACCCAGGGGGCGACCACGGTCCAACGTCAGCGAGGAAATCCTGTAGCTCATCCCACCGCTCGGGCCCCAGCCATCTACTTCCGTCTCCATCTTGTAGAATTGCCTAACGATGTCCTTTGGCGAGATTTGTGTTTCCATCGGCATCTGAGCATTGGCGATAATCACGGTCAGGCCAAAAACAGCCGTAGAAATGAGCAATCGGTACATCGTGTCCCCTCCGAACACTCGAAATCTAAGAGATCTAGGTCCAGTGCAGGTTCACTGGTCGGGTCCCTATGCTTGAGGGTAACGCGGGGGACGAGACGGCAGGAATAAACCACAGCACACCGGTTCCTCAGCAGTAATGCCTCCGGCGGGGATCGGCTGGACTTCGCTTTCTAATACTGACTCGGCGTGGCCACCGCCGATTCGTCGCGCAACTCGCGGATGATATTCACGCCGGCGCTGGTGCCGAGCCGCCCGGCCCCAGCCTCGATCATGGCCTTGGCATCGGCTGCGGTGCGAATCCCGCCGGACGCCTTCACTCCGATTTTCACAGTCCGCCGCATCAGCGCCACATCTGCCACTATTGCCACGCCGCCGAGAAATCCGGTCGACGTTTTCACGAAGTCGGCGCCGGCCTGCTCGCTCAATTCACACGCGATCACTTTTTCTCCCTCGGAAAGCAAACCCATTTCGAGGATCACCTTCAGCAGCGCCCCGCGCTCGTGCGCCAGTTCAGCCAGCGCGCGAATCTCTGAAGAAACGAGCTCCCGATTGGCCGATTTCAGTGCACCGATGTTCTGCACCATGTCGATCTCGACCGCGCCCAGCTTCAGAGCCTCGGCCGCCTCAAACCGCTTCACGCTCGCCAGCGTCGCCCCGAGCGGAAAGCCGATCACAGCCCCCACCTTTACGCCGCTTCCCTGCAGACGCGAATGCGCGAGCTCGACGTAGCAAGGATTCAGCATCACAGCGCCGAAACCGAATTCCTTGGCTTCGGCGCACAGTTGGATGATCTGGCTGGCCGTAGCCTCGGGGCGCAGCTGGGTGTGGTCGATGATCTTGGCAACGCTCTGCCAGCTATCCAGAAGCTTCGCCGCGCCGGAAACTGAGTTTGGGCTCGACATCGCCTACGAATATTACTACGCTAACAACGATTTCTCGCAATCGCGGTGCGAGCGTTTCGGTTCAGCACTTAATCCGGGCCCTGGTCGGTCAAATGCCAAAGAGCAATTCCCGCAGTAACGCGACACGCCAGCGACTACTCGAAGCCGCGCGCGCGGCCATGCGCAACGCCCACGCCCCGTACTCCAAATTCAAGGTCGGCGCGGCGCTGCTAACCACCAAGGGCCAGATCTTCGCCGGCTGCAACATCGAAAACGCCTCCTATGGAATGACGAATTGCGCCGAGCGCACCGCAATCTTTTCCGCGGTCGCGAGCCTCGGCCCGAAAATGGAAATCGAGGCGATCGCCATCGTCAACAACCACCACGCCCCGTGCGCGCCCTGCGGCGCCTGCCGCCAGGTGATCTACGAATTCGGCCCGAAGGCGACCGTCTATTTCCGGGGCGCCAAGGGCCAGAAGAAACTCAAGATCACCGAGCTGCTGCCGGAAGGATTTCGCCTGAAGTGAGCGACGCATCGGATTCCTCCGCCGCCGGCCCGATCCGCGCGATCGACGTGATCCGCAAGAAGCGCGATGGCCTCGAACTGTCGCGCGCCGAAATCGAAGCGCTCGTCGGTGGCTACACCCGTGGCGAAATCCCCGATTACCAGATTTCGGCGTGGCTGATGGCCGCCCTGCTGAAGGGCTTGAGCCGCGCCGAAACGGCTGCCCTTACCGATGCAATGCTGCATTCTGGCGAGGTCCTCAATCTTTCCGAATTCGCGGCGCCCAAAATCGACAAGCATTCAACCGGCGGCGTTGGCGACAAAACCTCGCTCGTCCTCGCGCCGCTCGCTGCCGCGGGCGGCCTCATCGTTCCGATGATCAGCGGCCGTGGCCTCGGCCACACCGGCGGCACCCTCGACAAGCTCGAATCCATTCCCGGCTTCAACGTCCAGCTAACGCTCGCCCGCTTCCGCGAAGTGCTGCACGCCTGCGGCTGCGCGATGATCGGCCAAACCGCCGAAATCGCGCCCGCCGACCGCAAACTCTATTCGTTGCGCGACGTGACCGGGACCGTCGAAAGCCCCTACCTGATCTGCGCGTCGATCATGAGCAAGAAACTTGCCGAGGGGGTCGACGGCCTCGTCCTCGACGTAAAAACCGGCTCGGGCGCATTTATGAAAACGGACGAAGATGCCGCCTTCCTCGCGGAGCTGATGGTGGAAACCGGCGAGCGCATGGGCAAGAAGATGATCGCGCTGATCACCGACATGGACCAGCCGCTCGGCCTGCGAATCGGCAATTCTCTCGAAGTCGAGGAAGTCCTCGATGTGCTGCTCGGCCAGGGTCCCGAGGATCTGCGCCAACTTTGCATCGAGCTGGCGGCCTGGATGTTTCATCTCGGCGGACGCACGAACACGGTGGCGGACGGAAAAACTCTCGCGGATCATCTCATCCGTTCCGGTAAGGCGCTCGACAAATTCCGCCAGATGGTCTCACTGCAGGGCGGCGATGCTCGGGCGATCGACGATCCCAAGCGACTGCCGCATGCGAAGCACACGGCCGATATCTCAGCCGCGAGAAGCGGCTTCGTGAGTGCGATTCAAAGTGAGATGGTTGGCACGGCGTGCGTCGTCCTGGGTGGCGGCCGCGAGAAAAAGGAGGACGCTGTCGATCCCGCGGTCGGCATTATCCTTCACAAAAAAGTCTGCGACCACGTTTCAGCCCGCGAGACGCTTTGCACGATCGCCTACAATTCGGAACCCCGCGCCGCGCACGCCGGGAAGCTCCTCGAGCAAAGCTACACAATCACAGACGCGCCACCCGCGCCGCGAAAGCTGATCCACCGGATCATCCCCGAGCCATCTCAGCCAGCCCGGCGGTAATTTCGGCGAGAAAACTCGTCCCGTGCGGAATCGCACTACCGAAATTCTCGGCGACCGTCTGCCCCATATCGGCCAGCGTCGATCGAATCCCCAGATTCCCGCCGCCCGCCGCGCCCGGGCTGAAAGCGAGAATCGGCACATATTCGCGCGAATGATCCGTCGTCGGATTTACGGGATCGGGATCGCAGCCGTGATCCGCGGTGATCAGCAGCAGATCGGACGCTCGCATGCCATCGAGAAACGGCCCGAGCATCTCGTCGAATTCCTCGAGCGACCGCGCGAATCCCTCGACGTCCTTGCGGTGCCCATACAGCATGTCGAAATCGACGAGATTCGCGAAAATCAACCCGCTCGACCGCCGCGCGAGTGCCTCCGAAATCTTGGCCATGCCGTCCGCGTTGTTTTTCGTCGTGACGTAATCCTTCACGCCCCGCCCGTTATAGATATCGTGGATCTTGCCGACTCCGAAAACCGGCACGCCGCGATCCGCAAGCACGTCGAGCAGCATCGGCTTCGGCGGCTCAACCGCATAATCGTGCCGCCGCTCCGTGCGCCGGAAATTTCCCGCCGCGCCCGTGAACGGCCGCGCGATTACCCGCCCCACGCGGTTGGGCCCGTCGAGCAACGCTCGCGCAATCTCGCACTCGCGATACAGTTCCGCGATCGGGATCACGTCTTCGTGCGCCGCAATCTGAAACACGCTGTCGCCCGACGTGTACACGATCGGCCAGCCCGTGCGCACGTGCTCCTCACCAAGTTCCTTGATGATCTCCGTGCCGGACGCAGGCTTGTTGCCCAGCGTGCGTCGCCCGATGCGCCGCTCGAATTCCGCGATGAGCTCTTTCGGAAATCCGTGCGGGTACACCGGAAACGCCTGGTCGAGCCATATCCCTGCCATTTCCCAGTGCCCGGTCGTCGTATCTTTTCCGGGCGAGACGGTCGCGCCTTTGCCGAAATATCCCGCGGGCCGCGCAGGCGGCGTAAGATGCGCCAGCGGCTTGATATTCGCGAGCCCCAGCCGCACCAGATTCGGCAGCCGCAGCGGCCGCGAGCGCGCAATATGCCCCAACGTGTCTCGCCCCACGTCGCCGTACTCCGCCGCATCCGGCAGCTCGCCGACCCCGACGCTATCGAGCACAATCCAGATCACGCGCTCGAAATGTGGCTTTGCCGCCATGGAATCTTCGCCTCGCCCGCCACATAGTATCACTCGGACGCAACCTCGTTACCGGGACCACATTGAGCGCCGTCGCCTTTGAAGTTCCGGGTGCCCCATCCCCGGTTTTTGAGGGTGGGGCTTTTCCGTCCAATCGCAACGCACTCACGAGCGCGATTCTCGATGTGCGTTCGCACGGTTCCGTGTTGTAGCCCCCGCCCTCGAATAGTAGACTTGCACGAATCAGGCTCAGGAGGCATTCGATGCCGCGGATCGTGCGTTGTGGTGTCATCCAGGCGAGATGCGAGTGGTCGCCCGAAAAATACTCGCTCGCGCAAATCAAAGAAAAAATGATCGCGAAGCACGAAAAGATGATCGCCGACGCGGCCAAGAAAAACGTCCAGGTCCTCGGCCTCCAGGAACTTTTCTACGGCCCCTATTTCTGCGCCGAGCAGAATGCCAAATGGTACGAGCTCACCGAAAGCGTCCCCAACGGCCCCACGCTCGCGCGCATGCAGAAGCTCGCGCGCATGCACAAGATGGTTCTCGTCGTCCCGATCTACGAAGTCGAAATGGCCGGCGTTTTCTACAACACCGCCGCCGTCTTCGATGCCGACGGCACGTACCTCGGGAAATATCGCAAGCATCACATCCCGCACTGCCACCCGGGCTTCTGGGAAAAATTCTATTTCACGCCCGGCAACGCCGGCTACCCCGTTTTCGAAACGCGCCACGGCCGCATCGGCGTCTACATCTGCTACGACCGCCATTTCCCCGAGGGCGCGCGCATCCTCGGCCTCAATGGCGCCGAAATCGTATTCAATCCGTCCGCCACCGTCGCGGGCCTCTCCGAATATCTCTGGGAACTCGAGCAGCCCGCGCACGCCGTCGCCAATCAATATTTCGTCGCGGCGATCAATCGCGTGGGGACCGAAAAGCCGTGGAGCATCGGCGAATTTTACGGCAAGAGCTATTTCTGCAATCCGCGCGGCAAAATCGTCGCGCAGGCCAGCCGCGATAAGGACGAGCTCGTCGTCGCCGACCTGAATCTCGACGAGATCAAGGAAGTGCGCGCAACGTGGCAGTTCTATCGCGACCGCCGCCCCGAAAGTTACGATGAAATCACGCGCACGCATATCAGCGGCTCGGCGCAGGCGGCCAATTGACTAGCGCCACACTCACGGCTCCCCTCTGCCGCAACTTCATCAACGGCCGCTGGGTCGGATCTCGCTGCACGCAAACGCTCGAACGCCGCAATCCCGCCGACCTCAACGAAGTGCTGAGCCTCGTGCCACTTTCGACTCGCGCGGAAATCAACGAAGCCGTCGCCGCCGCGAAAGCCGCGTTTCCTGCGTGGCGCGACACCCCCGCGCCCGTGCGCGGCAAGATTCTCGCCCGCGCCGCGGCGCTCATGGAGCAGCGCAAGGACGAACTCGCGCGCACGCTCACGCGCGAGGAAGGCAAGACAATTAGAGAATCGCTCGTCGAGGTGCAGCGCACCATCGACATCCTCGAATTCACGGCCGGCGAGGGCCGCCGCATCGGCGGTGAAACGGTGCCGAGCGCATCGCCGCGCAATTTCAGCTACACGATCAAGCAGCCGCTCGGCGTGGTCGGCGCAATCACGCCGTGGAATTTTCCCGTCGCAATTCCCGCGTGGAAAGCAGCGCCGGCGCTCGTCGCAGGCAATACGATGGTGATCAAGCCCGCCGAGCTCACGCCGCAGACCTGCATCCAGATCTGCGAAATCTTCGAGCAGGCCGGCCTCCCCGCGGGAGTACTCAACATGGTCCTAGGCGCGGGTGAGGAGGTCGGCGACGAGCTTCTCCGCTCGCCCGACGTCCGGGCGATCTCCTTCACCGGCTCGAACGATGTCGGCAGCCTCATCTACGCCACCGCCGCGAAGCAAATGAAGAAGTGCCAGTGCGAGATGGGCGGCAAGAATCCGGTCGTCGTGCTCGGCGACGCCGATCTCGCTCTCGCCGCGGATCACGTGGTCGCCGGCGCTTTTGGTTCCACCGGGCAGCGCTGCACGGCGACGAGCCGCGTCGTCGTCGAAGATTCGATCGCCAACCAGTTCGTCGAAATGATCGTCGAGCGCGCCAAGAAACTCAAAGTCGGCAACGGCCTCGACGCCGGCGTCGACGTGGGCCCTCTCGTCGACGAGCAGCAGCACAAAACCGTCCTGCGCTACATCGAGATCGGCAAAAATGAAGCCGTGCTCCTCGTCGGCGGCGGGCCCGCGCGCGACGGCGGCTACTTCGTCGCGCCGACAATCTTCGATCACGTCCGCTGGGATAGCAAAATCGCGCAGGAAGAAATTTTCGGCCCGGTGCTTTCCGTGATTCGCGTCCCCGATTTCGAGGAAGCCCTGCGCGTGGCAAATTCCGTGAAATACGGCTTGTCGAGCTCGATCTACACAAACGACGCAGCCAGAATTTTCGAGTTCATCGATCGCATCGAAACCGGGATGACCCACGTGAACGCGCCCACCGTCGTCAGCGAAGCGCAGATGCCTTTCGGCGGCGTGAAAGCAACCGGCGTCGGCCTGCGCGAAATCGGCCGGGTCGCCATCGACTTCTACACCGAGCTGAAAGCCGTCTACATCGACTACACGCCGCGCAAGCCCTCGCCCAAACCCTCCAAATGAGCGACGCAGCGATCGATCCCGAAAGCGGCGCGCACGCCGAGCCTTTCGATCCGGCCTTAGTCCGCCACAGTTCGCTCTACAACGAAGATCTCGCGCCCGTTCCCGCCGCTCGCCGCACCTGGGGCACCTACAATTACGCCGCGCTCTGGATCGCGATGAGCGTCAACATCCCCACCTACCTCCTCGCGAGCGCCATGATCGCGGGCGGCATGAACTGGAAGCAGGCCATCTTCACGGTCTTCCTCGGCAACGTGCTCGTCCTCGTCCCGATGCTGCTCAACGCACACGCCGGAGCGCAGTACGGAATCCCCTTCCCGGTTTTCGCGCGCTCCGCATTCGGCGTGCTCGGCGCCAACGTCCCCGCGATTCTCCGAGCGCTCGTCGCGTGCGGCTGGTTCGGCATTCAGGCCTGGATCGGCGGCGAAGCGATCTATACGATGATGCTGGCGCTCGAGCCCGGCTGGAAAAGCATCTCCTGGTGCCTTCCGGTGTGCTTCCTGTTTTTCTGGCTACTCAATGTGATCGTGATCGTGCGCGGCATCCAGACGATCCGCTTCCTGCAAGGCATCACCGCGCCGTTTCTGCTGCTGATCGGCCTCGCGCTGCTGCTGTGGGCGCGCAGCAAGGCGGGCGGATTCGGTCCGATGCTCGCGACGCCGTCGAGATTTCACAGCTTCGGCGAATTCTTCAAGTTTTTTGTGCCATCGCTCACCGGAGTCGTTGCCTTCTGGGCCACGGTCGCGCTGAATATTCCCGACTTCACCCGCTACGCGCACAGTCAGCGCGAACAGATGGTCGGCCAGGCCATCGGCTTGCCGCCCACGATGACGTTCTATTCCTTCATCGGCATCGCCGTCACGTCCGCCACCGTAATTTTGTTCGGCCAGGCGATTTGGGACCCGGTCGCCGTCCTTGCTCATCTCGGCAATCCGGTCGCCGTGATTATCGCGATGCTGGCGCTGCTCATGGCAACGCTCAATGTGAACGTCGCCGCGAACGTCGTCTCGCCCGCCAACGATTTCTCGAATCTCTGGCCGCAGAAAATCAGCTTTCGCACCGGCGGCCTGATCACCTGCGTGATCGGCATCGTGATGCAGCCATGGAAGCTGCTCGCCACTTACGGAAATTACGTCTCCGGCTGGCTCGTCGGCTATTCCGGCTTCCTCGGCCCCATCGCAGGCATCCTGATCTGCGATTATTTCGTCCGCCGCAAAACGATCCTCAACGCCGAGGATCTGTATCGCCGAGGCGGCGTCTACGAATTTTCCCGCGGCGTTCATTGGAAGGCGATCGCGGCTCTCGCGATCGGCTGCGCGGTAGCCTTCGTCGGCCTAATCTACCCGCCCGTCCGCGCCCTCTACGATTACGCCTGGTTCGTAGGCTTCGCCGTAAGTTTCCTCGTCTACCTGATTCTGACCTCCGGCAAACCGATTCCTGAGCTCAACAAATGACGCATGCTAAAAGGGCGTCTTCTTTTTGGCGATCGGAAAAGCAAGTTGCTAACGATGTGAAGAGCGAACTAAAAGTCGCTAAGAAGATGCGCCTGCCCTGGTGGGGCCTCTTGTGCGTGATGGTTGGCGTGCTGCCGATTTGTTGGCTGTTCGACCGTGCTGGAAGACTGAATATGGTCCTACCCACATTCAATTGTGTTGCGGTCCTTGGTTTCGCGATTGTTTTAAATTGGAAGCTAAGGCAGAATGCGTGGTTTTGGATCACGATGACAATCATCGTGGCGCTTCATGTTTTCCTGATTTTATCCGTCCCCTGGACCCCCAAGTGGGTTCCCGCACTCACGATTGCCGGCATAGACTCAGTGGATTTCGTCGTGATACTCACGATCCTCGCCGTTGCCGCGAAACTCGTAGAAGCCCGAAAGCCGCCAAACGAGAGCACCCACGACAAAGGTGTGATCTAAGCCTTCTCCGCGCTCTCTGCGTCTCTGCGGTGGGCCTTTGCTTCCTCTGATGTCATGACACACGCGCCCCCTGGGGCGAGTGTTGATACTCTCGCCCAGAGTCGTTTGGCATCGGCTTGGACAGGAGGCGCGGATGACAGTGTACATCGGAGTGGATTTGCATGTTCGCACGCAAGCAGTCTGCTGGATGGATACGGCGGACGGTGAGATACACGAGATCACGCTCGAGCACGAGCGCGACGACGTGCGGGCATTTTACGCGCAGTTTCCGCCGGGAGCCGTGGTTGGCGTGGAAGCGTCCGGCTACTCGTTGTGGTTCCATCGCACCGTGGAAGATCTCGGCCATCAACTGCTGGTTGGCGACGCGCTGGCGATACGCCAGTTCGCCCGCCGCCGGCAGAAAAACGACCGCCGTGATTCCCATCTGGTGCTCGACCTGCTTCGCCGCGGCGATTTCCCCGCCATTCACATTCCTTCTCCCGCCAGCCGCGACGTTCTCGCGCTGCTGCGCTATCGTCACCGGCTGGTCCGCATTCGCACCATGCTGCGCAACGGCCTGCAGGCCGTCGCTCTCAGCCATCGCTTGCGTCTCGGTCCCAGACTGTTCACCGCCAGCGGGCTACAGCGGTTTGCCGCCTTGCCGCTCGACGGCGCTTTCGCCGTTCAGCGACAGCACTCCCTGCTTCTACTCGTTTCCCTGGCCCAACAAATCCAGGCCGTCGAAAACGAACTCGAACGGCGCGCGCAAAACGATCCTCGCATCTCTCGCCTCCGCACGCACCCCGGCATCGGCCCGCTCACTTCTCTCGCCGTGGTCCATGCGCTCGATCCCGTCACGCGTTTCGACCGCGCACGCCGCGTCGCCGCTTACTGCGGCCTCGATCCTCGCGAACACTCCAGCGGCGACACCCAGCGCTTCGGCCACATCTCCAAACAGGGCAACCGCCTGCTTCGCTTTCTGCTCATCGAGGCCGCTCACAACGCCATCCGCAACGACGACGATCTTCGCCGTTTCTACTTCCACCTCCAGGCTCGCAAGAATTCTTCCGTTGCCATCGTCGCCGTGGCCCGCAAGCTCGTCTTACGGCTCTACCGCATGCTTCGCGACGAAATCGATTACGACCAGTTCCGGCGCCGGGGTCGAGACGCGCGACGTGCCCGTGAGAACACTAGCCAGGCCGCTTCTGGCTGACCCTCTGATGGGGCCGTCCGCCTGTCCGGCCTCCCGCCGGACAGCGCGCAGCCGTCCTCATGTGCCACCGTGCTCGAATAGATGAATGATCGCGACCCGGCTCTCCCAGTCGCTGATCGGTTTCACGAAAAGGGACGAATCCCGAACCCGACCGATGCCAAACGACCTGGTTCAACTTCGCCCTTTCCGACGGTTCACCACCGCCTCACCATACCTCTGCGCAAAAAACCAAAACCTCCCATTAGGAAAACCATTTGACACCCGCACCTGTGTCATAGATGTGTTCTCTGTGTTTAGCATCATCGCGCAGATGGCTCACATCTAGCCACTCGCTACTGCTTACCTCAATCCCCGCTCGGCATAGGCGGCGTGCACGACGCCGCCGACTGCCGCACGCGCTCATTCCAGCTCACCGGCGCGCGGTCACTATCGACTTCTTTCATCGTGATGCACCCATCGACCGGGCAAACAAGCGCGCAAAGATTGCACCCCACGCACTCCTCCTCGATGATCCGCGGCACGTGAACGCCAAACCCGCCCGTATTCTTCTTCGCCGCCTCGCGGTAAGGCTCGATGCACTGGTGCGCGCCATCCTCGCACGCGACGTAGCACAGCTGGCACCCGATGCACAGCTTCGGATCGATCTTCGCGATCACTTTGTAATTCAGATCGAGATCGCCCCAATCCTGAACGTTCGGCACCGCCCGCCGGCGAAAATCCTCGATCGTGCGGAAGCCGCGCTGATCCATATACTGCGAAAGCCCGTCGATCATGTCCTCGACGATCCGGAATCCGTAGTGCATCGCAGCGGTGCACACTTGCACAGTCGAAGCGCCCAGCGCGATATGCTCCGCAGCGTCATTCCAATAGCCGATTCCGCCGATGCCGCTGATCGGCACGCGCACATTCTTCGCGACGCTCGAGAGCAGGTGCAGTGCGATTGGCTTCACCGCCGGCCCGCAGTAGCCGCCGTGCGAGGACTTCCCGCCCACCGCCGGCCGCGGCACAAATGTATCGAGATTCACGCCCATCAGCGAATTGATCGTATTGATCAGGCTCACCGCATCCGCGCCGCCGCGCTCGGCCGCCGCCGCGATGTGCGTCACGCTCGAAACATTCGGCGTCAGCTTCACGATCACGGGAATCTTCGCGGCTTCCTTTACCCACGCCGTGATCATCTCCGTATATTCGGGTACCTGCCCGACAGCCGCGCCCATCCCGCGTTCGCTCATGCCGTGCGGGCAGCCAAAATTGAGCTCGAGCAGATCCGAACCTGCGTCTTCCGCGCGCCGCACGATGGCGTGCCACGATTCGCGCCGCGATTCCACCATCAGCGACGCAATCACCAGATTTTTCGGGTAGCGCTTCTTCACTTCGTAGATTTCGCGGAAATTGGTTTCGGTGGGTTTCGGTGGGACGGTCGCTGATCAGCTCGATATTGTTGAAGCCCATCATCTTCACGCCCGCAAGATCGATCGCGCCATAGCGCGAGCTCGTATTGACGATCGGCTCGCCGATCGTCTTCCACACCGCGCCGCCCCAGCCCGCGTCAAACGCGCGCATCACCTGCCCGCCCGTATTCGTCGGGGGGCCCGACGCCAGCCAAAACGGATTCAGGCTGGTCACTCCGCAAAATTTCACGCTCAGGTCAGCCATCGTCTACCTCCAGGCCCGACGTGCGCTTCGCCGAAAGGCAGAATCGGCGAATGGGCGGCGCACCGCCAAGCAAATCGTGGGAAAGCAGATCCCTCGCTGCATGCCGCGCCCGCACAAAACGCGGGGAGTCAAGAGCGCGGCATTCCGCTCGGGATGACAGCGCAATATCGTCGTCACTATCGGCGGTACGCGATCACTTCTTCCCACGCAACGCCCCAAGCCACGCATCAAGCCCACTCGCAGCCGCCATGCCTTCTGCGACAGCGTCCACAACTTCCTTTCCGCCGTTCGTGCAATCGCCCGCCGCAAAATATTTCGGATTGCCGGTCTGATGCCGCTCGTTGACTTTCACGGTGCCATTCTTGTGGAGTTCGAGGCCCTTGATTGCGCGCAAAGCTTCCGTCACCGGTTGCTGCCCCACCGCGCGCACCACCATCTCGACATCCAGCACAAATTCGGTGGCTGCCAACGGCACAGGCGCGCGGCGTCCCTTTTCATCCGGCGGGCCGAGTTCGGTTCGCACGCATTCGAGGCCGCTCACAGCGCCATTTTTGCCCACGATGCGAACCGGCAGCGTCTGCCACAAGAAAACGACAGCGTCCTGCTTGGCGAGCTGATATTCGTAGGCAAAGGCCGGCATGTCGGCCTCGCCGCGGCGATAAATCAGGTAAACCGTTTTGGCGCCGAGGCGCCGAGCCGCGGTGACAACATCGATCGCGGTGTTCCCTGCACCGATGCAAGCGACGCGTGCGCCGACCTCGACTTCGTGCAGAGGATTTACCTTCGTTTTCGCGAGGAATTCAATTGCTCCGTGGACGCCGTGCAAGTCCTCTCCGGGCAGGCTGAGGCTCCACGTCTCGCCGAGGCCGATACCAATGAAGATCGCATCGAACTGTTTCTCAAGGTCGGCGAAGCTGATGTCGCGGCCGATTCCGATCTTCTGACGAAATTTCACGCCGAGCTGCTTCACCAGATCGGTCTCGCGAATCGCGTCTTTCGCCCGCGCCTTATACGCCGCGATGCCGTAGGTGTTGAGCCCGCCAGGCAGCTCGTTGCGATCGAAGATGGTGACGTCGTATCCCCACTTGGCAAGCTCGGCGGCGCAGGCAAGCGATGCCGGCCCCGAGCCGATGCACGCGACCTTTTTCCCATTCGGCGCGCCGGCGTGGAAAAGCTGAATATTGTTGTCGAGCACGTGGTCGACGGCGTAGCGCTGCAGCCGGCCGATCTCAATCGGCGGTTCGCCCTTTTCGTGCATCACGCACGCGCCTTCGCAGAGCACCTCCGTCGGACACACGCGCCCGCAGCTGTGGCCGAGAATATTCACGGAAAGAATCGTGCGCGCGGAGCCTTGCAGATTGCCGGTAGAGATTTTCTTGATGAACGCGGGAACGTCGATATGCGTGGGGCACGCAATCGTGCACGGCGCATCGAAGCAGTAGAGGCAGCGCGCGGCCTCGATGGCGGCTTGCCGCGGATTCAGCGCGGGCGCGATTTCGGCGAAGTTCTTTTCATATTGTTCCGGGAGAAGCTTCGGCGCCGTTTCGCGAAGCGGCATGGAAAAGTATGAATCTCCGAATCGCACGGCCGGGAGGGACGAACGCTTCCAGCGCGCAGGATTGCCTGTAAGCGCACGATTCTAACACGATGAACGGGTTGCGCCAGCTTTCGTTATTGCCCTAAGATGCCTAACCTGCATTTTACAAGGAGATTCGATGCGCTTTGACACCGTGATCAGAAACGGCACCGTCGTCACCGCGACGGACACTTATGTGAGCGACATCGGCATCTCCGGCGGCCGCATCACCGCAATCGCGCAGGAGCTGCCGGTCGAAAACGCCGGCAAGGTGATCGACGCGACCGGCCTGCTGGTGATGCCGGGCGGCATTGATGTTCACACCCACCTCGATATGCCTTTCGGCGGCACCACGAGCGCCGACGATTTCGAATCCGGCACGATCGCAGCGGCCTTCGGAGGCACCACCACGCTGATCGATTTCGCGGTCCAAACCAAAGGCCACAGCCTGCGGCAGGCGTTCGACACCTGGATGAAAAAAGCCGACCGCAAGGCCGCGATCGACTACGCGTTCCACTGCATCATCACCGACCTCGGCGCGGCGCAGCTCGAAGAGATGGGCGCGCTGATCGGCGAAGGCGTCTCGAGTTTCAAGCTTTTCATGGCGTATCCGGGCGTGCTGATGGTCGACGACGCGACGATCTTCCGCGCCATGTCGCAAGCCGCGAAATTCGGCGGGCTGATCTGCATGCACGCGGAAAATGGCGGCGTGATCGACGTGATCGTCCAAAAGGCGCTCGCCGAAGGCAAGAAGTCGCCGAAATATCACGCGCTCACGCGGCCCACGACCGCCGAGGGCGAGGCGACCAGCCGCGCCATCGCGCTGGCGGAAATGGCGGGCGCGCCCGTCTATATCGTGCACCTCTCGTGCAACGACGCGCTCGAAAAAGTGCGCGAGGCGCGCGATCGCGGCCTGCACGCCTACGCCGAGACTTGTCCGCAATACCTCTATCTCTCGCTCGAAAATATGGATGCGCCGGGATTCGAGGGCGCGAAGTATGTTTTCACGCCGCCGCTGCGCGAGAAATGGCACCAAGAAAAACTGTGGCAGGGGCTTGCGCACGATACGTTGCAAGTGGTCTCAACCGATCACTGCCCGTTCTGCTTCAAGGAGCAAAAAGAACTCGGCCGCGACGATTTCACGAAAATCCCGAATGGCGGACCCGGCATCGAGCACCGGCTCAGCCTCATCTACACAGGCGGCGTGCACGGCGGGCGCTTTTCGCCGAACCGCTTCGTCCAGCTGGTGGCGACGGCACCGGCGAAGCTGTTCGGCCTGTTTCCGCGCAAAGGCACCATCGCAATCGGCTCCGACGCCGACCTCGTGATCTTCGATGCAAACAAGGAGCAGACTATCAGCGCGGCAACGCATCATATGCGCGTCGACTATTCGATGTTCGAGGGCATCCGGGTAAAAGGCGTGCCGAAAACGGTCCTGTCGCACGGACACCCGGTGATCGAAAACGGCATCTTCGTCGGCAAAGCCGGCAGCGGCGAATTCATCCGCCGCCAGCAATACGCGGGAATCTGACGCGCGATCACCGCGAATCCTCGCGGTGCTTTTAGGGGGTCGGACCTTCAGGTCCGACATAGAACGACCGCGCGAAGCGCGTTCCACCTTGCCCTGACGAAGGAAGGGTGCGCTGCCTCACCCGCAGCATGTAGTTCCACAGCTTAGCGGCTACCGAAACATCGCCTATGGCATGGAGGGAATATTCTTCTCGCGCTGGCTCCAGTGCTCAATGATGTCGCGGACGACCTTGTCGCCCACCGTTTCCGCCGCTTCCAGTGACTCCATGTACGCCGGGTAATTGCCCTGCGCCATCTGCGCGAGGCTCTCGGCGGGCGTCGAGCCGGGCGGCTCCCGATCGTAGTTGCTGACCGTGCGCAGGACGAGCACGCGATTAAAATCCACGCGCCCAGCCTGGCTGAGGAACGTGAGCGACTGGAGCGTGCCCGTGTCTTCCATCGCCGAGACCATGAAGTTACCCTTGCCCTCGGTGAAGTAGCGTACCCACGCGTTCGCCCAATGATCCATCAACGTGCCGTGCCAGAAGGTGCTGCCGCACATATTGTCACCGCGCGCCACGAATGGCGGCTTCATCGCGTTCGGGAATCCAACGAAGCGCGCGCGATACGCGCGGATGCCGTCGGTATCCGCGAGCGGGACGTTGCGCGTGAGCCCGAGGGCCCAGCCGACGAGCCCGGAGTTGAGCGTATAGATTTCGCCGGTGGCGCCTTTCCTGACGGGCTGCTCGTAGGGCGTGGCGTGCTGCAACGGAACGTAACCCGTCGGCCAATCCTTGGGAATTTCGCGCGCATCAATTTCATACGCGAGATCGCCATCGACCACATGATCCGACCAGACGGCGGAGCCGAGCGAGACGTCCGCCGGATCGCCGCCGCCGATTCCGGCAACGATCCAGTATGCTTTCGAGAAATCGAAGCGCGGGTCGAGGCCGAGCGCCATCACGGATGCGGCGGCGCGCGCCGTGCCTACGCCGGTGAGCAGTCCGAGCACGCCATCTTTATTCATCCGCACGTGATGATAGCCCGCGGGCAGCGGCAAAATCTGGTCGAGGTGCTCGCGCTCGACCCAAAGTTGATATTCGCCGGGGCGGTCGCCGGTGTCTTCGCCCACCTCGAACATGCTTACGACGACGACCTTCACATGGATCGGCGCTGGCTGCGCGTTGGCCTGAGCGCGCAGCCCGTAGGTGGACGGAAGGACTACGGCCAGGGCCAGCAAGATACACTTCGACGTGAAACCCATTGCACCTCCATGATTTGAAAACGGACAAGGCCTCGAAGCGAGGCGGGACTTAGTTTACAACGCAAAAGCCCGCCAAATTTGGCCTTTCTTGGCCTTTTAGGCCGATTTAAGCTCCCGACGGCGGCAACATTGTTGCCCCCGCGGGAACAGAAAATTCAGCTGAATTTTCGGCCGAGCGAACTACGGATTTTTACTGAGCCGGCGGAAATAATCGGCGACGGCATCCTGGTATCCGGCGGGCATCGGCATCGGATTGGCGCTGCGAATCTGACCCGACTGCTTGTCGTCGAGCTTGCGCTGCAATTGCAGCTCGAGTTTGTCGACGTCGTTGAGCACCTGCGTGTGGAGCTGCTCGAAGAGCGCCGGGTTGCCGGGGAAACGCTTCGGATCGAGTTGCTGCATTTCGCGAATCAGTTCCTGCAATTCGCGCGCGGTCTCGGGATCGTTCTCGACCGTCTGGCGAAGTTGATTCAGTCCATCGAGACTTTGCTGATAGGAACGCTCGGGATCGGGCGGCAGCGGCGAATGATCGGGAGCGACCGGCTGCGGCAAATTGGAATTGTTGCCCGTATCGACCCACCAGTTGTTGTTGCCGCCTCGCGCGCCGCCATAGCGCTGGCCGTAGCCTCGGGTGTAATCATCGCCGACTTGGCCGCTCGCGGGACCGCCGCCCGCGCCACCGTCCGGCGTTGCGTTGCGACTGAGCCTTCCGTTATTTTGGCCCGAGTCTCCGCCTTGCTGGCCGGGTTGGCCATTCTGCGCGAATTGGCCGCCTTCGCCATTTTGGCCATTGCGATTTCGGCCGCTTCCCTGCTGACCGGACCGGCCCGCCGCACCCATATCGCGCGTGATGCCCGCCATTTGATTGCGCAAGCGCTCGAGGCGGTCGATCGCGGCCTGCGCATCCTGACCCTGATCCTGCTGTTGTCCGGCGCCGAGCGCCTGCTGGGCTTGCCTCACCTGATCGCCGAAGCGCTGCAGATCGGATGCCATGCCCGATTCTGCCGCGAGCGAATTCGGAGCGATGCCGCGGCGGAGCCAATCGGCGCTTCGCTGCAGGCGCGTCTGCAAATCTTCCTGATCGAGATTGCCGAGGGCGTCGCGCAACTTCGAGGCGGCGCCCCGTTGTGTTGAAGCGAGGTCGCGCGCGGTGTCGCGAGCCTGCTTTTCCAGACTCGCCAAATCGTCCGCGAGCTGCTGGCGGTCGCGGGCCAGCTTGCTTGCCTGATTCCAGAGATCCTGCGGGGCCTGGCCCGACTCGTCCGCTGAAGCCGCGTCGCCGAGCAATTTGCGCATGCGGTCGGCCTGCTCGCGCTGTTCGGCGGCGAGGCGATCGGCTTCGCTGGCCACCGAATCGAGGCGTCCCGAAGCTTGCTGCTGCTGCATGCTGCCGAGGAGATTCGTGGCGTCCTGCAGGCGTTGGGCCGCGCGGCGCGCCTCGGCGCTGTCCTGATTTTGCTGCGCGCGCTGCATATCCTGATTTGCCTCTCGAAGCTGTTCGAGGGCTTGCTGCACGCGCTGGTCGCGCGAATCGGCGCCCGAAGAACCCGACGCGCCACCCTGAGATTGCGATTGTCCGGAGGAAGATTGCCCGGACGACGATTGCCCTGAAGATGACTGGCCCGACTGCTGGCCATTCTGCTGCGACTGCTGCTGCGCGAGCTGCTCCATCTGCTGCTGCAATTTTTCGGCGTCGCGGCGCAGCATTTCCTGCTGCCAGCGTTGTTGAAAGCTTTGATTGCTGTTTTGCGCCTGGTTCGCAAGATCCTGCTGGCGGCGGGCGAGTTCGTCGAGTTTCTTCAGCGCGTCGTCGATTTCCTTCTGCTTCTCGTCGGCGGAGGAAGCCGTCTGCGCGGTTTCATACTGATTCTTCTGCGTGTCGAGTTCGAGATCGAAGAGGCTCGCGAGGTCGCGGCCCGCTCCTCCGCCGCCACCGCCTCCCGCGTTGCTGCCGAAGGCGACCTGAATCTGGCGGAACGTGGCCTCCGCCTGGAGCAGGTGCTGCAGCGCTTTCTGCTCGCTCGGAAGGGCTTCGCTCCATTTCTGCTTGCGAAGCTGATCGGCGGCCGGACTCATCGCTTGCGCGGCTGCGTTCATATCCTGTTGAAAGGAATTGAACGAATCGTTCTCGGTGTTGAGGTCGCGCAATTGCAGGCGGCCAGCCAGCGCGATGGCCTGATCGCGCAACTTCGACTGCACCTCGGAAAGGAATTTCCCTTGTTCGGCAGCCTGCTGCGCGGCGGAGCTCTTGTCGCTGCGCTGCTTCCAGGTCTGCGCGATGATCTCCTTTTCACGCTCGGAGATATCGTTCTGATTACCCTGCCCGCCGCCTCCGCCACCTCCGCCGGCTTGCGACTGCGAAAAATCGCGCTCGAAAGGATCGGTCTGGATGAAGTAAATGTCCGTGTGAGCCTCGGCGCGCGCGTCCTTGGCGGTGACGTAAAAGCTCACGAGATCGCCCGGGACGAGCTTGAAGTCTTCGAGAGAGAGAACGGTCGAACCGTCGGCGTCTTTCGCGCCCTTCCGCTTCAACAAATTCACCGTCTGCTCGGCGCCGCCATTCACGGAATAGTGCAGGGTCATTGCGTCGACGCCGAAGGGATCGCTGGCATTCGCCGCGATGGTGACCTCCTCGATGGGGCTGGCGCGATAATCGTGTGCCGGACGCATGACCGCAACTTGCGGCGGATTGGCTTTGTCCGCCTCGATGAAGAAATCCTCGGAGAGGCGCACGGGCTGGCCCTGATCGAATGCGGCGACATGGTAGCTGCCGTCCTTGGCCATGGTGAGAGAACCGGTGTAGTGGTTCGCAGCACCCGGGGTAGGTGCGAGCTGAATCTGCTGGCCGTTGTCGAGGAGCAGCTCGCCATCGTGCAGCGGGCGGTCGGTGAGGACATCGAGATCGGCGTCGGTGCCTTCGACTGCGTGCAAATCACCGCCGTGCTCGTCAACCGTGCTGCGCAGGCCGGTCCACGACGGGTAGCGATAGGTGACGCGAATCTGCTTCACACCGGGAAGATCGACGACGCGAATCTTGAAATGGCGCGAGCGGATTGGGCCGGCCTCGACGTAGTATTCGACCGCCTCGGGAAGTCCCCCGAAAAGAAACTGGAAGCCGGAGCCTCCGGGCTGCGGCTGCATCGCCACCTGCTCCCATTTCGAGGCGCTCGCGTAGCGCGCGTAGAGACGCATCTTGTCGGTCTGCAGGCCGATGGGCTGCGCGGTGACGAGCTCGTCCGCATTGCGCCGCACGGAGGCATCGCCCGGGCTGACGCGAATGTCGTAGAAAGGCGAGGCGTTGGCGCGGGCGCCGGTCCAAAGCAACGACGCGCCGTAGCCGAGATAGCCGGGGCCGGCGGCAACCAGCCAAATCAGCACGCCGAGAGAAGCTACGAGGATGCCGCCGAAGACGAGCAGCGTGCGCTGAGGAACGAGAGCCTTGGGCTCCGAGCCACGCGCGATTTCGAGCGTGTCGGCTGCGAGCAACTCGATGAAAGGCTCGCGGGCATCCGCGTCCGGGGCGCCGTGGACGATGGGATCGCGCTCGGCGAACGTCATGAGGCGCTGCTTGAATTTCGGGAAGGCGCTTTCCGCCTTGCCGACCGCGTTTTGGCGGTCGAGATAGAGGAGCGGGAGCGCGAGAGCGTAAACGAGAGCGGACAGCAGCGCGAGGACGAGAATGGCGCGCGCGCTCGCGATGCTCGCTTGCGAAAAGCCGAAGGCATTCGCGATCAGGACGAGGACAACCGTGGTGACAAGCGCAGCGAGCGTGAGGATGGCCGCACCGCGCGCGGCGGTGCCCAGGCGCAGGCGTTTCTCGACCTGACTGATGTAGGAGTTGAGCTGTTCCCGCGCGCTCATGAATCCTCCCGTCGAATCCCCAGGTACCGGCTGGCTACCCAGGACTCGCACAGCGCCGCCGCCAATGCCACTAGCATAACGTACCACCATAGGCCGTAGGGTTTGCTTTTATCTTGTGAGGGGCCGGTCGCCGCGGCTTCGGTGGCCTGGCCGCCCTGCTCCGTAGCGTTCTTGCCGGTCCAGAGCGAGAGGACATCGGGCGGCAGGACATCGAGATCGGATTCGCGGCGGTCAGGATTGACGCCGATCACGTCCTGGCGGCCATTGGCGAGGCGCAGCTCGTAGAAGCCGGCTTGGGTGAGCTTGATAGGTCTGCGCCGTGGTCGCTTCCTTAAGCGAGAGCGGGCGGCGGCCTTGCGGGTCGATCACTTCCACGCTCACGGCTTGCTTCCTTGGCTGGTGCGCAGATCGAGGAACGAATCGACCAGGCGCGATCCGCTGCGGCGCGCCGTGCCGGAAAGATAGAGCGCCGTCTGGTCGACGAACGGGACGAAATCGGGGTGCAGCGGGAAATCGTTGGTGAGATTGTCGAGGCCTGAAGCGAGTAGCAGGACGCGGCCTTCGCCGATCTGTCTTCTCGAGAAGCAGCGGCGTCTGGTCGGTGAGGCGCGCCACGACGCGCGAGCCGGCGTCCTCGACTTTCACGGCGTAATAGAATTTCACGCCGGACCATCGATCGGCTTTCCCGATGGATGGGTAGGACGGGTCTGTATCGCCGACCGTCTGGAGCGATGCCGCCGGCGCTCGTGTAGTAATTGCGCCTTCAGCACATTCGCACCGAAGACTGGGATGCGCTGGCGCGCGCCCTCGGATGTGCCGGCGGCGATCGAGGACGCTGCCACCGGCGCGGACGTATCGCGTGAGGTCATTTTCGAGCGATGCAGGCAGCGAAACTACGTCCGAAAGAACGACGAAGGCGTAATCCGACGGGCGCACGTTGGCGGCTTGGGCGACGGGAACGCTATCCATCGTGAATGCCGATTCGGCGGCTGCGGCCAGGGCTGCACCGAAATAGAGCGGCGAGCGCGTGTCGCTCGATTCGTGCACGAACAGAACCTTTTGCGGATCGGAGCGCTCGACGGCGAAGAGGCTGATATCGTCGGCCGGGAGTGCGTCGGCGGAATCGATGCGCACCTCGCAGCGGCTGAAGCCGTAGCGGAACGTCGAGCGAATCGAACTCGACGGTGGCGCGGCCCGCGGCGGGGACGTCGACGGTGCTGCGTCGCGGCGGTTTTGCCGTTGATGACGAGCGAAACCGTGCGCGTGGCGGCGGGAGTGCCGTAGCCCGCGATTACGGCTTGCGACGCGCGCTTTCTTCGGGTCCCAAACCTGGCCGGGAGCGTTCACGCTTTCCACCGCCCAATTGGGCACGTCGCTTTTCACCACGGGATGCAGGACGAGCGAAACGTTGGCGGGCAGCGCCAGCTCGGCGAAATTCGCGGGCATGTCGGACTTCTGCATGTCGCTGAAGAAATGCAGCTCGATCGGGCGTGCGACATGCTCTCGGCCACGGAACGAAGCGCGCGCGCCAGCTCGGCAAAACTTGCCGCGCGAATCGCCGGGCTCGATGCTATTCGACGGCGGCGCGCAGCGCGCCGGCATCCTGCGTTGGCTGCGTGAGCACTTGCAACTGTGAGCCAAGCGCCATCACTTGCGCGCGCTCGGCGGGATTGCGCGAAGAGAGCACGGATTGGGCCGTCGCGCTTTGCGTCGGCGAGGCGCGAGCCGGCGCGCATGCTGAAGGAATTGTCGACGACGAGCATGAGAAGTTTGTCATTGGCCGCGCTGACGGCGGGGCGATTGATGAACGGATCGGCAAAGGCGAGCACCAGCAGCGCGAGCAGGCTGAGGCGCAGCGCCAGCAACAAAAGATAGCGGAGACGGCGATGCTTGATCGAGCTTTGCGTGCGCTGCTCGAAAAACATGAGCGAACTGAACGGCTGCGGATCGGACGTGTGCCGGCGCAGCAGATGCAGATAGAGCGGCACGGCCAGCGCCGCTGCTCCGGCAAGGAACCATGGCGCGAGAAAGCCCATCTAGTTCCTCCCCTGCCGGATCGAGAGATATTCGCGAAGCGCCTCGTCGAGCGGGCGGTCGGTCGACGAGCAGGTAATAATCCATTCCGGCGCCCTGTGCGCGGCTCGCGCAGGTCCGCGATGTGCGCGTCCATTTTCTGGCGATATTCGTCGCGCGCGTATTCGGGCGTCACTTCGAGGCGCTCCTTGGTTTCGAGGTCGACCAGGATCGCGGGCTCGTCGAAGCTGCGGCTGAATCTCCTTGGGATCGAGCACGTGGAAGAGCACGACTTCATTGCCGTGGAAACGCAGCGGCTCGATGGTGCGCACGATCGTCTCGGGCGCTTCGAAGAAATCGGAAATGATCAGCACGAGGCCGCGGCGCCGGAGAAATTCCTGGAAGTGATGCAGCGGCTTGGCGAATCGGTGCGGGCGCGCGGCTCGGCCAGTTCGAGGCCGCTGAGCAGACGGTGAAGCTGGCCCTGGCGCGTGGATGGGCGGATATAGTTGCGGACTTCGTCGTCGAAGACGATCAGGCCCGCGGCGTCGCGCTGATTGTGTATCGCGAGATAGAAGAGCGAGGCGGCGATAAAGCGCGCGTAGTCCATTTTGCTGACGCCGTGGGACGTGAACTTCATCGAATTGCTCGCATCGAGCAGCACCGTGAGCAGGCTGTTGGTTTCGCCGCGATAGCGCTTGAGGTAGGCAGCGCTCGGTGCGCGCGAAAACGTTCCAGTCGACGTGGCGCAGGTCGTCGCCGGGCGTGTAGGCGCGGTATTCGGCGAACTCCTGGCTGAAGCCGAAATCCGGCGAGCGGTGAAGGCCCGCGACGAAGCCGTCGACGACCGTCTTGGCGACGAGGTCGAGGCCCGAGATGCGCGCGAGGACGGCTGGATCGAGAAAACGCTGCACGGTTACGCTCCCGCCGGCGGCGGCATCGCTGGAGCAAGCGCCGCAGAATTTCATCGGAATCGATGCGGTCGGATTCGGCGTGGAAATTCAGCAGCATGCGATGGCGCAGGACGGGAATCGCGAGCGCGGTGATGTCCTCGTACGCGACGTGGTAGCGCCCGCGAGCGAGAGCGCGCGCCTTGGCCGCCAGAACGATGAATTGCGCCGCGCGGACGCTGGCGCCGTAATTGACATATTTCTTGATGAAGTCGGGCGCCAGGCCGCTATTGTGCCGCGTGGCGCGAACCAGGCCAACAACATAGGCCGCGAGCGATTCCGCAATCGGGACCATGCGCACCAGCTGCTGAAAATCGAGAATCTCCTGCGAGTTTGTGACCGCTGCGACTTGCGCGACGCGCGTGGTGGTGGTCAGATCGACGACTTTCACTTCGTCCTCGGCGCTGAGGTAATCGAGCAGGTGTTGAAGAGGAAGCGGTCGAGCTGCGCCTCGGGCAGCGGGTAGGTGCCTTCGAGCTCGATCGGATTCTGCGTGGCGAGCACGAAGAAGGGCGATGGCAAAGTGTAGTGATTGCCGCGCACGGTGCAGGAAAGCTCCTGCATGGCCTCGAGCAGCGCCGACTGCGTCTTCGGCGGCGTGCGGTTGATTTCGTCCGCGAGCAGGATATTGCCGAAGATCGGGCCCTGCACGAACGTCCAGCGGCGGTGGCCGGTGGTGGGATCTTCTTCGATGATGTCCGTGCCGGTGATGTCCGACGGCATCAGGTCCGGCGTGAACTGGATGCGCTTGAAGACGAGGCCGAGCGTCTGCGCGATGGTGCGGACCATCAGCGTCTTCGCGGTGCCGGGAAGGCCGGTGATCAGGCAATGGCCGCCGACGAAGAGCGCGGTGAGGATCTGATCGAGGACTTCGTCCTGCCCGACGATCACCTGGCGGACCTGCGCGAGAATGCCGTCGCGCACCGAATGGAAGCGATCGATGCGCTTCTTGAGTTCGGCGGAATCGAGATTGACTTCAGCGGGAGCGGCCATTGGGCTATTTTCCTTTCTCGGGACCTTGGAGCTGCAAGAGTAGTTTCTGAGCCGGACGATAATCGGGAGCGGCTTCGAGCGCCTGGAGGACGTTGTCTTCGGCCTTATCTCTTTGGCCGGCGGCGAAATAGGCTTGCGCGAGATCGAACTGCGCCGAGGCTATGTCGAGCGGGTGCATCGCGAGGACGGCTGAGTATTCGCGGATCGCGCCCGCGTAATCATTTTGTGCGAGCCAGAGCTGGCCGAGCTGGCGGTGCACGTCTTCGTCCATCGGGTAGATCCAATTGATGCGGTCGAGCGTGGCAGCCGCTTCTTTCGGCTCGCCGAGGCTTTCTTCGAGCGTTGCCAACTGCTTCAGCGCTTCCGGATCGCGGCCACCTTGCTTTTCATATGCGGTAAGGATGGCGGCCGCGGCCGGCTTGTTGCCTTTTGCGAGATCGGCATGGGCAATGAATTCGTAGGCGTTCGCGGTATAGACATACTGCGGGTACATTTGGACGACTGCGCTGCCGTCTTTCAGGACCTCGTCGGAGTTGTTGTCTTTGGCCGCTTGTGCCAGGCTCTTCAGCGCTTCGCGCCACTTGTCGAAATTGTCGACGGTTTGCTGAACGCCCTTATAGAGCCACGCCTGAAATTCCTTGTCGAATTCCTCGGGCGCCATGCCGAGATTTTCTTGAATTACCTCGGCCGTCGTCTTCAGCGCCGCATAGGAATGGACCATATCGAGCAGCCTGTCGGCACCCCAGCGTTCCTGGATGTAATCGCAGATGCGGCCCGCCTGATAGTAGGAGACGATGACCTGCGAGGGATACTCGGGGCGGATGAAACCGCGATCGAGTTCCGCCACGGGGAGGAGTTTTTTGTCGCGCAGGGCGACGACGATATCGGGCGTGATGGGATCGCCCCACTCGGGCGATGCCTGCGTCTCTTCGTGGACCGCGAGACCCTCGGTGAACCAGCGGGCGACGCGATGATTGGTGGCGGTGAGAATGTAGACGTGGCTCATCTCGTGCCATAGCGTGCTCGCCCAATTGAAATCGCCCGGCGCGCGGGCTGAGGGACTGTCCATCGCGACAACCTCGCCGAACGTGACGCCGAGCGCGCCCAGGCCCGGCATGCCCGTGGTGCGAACCGCGAAGTCCTCGTGATCGGGATAGACCTCGACTTGTACCGGGCCGGGCAGCGTCATCTTGTATTTCTTCTCGTAGGTGGCCATGGCGCGCTTCAGGATTTCGTCGACGTATGGATGGAGGAGGTCGGCTTCTTTCTTATTGAGCTTGATGATGGTCGTGGCGTCCTTGAAGGTGACGAAATTCTTGTAGCTGTCGAGCAGGCGAAGCGTGTTGACGGTGGCTTCGTTGCGATAGCCGTTGTCGTAGCACATTTCGAGCTGGCGGCGCGGCTCGTCTTCCTGGCCGAGGCGCATGAGGTTGATGCCGAGCTCGGAGCGCGCGGACCAGAGCTGCGGATCGAGCTCGATGGCCTTGCGATAGTAGGCGACGGCGTCTTCATAGCGATTGTGCAGGACGAGATTGTGGGCCACGATCGCGTAGGCCTCGGCGTACGTGGGATTGATCTGCGCGATCTTCGCGAACCATGCGTCGGGCGAGCGATCGGCGAGCACTTCGACGGCGGCGTGGACCGCCATGGCATCGAGCGCGTCGGGGGCGAGCTTGATGGCTTCGTCCGCCTGGGCGATGGCTTGAGCCGTATCGGAATCCTCGAGCGCGATCTCGGCGAGGAATTCGTGAGCGGCTACGAGCTTGGGATCGAGTTCGAGCGCCTTGGTGGCCCAGACGATCGCGTTGTTGTCGTAGCCGTCCTCGCTGACGAGCGCGAGGCCGAGATAGGCTTGGGCATTCTTCGGATCCCGTTGCAGCGCTTCCTTGAAAAGGCCCTCGGCGTCGGTGTTGTTGAAGCGCTCGTGGAGGAGGAGGCCCCAGCGGACGCGGTAGAGCGCGTTGCCGTCTGATTGCGCGACGGCCGCGCGAAATTCGCTGTTCGCGTCGGTGTACATGGCGAGGCCCCAATCGCCTTCCGCTCGCACGTAGGGATCGCGCGTCTGCGTGAGCGATTCGTAGCAAGCCTGCGCCTCGGCGCGATGCCCGTGCTTGCGCAGCGCGTGGCAATCGTCGGGCGTCGCTCCCAATATTCCGGGGGCCACGCTTGCCACTGTCAGCAGCATCGCTGACAAAATCGCGTATTGGCGAACGCGCCTCACTTGTCCAGTTCCTCCTGCACCTTGGCCAGCTCGATCAGAGCGGCCGTGAGCTGGGCTTTGTAATCGTCCTGCGACATCGCGGCCTTCTGATATTTCAGCGTGTCGATCTGGCGTTCGAGTTCTTCCTTGCGCGCGAGCAACGCTCTTTTCGCCGGGTCGGCGTAAGCCTTCTGCGCGGCGCCGAGACGAATCAGCGTGAAGCTCGAAAGCAGCAGGCCCTCGCCGGTATCGGTGGAAGCTTCGCGCACAGGATCGTGCAAGCCGGTATCCTCGAAGACGGCGTGTTCGGTAGCCAGGCGCTTTTGGGCGTCGTAAAAGTCAGCCGTGTGGGTCGTCGCGTAACGAAATGCCTCGAGCGCGGTGATGGCGTCGTTTTTGTCCACGTCGGTTTCCGGATCGTGCAGCGCCTGCACCCAATAGCGCGCGAAAACGGTGGCATTCTTCTCGGTGCCGCTTTTCGTGGCGGCAATTACGGCGCGACCGTGCTTTTCGAGCGCTGCCACCGAGCCGCCGCTGGCGCTTGTGGTATTGACGATCAATTGGCGCCTGGCGGGTACGTGGTCGCACAGGACGGCGAGATCCGTGGCGGAAATGTCGGGGCCCGGAAGATTGAATTTGTATTCGAAGCCGTCGAACGAACCGTGGCCGATCAGGGTGAGCACGAAATCGTCGTCCGGCTTGGCTTCGCTCGCCACTTGGGCGAGCGTGTCGGTAAGATTAGCGCGAGTCGCATCTTTGCCGGTCAGCGTGTAGACGTGCACATCGCTGCCCGAAGCTTTGAGCAGCTTATCGAGATCCATGGCCAGCGAAGTGAACTCCTGCTCGTAATCCGGCTCGCCTCCGAGGCCCGCGACCGTGACGTAATAGACCGCCGCACGAACCGGGACCGCGAACAGCAGCGCGGCCGCGAGGCAGATGGCGAGAAGTGTGGCCTTCACACAATCCCCCATCTCCGGCGGAGCAGCCATTCGGCGAAAAGCAGAGCCAGAATCAAAAGAAAAATGGCGGGCATGTCCCACAGCGGCTTCGTCTCACGTACGGTGATTCCAGCCTCAGAATATGCGATCTCGTTCGGGAGCTTGGAAACGTCTTGCGGCGTCCAGTAGCGGCCGCCGGTCTCGGAAGCGAGCTTTTCGAGTAAATCGCGATTCTGCTCGGTGTGGAAGTTTTCGGCGACGCCGTCCATCCGTTGGAATGTCAGCACGTCGCGCCCAAGTTCCTGTCCGCCGCGCTGCGCGACCACTTCGGTGAGATACGAGCCGGGCTTCTCGGCGTTCCAATCGGCCTGAAACGTGCCGGGGGCGTCGGGAACCGGCGTCATCTCGACGGTAGCGGCGACACCACCGGGACCGAGGATATGTGCTTCGACGGTGCCATCGGGCGCGGGCAGGTAGTTCTTGTCGCGCACATCCGCGGACAACTTTACGTGGCCATCGTCAAAAAGCATCTGGCTGGGCACCGAGACCACGACCTGGCTCGGCGTGTCGGCCACGAGCCAGCGCAGGAGCTGCTGCCAGAACATCGTGTGGCTAGTATCGCCGAGCGGAAGGCTCATCTGCCAGCGCCACGTGCCGGAGGTGGCCATCAGCGCGGTGCGGCCGCGGCCGAAATTCTGCGTGACAAGCAGCGGCATCACGTGGCCGCCACCCGCTCTCATCTCGGCCAAGACCGTGGCGCCGGGCTTGGGCGTGCCAGGCTCCTGATAGTCCATGAGGTATGGAAGCGTCTTCCAGCGCTCCGCGTTGCGTACGGGATCGTCGACGAGGCGGCAAATCAGGCTGTCTTCACCGGCGGGCGTCAGCTGGACCGTGGCGGGCACGCGATGAAATGTATTTTTGTGATCCGGCAGGATGGTGGGCAGCAAATCCGCGAGGCTCGATCCGCCCCAGCCTCCATCGGCCAGCGCGAATCGTCCGCCGAGGAATAGCAGGCCGCCGCCGCGCCGATCGACAAACTGACGGATCAAATCCTGCTGCGCCGGCGTGAAGTAGCCGGCTTCGACCGAGCCGATGATCAACCCTTGATAGCCGAAAAGATCTTCGGGCTTCGAGGGAAAGCCCTCCGCGAGTTCATTGGGGTTCTCGATGCCCTGGCGATAGATTTTGTTTTCGGTGGTGCGCAACATCGAGGCGATCTCGACGACCTTGTCGTCGTCCACCGCGCGGCGGATAAACTTGTATTCCCAGCGCGGCTCGCCCTCGACATAGAGAATGCGGCGCTTGTCGTTGACGACGTTGACGAGGCGCGCGACGGCGTTGTTGGCGCGGTTCGTTTCGCCCGGCAGCGGGTCGATCGAAAACTGCAGAGTCTTCGCTCCGGCGTCGCCTGCGCTGAAGAGAACGTTTTGGGTCTGGATTTTGCCGTCGCCGGCAAATTCGATCGGCTGTGAGGCGAGCATTTTGCCGCCATCGCGGACGTTGAGGGTGGCCTTCTGGCTGGCGAAGCCGCGCTGGTGGAAGGTGACCGTTGCGGAGAGCCGCGAATTCGCCAGCGCCTTCGGCGCAAGGATGGCGTCGTCGATTTCCACGTCGTGCGGGACTTCTTCGGCGCCGAAGCCGACCGTGTGGACGGGAATGCGCCGGTTGCGCAATGCCGAAATTGTGTCGAGATCGATGCCGCCGGAATTATCGCCGCCGTCGCTGAGCAAGATGATCGCGCCGACGGGTAGATCGTTCGTTTCGGACACAAATTGCTTGAGGCTGTCGCCGATGCGCGTGGCGGGAGCGGAAGGCTGAAGTACGCTGAGGTTGGGGATGCGAGTGGCGCGGCTATCGAGGCTGTAAAGGCGCGTCTGAAATCTTTTCTGCAAATCGGCGAGGACGCCGCCATCGAGCGCCTTCACGGCCTGCGCCTGCCGGGTGGCCCCGTTATCGGCGAGGGCCATGCTGCGCGAGTCGTCGACCAAAATCGCGATGATATTTTGCTGCGGCTTGAGTTCAGCGATCGTGATGGCCGGCTGCCAGAGCAGAAGGAGTATCAGCGCGGCGACCGCGGATTGCAGCAGCCAGATAATTCCCGCGCGCCAATTGCGCACGCCCGGCGCCGCCTTTCCCATTCGTGAACGCACGAGCCATCCCAACCCGGCTATCGCCACAAGAACGAACAGCCACAGCGACCACCTGGGCCAGGTGCCCAGCAGTATGAAATGGCCCTTTGAAAAGATCGCGGCCGGATATTTGAAAAGAAACTGAAACATGTTCTGGAGAACCCTGAGCCCCGTGTCGCCTCAAATGCCCCGGACAAGTCGCTTCAGGGGCTAAAGCCCAATCTCTTCGCGCGACCTACGGCGGGGCTGGAAGCCCCGCCCTCCTAAAAATCCTTACGACACAGCGCGTCGTCAGTGCGTCATTCCATAGATCACGTAATTGATCCCCAAACGAAACGCCAGCGACGCGAAGCGCTCCGGATACTCCGGGCTGTCGGCCCATTCCCAAGCGTCGCCGAGATGCATGTTGTGGCAGATGGCGACCATGATGCGGCCTTTGTCGTCGCGAATGGCGCGCCATTTGGGCACGTAGCCGTCTTTCTCGTAAGTGCGGCCGGTGTTGACATACTGCTCGCCCGGGACCTGAAAGCGCTGGCCGAGGTCATACAGCACATGGAAGATTTCGTCGTTGTTGTTCAAGTCTTCGATGGGCCGGTCGGGGAAAACCATGCGCATTCCGTTCATGAAGCGTTCCCAGTCGGCGGTGCCGTGAAAATCGTCGACCATCAGAAAGCCGCCCTTGAGCAGGTAGTCGTGGAGGCGCTTGGCCTCGGCCTGAGTGAAGGTCCAGTTTTCGACCTGCACGGCATAGACCCACGGATAATTGAAGATGTCGTCGCTGTCGAGGTCGACGACCTGTTCGGTGGACCTGGCATTCACGCGCGTGAGGCGCCGCAAGGCGAGCAGGAACTGCCGGTCGGCTTTGGGATAATCCTGCGACCAGCTGCCCCGGCCGAAACCGTACCCATATCCATAGCCGTAGCCGCCGCCAAAGCTGCCGGCGGCCGCGGTGTACCTGAGGCGCGACCACGAAAACTCAGCCTTTTCATGGCTTTGCTCGGGCGAGACCGGCGCGAAGGGGCTTGAACCGTACCACTGCGCACCCGACCGGAGAGCTAGCAGACCACCGCCCAACACTACGAGGGAAACTACCGCCGAAATCCTTGGCAGAAGCTTCATGAGATACTCTGATGCGCCCGGAGAGCGTAACAGATTGATGTATGCTTTCCAAACGCGTGTACTCGTCCACATGATTAGTGACACTTGGCTTTCTGTTTGTGAGATTTCCAGCGCTCGAGAAATTCGAGCGGAGTGAGATAATGGAGCGCCTGGTGAGGGCGGACGGTGTTGTAAATGTGTTCCCAGCGACGGAGCTGGGGATTGAGATGCGCGACGTTCCAGCGGTCGGGGATCACCTGATAGAACTCCTCGTGATGCGTGCGATGAGAGCGTTCGACCTGCCCGTTGAGCTTCGGCGAGCGTGGCGGAAGCACGAAGAGCGGCAGGTTTCGTTGTTGGCAAGCGATCTCGAATTCGGCAGCGAATTCGCTGCCGCCATCCACCTGCAGAGCGGCGATGGGGAAAGGCATGCGATCGACCAGCGTGTCCAGGAAGCGAGCCGCCGCCAACGAAGTGGCGCGTTCGTGCACCTCCAGCACATCCCAACGAGAGACCATATCGCGGGCCGAGAAGTGCTTCAGTACCACGCCGCGCGCCGGTCGCACCTCTTTCGTGTCGAGCTGCACCAGATCACCCGGCCTTCGAATAGGCCAAAAATGGGGCTTTCGCCGGGCCCAGGGACGGCCGCGCATCTTGCGGCGCCGGACCGCTATTCTCGCCGGAGTTTCCACCAGCACGCCGCGGCGCTTCAGGTCGTTCAGGATCCGGCCCACCATGGACGTGGAGAGCCGCAGATTTTTGCGGCCCAGCAGCACGACCAGTTTGTCCTTCCCCCAGCGCGGATACTCGCGTCGCAGAGCGAGAACGGCTTCGCTCTGCGAGGGAGTCCAGGTGGGTTGGCGATGCCGATGTGGTCGATGCGAGCGATCCTCCAGAGTGGAGAGGTTATGAGGATCGTAGCGCCGCCACCAGCGATAGAACGTCTGCCGGCTGATCCCAAAGTGGCGGCAGGTAAAAGCCGCATTGCGGCCATGACGCAAATAATGACTCATCCAAGCCAACCGGAGCTGACCGACTCGGCTCAGCTCGCACCCAAAGCGCGAAAGCGCGCGCTCTCTGGGCACCTTCCCTGTTCGTATTTGCATAGCGACACTCTACCGAGTGTCACCAATCATTCTGAACGAGAACAACGCGCCCATCCTCGGCCCGGAGGGTAGCGGATCGCGTTTTGCGCGCATCGGATTTTGGTCGTTTTCTTGGGGGATTCGTGAAGCGGAGGGACCTATTTAAGCTGGCGGGCGCTGCAGCCGCGGAGCTTGGCGCGGCAAAAGTGCTTGCCGCCCAGCAGGCTCAGACGCCGGGAATGCAAGCAAATTCCCCGCCAGCGGAAACAACCAAGGCCGACTTCACGATTCGAATCGCGCCGGTGACCGTCGAACTCACTCCGAATTACATCATCAGCACGATCGGGTACAACGGCACGTCGCCCGGGCCGCTGCTACGCATGCGCGAGGGCGTTCCGGTAACGGTGGATGCCATCAACGACACGGATACCCCCGAGTACGTACACTTTCATGGACTGTTTCTGCCATCGGAGGTGGACGGAGTGGAGGAGGAAGGCACCCCGCCCGTGCCGGCACACGGCCGGCGACGCTATCAATTCACGCCGCAGCCCGCGGGGACGCGCTGGTATCACAGCCACACGATGGCGGGCGACGATCTTCACCGCGGCACCTACACGGGCCAGTTCGGATTTCTCCTGATCGACTCGGGCAAGGATCCGGGCCACTACGATCAGGAGATTTTTCTCGCGATCCGCGATTGGGAGCCCTTTTTCACGAATGCGGAAATGGACACGGATGAGCAGGGTCAAGGCGGGCCGGAACCGGAGAAGCCGGCCGTGCTCGACACTCGACCGAATGGGCTCGAGGTGACTTCGCAGATGTTCTCGATCAACGACAAGGCGCTCGGATCGGGCGAGCCGATTCGCGTGCGGCTGGGGGATCGCGTTCTCTTCCATTTGCTGAATGCGAGCGCCATTGAAAATCGTACCGTCGCGCTACCCGGGCACCGATTTCAGGTGTTTGCTCTCGATGGCAATCTCGTGCCTTCGCCTCAACCGGCCGACATTCTCACGCTCGGTCCCGGAGAGCGCATCGACGCGTTCGTCGACATGAATCAGCCGGGCGTGTGGATTCTGGGCTCGACGCAGGACATGATTCGCGGCGCTGGGCTCGGCGTCGTTGTTGAATACGAAAACCAGCACAGGCAGCCGGAGTGGGTGGCGCCGCCGCCAAATCCGTGGGACTACACGATCTTCGGCCACGCGGGCACGCAGCCTCCGCCGGATCAGACGATCGACATGGTGTTCGAGAAAATTCCGAGCGGCGCGGGAAAGTTCAATGCGTGGCTCGTGAACGGCAAGCAGTACCCGCACGACCGCGAATTTGTGCTGAAGGAGGGCGCGCGCTACCGGATCGTCTTTCACAATCGGACGGACGACGGGCATCCGCTCCATTTTCACCGGCATTCTTTCGAGCTGGTTGACGTGAACGGGAAGAAGACGGCCGGTATCATGAAGGATACGGTGATCGTCCCGCTTTACGGGCGCGTCTCCGTCGATTTGGTCGCCGACCACCCTGGCTTGACGCTCTTCCACTGCCATATCCAGCAGCATATGGATTACGGCTTCAAAGCGCTGTTCCGCTACTCGTGATTTGGCCCGCGCACATCACCACACCGCACAAAGGGAAACCGATCCGCTCGATGCAGGAATCCAATTTGACTCTCGCGGGACCTGTCTGTACTTTACGCGCGACGGATTGGATCGCGACTGCAACGAGTATCATCGAGGTCTCATGACGACACGACGCAATTTCCTTACGCAAGTCGGCTACGCCGGCGGTTACGGCGCGACCTATCTCATCATGCAGTCGCTGGGGCTGCTGCCGATCCCGCCCACACAAGCCAGCACGCTTCGCCTTGCGGAAAATTCCGGCAAGGGGAAAACCGTGGTGATCCTTGGCGCCGGCATCGCCGGAATGGTGGCCGCGTGGGAACTTTCGAAGGCGGGCTACCAGTGCACGATTCTCGAAGCGCGCGGGCGCGCCGGAGGGCGCAGCTGGACGATTCGCAACGGCACGCGCGTGGAGATGACGGACGGTACCTCGCAGACCTGCACGTGGGACGAGACCTCCTACCTCAACCCGGGACCGGCGCGATTGCCTTCGCAGCACGTCACGATGCTCGGCTATTGCAAAGAATTCGGCGTGCCGCTCGAGGTGGAAGTGAACTCCTCGCGGAGCTCTCTGCTGCAGAGCGATGGGCTGAACGGCGGCAAGCCGGTCGAGCAGCGGCGCGTGGTAAACGACACGCGCGGCCACGTCTCCGAGCTGCTCGCCAAGGCGACCGGGCGCGGCTCGCTCGATCAGGACTTATCTCCCGCTGATAAAGAGCGGATGCTCGAATTCCTGCGGACTTACGGCGATCTCTCGCCCGATGATTTCTACAAGGGTTCCGCTCGCTCGGGCTATAAAGTCTGGCCCGGCGCCGGGGATCAGGCGGGCACCATCAACGATCCTCTCGATATGCGCGCTTTGCTGGATGCCAACCTGTGGGACGGCATGTTGTACGCAGAGCAAATTTTCTGGCAGGCGACGATGTTCCAGCCCATCGGCGGAATGGACCGCATTCCGGCCGCATTCGAAAAGCGGCTCGCGCACTTGATCCGCTTCGATTGCCCGGTCGAGCAGATCCGCAAGACGGCCAAGGGCGTTCGCATTGTCTATCGCGATCGCAAAGCGAAAACGACCGAAGCCATCGAAGCGCACTACTGCATCTGCTCGATACCGTTCTCGGTGCTGAAAAGCATCGACGCGGATTTTTCGCCCGATCTCAAGCAGATCATCGACAGGACCACTTACGATCAGGCGTACAAAGTCGCCTGGGAATCACCGCGATTTTGGGAACGCGACGATTCGATTTACGGCGGGATTTCGTTTCTGAATCGGCCGGTGAATCTCGTGTGGTATCCGAGCGCGCGGCTTTTCTCGGAGAAGGGCGTCATCATCCCCGGGTATGGCCTGGAGAACGGCACGGTGATGGCGACGATGGACCTGGCGGCGAAATTCGAAGCTTCGCGCGAATCGGTCGAGGCGCTGCATCCGGGCCGATCGAAGGAGCTGACGAAGCCCATCGGCGTCTGCTGGGGCCGCATCCCGTACAATCTCGGCTCGTGGGTCCACATCGAGGATCCCGTGATGTATCCGGGATATGAGCGCGCGATCCAGCCCGACGGGCCGATTTACCTGTGCGGCGAACACATCAGCCACATCGTCGGCTGGCAGGAGGGCGCCGCGCTCTCGGCGCACCGCGCGGTTACGCTGCTGGCTCAGGCGAATTCCGCGCAAGCTACTGGCCAATCCGCGAGCCGGGCCTAAGCTTTATTCTGCTTGGTTGGAACGATTGAGGGCCGCCCCCTGCGCCTGAAAAACCATCGCAGAAAGCGGCCCTCGGTGGAGTGGCCTATCGCACTCGGTCGACTAGTGCGACGACCGGTCGTCGTACTTCGGCCAACCGGTCTTTGAATCGTACGGCGCCACGAAGCCCATCGCTTCAATCTCGTGGATCTTGCCGCCGCTCACCTTGAAGATGTGCGCTGCCGGCATATCGAACGGCTTAACCTTACTCATATCGTTGTGATCGACGCCCGGCACGCCCACGATCTTGAACGTGGTCTGCGTCATCGGGTGGCGAAACTGTGACAGTCCGAACACGAGACCCGTCATGGGATCGGCAATTTCGACGCGGCGCGGCTCGATGCGCTTGATGTAGTTAAACGTTCCGGTCTTGAGTTGCGCGGCACATCCGAGCGCGCCCAGCGAAGCAAAGCCGGGCTTCGCAGGAGGGGGATTGCTGGTAGTTTGCATGCCGTTTTCGCGGCGGACGCAATCGTCGGCAAACGGCGCATTGTTGGCGTCGGCAGAGACGAGCGCCTGGTAATACGAAGCGCCGATTTTCAGCATCTCGGCTCGGGGAACGCGCTTGGACGGCGGAACAGCTGCGAGCAAACCGGGACGCGGCGTCTGAAGATTCTTGAGCGAGGCCTCGCGAAGGTTGCGGGCGATCAGATGCTCGGCTTCGACAATCTGCCCATCGCGGATTTTCAGGCGTAACGCGAAGTCGATGGGCTTGCCGTCCCCCTGCATGATGCACATGAACCCGACTTCCTCCGAAACCGGGTCCGGAACGTAGATTTTGAAGGTTGTGGGCAGAGCAGAGGCAGTCTTCCAGAGTCCTTCGCCGGGCTTCATCAGCGTGAGGTTTTCCACGAATTCCACGTTGGGCGCAAACTTGACGCGCGAAGGATCGTGCGCGACCAGCGCCGCGAGGTAGTTATCGACGGTGCTTTTCAGGCAGGCGCGATCGCACTGCGCCGCTTGCGACGGCTGCACGGCGGCCAAAATCGCGGCTGCGAACAACAGGATAGCGATTGTTCTGGCTAAGGCTTTCAATGTGTCCCCCTCTGACTTCTAGTTCTTCACGCTGTGGCTTCGCACTCGATTGAGAAGACAAGGAGTCCGCCCCAGGCTCCTTTGCCCGGAATGGGCCGAAAAGCCGGAGAGAAAATGGCACAGGATGGCGGGCGAATCAACGCCGAAATTTTCCGGCCGATCGCAAGCCGGGTACTACAGCAACGCGGCCTCCGTTTTACCACGTTGTGCGTATTGGCCGGAGGGAGGAAACAGCTTAGAAAGTATACATCGCCACGGGCACGACGCGATTCGGTGATTCGGAATGCAAAGCCCGCCGGGCGCGCGAGGAGGATCTATGTTGCGTTGGGCGTTGGCGTTTTTTATCGTGGCGCTGGTTGCGGGAGTTTTCGGCTTTTTCGGACTTGCAATGGCAGCGGCAAGCATCGCCAAACTGCTCTTCTTCATTTTCCTGGTACTCTTCCTTGTATCGCTCGTCGGCGGATTGGTTCGTCGCGCGTGAGAAACGCCTGCGCGAACCCAGGCGCTTGCAAAGATGCACCGAGGAGGACGTATGAAGGCCGCTCCACTCGTTGGAGTCATCTTGATCGTGCTGGGAGCTCTCTCGCTGGCCTACCAGGGCATCACGTATACAACTCACAAGAAGGTGCTGGACATCGGCCCGCTGCAAGCAACGACGGAAGAGCACAAGACGATACCGCTACCCCCGATTCTCGGTGGCGTTGCCCTCCTGGGCGGCGTCGTGCTGCTGCTGGCTGGCAGAAGGTCGGCCTGAGCAGCTCGCGCGCCGGGGCATATGAGATTCGGACTTTTCTGATTGGCGCCATCCTCATCCTTGTGGGTTAGTGCGTTCACCTTCTGTCCCGTCGCGAGATTTTGATCCGTCTGCTGTTAACGTTGGCCACTGTTTCCTATTTGGCGCGTCACTTCACTGACTCCAGGACGACATAAGCCCAGTTCAGGATGTTCAGTCGAATGCGGGCGGCGCAGGCCTCCTGTTTCGAACGTTCCCTAAACTTGAAAGGGTATCTGGCCGATGAAACGGTCGAGGGTGAATTTGTGTCCGAGTTCGAGTACGACGATATACACCGGAGAATCCTCGAAAGCCTGCAAACCGGAGTGTGCCTGGTTGATCAGAAACGGAAGGTCCGCTTCTGGAACGAGGGAGCGGAAAAGACTACCGGGCATCTTCGGCAAGACGTCCTGGGCCATGACGCGCAGGAGTTGGTCCAGTCGGGCACTGGGGGAACCGAAGAAGATTCGCCTGACACGAAGGATTTCGTAGCGGAAGTTCTGCGCGACGGCAAGCCGGCTTTTGCCGAGGTCATGCTGCGGCACAAGGCCGGCCACCTGGTCCCGGCGCGGATGAGGGTGGTGGCGATTCGAAACGATCACGGGACGATCATCGCTGCGGCGGGCAGCTTCGAAGAAAGCGTCTCGGCATCCGATTGGGACCGGCGGCAGGAAACGTTGTCCGGCTACGGCGCGCTGGATGTCAATACCGGTGTGTTGACCGAAAGCTTCCTGTTGTCGCATTTGCGCGAGAACCTACGGACCTTCAAGGAATGCCAGGTCCCCTTCAGCGTCGTATCGGTTCGAGTAGACAAATTCGACGAGCTCAAGGCCAGGTACGGGCCGGGCGTGATCGCCGTTCTGCTGCGTTCCGTGGGACAAACCCTGGAAAACAGCCTGCGTCCGACGGATTTTCTCGGGCGAAGCGGAACGGCGGACTTTCTTTCCATCCTGACGGAGTGTTCGCGATCCGACCTGACCAAAGTCTGCGAACGGCTAAAGAGAAGCGTGCAGGGAATCAAAGTGAACTGGTGGGGAGATCAACTGCCGGTGACAGCCTCGCTGGGCGCCACGACGGTGTTGCCGGAGGACACCGTCGATGAGCTGCTTGCCCGCGTGGGTCGCTCGATGGAAAAGAGCGTCGCCGCAGGCGGAAATCTGATCACCATTATCGGAGAGTGAAGTAGGGGCGCGCACGCGGAGGAGCACGAAGAGATGTTTGCGATCATTGGCATTGTTTTGGTCATCGCGGCGATTATGGGCGGCTACCTGATGGAGCACGGGAATGTTCGGGTGCTCATGCAGCCGGCCGAGCTGATCATCATTCTCGGAGCGGCGATCGGGACCGTGCTGATCGCCAATCCACTGCACATTCTGAAAAAGATCGCAGGCGGATTGGGAGGCGCTTTCGGATCGTCGAAATACACGCAGGCGCGCTATCTGGAAACGATGAAGATCATGTACGAGCTCTTCGGACGAGCGCGCCGCGAAGGAATGATGGCGCTCGAAGCGGATAGCGACGCGCCCGACAAGAGCCCGGTTTTCTCGAAATACCCGAATTTCCTCAAAGACCACCACGCGCTTCTGTTCGTCTGCGACTCGATTCGAATGGCGGCTAGCGGAAGCATCGAGCCGTTCGACGCCGATCAGATGCTGGAAATGGATATGGAAGTCCATCACCACGAAAGCACGCTCCCGGTAGCGGCGCTGGCGACGATGGCCGATTCGCTGCCCGGCCTGGGAATCGTCGCGGCGGTGCTGGGCGTGGTGATCACGATGGGAGCGCTGGGCGGCCCTCCGGAAGAGATCGGAAAGAAAGTGGCGGCGGCGCTGGTGGGAACGTTCCTGGGCATTCTTTTGTGCTACGGATTCATCGGGCCGCTCGCGGCCAACATGGCCAAGTCGTCGGACGAAGAGCACGACTACTACCAGGTGCTGCGCGTGATGATCGTCTCGTCCATGAAGGGAGCGGCGCCGGGCGTGGCGGTGGAATTTGGGAGGCGCGCCATTCCCGGCCGGCTCCGGCCCAACTTCCAGGACACTGAAAATTACATCAAAGGGAAATCGGAGGCGAAAGCGGAAGGGGCGCCGCAAACCTCCGAACAGCCGGTCGCGGCCGCCTAAATGCGCGGCAGAGAAGCAGAAACGAAATGACGGGAAAACGGCCGATTATCGTCATCAAAAAAGTGGCCGGACACGGCGGGCACCATGGCGGCGCGTGGAAGGTGGCTTACGCGGACTTCGTGACCGCGATGATGGCGCTTTTCATCGTGCTCTGGCTGATGAACAGCAGCGTGAAGATTCAAAAGGCGGTCGGAGGATATTTCAAGGACCCGACGGGAAAGTCCGAGAAGGTTGGAAGCGGGATGGAGGGCGCGAAAGATAATTTCGTCGTGTCCAAGGACAATATGGAGCAGCTGAAGCAACAGCTCCAAGCTGCGATGAAGAAGGTACCCGATTTCGACAAGCTGAAAAATCACATCGACATGACCGTCACGAACGAAGGGCTGCGGATCGAACTCACCGAGTCGGCGGCGGGAACTTTTTTCAACCAAGGAAGCGCGAAATTCAACGTCGACGGCCAGGACCTTTTGTTCGCGCTCGCGGCGGAACTTGGAAAGCTTCCAAACAAAATCTACGTGGAAGGCCACACGGACGCCAAGCCCTATTCGAACGGCGCCGGTTATACGAACTGGGAGCTCTCGACCGACCGCGCCAACGATGCCCGCCGCCTGCTGCAATCGCACGGAGTACGCGCGGATCAAGTAGCGGAGGTGCGGGGTTTTGCGGATATGCTGCCACGCGATCCAACCAATCCGCTGGATCCTTCAAATCGCAGGATTTCGGTGATTGTGAAATACCTGGACCAACAACCGGGCGAGGGCGATGCAGAACCTGCCGACGCAGCGGAAGCGGGAGCTCCGACAGGCGCCGCTAGCGCACCAGCGAATTCGGTAGAACCCGGGAAGACCGCACCGCCCGTTTCTCCACCAAACGACAAGAAATAGCGGTTCCGGATACTCGACACCCTCTATCTGCAAACACTTGGGAACAGCCTGCCTCGGGTGCCCGACTCCTATTCCGCCGCGTTCATAATTGACATGCCATGAGGCGATTGCTGCAGATTGCCAGGAATGCTTTTACGGATACAATGCGAGGGAAGAGGACGCATGTCAAAATCGCGCAGGGAATTTTTGGCGAATGTATCGATGTCGATGCTCGCCGGGACCGCCGCATTTCAGGTGCCTGATCAGAAGCAGAAGGCTGCCGAGCCGCCAGCCGGTGCTCCGCCCGCATTCGGCACTGCACCGCCCGTGGGCCCGGGGGTATCGCCCGAGACCTTCGCGGAAGCGGAGAAGCTCGTACGCGTTGAAATGACTGCCAGCGACCGCGCAGAGGCGGCAAGCAACTGGCGCGAGTCGATGGCGGCGCTCTACGAACGACGCGCCGGGCCCCGGAAGCTTTCCCTAGAGGCGCAACTCTCACCTGCGACGCAGTGGAACCCGGTTCTTCCCGGCATGAAGGCAGGTCCGGATCACGACCGATTTCTCCGCAGCAAGAACGATCCCGGGAAGCTGCCGTCGAAAGACGATGATATAGCGTTCTCCACTGTGACTCAGCTCTCGCGTTGGATCGAGAGCCGTAATCTCAGCTCGGAGCGGCTGACGAATATCTATCTCGACCGGCTGGAGCGGTTCGATCCAAAGCTGCGCTGCGTGATTACGCTCACGCGCGAGCCAGCGTTGGCGCAAGCCAAGAGGGCCGACGAGGAGATCGCCGCCGGCAAATACCGCGGGCCGCTGCACGGAATTCCGTGGGGCGCGAAGGACCTGCTCGACACCGCCGGAATTCCTACGACCTATGGCGCCGAGCCTTACCGGAACCGGATCCCTGCGAAAAATGCCGTTGTGGCGCAGCGTCTCGACGATGCGGGCGCGGTTCTCGTCGCCAAGCTGAGCATGGGCGCACTGGCGTTGAATGATATTTGGTTCGGCGGGCAAACCATGAATCCGTGGCTGCTTGAGGAAGGATCGTCAGGCTCGAGCGCGGGACCCGGCGCTGCCACCGCCGCGGGATTGGTGGCTTTCTCGATCGGGAGTGAGACGGAAGGGAGCATCGTGAGTCCGAGCATGCGCTGCGGGATCACGGGACTGCGGCCCACGTACGGCCGCGTGGCGCGCACCGGCGCGATGACGCTTTGCTGGTCACTCGACAAACTCGGCCCCATGACGCGCAGCGTCGAAGACGCCATGCTGGTTTTGCAGGCTATCTCCGGGCCCGATGCCGACGATTTGGCAAGCGTCCCGAGCAAGCTCGACTTCGATGCGGGCGCGAGCGTGCAAGGGTTGCGCGTGGGCTATTTCCCGGGATGGACGAACGATGCGCAGGCCACCGCGGTGGACCGCGCGGCGCTCGATACGGTGAAGAAAGTGGGAATGATCCCGATCGAAGTGGCGATTCCGGACTGGCCGTACGACTCTCTCAATCTGATTCTATTTGCCGAATCCGCAGCCGCATTCGAGGAGATAACGCTCAACCACACTGTCGATGAGCTGAAAATGCAGGTGCCTGATGGGTGGCCCAATTCATTCCGCCAGTCGAGATTCCTTTCCGCCGTGGACTTCGTCCAGACCGATCGGTTTCGCCGCAAAGTAGCCGAAGAGATGGAGCGCGTGTTCTCCGAGGTGGACCTGCTGCTCGTGCCGGCATTGCGCGACGAAATGCTGACCATCACGAATTTTACGGGGCATCCCTCGCTGACTCTGCGCGCTGGCTTCGTCGAGGTGTCGGAGGCGCGCAGCGATTGGGCGCCGGACCCAAAGAACCCGTTGCAGAAATTTTTTCCGCCGCGCCGCGTGCCTTACGGCGTTGCGCTGATTGGACGACTCTTCGATGAGGGCACAATCGGGCGCGCCGGGTTGGCGCTGGAGCGCAGCTTTAACGTGGCAGACGAGCGGCCGCCGGGATTCTAATCCTCGACCAGCCAGGGGAAGCGGCTGAGACCCACCTGATCGTGGGATCACTGATCAGCCGATGATTTCCGCCGCGACCTTTCTTCGTGCGGCATGGCGCCCGCGAGTAAAAGGACGGCGCCGCAAAACAGCAGCGTATCCCCCACGTAGTTAAGACCATTGTCGAGGCTGGCGCGGTCCACGATTCCGATTGGCACATAGGCGGCCAACTCCACCAAAAGCACGGTCAAGCCCAGCCACGTGGCTGCTGCACGGGTCTTCTTGCCGACAAGCAAAAGAATGCCCGCGACTGCGTAAACCACGGCGGCCAGATACGTCCAAATGGCGTGTCCGTAGATCCACTTGGGAGTCACTCGATCCAGCGGAACGCCGGGAACGTAATTGCCATGCATGAATTGCTCGAAGCTGAAAAACAGCACGGGAATTGCAACGAAGTATCGCGCAATCGTCGCAAGGATATGCGCGGCGCGCTCGTGCCACCGCTCGCTGAGGCTGGCTGCCAGCGCCAGACCACCGCCGCTGAAGGATAGCTCCCGCAGCGCGAGCGTCAGCGCTATCCGATCGTGTGGATTTTGTGCCCAAGCCGGGACGTCCATCAGGACCACGAAGAGGAGAAACGTCAAACCGAGCAAAGCCGCCGAGAGGCGCGCCTGAATTCTCGTCATCATGCTCAGCGCGGCTACGATAAAGCAGGCGCCTACGAAGTAGGCCCAAAACAGATGCCACGGAATCCAAGCCGGTACGATCGATGCGATGTCCCGCGCCAACGTGAAATGTTCGGTGCCAAAGGCCGCGATGGGCGCCGCATAGAAAAGCGGCCCGAACAGAATCAGCTTGTCGAATCCCCGCGCCTTTTGCCAATCGCCGCGGAGAAAAATCACGACCAGCCCGATTGCAAGAACCACTCCGCCGACGAAATACGACCAAATTACCTGGCTGGGAATTGCGAGGAGCGCCATGGCCACCGAGGAATTCGCTAAGCAACCGCTCACGACGATTTCTTCCACCACATTGCAACTGCAATTATCACCAGATTGCGAGATTTTCCAAGCCATATCGCCGGCACAACTCCACCTCCAAAATCGTCCGCCACGCTTTCTGCTATCGACATGAGTGCAACCTATCCCGAGCGTCGTTGAACGGGTCAAAGTTCTGATAGTCGGTTATAGAAGAGAGCGACTATCCGATTCCCAGTTGTTGTATATAATGACCCCACCATGGCTGGCCAAGAAACGCGTTATCAGGTCGCCGACCGCGTCGCGACCATCACGCTGAATCGCCCGGATAAACTGAACGCCTGGACCGCGATCATGGAGCAGGAGGTGCGTTCAGCGGTCGAGGAAGCCGAGCGTGACGACAACGCGCGCGTGATCGTGCTGACTGGCGCGGGGCGGGGGTTCTGCGCCGGCGCGGATATGTCGCTTCTGAGCAGCGTCGCGAATCAGGGCCTTGATGAAATCGGCAAGAAGCGGGCAATGAGCGCGAACGCGCTTCGTGAAGACATCCGGCCCGATTTCCAGAAGAAGTACTCGTATTTCCTCCAGATCGGAAAGCCGGTGATCGCCGCTCTCAACGGACCCGCCGTCGGACTCGGGCTGGTGATCGCGCTGTATTGCGATCTCCGGTGGGCTTCGGACAGCGCTCGCCTCAGCACGGCCTTCGCGCGCCGCGGCCTGGTGGCAGAGTACGGAATGGCGTGGATGTTGCCGCGTCTTGTGGGCGTCCCGAATGCGCTCGATCTTCTCTTTTCCGCGCGCACCATCGACGCTGCCGAGGCGCTGCGGATCGGATTGGTGAACCAGGTGTTCGCCCAGGACGTCTTTTTGGAGAAGGTGCGGGAGAACGCGCGAGAAATGGCGTCGACCGTGAGCCCGCGTTCCCTGCGCGTGATGAAGCGGCAAGTGTATGAAGCGATGTTCCAGAGCCTTTCGGAGGCGTATGAACTCGCCGAGCGCGAGATGCTGGCGAGCCTGAAGAGTGAAGACTTCAAGGAAGGTGTCGCTCATTACATCGAGAAACGCGCCCCTTCTTTCACCGGCAGGTAAGACTCCAGTGATCTTCGAATTCAACGCCAAAACAAATGATATGCAGCGCCGCGTGCAGGCGTTCATGGACGAGCATGTCTGTCCGAACGAGCAACGCTTCCAGGAAGAGGTCGAGCAGAACCGATGGAGGCCTACGAAAATCATCGAGGAGCTGAAGGCGAAAGCTCGCGCCGAGGGACTTTGGAATCTGTTTCTACCGGATGATGAAGACGGCGCGGGGTTGACGAACCTCGAGTACGCGCCGCTGTGCGAAATCATGGGCCGGAGTCAGATGGCGCCCGAGGTGTTCAACTGCTCGGCCCCGGACACGGGCAATATGGAAGTGCTCGCGCGCTACGGCTCGCCAGAGCAAAAGGAGCGCTGGCTCAAGCCGCTGCTTGCAGGAGAAATCCGGTCGTGTTTCGCGATGACGGAGCCCAGCGTCGCATCGTCGGACGCAACGAACATCGAAGCGAGCATCGTGCGGGACGGCAATGAGTATGTCCTCAACGGCCGGAAATGGTGGATATCCGGCGCGTGCGATCCGCGCTGCAAAATCGCCATCTTCATGGGCAAGACGGATCGATCGGCGCCAGCTCACAAGCAGCAGTCCATGATCCTGGTCCCCATGGACGCACCCGGAGTGAAAGTCGAGCGCGTGCTTAGCGTGTTCGGTTACGATCATGCGCCTCACGGGCATGGCGAGGTCACATTTGAAAATGTCCGCGTGCCGGTATCGAACATGCTGCTTGGCGAAGGCCGGGGATTCGAGATTGCACAGGGACGACTGGGCCCGGGGCGCATCCATCACTGCATGCGATGTATCGGCGTGGCCGAGCGCGCCTTGGGAGCGATGTGCAAGCGGGTGCAGTCGCGCGTCGCATTCGGCAAGCCGCTCGCCGAGCAAGGAACCATTCGCGCCGACATCGCCGCCTCGCGCCTGGAGATCGAGCAAGCTCGCTTACTCACGCTGAAAGCTGCTTATATGATGGACACGGTCGGCAATAAAGCGGCGCGCGGAGAAATCGCAATGATCAAGGTGGTCGCCCCAAGAGTGGCGCTGCAGGTGCTGGATCGAGCCATTCAGGCGCACGGCGGCGCGGGAGTGTCGCAAGACACGTTCCTCGCGGCCGCGTGGGCGGGCGTTCGAACGCTTCGATTGGCGGACGGGCCGGATGAGGTTCACATTGAGGCAATCGCCAAGCAGGAACTTCGCAAATGGACCAAGCCTCCGACGCGATCTGCGCCTCGATGAATTGGCCAGTCAAGCAGCATCAAATCGCGGGATTCTGTGTGGTGTACAGGGAAGCGCGGAGGAGTGTCTGAACAACCTCCGGCATCGAGGCGAAGCGCGGGTCTTTCGTCAGGCCCTGATGATAGCGGTAGTAAATCTGCTGGACGATCACCGCAAGCTTGAGCCGCGCGAACGCGAGATAAAAGGCCATGTGCGAGACATCGCGGCTCGTCTTGCGCGCGTAGCGCTCGACGAGTTGGGCGCGCGTCATACTGCCGGCATAGGTCGAGGGACACCAGCGAATTTTCTGCAACTCCTCCGGATCCTGCGAATCGACCCAGTAGGCTAAAGACGTGCCCAGATCGCTTAGCGGATCGCCGATGGTAGTCATCTCCCAGTCCAGCACTCCCACAATTCTGGTGATGTCGCCCGGATCCAGCACAATGTTGTCGTACTTATAGTCATTGTGAATCAGCGTGGGCTCGCTCTGAGGAGGCATGTGATCCGTCAGCCAGGCCGAGATGCGTGCGACTTCGGGAATGTCGTGACTCTGAGAGCCATAGTAGCGCGCAATCCAGCCGTGGACCTGCCGTTCCATATAGCCCTGCGGCTTGCCGAGATCGCCCAGGCCGCACGCTGCATAGTCCAATGCGTGCAACCGAACGAGATTGTCGACGAACGATTCACTGAGGCTGTGCGCCGTCTCGGCTGAAAATGGCAAGCCCGCGGGCGGATCCCTGCGGATGATGACTCCTTGGATCGGTTCCATGAGGTAAAAGGGAGCGCCCAATATGGAGAGATCGTCGCAAAAGAGGAGCGCCTTCGGCGCCGGAGGGTATGCGGAGTGCAGTTTCGACAAAACGCGATACTCGCGGCCCATATCGTGCGCGGTTTTCACGTTGCTGCCGAAAGGAGGCCGCCGCAACACGATCTCGCGGTCGCCCAGCTTCGCCAGGTACGTCAGGTTGGAATGTCCGCTGGGATATTGCTCAACGCGAAGAGGACCCGTGCTGGCGGGGAAATGACTCAGCAAGAATGGTTCGAGCCTTCCCAGGTCGAGTTCCTCGCCCGTTCTCACCGCAGTGGGATGGTCTCGAAGGTCGGCCATGAGCGTCCGCGAATCCTCTGACGGTAGGTTAGCAAGACCGGAATTATCCGGACGGGGAACGCACGAAACTTAGCCGGCTCTCTCAAATAGAGCGGCGGCGCCCTGTCCGCCGCCGACGCACATCGTCACCACGCCGTAGCGCGCTTTGCGCCGCGCCATTTCATTGGCAAGCGTCCCAACCATCCTCGATCCGGTCATTCCGTATGGGTGACCGATCGAAATCGACCCGCCATTCACGTTGAGCTTTTCAGGATCGATTCCGAGGAGGTCGCGACAAAAGATTACCTGGACGGCGAATGCTTCGTTCAGTTCCCAAAGAGCGATATCATCGGCTCGCACGCCAGTGCGCTTCAGCAGCTTTGGAACAGCGAACACGGGACCGACGCCCATCTCATCCGGATCGCATCCAGCGATCTGAAAGCCGCGGAAAATCAGTTTATAGGAAATGCCCAGCTGGTCGGCGCGCTCGCGCGACATCAAAAGGGTGGCCGACGCGCCATCGGAGAGCTGGGAGGTATTGCCTGCGGTCACCGTGCCTTGACCGCTCTCCGGGTCGAAATAGGGCTTCAGCGCGAGCAAACCTTCGAGAGTCGTGTCCGGGCGATTGCACTCGTCGCGGTCGACGCATACGTCTTCTTTCCCAATCGTCTCGCCGGTTTTCTTGTCGAGGATGGCGCGCGTGACGCGGATCGGCGCGATCTCATCTTCGAGAAAACCTGTGCTCTGCGCGCGCGCCGTGCGCTGCTGGCTCAGCAGGGCGTACTCATCCTGCGCCTGACGGCCAATTTTGTATCGCTTGGCAACAACCTCGGCCGTGACGCCCATTACCATGTACAAGCCCGGCAGCCGCTCTAGCAGCTCCGGATGCGGGTAGGAGTCACGCGGTGTGAGGCTGATGCTCTCGACGCCTCCGCCGATGGCCGCGTCCACGCCCTCGCTCACGATCTGATGCGCGGCCACGGCGATCGCCTGCAAGCCGGATGAACAGAAGCGATTGATCGTCGTGCCGGCGACCGATGTCGGCAATCCGGCCAGCATCGCTGAAACGCGAGCCACGTTTTGCCCCTGCGGCCCGTGCGGTTGCGCGCACCCCAGCACCACATCTTCGATTTCGTTGGGATCAAGCTTCGGCGTCTTGCGCAGCACGTCTCTAATGCAGTGCGCGGCAAGTTCGTCGGGGCGCGTCATGTTGAACGATCCGCGATACGACTTCGCGAGCGCTGTTCGCGAACTCGCGACGACCACCGCTTCTCTCATGTTCTCTCCGAGCGAATCGAATCCCTCGGCATTACGCGGCCGCGCCGCCCGCCGCGTTGAAGCCGGCAAACGTCTTGCCCTGTGCAGCCAACTGCTTGAGCAGCGGAGCGGGTTCCCAGAGCGCGCCGTGTTGCCGGTGAAATTCGCAGATGCGATCGTACACTTTCCCGAGGCCGACAGTATCGGCAAACCACATCGGCCCGCCGCGATACGCGGGAAAGCCGTAGCCGTTGAGATAGATGATGTCGATATCGACCGAGCGGAGCGCGTAACCCTCTTCGAGAATGCGCGCGCCTTCGTTGACGAGCGCATACACGCAGCGATCGACAATCTCATTCGCGGAAATCTGCCGCTGCGGGATGCCTGCCTCGGCAGCCCACTTGCGCACGAGGGTCGAGACTTCGGGATCGGGAATCGCGCGGCGATTTTCGTCATACTTGTACCAGCCCGCGCGGGTTTTCTGGCCGTACCGCCCCATTTCGCACAAGCGATCTCCGGCAAACGCTTGCCGGATTCCCGGCTTTTCCAAGTGGCGATATTCTTTGCGAATGCGCCAGCCCACGTCGAGTCCCGCAAGATCGCCGACCGCCAACGGCCCCATGGCCATGCCGAATTCGACGAGCGCTTTGTCGACTGCCTCGACGCTTGCGCCCTCTTCAACCAAAAAGACCGACTCGCGCACGTATGGATGGAACATGCGGTTGCCGACAAAACTGCGGCAATTGCCGACCAGCACTCCAATTTTCCCCAGCTTCCTCGAAAGCTGCATGCACGTAGCGATCACCGGCTTGCCGGACTTCTTCCCTCGGACAATCTCAAGCAGGCGCATGACATTCGCGGGGCTGAAAAAATGAGTGCCGATCACGAATTCCGGCCGGGATGTGCTGGAGGCGATTTCGTCAACATTCAGAGTGGATGTGTTGCTGGCGAGAATCGCTCCGGGCTTGCACAATCGATCGAGTTCGGCAAAGATCTGCTTCTTCAGCGCCATGCCCTCGAACACCGCTTCGACCACCATGTCAACTTTCTCAAATCCTTCATAGGTGAGCGTTGGCTGGATCAGCTTCAAACGTTCGTCCACGAACTGCTGCGTGAAGCGGCCCCGATTCACCGAGCCGGCATAATTTGCGCGTATCTTGGCCAAGCCCTGGTCGAGCGCTTCCTGTCCTTCCTCCTTGAGCAGCACTGGAATGCCCGCATTGGCGAAGACCATCGCGATGCCGCCGCCCATCGTGCCGGCGCCGACCACGGCGACGCTATTCACCGGAATCACCGGCGTCTCTTTTGGCACGTCCGGGATCTTGGCTACCTCGCGCTCGCCAAAGAAAACGTGGATCAGCGCCTTGGACTGATCTGAATGCAAGCATTCGATAAACAACCGCTCTTCTTCGCGGCAACCCTCCTCGAAGGAGAGCTTCGTGGCGGCCTCGACTGCGTCAATCGCCGCCAGCGGCGCCATCATCCCGCGCTGCCTCTTACGGGCGGCTTCCCGCGCGGCAGCGAAGACCGGGGCGTTCTGCTCGGGTGTTCCAAGCTTTCCTTCGATGTCGCGCGTTTTCCGGGGCGGGCGGCCGGCGACTTCCCGCGCGAAGCGAACAGCTCCTTCGAGCAAATCCCCTTCGATGATTTGGTCGATAAGGCCGAGCTTGAACGCCTCTTCCGTTTTGACTGGATCGCCGTTGGCGCACATTTCGACAGCCTTGGCCACTCCCACAAGCCGAGGAAGGCGCTGTGTGCCGGCCGCACCCGGAATGATGCCAAGCTTTACTTCGGGCTGGCCAACCTGTGCGCCGGGCGCGGCGACGCGGTAGTGGCCGGCCATCGCGAGCTCGAGGCCGCCTCCGAACGCCGTGCCGTGAATCGCCATCACAATCGGCTTGCGGCAATCCTCAATTTGAAGGAGCAGCGGTAAAAGGCCGGCGCCTCGCTGTTTCTTGCCGGAGGTGAGATTGCCGAACTCTTTGATATCCGCACCAGCTACGAAGGTGCGTCCTCCGCCGATGAGGACCACCGCCTGAACATCGCCATCTTTTTCGATTTGCGCGACCGCATCGGAGATACCTTCCGGCACGCCCAGCCTCAAAGCATTTACGGGCGGATTGTTGATCGTAATAACTGCGACACCGCCAGCCTTCGTGACTTGCACAAGATCGCTCATGGAATTTTGCCGTCTTTCGTTGAGCTGCTACGCGCTTTGCGTCGAGGCCGCGCCAGCGTCGATCACGAGTCGCGCAATGCGCTCGCGATGACAGGTCGAATCACCGAGAGCGGTCTCCGAAGCCTTGGCGCGCCTGTAATAGAGATGAAGATCGTTTTCCCATGTAAAACCCATTCCGCCGTGCACCTGAATGCCCCGGTTTCCGACCGTGCGTCCCGCGTCGCTTGCGTACATCTTCGCGATCGAGACAGCCACCGCGGCGTCCGGCACGTTCTCTTCGAGCGCCCAGGCGGCATAATAGGCCGCCGAGCGCGCGGACTCCGTTTCGACGTACATATCCGCGCACTGGTGTTGCACCGCCTGAAACATGCCGATCGGCTTGCCAAACTGCTTGCGCATCTTCGCGTATTCGACGGTGATGTCGAGCGTTCGCTGCATACCGCCTACCATCTCCGCAACTAAAGCGGTGGCGGCGATATCGAGAGCTCGCGCCAGGCCTCCGGCATTGCCCAGCTTTTCCGCGGGCGCATGGTTGAATCGCACCGAGTACACCTTGCGCGTCGGATCCATGGCCTCCATCAGCTCGATGTCGATTCCCCGCGCCTTCGCGTCCACCGCGAAGACGCCGTCCCGAGCGACAACGATCATGAAGTTCGCCACCGCGGCATCCGGCACGAAGAGCTTTTCTCCTGTCAGCTCCCCGTTCGCGCTTGCCATCCGGACATCCGCCACGTTCCAGCTCGCAGTGTCTTCGAGCATGGCGACGGTCGATCTCGCTTCGCCGCCGCAGATCGGCGCAAGGTACCTCTTCTTCTGCTCCGGCGTTGCCGTTGCGTCCAGCGCGGCGCCGGCCAGCGCAACGGTCGAGAAAAATGGTCCCGGCAAAAGCGCGCGACCCGCCTCCTCCATCAGGAGAATCAATTCCACTTTGCCGAGGCCGACGCCGCCATACTCCTCGGGGAAAATGATTCCGGTATAGCCCTGCTCAGTCATCTTCGCCCACAACGCTTCGTCGTAGGCAGTATCGGTTTCCATCAGACGCCGAACCTCTTCCATCGGGCACTCGCCCGCGAAGAACTTTCGGGCGTTGTCTTTGAGCATCTGCTGGCTCTCGCTCAGTCCGAATTCCATCGCCTTAATAGCTCCTGGGCAGTCCGAGAACGAAATGCCCGATGATATTGCGCTGAACTTCCGACGTCCCCGCCTCGATCGTGTTCCCGCGCGTTCGCAGATAGCCGTACGACCATATGCCGTTGTCCACCGCGCGGCGATCCCCGCCCGCCAGTTGGCCGTACGGGCCGAGCAACTCCTGCGCGACTTGCTGAAACCGCTGGTTCAGCTCGCTCCAAAAAATTTTCTGGATCGACCCTTCAGGGCCGGGCACGCCCGTCACCGTGATCCGGCTAAAGGCACGCAGCTGATTCAAGCGCATGATTTCGATCTCGGCGTAACACTGAGCGAGTTTCTGCCGCATCAGCGGGTCCGCGGCAGCCGGCCGCCCGTTTCTTTGCACGGTGCGGGCAAGTTCGATCAGCCGCTCGATATTCCGTTTGAAAATGAGATGCAGGCGCGCGCCATACGATCCGCGCTCATACATCAACGTGCTGACGGCCACGTTCCAGCCGTCGTTCACTTTGCCGAGCACGTTTTCCGCAGGAACGCGCACATCGCGGAAGAAAAGCTCGTTGAACTCGCTCTCGCCCGTCATCTGCCGCAGCGGGCGGACTTCGACGCCGGGCGACTTCATATCCACAAGCAAAACCGTCAGTCCCTTGTGCTTCGGCACGTTTGGATCGGTGCGAACAACCAGCTCGCACCAGTCGCCCACCCAACCGAAGCTGGTCCACACCTTCTGCCCGTTGACGACATAGTGGTCACCGTCCAGCCGCGCTTCCGTCTGCAGGCCTGCGAGATCGGAGCCGGCGTTCGGCTCGGAAAAGCCCTGACACCAGATTTCTCCCGCGCTGAGAATCTTGGGAATGAATCGCTGCTTCTGCGCTTCCGTGCCGTACGCGATGATCGTGGGACCGATGAGTCCTAGGCCGAGAGCGTTCGCCATGGACGGCGCCTGGGCGCGCGCCATCTCTTCCCAGAAAATCGCTTGCTGCATCAGCGTTGCGCTGCGCCCGCCGTATTCCTTCGGCCACGAAACCGCGGCCCAGCGGTCTTCATGGAGCTTCCGCTGCCAGGCCCTCAAATAAGGAAACGACTCCTCCAGCGGCTTCTCGCGCCACTCGGCCCAATCCTTCGGGACGTTGGCGGCAAGCCATGCGCGCAGTTCGTCGCGAAACTGCTTTTCCTCGGCATTCAGATTCAGATCCACTTCGGGAGACTCCTTCGACTAAGCAGACGATCCCTTTCGAGCCGGTTCCGCGCTTTCCGGACGAATCGTTTCCCGTCCCTGCCAATATTTCTTGCGCAGCTCTCTCTTGAGGATTTTGCCCGTGCCGGTTTTGGGCAAGCTCTCGAAAAATTCAATCGACCGCGGACATTTGTAATGGGCCAGGCGCGACCGGCAGAATTCAATCAACTCCGTTGCGCCGGTTCGCGCATCAGGCTTCAGCACGACCAAAGCTTTTGGGACCTCGCCCCACTTCTGGTCAGGCACGGGAATGACGGCGGTTTCAAGCACGGCGGGATGCGCGAGAAGCGCTTTCTCGACTTCCAGCGACGAAATGTTTTCGCCGCCGCTGACGATAATGTCTTTTTGGCGGTCGACAATGAGGATGTACCCCTCCTCGTTCCAGGTCGCCAGATCTCCGCTATGAAACCATCCGCCGCGCATGGCTTGGGCAGTAGCTTCCGGCTGTTTCCAATAACCTTCCATCACGCCATCGCCGCGGGCGATGATCTCGCCAACGGCTTGGCCGTCGCGAGGCACGTCGTTGTCGTTCGGATCCACCACGCGAAGCTCGACGCCGGGAATGGCATAACCCGTCATCGCCTGGCCCACAAAACGTTTCTCCCCTTCCCATTCAAGCCCCGGCTTCATGGAAGAAACGGAGAGCACCGGCGCCGTTTCCGTGAGTCCGTATCCGGCGAAGCATGTACACCCAAATTTCTCTTCGATTTCCTGCACGAGCGTCGGGGAGGCGGCCGCGCCGCCGACATTGATCCACTTGAGGCTGCTCAGATCGTATTTCTTGCGTTCCTCGCAGTTCACCAGCGCAATGGCCATGGCCGGCACGGCGCCGAAACTTTGCACTCGCTCCCGTTCGATCAGCCGGAAGACCTCTGCCGGGTCAAAACGCGGCATCATCACGTGTTTGGCTCCCCGGAACGTGACCGTATGCGCGGCGCCCCATCCATTCGCATGAAAAAGAGGAATGGTGTGGAGATGCACGCCCTCGGGCGAGGTCTCGTGGGACAGCAGGCTGCTCAGCGCATGCAGGTAGACGTTTCGATGGGTCAACATCACACCCTTGGGATTGGCGCTCGTCCCGCTGGTGTAGAAAAGTTCGGCGACTGCGTTCTCGTCGAATCCCATTACGTCGGGACGATACGGCGCAGCGGCGGCTAGAAGCTGCTCATAATTCCCGCGAGCGAGCCAGGCTGCCTGCGGCGTTCCGCTAAGCAGAAAAAATGACTCCACTGCGGAAAGCTTTTGGCGAAACGAATCCACTAGGCCCAAGAAATCCTTTTCCAGAAACAGAATCTTTGCGCCAGCATCGTTCAGAATGTAGGTGAGTTCGTCCGGCGCCAGGCGAATGTTCAGCGGAAGCAGCACGGCATTCGCTTCGAGAACGCCAAAATAGGCCTCGAGCAATCGATGGCAATTCAAGCTCAGAAATGCGACCCGATCCCCTCGCTCGACTCCCGCCTTGCGCAACGCGCCTGCGAGGCGGTCCACGCGCTCCGCCAGCTGGCGATACGTAAACCGCTCATTCCCGCATACCACGGCCGTTTTATCCGGATATTGCTGCTCTGCGTAACGCAAGAATCGTAAGGGAGTGAGTGGAACGTTCATGGCATCTCTGGCCTACGCTGCTTGTCCTCCATCCACTACCAGCACATCTCCAGTGACATAATCGGAAGCGTCCGACGCCAGAAAAACGGCAGCGCCTTTCAAATCATCTTCGCCGCCGAATCGGCCCAACGGAATTCCCCGCAGCATGTTTTCCCTGTTTCGTTCGATCACGACTTGAGACAGGCGCGTCGGAAACCATCCCGGCGCGATGGCGTTTACGTGGACATTGTGAATCGCCCATTTGCGAGCCAAATCCTTCGTGAAGGTGATGACTCCTCCCTTGCTGGCGTGATATCCGATCGCTTGAAACTCGGGCGGCGAGCCCCGAAGCCCGGCGGTCGAAGCGACATTGATGATCTTCCCGCGCTTCTGCGCCACCATGACCTTGCCGGCCGCCTGGCAGCAGAGGAACGTCCCCGTCAGGTTCGTCTCGATCACCTTGTTCCATTGCTCGATGCTCATCTCTTCGATGGGCGCTCCCCATGACGTCCCGGCGTTGTTGATCAAAATATCGATCCGCCCAAATTGCGACACCGTGACGTCCACAAGCTCCTGAATGCTCGCCGGATTCTTCACGTCGCAGGCGAGTGCAAGGGTTTTCACGCCGAGCGCCTTCAGTTCTTCCGCCGCTTGTTCGCAGCGCACCTTCTTGCGGGCGCACAACACAAGACTGGCGCCCATTTCCGCGAGCCCCTCGGCCATCTGGCGCCCTAGTCCAACCGATCCTCCGGTGACGATGGCCACGCGCCCTGTGAGGTCGAATAGCTGCTTGACGTTCATTGCCTGGGCGCTCTCCTGCAGCATCGGCTCACCACGCATGCGTAGCCATTCGACGGGACCGCGAGCCGGGGTGGGCCGGACCCGCGGTCCCTCAGGGGTGGAGCAAGATCAAAAGTTCAGGCGCGCGCCAAACTGGAATTCTCGCTTGGGCAACGCCGACGTGAACGCCAGCGGCGTGCTGGACGTGGCAATCCCACCCCCGGCGAGGGCAGTGCCGGGCCGAATTCCATGCACGTTAAACGTCGTGAATCCGGGCTGAAAACCGAAGAGCGGGCTCACTTCATTGTTGACGCTGGCGAAGTTGGTCCGGTTCGCGAGGTTGAATCCCTCGGCAGTGAATTGCAGACTCACTTTCTCGTTCAGCTTGTGCTGCCATGTCAGGCGCATGTCGAAGTCGATGAGATTGGGGCCAAGGCCCGAGTCGCGGGGAGCGCCGATCGGACGCTCGTTCGTCGTGTGACCATTGCCGTTCACCTCTCCCCCGGCCAACAGATTGAAGGGATGTCCGCTTGTGTACGTGAAAATCGGAGCCACCTGAAAGCCCGACAGGACCGCTTCCTTCCACGGACTGTCAACCACTCCGGCGATCACAACTTTGTGCCGCTGATCGAACGCGGAAAGGGCTCGATCCAGGCCCAGGTTTGTCGGGTCCTGCGGTCCGTAGTCCGTGTTGAAATCCGTCGATGTGTCAAAGGCTTTGCTATAGGTGTAATTTCCAAACACCGTGAAGTGATCGCTGAACTGCTTTTTGATCTCGACGATTCCTCCCTCGTAGAGAGCGGAGGCTGAGGCCGTGTACTGGTTATTCTGCACGACCAGCGTGTTCACGAAGCAGGGCGAGACTGGCTGGCCGAAGCCGTTTAATGTGATGGCACACGGAAACACACCGCCGGGAACCTCCGTGCCGCCGAGCGGGTCGGTTGCCGCGCTCGTATTCCAGTTCCTGTAGGAAACGGTCTTCCCGTTGGCCAGCGTCACCGTGCTCATTGGCGCCTTCAGCAGATTCGTATCGATCGCCACCGGGAGCCGCGTCGTGTGGGAGTAAATCCCGCTGAGAGAAATGGAAAACCCGGGAGAAATCTCGCGCTCGATTCCGAGCGACGCCTGCTGAGAATATGGAGGCTTGTAATTGGGAGGGTTGCTGAAAAGAACCTGCAGTGGCGAAAGTTGGCCGCTATTGGAAGAGACGATCCCTAACGGCGCTACATCGGCTGGCGTGATGCAGGCGCTCGTCCCCGGCGCCGGCTTAGTGCACGAGATCAGATTGGCTCCCGCGGCGTTTCCCGGGGGCGCTGGCGTAGCGAACAACGTCTGGAACAGGACCGCCGAGTTTTGAATCGGAAGGCCCGTTGGCGTGAGCGGGTCGATGTAAATTGAAATGAACCGCTTGCAAGCGCTCGTGCCGCTCCCGGGGAAAATGGGAAAGCCCGGAAACCCGATCCCGCAGGTGTTCACCAGGTTGTTCACCTGGTCGGGAACTTGCGCGGTATTGTTCTGGTTTTCGACCGTGCTGTTGTTCTTATTCAGCACTCCGAGGCTCAAATCCACCTGCGGAATCTGAGCGTCAATCGGTCCGTAGAAAATTCCGTACCCGCCGCGAATTACCGTCTTGTGGTCTTTGAATGGATCCCACGCGAACGATATTCGCGGGCCGAAATCCTTGTAGTAAGTATTCAGCGGAAGGAATTGGGAGTCGATTTCATATCGCAGGCCGTAGTTCAGCGTGAAGCTGGGCGTGATCTGCCAGGAATCCTGGACGTAGAGGCCGGTCAAGGGCCGCGTGTACGCCGGATAGTCCGGATTCCCAAAGCCCTGCTGATAGACCTGAGGGGCCCCCAGCGAAGCCGTTTGAAGGGAGTCGATCCCGGCGGAACTGAGTGACCCCGAAAGGCCGCAAGCCGCCGGCACCTGCAGACAGTCGCTAAGCGCGACACCTGGAAGCGAGCCGAAGACAAAACGGCCCGGGAAAAACGTATGCGATTCCGCATGATCGCCGCGCAGGAGTTCGGAACCGCCGAACTTGATCGTGTGGCGGCCGCGGACCAGAGTGAAGTTGTCCCCGAATTCATAGCGGCGGAGGATCGTGTAGTCAGGCAGGAAGATGTTCGTTCCCAAATTGTTTGCGAATCCCGGGATTTGGAGTCCTGCCTCTCCCGACTCGTTCGGAATCACGTTGAAGCTGTTGTAGTCCCACTGCACACGAAGCTCGTTTTGAGCCGTCGGACTAAATGTGTGATACCAGGCGCCCAGAAGGTTGGCGTCGTAATTGTGGATCGAACTGCCCGCCGAGAAACCCGTAAGCGATTGCACGTCGGGATTTTCTTCGAGATCGTGCCCGTACCTGAACGTCACGGTAAGCTGGTCCGCATCGCTGATGCGATGGTCCAGACGCCCCGACGCCAGATATTCGCGCGTGTTGTAATTAAAGAGTCCCCCGTTTCCCTCGAGTTGGGTGATGAGGAATTGGTTCAGCGCCGTTTGTCCCAGGGTCAGTCCCGTTGCGGGACTGACCGTTAGGGCGGTCGCGAGCGCTCCCGCGCAAGTCTGCGCCGGCAGGGGCGTAACGCTACCATCCGGGTTGTTGATGCAAGGAACTGTCGGATTTCCTGCCTCAGTTGCCAGCCCTGTGACAATTGCTTGTTGCGCGTACCTCGGGTCGCTAGGCGCAAATGGGTTCGACGCCGCGAATGGACTCGGTCCGGCGAAGATCGAGCTATTCGTCAGCAGCGGCACCGAATTCTGCGAATTCTGCAGCAGACCTTCGAATGCTACGAACAGAAATGTCTTCTCTTTCCTGATCGGGAATCCTACCGCCCCTCCGTATTGATACCGGCTGAGGCTGTTCTTCACGGGCGCGCCGACGGAAGTGAAATCGAAATTGCTGAACGTGGGATCCGGCGCCAGCGCAGATTTGAAGGCGAATGGGTCGCGCGCATCCAGGGCATCGTTGCGGAAATAACTGTATAGACTCCCATGCACATCGTTCGTCCCTGATTTCGATACGATGTTGATCGTCGCGCCGCTCGCTCCGCCTAGATCGGCAGCGTAGTTGCTGCGATTCACCTGGAACTCTTGGACAGCGTCCTGGCTGATCGTCAGGCGCACGCCGCCAGAATCGTCCAGGGCTTCGCCGCCGTCCACCGTCACGCTATTTCCTCTGCCATTGCTCCCATAGAAAGAAAGGCCGCTCTGGGGAGTCTGCTTCACGCGAAAATCCTGATCGTCCGCGATCCTGGTGGAATTCGACACGCCGGGAAGCAAAAGCGTAAAAGTGAGGTAATCACGGCGATCGATCGGAAGGTTTGTTATGTATGTCTCAGTCAGAGTGTTTGCCTGGCTGCCCCTCTGCGTATCGATCACGGGCGGTGCGGCGGTAACTTCCACGACTTGTCCAGTCGCCGCGACCTTCAGGTTGAAATCGGCGATTGTTGTCTCCCCTACGCTGACGACCACGCCGTTTTGAGTCATCGTTGCGAAGCCTGCGGCCCTGACTGTCACGTTGTAGGTTGCGGGGAGCAATCCGATCAACCGGTACTGGCCGGAGTCTCCGGTGGTGGCGGTATAGCTTGTCCCCCTTGCCGTCTCGGTCGCGACGACCGCGGCGCTCGGGATGACCGCGCCCGAAGGGTCGCTTACGGTCCCGATGATGTCACCTGAGGCGCCCACGCCCTGCGCTCTCGCAACCGGGCTTCCGAGCAGCAACAACACCAGCGAAACAAAGGCACTCGCCACCAGGACACGCTTCATAGGTCCTCCTCGTAACTCAGTACGTGGCCGATTTTGTTTGAGAGTATGCCCAGGAGTTTTTCCGCTCCCACCCTTCGAGTTCGGTCCAGCCGACCGCTTTCATTCCCCCAACCCGGCTGCCTTGAGAAACACCGGGCACCTCTGAAATTGTGATAGCCAATATCACATTTAATCGACTAACGTCAAGACGAAAGCATGTGCGTTCTGCGGGGGTGTCCGCGGGGCTATTTTATGCAAGAGGCTTTACTGAGGCGTCAGCACAATCCGGCCGGAAATATTCCCGCGCCGCAATTGCTCCAGAACTTCGTTGGCGTCGGCGAGCGGCCGTGCTGCGACTTGGCATCGAACTTTTCCGTTTGCCGCCATCGCGAGGATCTCGGATAAGTCCTCGCGGGTGCCGACTGCCGAGGCCTGCATGCGAATTTCCCGGGCTGCCATTAGAATCGGCGGAAAGCAGATGTTCTCGGCCGGCAGACCTACCACCAGAAGAGTTCCGCTAGGCCGCACGCTATAAAATGCCGTATCGTAGGCTGCCTTTGCTGCTGACGTAACAAGCGCTGCGTGGACGCCGCCCATCTCCCGAAAACTCTGGGCCACGTCGGTCGAATCTGCACCGAACGCGTGCGCGGCGCCAAGTGACCTCGCAAGGGCCAGCTTTTCTTCGGAAATATCGACTGCGGTGATCTCCGCACCCATCGCGCGCCCGATCTGTACGGCGAGGTGTCCAAGCCCGCCGATACCAAAGATCGCCAGCCGCTGGCCGTGCGAAATCTTGGCTTGCTTGAGCGCGCGGTACACCGTGACGCCCGCGCAGAAAAGAGGGGCAGCTTCCATCGAGGAAATACCGTCGGGTATCTTCAGTGCGTGGCTCGCGGGGGCCGTCACGAATTCCGCATACCCACCGTCCACTGTGACGCCTGTGATCTTCTGCCGGGCGCAAAGGTTTTCATTTCCCTCGCGGCAGAACTCGCACTCGCCACAACTCCAGTGAAGCCACGGGACGCCGACCCGGTCATCTATATGAACGCCGCGAACACCCTCCCCCATTTCGGCCACGCGCCCGACGATTTCGTGACCGAGAATCAGCGGCTTCTTGACGATTTTCGCCAATTGCGGCCAATCGCCATCGGCCACATGCAAATCGGAATGGCATACGCCACAGGCCTCAACCCGGATCAGGACTTCGTGGGATTCCAGCTTGGGCCGATCGACATCTTCGATCGCAAGCGGCCTCTTGAAATCACGCAGGATGGCTGCTTTCATTCGCGCACGGCTCGGGGAATCTCAGCGCCACCGGCTCGATGCCGGTGGAATTGACGGCTCACGCCTGCACGCCGCGCAGGAAAAATTCGACGGCGCTGAGCACGCGCTCGCTCAAATCGTGCGGCCCTTCGAGATCAACCGCCCAACGGCGAACGATGGTCGTGTAAAGCCCTTCCATAAATTCGGCGAGGTGAGCGACCGGAAAGGCGCGCGTGATTTCTCCTCGCTTCTGCCCTTCCGCGAGAATCTCCCGCAGCAAGCTCACGGCGAGTTCTTCAGGCTGGCGCATCTCGGGCGAACGCACAGGATCCATCGCACCTGAAAGCACCACCGCTCGCCACAACGGCCGGTCCGACTCCACTTCCTGGGCCATGCCCTGATACATCCGGCGAAGACGCTCCCCGGTCGACGTGCGGCTCGAAAGCTCGGTCTCAAGACGCTCCTTGATACAGGCAAACCCGCGCCTGCCTACCTCGCGCAGAACCGCGTCCTTGCTCGGGAAATACCGGAAAAAGGTCGGTTGACTGATTTCCAGAATTTGGACGATGTCGTCCACCCGTGTGTTTTCGTAGCCGCGCTTGCGAAACAGCCGAATCGAGGTGTCGATGATTTGGCCTCGCATGCGCACTTTCTTGCGCTCGCGAAGGCCAGGTATCGCCGTGTTTCCCTGTGCTTTCCTGGATGGACCAAGATGGGACCATTTCGTGGACGTCTTATGCCTTCCCTCGCTGCGTTTAGCGACGTGGGATGAACTGATTCGAGCGATCTTCGTGCCAGCCATCAATCATCTTCTCCTGGGTCGTCTATGCAGATTTTGAGAGGGCTACTCTAACACAGACGCACGGATATCGTGATAGTAGCTAACACTTGACAGACGCTAATGGAAGCCCTGCGGTTCCGGATGTCCGCAGAATGCCTTCGCGGGCTGACGATGAAAAAATTGCCCGTTCTGACGCGGCTGTCGCAGGCCACCGGGTCGCCGGAAGTTAGACCCGAACTCGAATGCGCCCGGGAGCATCAGCTAAAGCAGTTGCTGCCAGTTACGGAGAATGAGTGGTGAGCCGCGGAGGACTCGAACCTCCAACCCGCTGATTAAGAGTCAGCTGCTCTACCATTGAGCTAGCGGCCCGGGAAAACCTTAATTCTAGCACGAGACCACGGAGCGCCCAACGCGTCCCTGCGATGCGCGAAGGCGCCGCGCGAGCGATCAGGTACGCAGCGTTGCGGCGATTTCCTTGGCTACCTGGCGCGCGCGAACGAGGTCGCCGGGCCCGAATGAGATTGCCGCCACGCGCGCGTGCCCGCCGCCGCCGTACTTTTCGCATAGCGACGCCAGATTCACGTCGGCGGCTACCTCTTTCCACGGGCTGGTTCCGACCGACACCTTCGCGCGCGTCGGCGATGCGCTCACGCCCACCGAATAGAGCGCGTCCGGATACAGATAGTACGGGATGAACTTGTTGTAGCCCTCGAGATCGAGGTCGCTGACATCAAAGTAAACAACCCCGCCCCGCGAATCCGTCCTCTCGCGCAAAATTTCGATCGACCGGCGATGCCGATCAAGCAATGGGCCCAGATGTTTCTTCACCAGTGGCAGTTCGATGACTTCCGCGAGCGAAAGCCGCGCCAAGTCCGGAATCAGCTGCGGCACGAGATTCGGCTCCGGCGCCGCCTCGATCACCAGCGCCAGTTTCATCGCCGGCTCCGCCAGAGCCACCGCCGCCTCGGGCGACTTGAACTGCGCGCCGTCGATGATGTCGCCCCACTCGATCAGTTCTGCGAGCGGCTTCGCGTCAAATCCGAATTTCTCGCTGGCGATCGTGGCCAAAAATTTCGTGCACGACTTGTACGACGGATCGTAGAACTTCTTGCCCGAATGGTCCTGCCGGAAATGCTCGGCGTCCTCCGGCTTGAGGAACGCGCTCTGATGATGGTCGAACCACCACGTAAGGAGCGGCGAGCTCGAATACTTGAAATCCACGATGGCATTTTCATCGCCGTCGAATACGCCGTCTTCGAAAGGCTGCGAGGCTTTGTGCGTCATCCCGGTGTACAGGAACTCAACGCCCGGATTGATGCGCTCACGGTAGAACCGCGAAAAGATCGCGGCGGACGAAGCCCCGTCGAAGCACTTATCGTGGAAGCAAACCCGTACTTTCAAATCAATCTCCCATCACACCATCTACAGACCACGCGCAGCCCCGGAGTAAAGCCATCTAAGATGGAGGCTCCCAGTTCGCTTGTCAAGAGGGTAACGCGATGCTACAAAATTTCGCGGCACCGAAAACAGTCGATGGCGTGATCGTTCACCATGCCGGTCGCCTGCATGAATGCGTAGCAAATCGTCGAGCCGACGAAGCGGAATCCGCGCTTCTTGAGCGCTTTGCTCATCGCATCGGATTCCGCCGTGCGCGCGGGCACCTGCTTCGATTTCCGCCGGGAATTTCGCCTTGGCTTGCCGCCGACAAACTTCCAGATGTAGTCGTCGAACGAGCCGTGCTCCTTCTGTACCGCGAGAAATGCCTGCGCATTCGTGATGGTCGCCGCGATCTTCAGCCGGTTGCGCACGATCCCGGCGTCGGCCATCAGCGCGCGCACTTTGCGTTTGTCGTAGCGCGCGATTTTCGCGGCGTCGAATCCGTCGAACGCGCTGCGATAATTCTCGCGCTTCCGGAGAATGGTTTCCCAGCTCAGCCCCGCCTGCGCGCCTTCGAGAATCAGAAATTCGAGGAGCCTGCGATCGTCGTGCAGCGGCACGCCCCACTCCGTATCGTGGTATTCCATCATGAGCTGGCTCTGCGCCCAGTGGCACCGGCGGACGGCCAGTTTTGATTGCTTCATCATCGTATGGATCGCTGCAAGGAAGGAACTAGAAAACGCCAAACCCGTCTCGCGGGTCGCGCGCCCGCGAGACAACTTCATCGAGATCGAAACAAGCTTTAGGCCAGATGGCGTTCGATCGCCTTGGTGATCTGCTCTTTCGATACGGCGCCGACGATCTGTTCGGCCACCTGCCCGCCCTTGAAGACGAGCAGCGTCGGAATCCCGCGGATATTGAACTTGCCGGGCACGTTCATGTTGTCGTCGACGTTGAGCTTGACGACCTTCAACTTGCCGGCGTGTTCCCGCGCGATCTCGTCCACTGTGGGCGAGAGCATCTTGCACGGCCGGCACCAGTCAGCCCAGAAATCGACCATCACGGGCTGACTATTGCTCGCGTCGATCACTTCGGATTGGAAGCTCGCATCGGTTACGGCTGGAATGTTGTCTGCCATTTAAGTTTCCCCTTATGAGCGGCTTCCGGCGACCTACCGCCGGTCCACGCCCGCGTATTTAGATGCTCCAGCGACTCTTGGGATTCGCGACCTCTTTGCCGCCTCGTACAGAGTCACGTAAGATGCCGCCGAAGCCTTCCACGAAAAATCCTTGGTCATACCGCTTGCCTGCGCAGTCTGCCAATCCTTAGCGTCGCCGTATGTCTCGAGCGCCTCGCGCAGGCAAAGCAACAACGCCTTACCGCTATACTCCTCGAACTTGAATCCAGTGCCCTGCTGCGTTTTTGAAACGAAATTCTGTATCGTATCGTCCAGTCCCCCGGTCGCCCGAACGATCGGCACCGTCCCATAGCGCAAGCTGTAAATCTGATTCAACCCGCACGGCTCGTATCGCGACGGCATCAGGAACATATCCGCGCCCGCCTCGATCTTGTGTGCGAGAGTGTTATCGTAACCGATTTTGAGGCCTACGCGCTCCGGATATTTCTCGGCAAGCTGCCTGAAGAGCTTTTCGTACTCGGGCTGGCCGGTTCCTAGTACGGCCAGAGCCAAATTCTCTTTCATCATGTCGTCCGCGATCTCCGCGATTAGATCGAATCCCTTCTGGTCCGCAAATCGCGAGACGATTCCGATCAGCGGGCGCGCCAAGTCGTCTTCCGGCAAGCGGAATGAAGCGAGCAAGTCCTTTTTGCACGCCTTCTTTCCGGCGAGATTCTCGGACGAGTAGTTCTGCGCGATCAGCTTGTCCGCCTCCGGATTCCACGCCGTGTAATCGACACCGTTCAAGATGCCGGTCAGCCGGTCTCCTCGGTTGCGGATCACGCCTTCAAGCCCGTTGCCGAATTCCGCCGTCTGAATTTCCTTGGCGTAGCGGCGGCTGACGGTCGTCAGATAGTCGGCGTAGATCAATCCTCCCTTGAGGAAATTCACCTTGCCGAAAAACTCAAGGGCATCGACGCTGAAAAGCGCGTCGGGCAGGCCGATCCGCCGCAGCACGTCCGCATCGAACACGCCCTGGTAGGCGAGATTGTGAATCGTGAATACGACCGGCAACGAGCGCACGGCGCGATCTTCGGCGTGTTGCGTGCGCAGCAGCACAGGGACCAGCGCAGTCTGCCAGTCGTGGCAATGGACCACATCCGGCAGCCACACGCGCTTCATAAACTCGATCGTCACCCGCGAGAATTCCGCGAATCGCTCGGCGTTGTCCGGATAATCGCCGGCACTGTTGCCATAGAGTTCCGGGCGATCGAAAAATGGTGGATCGTCGACGAAAAAGTAGCGGACTCCGTCGACCGCTGCCGCCTCCGCAATCGCCGGGAACCGCAAGCGGTCTCCGAGCGCCACCGTCACGCTCGAAATCAGCATCGAGTGAATCTTGTTGGCGCGATACCGCGGCAGTAGGACCGCCACGTCGTGGCCCATCGCCCGGAGCGCTTTCGGCAGCGCCTCGACGACATCCGCCAGTCCGCCGGTTTTCGAGTACGGGAGTCCCTCGGAAGCTACGAAGAGAATTTTCATCGCCGCCTAAACCACAATAAAAACGGTAGCGGAGCCCTCAGCGTTCGTCAACCCAATCTCCCGACGAAGCGCTCCATCCGCCATCGCATAGTTGCAGCCCTCGTCGTTGTTGCACCGTATCCTGAGTTGTTACACTCGTTCGCCATGGCGCGTCAGAAATTGGGGCAGCACTTCCTCGGCAATCCAGCGTGGCAAAAGCGCATCCTCGAAACGCTGCCGCATGATCCTGACGAGGTTTGGCTCGAAATCGGCGCTGGCCACGGCGAAATGACGCGCCTGCTCGCCGGCCGGGGCCGCCGCGTCATCTCCATCGAAACGGATGCTCGCCTTGCTGAAAATTTGCGCCGGAAAATCGAAGAGCATTCCGCCGAGTGGCCATCCGTCGAAATCGTCTCAGGCGACGTCCTGCAGCTCGATCTCGGAAAACTCGCCGGTGGCCCCTTCCGCGTTTACGGCAATCTTCCCTATTACATTACGTCGCCGATCCTCCATCATCTTTTCGAGTATGCCGACCAGATAGCCTCGATCCACGTCGTCATCCAGTTCGAGGTCGCCGCGCGGGTCGCCGCTCGGCCCGGCCGCCGCGAATATGGCTATCTCTCGGCCGCCTGCCAGTTCTACACGCGGCCCGAAATTGTCCTACGGATTCCTCCGGGTGCGTTTCGTCCGCCGCCACGCGTCACATCCGCGCTCGTGCGCATGGCGCTGCCCGGCGAACGAGCCTCCCTCGGCGTGCGCGACGAGCGAGCGTTTCTCGAATTCATACAAGCCTGCTTCTGCCAAAAGCGTAAAACGCTCCGCAACAATCTTCGCAGCCTCTCATCCGACGACCGCATTCACGCAGCCCTCGATGCCTGCGAACTGCGCCCCGATGCTCGCGCCGAGCAGCTCTCGCTCGCGCAGTTCTCCGCCCTGTTCGCCGCAATCAGTGGGAATTAAAGCGTCAGTCACTTCGCCGGCTGGCGAGACGACATATCCTCAACCACGGCACGCAGTCGGTCCGGCAAGTCCGTCATGATGCCGTCGACACCGGCTTCGATCATCGTCCGCATCTCGCCCGCATCGTTCACAGTCCAGGTCACGACGTGCAGATCCGCCCGGTGCGCTCGATCGACGAGTTCGCGATTCACCAGGTCCCATCGTAAGCAGAGTTGCCGCGCCCCCGCATCGATGGCCGTTTTCACGAGGTCCGGCCCTCCCCGGTCGACGAGCAACCCCATCATTACTCCCGGATCGATCTGTCGCAGCGCCCGCAGCGTTTGCGGATCGAAGGAAAGGGCGATCGTGCGCGCCGCGTTCTCCGAATTCTGCAGCGCCGCCACAAGCGAGTGGTGCATGCCCCACGCGCCGTCGTACTTGATCTCCAGGTAAAAGATCACGTCGTTCTCACGCGCGAATTTGAGCACCTCATCAAGCGTGGGAATCTGCGCGCCCATGAATTGCCGGTCGAACCACATACCCGCGTCGAGCTGTCGCAACTCGGCGAGCGTTCGATCTTTCACCGGTCCCTGGCCGTTGGTCGTGCGTTCGAGCGTTGGATCGTGTATCGCAACGAAACGCGCATCCCGCGTCAGGTGCAAGTCGGTTTCGATGAAGCCTGCGCCCAGTTCGACTGCCCGCTGAAAGGCCACGAGCGTGTTTTCGGGTGCGTGGCCGGAGGCGCCTCGGTGCGCGATGATCCAGGGATTTCGCATCAGTTTTGCCTATGCTAGCAGATTCGGCGGCGCGGCTGTTTTGCTTGCCTCAGTCCCGTTGTGAGAATTACAACCCCGCCCGGCGGTACTAGGACAGCCATAACAGCACATCCTCTCGCAAACAGCGCTCGGTGCAAAGACTTTCTCATACTCGCCCCACAACCTTCCAGCTTCTGGATATTCGAGCCGCTGGAAACGGCCTGGCGGTGCCTGAATTCGTCCGGCACAGCCGGCGTCCGCTCACATTTTCTTGAAGCCATTGCACATAGCGAATGCATCGAACGGACGCTCATTCGCGCTGCTTTGGTAGAAGGATTGCCCACCCATTGCGCCCGCCGAAAGACGGCGGAGATCGCGAAGCCCGGGCAGCGAATGCGCCAGCCGTCGCCGATGCTTTCAGCGCCGATTCAGTCGTTGACTTCGCGGAGTTTTTCGTAATAGAAGAGCGGTTCGAAATGGTGGAGGCGGAGGGTCTGTCGAAGCAGGCGAGTCGCCCGTCGCACGGGCGCTCTTCGCGCTGAGGATGTGATTCGACGGGCCGCAGCCTGAGGGTCGTTCCAGCAAAGGCGAATGCGTTGGGGGCGCTGGAGCGGCCCGGTCTTGGGGAGGGCATGTGGCGCTGTTCGTTCTAGTTCTGGTGGGGTTGGTCGTCGGCCAGACGTGGCTGGATTGGCGCGAAACCAGAAAAGACTGGATCATCCCTGAGTGGGCGAAGGGCATGGCGCTCGCCGGCGTCGTTGCGATCTCGCTCACAGCCGTCACGTCGTTCGCCTCTGAGTGGCTGCAGGACGATGCGGGCCAGTGGACCTCCGGGCTCGGCTCGCGCTTCTTTTGGGCGGAACTGGTCTTCCTCTTCGTTGTCCTCGGCATGATTGTAGTTGCCGCGCGAAAAAAACACCTGCGCTGGCTCTTGATCGTCGCAAGCGTCATCACGGCAGCAGCTTTCTGGTTTGGCATGAGCCTCTTCTCGTAGGTAAAATCTTCTCGGGACCTCGCCGCACGCCGCTGCCTCTTCGCTATTCGCCGGTAATCAGCGGCCATTCACCGAAAACATCAAGACGCCGCAAGCGCGCCATCCTATTCTCCCGCCATGGAACGACACCAAATTCTGGTAGGAGACGACATGATGACCAACGTCGAACGGCGTGCTCCCTCTCCAACTTCCACTTCGTCGGCAGCCGCTACGCTGGGGGCCGCGGTTCTGATCTTTGTGGGAATTGTGTTTCAATTGTGCGAACTTGGCTACGCTCATCTGACGGACAGCCACTGGGTCGCTTCCCTGCTCCTGCAGAGCCTCTGGAGCCTGGCGGACGGCTGGATGAAAGCGGCGGCGATAGGCGACTCATTCCGCTTTTGGCCGCTAGCTCTGGTGCTTGCCGGATGCGCGATCTTGTTTTCTCAACGAACGGCTTGATGCTGAGTAGCAGGCGAATGGGTGGAATGAACAACCACAGGGAAGGAACAGCGTGAGGAACGGCCCCAGACGCGTTGTGGCACCAGGCCTTCTGGTAGGCTTGTGGATCACTACGCTCGGAGTGATTTTTCTCCTCGATCAGCTGGGAATCATACCGGCCAACATCTCGTTCGCATTCGTTTGGCCCGCGATTCTGATTGCCGCCGGCCTGACGATCATTCTCTCCACTCATTCCGGCGCCCGTTTCTGGGGCGTGCTGCTGCTCGTCTGGGGGGGAGTATCGATCTCGAATGAGCTGGGTTTCTTCCATATCCACATCGGGAGCCTGTGGCCCCTGGTGCTGATCGGCCTCGGCATATCCATGTTGCTGAATTCCTCGGGACGCCTCGGGCGCCCCTGGTCTCGATGGCCTGGTCCGGAGTGGGGTGCGACGCAGGACCCGGTACAGAATCCTGCACCTCCGCCACATCCCCTCGACGACGCACCCCGCCCGCCAGGAGCGCCTTCGGGGCCGCCTCCGTCGGCCGCGTTTTTCGGCGTGAATGCCAGTGGCGGGAGTGGCGACGACGCGACATTCGACCAAGCCGTCATCCTGAGCGGTTTCAAGCGGCGTGTCACCTCGCAGCGCTTCCGGTTCGGAAAAGCGACTGCGATTCTCGGCGGCTTTCACATCGATTTCACTCGCGCGGATATCGACGGCAGTCGCGCTCTCCTTCACATCGACACGGTTTTCGGAGGCGGCGAAGTTCGCGTGCCTGATACGTGGAGAATCACGATCGAAGCTACGGCGGTCGCGGGCGCGTTCGTCGATGAGACGTACCCTCAACCCGTCAGCGCGTCGACACCGGTGAAGGAGCTGATCGTTCGTGGCGCCGCGATTTTCGGTGGAGTCACCATCAAGAACTGAATCCCATGCATCCGCTCCTTGGCCAACTCCGGCGCGTTCTCCTCTACCTGATCGCATGGATTCCTCTCGCGGCGCTGCTCGTCTATCTGCTCTCCATCACGCATCAGGTGAGCATCGAAGAAGCAACGGCACTGGCGATCCCTCTTTGCCTTTTCTATGCGTTCGTTTGTCTTTCGGCGTGGTACTCGTGCCGCTCCACCCCCATCGATCGCGTCGAACTCGACAAACTGCTCACCACACATGTCGGCGGAGCGTTGGTTGCTTCCGGCCTCTGGGTATTCGCGGCCTGGGTACTGGCCTGGATTCTCGCTTCCAGCTTTTTCGCCTTTCGCGGCCTGAACGAGCGGCTCTATTCCGAATTGCCCGTCGTGTTCGTTACGGGAGTTTTGCTCTACTTGCTGTCGGTGTTCTTCTACTACGTCCTGATCGCGGTAGAGGCATCTCAAAAGGCCGAGGCACGCATGATGCAGATGAGCATTCTCGCTCGCGAAGCCGAATTGAGGGCGCTGAAGGCGCAGGTGAATCCGCACTTCCTCTTCAACAGCCTGAATTCGATCAGCGCCCTCACGAGTTCCGATCCGGCGAGGGCTCGCGAAATGTGCATACTGCTGGGCGATTTCCTGCGGCGGACGTTGGGCCTCGGCGAAAAATCAGCGATCCCTCTCCAAGAAGAGATGTCTCTGATCCACGCGTTTCTCGCGGTCGAAAAAACGCGCTATGGCGCGCGCCTGCACATGGAGGAAAACATCGCCAAGGACGCGCTCGCCGTCGACGTGCCGCCGCTCTTGCTTCAGCCGCTCGTTGAAAATGCGATCTCTCACGGGATCGCGAATCTCATCGATGGTGGATGGATCCATCTGGACGTCGGCTGCGAGAACGGCTCTGTCTCGATCGTCGTCGAAAATCTTTTCGACCCAGAGGCGCCAGCGCGCCGCAGGGGCGGCGTCGGTTTGGCCAACGTCCGCCAGCGCCTTCAGGCGCGCTACGGAAATCGCGCGACATTCGAGGCCAAGGGCGACGGCGATCGTTTCCGCGTGGCCATCACCCTGCCAGCCGGAAAACTCTCCGAGAAAGAGGTAGCCGCCCAGTGAGCCCCGAAACGACACGCAAAATCCGCGCCATCATTGTGGACGACGAAGAGCTCGCGCGGCAGATTCTGCGCGAGTTTCTCTCCTCGCATCCGGAAATCGAGCTCGTCGCCGAATGCGCGAACGGCTTCGAAGCCGTGAAAGCGGTCGCGGAGCTGAAGCCCGATCTCGTGTTCCTCGATATCCAGATGCCGAAGCTCGATGGCTTCGAAGTCCTGGAATTGATCGGCAACGACGCCGCCGTCGTTTTCGTCACCGCCCACGACAATTTCGCGATTCGCGCCTTCGAGGTCCACGCCGTCGACTACCTGATGAAGCCGGTCGGTGCGAGCCGTTTCGAGGCAGCCCTGAAGCGCGCGAGAGAACGCCTCGAAGCCAAAACACCGTCCCATGCGGTTTCCGCAGCGGAGCTTGCCGCGGCCGCGCGACCGCCCGCCCAGTACCTCGAAAGGATTCCGGTCCGCGACGGTGCGCGCGTCTTCATCATTCCCGTCGCCAAGCTCGATTACGTCGAGGCGCAGGACGATTACGTCGCGCTGGCGTCCGACGGCAAGAAACATCTCAAGCAGCAGACCATCGCGAGCCTCGAAACCGCCCTCGATCCCTCTCGCTTCCTCCGCGTGCACCGCTCGTACATCGTGAATCTCGAACGCGTGGCCAAGATCGAGCCCTACTCGAAGGACAGCCACGTCGCCGTCCTGTCCACCGGTGCGCAGCTCCCCGTCAGCCGCGCCGGCTACGCCCGCTTGCGCGAATTCCTCGACCGCTAAGCCCGCGCCACACTAGCCGCTGCTGACTAAAGCAGCACCACGCTGCGCGCGAGCTTGCCACGCGCAATCGCCCAGCGCGATACTCGGAGTCATGAGGCGTTGCCGTCTATCCCTGGGAACCGCCGCTCTGGTCTGCGTGACAACAGGCACCAGCCTGTTTGCGCTACACACAGCGAGCGCGGACGAGCTGAAATTGAAGGATGGCACCAAGATTTCCGGCACGATCGTCGGCTTCGAAGAAAATTCGTTCAAGGTAAAGACAAGCTACGGATTCGCGGAAGTGCAGAAGGACCAGGTCGTCTCGATCAGCATCGCCGCGGCGAAGCCCGTTGCATCTCCTGCGCCCGCGCCCGAAAAGCCAAAAGCGCAAACTGCAAGCGTCGCGCCGATCGCAACGAAGCCCGTGGTGAAGGCCGAGCCGCCGGCGACGCCTGTGGCCGCGCCCAAAGTTGCCGCCCCCACTCCGGCGCCGATGGCTGCCACGCCGGTGGCTGATCCCGCGCCACCCAAGCCTCCTGCGCCCGTCCCGGTTCGCGAAGAAGTTGTCGGCAATCTCTATACGAACGATACGTATCGCTTCCACATGTACAAGCCGCCCGATTGGGAAGTGATCGCGGGCGCGCGCAAGCTGCTGCCCGGCACAATCGCTGCGCTCGGCACTGACGACGAGACCACCTACCTGCTGATCGGCCAGCAGCCCGCGGGCGAATCGCTGACATCGGACATCAAGGCATCCGAGCAGCGCCTCCGCGACGTGATGGACAACTTCCGCTCGCTTGGCGAGGAGCACGTTACGATCGGCGGCATGCCTGCGATCGAACATCATTTTCGTGGCGGCGTTGATAACCAGGACTGGTCGGGCGTCGCTGTCTTCCTTCCGCGCGGCGGCCAGGTCTACACCATCTTCGGAATGACCCGCGCCGATAACGATCTCGTCCAGATTCAGGAAAACGTGATCGACCGCGCCATTTCGAGCCTTCAGTTCACCCAGCAGTAGCGCCCAGCACCGCCCCACTGATCCTCGTGGCATAATCTGAAACGACTCACTGTGCCGGGCAAATCAATGAAACTGTTTAGATCGTCAGCAATAATCGCGCTCGTTGCGGTCGCGACGCTGCTGCCAAACGGAAGAGCGCCGCGCCCAGGCGACACTTCGACTCCTACCTTCTATCGCGATGTGGTGCCGATCCTGCAACAGCATTGCCAGTCTTGCCACCGGGACGGCGAAATCGCGCCGATGCCGCTCGTCACCTACGATCAGACGCAGCCGCTCGCCCGCCTTATCGCGGATGACGCGCGCGCACGCAAAATGCCTCCCTGGTTTGCCGATCCGCGCGTGGGACATTTTTCGAACGATCCTTCGCTCTCGCCGAAGGAAATCAGCACGCTCGCCGCATGGGCCGCGGCCAATGCGCCCGCGGGAAATCCGGCGGATGCGCCGCTGCCGCGTCATTGGGTCGCGGGCTGGAACATTCCTCAGCCCGACCTCGTGATCCGCATGCCCAAGCCGGTGCCGATTCCGGCGCTCTGCGATATCGAATACACCTACGAGATCGTTCCCACCGGCTTCAAGGAAGGCAAGTGGGTGCAGATGTCCGAGATTCGTCCGTCGAGCCGCGCGAACGTTCACCACGCCGTCGTCTACATTCGCCCGCCGGATTCGCCGTGGCTGCGGCATGCGCCCATCGGCGTGCCGTTCACTGCGTCCGACATGAAGACCGACGCCGATCGGCGCGACACGAAGGCGACGAAGGCGGACATCCTCCTCGTGTACGCGCCGGGAAGCTCGCCCGATCGTTGGCCCGATGGAATGGCGAAGTACATTCCCGCGGGCTCGGACCTGGTTTTCCAGATGCACTATATCTCGCGCGATCGTCCGACCGTCGATCAGACCAGCGTCGGAATCGTCTTCGCCAAGCGGCCGCCCACGAAACGCGTTCTCACGCTGCAGCTGACCAACAGCAGCTTCGTAATTCCGCCGGGCGTTGCCAACCAACGCGTCGAAGTGCACGGCTCGATGCCTAACGACGCCCTGCTGCTCAGCTTCTTCCCGCACATGCACCTTCGCGGAAAGCGCTTCGAGTACAACATCCTCCGCGCGAACGGCACGATCGAGCCGCTGCTTCGCGCGAACTATGACTTCTTCTGGCAACTGAGTTACCGGCTCGCGCAGCCGATGCCGCTAAAAGCTGGCACTGTGTTGCAAGCTGTCGCGTGGTACGACAATTCGAAGAATAATCCTCACAACCCCGATCCAACCTCAGCGGTTTACTGGGGCGATCAAACCTACGACGAAATGATGGTCGGTTTTTTCGATGTCGCAGTGGATGCCAACGTCGACAAGACTCAATTTTTTGTCCGCCATCGAACAGCACGCTGAACCTAGAACTTCGTGACTTCGCTGAAGTGGAAGTCGCGGACCTTCATCGCCGGGACGACCATCTCGAAGGACTCTTCTCCGGCCGCGCGCACAGCGGGACCCAGCATCTCGACGTTGGATAGCATCTCGATGATGCTTTCATTGAAGCGGAAATTGCGGATGCCGCCCGCGACGCGCCCGTTTTCGATCAGGAACGTGCCGTCGCGCGTCATGCCGGTGAGGATCTTTTCGTAGGGATCGACCTCGCGGATGTACCACAGCCGCGTGACGAGGATGCCGCGCTCCGTGGTGCGTACCATTTCTTCGATCGACTTGTCGCCGCCCGCGAAGACGAGATTCATCGGCGCTTCGCCGTAGTCGTTGGGCAGCGAAAAGCCGTGGCCGGTTGGCTTCGCTTTCATTTTCTTGGCGGTCGCGCGCGAGTAGACCAAATTCTTCGGCACGCCCTTATCGACCAGCAGCACTTTCTGCCGCGGCATGCCTTCGCCATCGTGGGCTGGGCCGCTTTGAAGCGGGTGGTAGGCGTTATCCCACAAGGTGATGTTTTGGCCGAGCAGCTTTTTGCCCATGCGGCCGGTGAAGCAGGAGCGCTTGTCGAGGACGGCCGTGCCCGCAAAATCGTAGAAGAGGAATCCCACCAGATCGAGAACGGCTGATGGCGGCAGAATCGTGGTATAGCGGCCGGCCGGGATTTCGCGGGGCTCCCGCGATTTGGCGGCCTTCTCGCTGGCGCTTTCCGCGAGCGCTTCGGAATCGATCTTGCGAATGTCGGGCGAGTTCTCTTTGGCCCAGCCCGACGAGTGCGGCTCAAGAATCGTCACCGAGAATTCCGATCTCGTCTGCTCGTAACGAGCGAAAAGTCCCTTCGAATTCGCGAGGACGGAGCGCGACTCGCCACTCGAAAAGATTCCTGCAGCTGTCTGCTTTCGCTTGTCCGCCATCTTGCAGACGCGGGTGACCGCGCGGGCACGGTCCTGCGGCGAGGTTTTGGCGGTGGCCGAGAAAAAGCGCGCGACCTTCTCGTATTTCTGCTTCTTCAGCATCGGCAGCAGATCAGGATTCTTGGGCTGGTTGCGTGCGAGGCTTACCGCGGTGGCAATCGCGCGGCGCAACGACTCGTCGTCCGTTTTGTTCGTTGTGGAGCGCGCGGTGCGGCCGTCGACGACGGTGCGGATCGAGATTCCGAGGATTTCCTCGGCCACGTTCTGGTGAATCGTGTTGTTGGCGAAGCGCGTCAGCGCATCGGTGGTCGCGGCGATATCGACTTCCGTCTCGTCGGCGTCGCTGAGTTTCAGGACGCGCTCGGCGATGCGCTCGAGGTCGCTGATGGAGAGCGCCTTATCTTTCGACATCGCGCCTCCTAGCAAAGAGAGAGCCTTCGCCTCGCTCCCTTCCTTCGTCAGGGCAAGCAGGATGACGGCGCCAAGGAATTGCGATTGTCATCGTCATTTGGCGAAGGCCACGCCGATTTTGATGTTGCGGAAGCGCGCCGGGGCCGCGCCGTGGCCAGTGCCCATGGTCTGCTGGGGCTGTCCCTTGCCGCAGTTAGGCGTGCCCCAGAGCGTCCAATGGTCGCGCGAGCAGATGGCGTCGCAGCTATTCCAGAATTCGGTGGTGATGCCGCTGTAGCTCGGGTTCTTGATCATGCGGCCTTTCTTGCCGCCCTTGATCTCCCATCCGATTTCGGTCGAGAACTGAAAGTGATAGCGCTTGTCGTCGATCGACCAGGAGCGGTTCGTCTCCATGAGGATCGCGTCGTCGGTGTCGGCGATCAGGTCGTCGTACTTCCACGTGCCGGGATTGATGCTGATGTTGGTCATGCGAATCATCGGCAGGCGGTTCCAGCTTTCGCAGCGGACCGTGCCGCCGGAGCGCTTCTCGCCAATCGCCGACGCTGTTTCGCGGCTGGTCAGGTAGCCGGTGAAGAGGCCGTCCGTGATGATCGGCGTGCACTGCGCGGCTACGCCCTCGTCATCGTAGGCAAATGTGCCGAGGCCGGGGCCGTGTTCGAGGCGGGCATCGGCGACGACGTTGACGATATCCGAGGCGTATTTCAGCTTGCGCAGCTTTTCGGTAGTCAGAAAACTCATTCCCGCAAAATTCGCTTCCATGCCTAGGACGCGATCGAGTTCGATCGGATGCCCGATCGATTCGTGAATCTGCAAGCCGAGCTGCGAGCTGCCGAGGATGATGGTGCCCCGCTTTTCGGGGCATTGCGCGGCCGAATGCAGGGCCACGCACTCTTCGGCGATGCGTCCCGCGTTGCCAACGAGATCGAGCGATTCGATCAGCTCGTAGCCCTGTAACATGTGCTGCCCGCCAAAGCTATTCGGATACGACCGCTTCTGAATTTCGGTGCCCGCGAAGCTCGTCGCGACGATTCCCGCGCCCGATTGCATCTTGATCTGATGGATCGACGAGCCGGCACTCGACACGAATAGCTGGTCGATGCGGCGAAACGACATCGAGCCTTCGGCAAGCGTCAGGCCCTTGACGCGGCGCATTTCGTTATCGGCCGCAAGCAGCAGATCGATCTGCTGCTCGACGGGAATGCGGAACGGATCCTTGAGGAACGGATTCTGCCAGGTATCGACGTAGGCTTTTTCAGGGGCGAGCGCGACGTTCTCGCGTTTTGCCAGCGCCGAGGCCTTGGCGATCTCGACCGCTTCGACAGCGCACGCTTGCACGCCCTCGCGCGTGAGCCGGTCGGTGGAGGCGAATCCCCAGGCGCCGCTCGCGATCACGCGAATGCCGATGCCGAGCGACTCAGATTCGGCGAGCGTGCCGACTTCGCCGTTCTTGGTCGAAATGTCGCGGTGGCGGATGTCCATCACGCGCACATCGGCGTAGGAGGCGCCGCGTTTTTTCGCCGTTTCGATCGCCGAATTCGCCAAATCTTGCATCAACGAGTAGTGTCCATACCGTGTCGATTAGAAGTGGTCGCCATCGTGTATTTTCTGTAAGTTACGGACGTTTCTAATCGCCAAATGTCGATTAGAAATTGAGGTATTTTGCTTCGCTCTCGCTTCGAGCTCGCTTCCAGGTACCCGTTTATCGTCATCATTTTAGTTAAGCACGATTACGCGCGGCGCGAAATTGTCCTCGGGTACAGATTACGTACAGGGGCCGAATCCGAAGCGATTGGGTCCGCGGCGGCCTGTACTTTTCGCGGGTCCATTCACACAACCATCTTAGGGATGCGAGCGTGCGTGTCAAGCGGTCGTTCGGGGATGCGAAGTTGAAGAGAAATTCTTCGCTTCGCTCCCTTCGACTGCGCTCAGGGCAGGCAGAATGACGGGCGCGTGCTGCAGGAGGGGAGAGTCGTTGGGGCGGCCGGCGCGGGGACCGGCATCTTCGTTGCGGCATTCCTTTTACTGGGCGGAGAAGGCGAGGAGGACGTTGCCGGGGATGCCGTTGCCTGTGCCGACGTAGCCTGAGCCGACGTACAGCATGCCGCCGGCAACGACGGGACCGGGGGCGCCGAGCGATCCGCCTTTGGCGGAAACGCCGTTGACGGTGGCGTAGTCGCGGACGGTTTGATATTGCCAGAGCGGATGACCGTCGTCGGTTGAAAGCGCGTGGAGGACGCCATCCCATCCGCCCGCGAAGACGACACCGGGAATCACGGTGACAGCGGCCTCAAGGCCGCGTCGGAGGCGCTTCCCTGCTTCAGACGGAATCAGCACCGGATCGATTCTCGTGGTCCAGACGCGCTTGCCGTCCGCGAGGCGCACTGCCGCGACGCCGCCCGATTGGAGCGCGTAGTAGACATTATCAGCGTCTGCTGCGCCGCCCCACATGATTTGGATGGCCGCGCCGGCGTTGGGCTCGGCGAGATTGGTCTTCCAAAGAAGCGCGCCTTTGCGGTCGGGATCGACCACGACGACCAAACCGCCTTTGTGCGCCGCGACGAGAACGCGATGGCCGCCGGGAAGAGCGCGAAGGATCGGCGAATTGCCGAAATCCCAATCGGGGCCCGGATCGGGCGGACACTGTTCGCCCTTGGGGCCGGGGCCGTTGCAGCCAGCGGGAGAAACATCGTTGGCGAGCGCCTGAAACGACCACAAGATCTTTCCGGTTTTGATATCGAAGGCGACGATGGCGTCGGAGTTTCTCGCGACAGGCTCGGCGAAGGAGTTTCCAGTGCCGACGTAGACTGCGTGGCGCTCGGGGTCGACGGTCGGCGTGGTCCAGATGGAAGCTCCGGCAGGGCCCCAGAGCTGCGTGCCGAGCGAATTTTTCTTAAGCGGCTTGGGCGCCTCGGCGATCGTGTACGTCTTCCAAATGGTTTTGCCTGTGTTGGCATCGAGCGCCGAAAGGCTGCCGCGATACGTGCAACACGGGTAGTGCGGGTCCAAGGACGTAATCTCTTCCGAGCCCGCGACGCCGACGAACACGCGGCCGCCGTAAAGCGCGGCGCCGCCCGTGATGTGCGCCAGCAGGCGCGGCTCCGGATTCACTTTCCATAGCAGCTTGCCCGTGCGCGCATCGACGGCGTAGACGTTGGCCTTCTTGTCGCCGAAGTAGGCGGCGTAGCGGGCGGCGCCCTTGCCCTTTACCGGGCCGACCACGATCGCGGTGCGGACCTGTGCATCGGCGTGGAACGACCAGTAGACGCAGCCCGTGGCGGCATTCAGCGAATAGACGAAACCGTTGTAATCACCGAAGAAAACGCGGCCACTGACGATGGCAGGCTGGCCGTAGGTCTCGGCGCCGCCGGGCAGGCCGAAGGACCACTTCAGTTTCAGCGAGGGCACCTCGGCGGCGGAGAGCTGCGCGTCTTGCGCCGACTGAAAGCGCGTGTTCGAGAGGCCGTTGCCCCAGCCATTCCATCCGGGCTGCGCGGAGGGATCGGCGAGAGGCGGGTTGGCGCTGCAATGACCGCTCATGTTTTTCGCGTCGCCGGCGTTGGCGTTGCCGAGCGGGCGGCCGCCGAAGAATTCGGCAATGATGCGCTTTTGATCGTCGCTGAGGTCGCGGGCCTGGCCGACCATCGCGCCGGTGGTGAGCGCCGCGTAGATCGCCTCGGGCGTCATCTGGCCGAGTGTCTCGGTGCTGGGGGCGCTGGCGGCTCGCCCGGCGTTTCCGTTGGCGCTGGCCATGATGTTCTGATGACAACTGGCACAGCGGCTGTTGAAGACGGCCTGGGCTGCGATGCGGGCCGGCGGGCCGACCAGCGGCGGAGGCGGCGGGGTTTGCTGCGGCTGTTGCGCGCTGTGCGCTGCGGCGAAAGACACGAGACACGCGAGCAGCGCGCTTGTGGCGCACAGGAGCCAGATGAACTTGCCGCCGGAGCCGGCTGCCGCGTGCGCGTGCGTTTGCGGCGAGCGCTGCGAACGATCGCTACTTTGGCGAGAAGCTCTTTTTCTCATTTGGCCCCGGCATTTTAAACGGCCCATCTGGAAACGCCCGATCAGTGCGATGCCGCGGCGGCGGCCTCGGCCTTCGAATCGAAGATCGAGAGGTCGATGGAATCGGCCATCGCTTTGTAGCCGGCGTCGTTGGGATGCAGATGATCGCGAATGTTGAAGGACGCGAGAATCTGCTTGGGATTCGCGGGATCGGCCACGACCTTGTCGAAATCGAAGACCGCATCGTATGCGCCGCTGGTGCGAATCCAATTGTTGAGGGCTTCGCGCATCACCTCGCCCTCTTCGCTGGCATACGACGCGCCGACGTAAGGCGTGAGCGTGGCGCCGATCACGCGGATGCCGCGCAAGTGGGCGCGATCGATCAGTTGTTTCTGTCCGGCGATGAGATCCTGCGTGGTGACCTTATCGGCCGCGTCGATACCGGGGATGTTGCCGAGGCCGATGTCGTTGATCCCGAGCATCACGATGATCCATTTCACGCCGGGCTGATCGAGGACGTCGCGATCAAAGCGCGAGAGAGCGGCAACGCCCATGCCGCCATTGAGCAGGCGGTTGCCGGAGATGCCTTCGTTGACGATGGCCCAATCGGCGGTGGATTTATTGGCGACGAGGCGCTCGGCGAGCTGGCTGGGCCAACTGCGGTCGGTGTTGGGGGTGGAGGTGGCGCCGTCGGTGATGGAATCGCCGAAAGCGACGATCACGCCGGTTTTTGCGGGAGCGAGAACGTCAACGCCGGAGAGCCAATACCATGATTCCGTGGTTTTCGGGTTTTCGATGGACGGCGCCGCGGTGAAATCTCCGGGGCCGGAAATGTAGGTTGTGTGCAGGCCGGTGAGATGATCCGTCGGGTCGTCCACGTGGCCGGGAACGTAGACGCTGACGGCGAGGTAGGCGAGCGGCGGCACATCGAGATCGACCGGGTCGCTGACAATTTCAGCGCCCTCGGGAATGATGGCGGAAGGCTCGCCGCTGAAGGTGAGCGTGCGGTCGGAACCGGCGACGATCGTCGAATCTTTATCGCGCAGAGCGATATGCGCCGCGCCGACATGAAGCGCGCTGCTGCCGAAAGTGTTCGAGAGTTGCACGCGCAGGCTGTGTCCGCCGATGCTGGTGCGGACGATCATACGGACGGTCTGATTATCGAAGGATGGCGGCGGAGGAAAAACGATACGCGGAGCCGGGGGCGCGGCGGCGGCGCCCGGAGCCGGGGCGGGCGGGCGCGGCAGGCCCGGGAAGACGATGTGCGCGCTCTGGGGCGAGGCGGCCCACGTCGCCACCCAGTGCTCCTGCGCGCCTGCGCTTGCCGAAAGCCCAACCAGCGCGACTGCGAGAATGCATGCCCGAATGAATGTATTGCGAACCGGATTTTTCGCGTTCATTTCCCCTCCGCCGATTTGGCGCTCCCAAAAGTGCATCGCATCGTAACGCACGAGACATTTTCTGGCAACGTTGTCATGTCAATTATCGTGTGGGCCACCTCGCCTGATTCGAGGTACGCGAGTACCAGTGACCGCGGGCGGGTTCAGGCTATAATTTGGTTGCTATGCCGGGTTTTCTCTCCAATCTGCTGCGGGTGCTGAGCGAAGGACGCGGTGCGGACATGCGGTTCCTGTGCCATCAATTGCTGTCGGAGCGCGGGGAGGCTTCGCAGACCGTTCTCGCCGAAAAGATCATCAAGACGTACGCGGCGATGAATCCCGGCAAGCGGCGCGGATTTTTTGAGATGCTTTCGCGCGAATTCTCTCCAGACGAAGCAGCGATCCGGCGCGCGGCGGGCGAATACGAAAAGGAGCCGACCGCGGCCAGCCTCGCGGCGCTCTCGGCGACGGTCGAGGCTCCGCGGCAGGAGCTCTTCCGCCGGATCAACACGGCGCCGAAGGGCACTGAGACGCTGGTGGCGCTGCGAGGCGACCTGCAGACACTGACGCCGCAGAACGGCGAGTTCACGGCGCTCGACGCGGACCTCAGGCACCTGATGCGGTCGTGGTTCAACCGCGGATTCCTGCGCCTGGAACGGATCAGCTGGAAGACATCGGCGATTGTCCTGGAGAAGCTGATTCAATACGAATCGGTGCACGAAATCAATGGATGGCCGGACCTGCGCAGGCGGCTTGAGGCGGACCGGCGGTGCTTCGCCTTCTTTCACCCGGCGCTGGCGGAGGAGCCGATTATTTTTGTGGAGGTGGCGCTGGCCAACGGGCTCGCCGGCAACCTGGAGCCGTTACTCGACATCCATGCGCCCATACTCGCGCCGGAAAAGGCGGACACCGCAATTTTTTATTCGATCAACAACTGCTTGCGGGGCTTGCGAGGAGTCGCCTTCGGCAATTTCCTGATCAAGCAGGTTGTGACCGAACTTTCAGCTGAATTTCCGAACCTGAAAGATTACGGGACGCTTTCGCCGCTGCCGCGGTTTGCGCGGGCCTTGCGCGACGGCGAAAATGAAGATGGGTTCACGCGCGATCGTCTGACGAGATTGCTCGCAGATTTCGCGCGACAGCTTACCGGAACCTCGCGCCGGCGCGACTCTGTCGAGGCGCTGTTCCATCTTCTGGAGGAGCCCGCGGCTCATCGCGACGTGCTGGCCGCGCCTCTCGAGCGCCTCGCTCTTGCCTACCTGGCAAAGGCGCGGGACAAGGGCAAGCTGTACGATCCGGTCGCGCTCTTTCACCTCGCGAATGGCGCCCGCCTGGAACAAATCAACGCCTTCGGGAATATGCGGCCCTACGGCCTGGAGGCCTCGTTTGGCGTGACGGCGAATTACCGGTATTTGCCGGACGAGCTCGAGGAAAATCACGAGCGATTCGTTCGCGACGGGCAGATTCGAGTTTCGCCGCACCTTCTCCGCGAGCATCGCAAGGTAGCCGAGGGTTGGGGGCCGGAGCGCGGGAAGCCATCGCGCCGGTCGAGTTCCTAGAAGGACCGCGTGCGCGCCATGCGTCAGTGCGAGGCTGGCGGCTTCGGGGCAAGGACCTGGGCGAGCGTGAGGCCGGACGAGAAGTTCACTACGACTTCGAATTTCAGCATGTCGATTGAGTCCGGCGTATTGCCCTTGCCAAGCGTGACGTGCGAATGCGTAATGTGAAATTCGCCGTGGCCCAACTGGACACTGGCGGATTCGCGCGCGATGCGCGCCTTTTCGTCTTCGGAAATCGCGCTGGGATAGAGCATCGCGTTTACGACATCGTTCGCTTTATCCTCGTCGGCGACCGACAGGACGAAATTGAATTTCCGCGTGGTCATCTGGGCCGCCTCTTTCGCGGAATAGCCGTAGGCGGCCGCCAAGTAGCGGTCGTTGTAGAAATGGTAGGGCGGCGTTGCGATCTCGGAAAATTCCACCGGATCGCCCTGCGGCTGTACCTTCGGCACGATCTCGATCACCCAGCCACCGCCACCATCGCCGGCCAATGCCTGCAGGCCGAAGGCCAGCCCGTGGCCGATATCGTAGACGAATCGCTTTCCGGCGAAGATCTCGCCGCTGAATCGCACTTCGGAGGCTTCGGCCCCGGCTCGCTGGGCGGCGGATTGGCCCTGCGCCTGCGTGGAGCGCGGATTTGCATCGATTGCCAGAAGTAAAAGCCCGCATGCGGCAAGAAGTGCTGTGGAGCGACGCGTCATGGCGCCGGGATTTTACATCGGGGCGGATCGATTGTCTCGCCGAGGCTTTCGAGGGCAACGGTGTTTATTCGATCTCGGGGCGCATTGGGGCACAGCTAAACACAGAGTTCACTGAGAAAGTATCGAGGCCGCTTCAAGTCTTATTTTGGCTTGAAGGGAAGGGACTTTCTCGCCTAATAGAAAGACCCACTCATGAGGGGGTTGTGTTGTGACCACGGCTCACCTAATTCAGTTGTCAAATGGTGCCGCATTGCCCTACCGTACATCGTAGAACTCGCGGGAGCACACCATGTATCGAGAACGGGCGCTGAAATTCACAATGATCGCGGCCGGATTACTATTCTTGGCCGGTATCTATCCGCTGGTGACGTCTCTATGGCACTGGCAACATTCCGATGACATCGTGCCGATGTTCCTCAGCCTCTACGTCACGCTGGGCGTTTTCCTGCTGATCGCGGCGCGGAATCCATCGGAGCATCGAAGCCTGATCTCCTTCACGGCGTGGTCGAGCTTCGCCCATACGGCCGTCATGCTGCTTCAATCTTACAATGCCGTCGGCGACCGCCCGTTGTTATTTGGTATGTCCGCCATTCTAGTCGCGATCGGCGTGCCTCTGATCGCCCTGGCTCCGGCGAAGCGATCGGTTGAACTGGCGGTCGCGTCCGCAAATTAGGGCACCCGACTACCCAAAAGCAGTTCGACCGGGGCCTCCGGGGAAATCGACAACCTCGAAAGCCCATTCAAGCGCTTTTGCAAAAGGCAGGGCGTTTGGAATACCGTCTTGGGCCAGCGAAACGAACTACGTGCCTTCGTTCCACGACGCGAGATAGTGCTCCTGCTCGGGCGTGAGTTTGTCGATCGTGACGCCCATCGACTCGAGCTTCAGCTTGGCGATCTGCTTGTCGAGGTGCTCGGGAACCGGATAGACATTGGCCTTGAGTTCCTTGGCGTTCTTCACCATGTACTCGGCGGCGAGCGCCTGGTTGGCGAAGCTCATGTCCATCACCGATGCCGGGTGGCCTTCGGCGGCGGCGAGATTGATCAGGCGGCCTTCGCCGAGCAGGTAGACCCTGCGGCCGTCGCGGAGCGTATATTCCTCGACGAAGGGGCGAGCGGGCTTGTGGCCGCTCGAAAGTTTTTCGAGCGCCGGAATGTCGATCTCGACGTTGAAGTGGCCGGAGTTGCTGATCACCGCGCCGTCTTTCATTTTCTCGAAGTGCTCGTGCGAGAGGACGGACTTGTTGCCGGTGACGGTGATGAAGATGTCGCCGATCTTGGCGGCTTCGTTCATCGGCATCACGCGGAAACCGTCCATCACGGCTTCGATGGCCTTCGTGGGGTTGATTTCGGTGACGATCACGTCCGCGCCGTGTCCCTTGGCGCGCATTGCAACGCCGCGTCCGCACCAGCCGTAGCCCGCGACGACGAGCTTTAGGCCGGCGAGCAGCAGGTTGGTGGCGCGGATCACGCCGTCGAGCGTGGACTGGCCCGTGCCGTAGCGATTGTCGAAGAAGTGCTTGGTGAGCGCGTCGTTGACGGCGATCACCGGGAACTTCAGCGTGCCGTCTTTGGCCATCGCGCGGAGGCGGATGACGCCGGTGGTGGTCTCTTCCGTGCCGCCGATTACGTCCTTGATCTGATCGGGACGCTTGGTGAGTAGCTGGGTGACGAGGTCCGCGCCATCGTCCATCGTGATCTGCGGCTGATGATCGAGCGCCGCGTTGATGTGCGCGTAATAGGTGGCGTTGTCCTCACCCTTGATGGCGAATGTCGGGATGCCGTAATCCTTGATGAGCGACGCGGCGATTTCGTCCTGCGTCGAAAGCGGGTTTGAAGCGCAGACCACGACGTCGGCGCCGCCGTCACGCAGCGTGATGGCCAGATTGGCCGTTTCGCTGGTGACGTGCAGGCACGCCGCCATGCGGATGCCCTTGAGCGGCTGCTCCTTGATGAAACGCTTGCGAATCAATTGCAGCACGGGCATGTGCTGATTGGCCCATTCGATCCTGCGCTTGCCTTCGGCCGCGAGGGCCAGGTCTTTTACGTCGCCGTTTAATTTGGTTGCTGATTCAGGCATAGACTCCCTTTCGATTTTTGCTTTGTTCTTTAGGATAGGAAAATTAGCCGCGCGCCATTGCCACGGTGCCCGCTTCCTTGCGGATCGCGTCGGCTTTGTCGGTGCGCTCCCAGGTGAAGCCCGGGCCGGTGCGGCCGAAATGGCCGTATGCCGCCGTCGGACGATAGATCGGGCGGCGAAGATCGAGCGTTTCGATGATTCCCTTGGGCGTGAGCTTGAAGAGCGCGCGAACGATTTCGGTGATCTGCGAATTCGGGATCGTGCCGGTGCCGAACGTATCGGCCATCACGGACACAGGCTCGGCCACGCCGATTGCGTAGGCCAGCTGGATTTCCACTTTCTTGGCGAGGCCCGCCGCGACGATATTCTTGGCGACGTAACGCGCCATATAGCACGCCGAGCGGTCGACCTTCGACGGATCCTTGCCCGAAAACGCGCCGCCGCCGTGGCGGCCGTAGCCGCCGTAGGTATCGACGATAATCTTGCGGCCGGTGAGGCCGGCGTCGCCCATCGGACCGCCGGTAACGAAGCGGCCCGTCGGGTTCACGTGAATCTTGGTGGTCTTGTCGAACATGTGGGCGGGAATGACGGGCTTGATGACTTTCTCGATGACCGCTTCGCGGAGATCGCTCTGCGAAACTTTTTCGCTGTGCTGCGTCGAGATGACCACGGTGTCGACGCGAGCCGGACGTCCATTGATGTATTCGATGGAGACCTGCGACTTGGCATCCGGGCGGAAGAAATCGACTTCCCCGGCCTTGCGAACCTGCGCGAGCTTATAGGTGAGTTGGTGGGCGAGCTGGATCGGCATGGGCATCAGCTCGGGCGTCTCATCGCACGCATAGCCGAACATCATGCCCTGGTCGCCGGCGCCGCCCGTATCCACGCCCATGGCGATGTCGGGCGATTGCGGCTTCACTGCGGAGAGAATGCCGCACGTTTCGGCGTCGAAGCCGTATTTCGCGCGGTTGTAGCCAATGTCGTTGATCACTTCCCGGGCGATGCGCTCGTATTCGAGGACGCCGCGCGCTTCCTTCTTGATCGTGATTTCGCCGGCGATCACCACGAGGCCGGTGGTGACCAGCGTTTCGCAGCCCACGCGGCCCATCGGGTCGTGGGTGAGCACCGTGTCGAGCACGGCATCGGAAATCGCGTCGGCCATCTTATCGGGGTGACCTTCGGTGACGGACTCCGAGGTAAACAGGAACTTCTCAGTTGGTGTGCCAAAACTATCCTCCGGCGGAATGAAACGCGGTCAGGGTCAAGCGCGCCATTATCGCTTGTTTGCGGCCGAGCCGATCAAGAATCGTAACGAAACGGCAGTAGGCTGTCAATCTTCTGTGCCGAAAGGGCTTAAATCGAGGTCGAACGGCAGATTATGCCGCTGAAAGGCTGCGCCCCCACCCGACAAATGCGGCTTACTTTCACTCTTTGGAAGGCTCATCACCCTCGCGCGCCTGGCGCCCGTCTCGACGGTAGAGCAGGTAGGCGTGAATGAACGAGTCGATGTCGCCGTCGAGCACCTTTTGGACGTCGCCGCGCTCGACCTTGGTGCGGTGGTCCTTGATCATCTGGTAGGGCTGCATCACGTAGGAGCGAATCTGGCTGCCGAAGCTGATTTCGGGCTTCGAGGCGTCGAGCTTGCGCATATCTTCGCGCCGCTTTTCGAGCTCGCGCTCGTAGAGGTGCGAGCGGAGGAGCTTCATGGCGATTTCGCGATTCTTGTGCTGGCTGCGCTCGTTCTGGCACTGCACGACGATCCCGGTGGGGATGTGCGTGATGCGGACCGCTGTCTCGACCTTGTTGACGTTCTGCCCGCCCTTGCCGCCCGCGCGGAATGTGTCGATGCGCAGATCGTCCGGATTGACGATGATCTCGATGTGGTCGTCGATTTCCGGGATCACGAATACCGACGCGAACGACGTGTGGCGGCGCGCCTGCTGGTCGAACGGCGAAATGCGCACGAGGCGGTGCACGCCGCTTTCGCCGCCGAGCATGCCGTAGGCGTTCTCGCCCTCGATCTGCACCGTGGCGGATTTGATGCCCGCTTCTTCGCCGGGCGTCGAGTCGAGGACGGTCGTGCGAAAGCCTTTGTCCTCGGCCCAGCGAAGATACATGCGCAAGAGCATTTCGGCCCAGTCCTGCGATTCGATGCCGCCGGCGCCGGGCTTGATGGTGAGGATGGCGTTCAGGTTGTCGTTTTCGCGGCCGAGAAGCGTTTTCGTTTCGAGGCCGGAGACGAGCGCGTCGGCCGCGGCGATTTCCTTCGCCACGTCGTCGAGGATCGCTTCGCGCTGCGCGTGATCGGTTTCCTCCTGCGCGAGATGAAAATAGGTTTCGATGTCGCTCGCTTTTCCGGCGAGCGATTTCTCGGCGTTCACGCGGTCTTCGAGCTGCTTGCGCTCCTGCAGGACCGCCTGGGCCTTTTCCTGGTCCTGCCAGAAATCCGGAGCGCTGGTTTTTTGTTCGATGGCGGCTATCTGTTTCGCTGCGGTGGGCGCGTCAAAGATAGCTCCGCACGAGCTCCATGCGTTTCGCGAGCTCGGCGTAGCGCTGCTGCAGATCTTCGATGTGTTCAGCCATTCTTTAATCGTACACACGAAATTCGAAAATGGAAAATCGAAACTCGCAAAATTCGGCCACGAGTGCCGAGTTTCGGTTTTCGAGTTATGCGTTCACCCGGATCGCTTGACCGCTGCCATCGCCAGGATTGCGATTGATGCGAGGACGCAGAGCCATGGGAGCCAATTGCCTAAGCGGGCGTACAGCGTGAGGCCGCTGCGGAAATCGTAGGGAGCGTCGAGCTGGCCGCGGATGTCGGTTGGCAGTTCCGCGACGGTGCGGCCGTAGGGGTCGACGTCGACGGTGAAGCCGTTGTTGGTGTCGCGCAGCAGCCAGCGGCGATTCTCGACGGCCCGCACGCGCGCCATCATCACGTGCTGCGCGGGAGCGGCCGAGCGGCCGAACCATCCGTCGTTCGAGATATTGATGAGCAGCTCGGCGCCGTTGGCCGTGAAGTGGCGCACCGCGCCGGGAAACACGCCTTCGTAGCAAATGAACACACCGAAGCTGCCGCCCGGCAGTTCGCCGACGCGATATTCGGTGCCCGGCGTGAAATCGCCGATGTCGGCCGTCAGCTTGCCGGCGAAGGTGAGCCACTTTCGCAGCGGGACGTACTCGCCGAACGGCACCAGATGAATTTTATCGTAAGTGAAGATGCGCTGGCCCGAAGGGTTGAGCAGCACCGCGCTGTTCGTCGCGATCCACTTCCCCGCGGCATTGTGCTTCCAATCTACCACGCCGACCAGAAAATCCTGGCCTGATTCACGCGCGATTTGCTGGGCGCGGCCGGCGAAATCCGGGTCCTGCAGGCTGAAGGGCGCCGGAACTTCCGGCCAGACGATCACGCCGGGTATGTCCCTGGCCGAGCCGATGCTGATCTGCTCGAGTTGATCGAGATCGCGAGCATGGATTCGCATCCAATTGGGCGGATAGCTATAGGATTGGGCGAAGTCCGTTTGCACGAGATGCGCGACGTAGTGCGGTGTCGCGCTCGGCACGAGATAGCGCCCACCGATGGCGATGAGAATCAGCGCACCGGTCGTCGCGATCACCGACTGCCACGCGCGGTGGCGCCCCGAAAGAATCGCGTATGCCAGCCACTGCGCCGTATCCGGCGACGAGGAAGCTGAGCCCGTAGATTCCGGTGATCGCCGTCAGCTGCACCAGCGCGAGATTGCCGCTGGCCGCGTAGCCGATCAGATTCCAGGGAAAGGCGATGATCGGCAGATTCCCGCGGAGAAATTCGAGCGTGACCCAAAGAAACGGCGCGAGCGCGCATGCAAACGCCGTTCCCTTTCGCGACGCCAGCGCCACGCCCCACGAGAAAACGGCGCAGATGATCCCCCCGGCGATGCCGACCAGTCCGAGAATTCCCGCCGAGGTCCAGGGGCCGACGTCGCCATACTGCCGCATCACGACGTCCATCCACGGCAGGCAGATCGGATAGAAGACGAGCCCGTGCAGGAAGCCGTAGAGTGGCGCAACGCGCAGGCGCGCGCCGTACGACGCGAGGACCAGCAGCGCGATCGAAACCCACGCCAGCAGCGGCAGATTGTAGTTGGGAAACGAAAGCGCGAGTGTGACGCCGCTCGCCAGGGCGAGCAGCACGCGCGTGTACCAGGAAAAAGTCATTCAGCGCTTGATGATAGCCTTGAAACCGGCTCGATCGAGCGCGCTTTTCGCGGATTCCGCGGCTTTCGCGTCGGAATACGGGCCTACCTGCACGCGATAAAACTTGTCCGAGGTCGGCGCGACTACGAAAGCCGGAAATCTTTTCTGCTGCAGCGCGTCGGCCATTGCGAGCGCGTCGCCCTGATGCGTGAGCGCGGCAACCTGCAGCACTACGCTATTCTTCGACATTCTGGGCGTCTGGAATCGCTCCGAAGCTGGAACGGCTTTCGCGGCATGCGACGAAGGCATCGTCCTAACGGTCGCGGCCGGCGCACCGCCGTCATGCGCTACGGACGCTGATGGCTTGGGAGCCGGCTGCAGGCGGTCATCATTATTGTTCTTTGAGTAGAAATCCCACTCGCCATTCGCGGGGGCCGCATCACCGGGTTGCGCGGGAGCCGGCCTTACATCGCTGCGCGGTCGGGAGTGGTGCGCGAAAGAGCCTCGGCGGCGTGGACCAGCCCGCCGTATTGCGTCTTCCCCATCACGTAGCCGAGCGTGAAGAAAACGCCGCAGAGAAGCACCACGCCGAGAAACAGCCCGACCAGATGCCGGCTTTCGAGAACCCGATCCGCTCCCCCGCGTCTTCCTCCGCTTGCCATTCGTTTCTACTTCCCCTCTTTCGCCTGCACCCACCGCGAGATGATATCCACCGGCAGCGGGAACACGATGGTCGTGTTCTTCTCGACGCCGATATCGGCCAATGTCTGGAGGTACCGCAATTCGATCGCAGCGGGCTGCTTTTGCAGCACCTCCGCCGCTTCCGCGAGTTTCGCGGCGGCCTGGAACTCGCCGTCCGCGTGAATCACTTTCGCGCGCCGCTCGCGTTCCGCCTCGGCCTGCCGGGCGATGGCGCGCTGCATATTCTCCGGAATATCGACCTGCTTGACTTCTACCTTCGTTACCTTGATACCCCAGGGCTCCGTATCCTGGTCAAGGATTAGTTGCAGCTTCGAGTTTACCTTTTCGCGCTCGGAGAGAATCGAGTCCAGATCGAACTGCCCGATTAGGCTGCGGAGCGTGGTCTGGGCGAGCTGAGAAGTAGCATACAGATAGTTTTGCACCTGCGAAAGCGCGAGATTCGCATCTACAACGCGGAAGTAACATACCGCATTCACTTTCACGGATACGTTGTCGCGCGTGATCACGTCCTGCGGCGGCACGTCGAGTGTTTCGATTCGCAGCGACATCCTCGTCAACTTGTCGATTGGATAGAGCACCAACTGCAATCCCGCGCCCTTGGGCTCCGGCAGCATCCTTCCGAGGCGCAATATCACCCCGCGTTCCCATTCCTTGATGACGTAAATCGAATTGAACAGCCAGAACAGAAAAATGACGACAGCAGCGACGAACAAAATCGACAGGAAATTGAGCTCCATCATTGCCTCCTCGGTATCCGCCTAGGTAGACGCCGACTGCTGCGGCCCGACCTGTTCCACCTCCAACGTCAGGCCGGTTACTTTTTTCACGCGCACGCGCGCGCCTTTCGGAATCGACAGCCCCGCAGGCGCCGCGGCGCGCCACAATTCGCCGTGCACCCGCACCATTCCGGGACCGGTCGAAGGGACCGACTCGGTAACCTCACCTTCCTCGCCGATCATTTCTTCCTTGCCCGTCGCCAGCTTCCACGAACGCGACCGTAGAACGAACCGCGCCAGCACGATCACGATGATCGCGAACGGAATCGCCACTCCGAGCGCCGCGCTCAAGCTCACCCCCATGCCCGTCCACGGGCTCTTCACCAGCATCAACGCGCCAAGCACCATGGAAATTACGCCGCCGACACCGAGCACGCCGTGCGTCGGATACTTGGCCTCGAGAACGAAGAATGCGAGCGATAAAGCGATCAGCAGCAGCCCCATCAGGCTCACGGGCAACGAGAGCATCGCATACAGCGCGAGCAGCAGCGCAATCCCGCCGATCACGCCGGGCGCGAACAGCCCGGGATGCGTGAACTCCGTGTAGAGCCCGAGGACGCCGACGATCAGCAGGATGAAGAAAACGTCCGGCTGGATAATCCGCGAGAGAAACTGCTCGCGCCCGGTCATTTCGATCGGCTGAATCACCGGATTTGCGAGCGCGAGCTGGACCGTCGAGCCATCGAAGCGGGTGATGGTCCGGCCGTTCAGCTTGGCGAGCAGATCGGGGATCGAGTTGGCGTCGAGATCGACCATCTTCCCGGCGATCGCTTCCTGCTCCGTAAACGCCTTCGCATCGGTGACGGCCGTCGCTGCAAGGTCGGCGTTTCGCCCGCGCTTAGCGACGTAGCTGCGCAGATAGGCGGTCGCTTCGTTCAGGATCTTCTTTCGCAAAGTCTCGTCGATATTTACGGTCTGCCCCGCAATCTCCATGATCGGCGACGCGGCGCCCGTGTCCGTTCCCGGAGACATCGCGTCGACGTCCGCGGACAGCAGAATAAAGAATCCGGCCGAGGCGGCGCGTGAGCCCGTGGGGTAGACGTAGTTCACCACCGGCACCGGCGACTGCAAAATCGCCTGAATGATCGATCGCATGGAGGTGTCGAGGCCGCCCGGCGTGTTGATCGTGATCAGAATAAGGCTGGCATGCTCCCGCGCGGCTTCGTGAATTCCGTCGACGATATACCCCGCGAGAACCGGCTCAATTTCGCCGTCAATCCGAAGCTGCACGATCGTTGCGGATTGTGCTTGCGACGGTGGGGCAGCCTGCGATGGGCCATTTGCGAGGAGGGTCAGCGCCACCCCGGCGACAACGCACGCACCAAACAGCGCGCGCGGCAACCACCGGGAAAGCGATGGGAAAGCCATGTCGGACTGGGATTATAGCAAGTTCGGCGGCGAATTATCGTGGCGCGAGTCTCATAGCTAGTCCCGCACGCGAGATGAGCTAGAAGGGCAGCCACTCGAAGGGAAACATTTTCCCTGCCGCGTCGGCATCGAGCTTCACGCTTGCAAGTTCCGCGGCGCGAGCGAGAACTGGATCTCGCCCCGCAGCCAGGTCCTTCGCTGTAGGCACAACGATTTCGTCCGGCGTCACCCCCACATGCTCGAGGCTCTTGCCGTCCTTCATGATCAGATCCGCCTCAGTCACGAAAAACGCATACCATACCTGCGCATATTCCGTTCCTTGCGAGAAGCGATATATCTCCGCTTCCATGACACTCCCGGACGTGTGGTCGCCGAGCACGAGTCCACGGCGTTCCAACTGAATCACGCGGGCGAACAGTTCCGCGGCCGATGCAGATGCGCTGTCTACGATGACGATGAGTCGGCCGGCAAAGGCGTGCCGACCTACGGTCTTAGCGATGGCCGGCTTTAGATCCTTTCTCCCGATCCGTTCGGCGACCTTCACGTCATGATCGAAAAGATTCCCCAGCATGCGTTCGAGCGTCACCGACTCACCGCCGGGATTGCCCCGGAGATCGAGGATCAGCGTCTTGTGCTTGCGAACATTTTCAAAAAGATGATCGACCTCCTCCGGGGTCAGAACAAACCTCGGCATCTTCCAGATCACCACGTCGCCTATCACCTGCTGCTGCTGTCGAAGGATATGATCCTCGTTCTGACTTTCTCTGAGCAGGCGGTAATAGTCGTCGCTGGACGGCGTCATGCGCCGCTCGGTCTTTTCTTGCTGGACTTTGGTCTCCACCCTGACCCGGCGCACGCTTCCGTCGGGATCGCGCAGGTCCAATTGAATGCTGGTTCGCGGCATCAAGTTGTTAAAGAGGTACGAAACGTCGTGGAAGTCGCTTCGGTTTACGGGGTTCGTTTGGTAGGCGAGCACCTCGTCGCCCGGATGCACTTTTGGCGCCGCGTCGGTGCCAGGGCGGATACGAGTGATGAATGCTTTATCCCCAAACAGTTGCATTCGGAACCCGTAGTCAAACCGGTACGGCCGATCCGGCGGTATCAAGTATGTATGGCTGTCTCTCAGGCCTTCCAGAAACGCGGCCACGAAGCGAAGGCACTCGTTAAAGCTCGGCGCGCTATCAATTTTCCCGTCGTAGAGCCGATACTGCGCTTCCAAATCAAGCCCATGATAAGTGGGGTCGTAGTAGTACTTCTTCATCGCATCGCGGGCGTCGCGCAGTATGGCGTGCGCCAATTCCAATTTCGTTTTGTCGATCGCTTCTTGTGCGTGGGACGGCCTGGGAACAACCCCAACCGCATTCATCGCGAGAAAGAATGCAATGAGAAGCCGTTTATTCTGCACCTTCGTCCTCTCACGAACCCCACTGGATTCGTAACGTAGCGACATATAAATCATCGGCAGTCACCTCAATTATCATATTGAGGAATGTGCCGAGTGCTGCCAATTGAATTCAACTCGAAAGGTTGATGAATTTAGCGTCGAGGAGAAGCTACAAGTGCGTTTCAAACCCTGACTCGTAAGCGATAATCGGAAACTGCCCCACCGTCGTCTCATGAGTCTCGGGATGCTCGCCATGCTACAGCTTCTTTTCATCAGTCGAAAATGAGGGGTGAATGTCGAACACTTCCTGGACGCGCCGGTCCTTGATCACGCGCGCGAAATCCGGATCAGTTTTCGCCGACGTGAATTCCTTATAGCCGTCGTCGCGGGCAACCTTCAGATAGTGGGCTGCCTGTTCGGCGTCGCCTGCCTTGGCGTACGACTTCGCCACGAGAAAATAGAGCAGCCCCGGATCCGTCGAGGACCTCTGCTGGATGATCGCGCCCGCGCCACTCTTGCGCGAGAAAATGTCGGGGTCGAGCATCAGGGCCCGGCTGAAAGACGTCAGCGCCTCATGGTATTCCCGCTTCCCAAAATAGGCGTAGCCGAGATTGCTGTAGATCACGGCGCGGTCGCCATCCTGCAGCGAGATCGCTTTCCGGTAATACTTGATCGCTTTTCCATAGTGCTTCTTTGAATATTCCAGAGCGCCGAGATTGTTGATGGCGCTTACGTAGGTCTTGTCGGAGTGGACTGCTTTCTTGTAGGAATGCTCGGCCCCACGCATGTCGCCAAGCTCCTCGTAGGCAATGCCCAGCTGATTGAGGATGGGCGCATTCTTCGGATCTTTTTTCAGAAGTTCCTCGTAGGCTTTTATCGCCTCAGCATATTCCTTCCGCGCCATCAGGATCCGCGCGCGCATCTCGTCTCTCTCCCGGTCCGTAAGGGGTGACAGCGTTTCCTGCTGTGCGGGATTGATGATCGGTGTGTCGCTGCGCGGGTTCGAGGTTTCTTGCGCCCGGGCGGGCGTGACCGCAAAGATGAGGGGAATGGCAAAGAGGGCCAGGCGTTTCATCGCCGTCCTCCTTATTGCGCGAGCGCTTGCGGACAGTCGCTAGTGCTGGGGTTTCGAGTCATCCGCAGGCTGTTTGCTTCCGCCAAAGATACCAAATATTTTGTCGAGCAGGCCTTTTTTCTTCTCTTCCTGTTCCGGCTGCTGCTGGGACGCGGGATTCTCCCCGGGATTCGGGTTCTGGGCTTGTCCGGGCACTGGCGTCGGTTTTGCGCCCGGGGTCGCCGCGTTCGAGCCGGGCGCTGCGGTCGGGGGCGGATTGTCTCCCTTGCCAAAGAGATGCGCGAGCCATGAGCCGCCGGGCGACGCTGCGAGCTGTCCGCCATGGAGCTGGCAATACTGCGTCGGTTCGGTGCCGGCGATGAAGTATTCTTCCGCGGTCTGCGGGCACGAGGCTGTCGCGAGCTGCCCCGACTGCGGATCGATCATGTCCTGTACGATTCCGGCCGGCGGCTGAAACGGCTGCGTGTTGCTGTATAGCGGCATTTGCACCGCGCGCTTCATGAATTCTCCCCAGATGGGCGCCGCGGACTCGCTTCCCGTCATGTCGAGGTCTCGGTTGTCGTCGAAGCCGACCCACACCACGCAAAGTAAGTTCGAGGTATATCCGGCGAACCAGCCATCGTGCGATGTCCCGGTTTTCCCCGCAGCCGGCGCAGTGAAACCCATCTCGCGCACGGTGTATCCCGTGCCATGGTCGATCACATCTTCCATGAGGCTCGTCGTGAGAAACGCGACGCGCGGGTCGAGAACTTGACGGGTTGCAGGTTGCTGCTGTTCCTCGATGGTGCCATCGGCCGCCTCGACGCGCCGGATGAAGAGCGGCTCGGCGCGAACGCCGTTCGATGCAAACGCCGTGTAGCCGGCAGCCACGTCGATCGGCGTCATTTCATAGGCGCCGAGCGCGACCGCCGGAGTCGCCTGGATGTTGGCGCCGAGGCCCATCTGCCGGGCCAATTGGACCACGCGCTGGTAGCCGATCATCTCAGCGACTTTTACCGTGGCCACGTTGAGCGAATGCATCAACGCATCGCGGACCGTGACCGTGCCGTAGAACTCCTCGCCGTAATTGTTCGGCGTGTACTCCTGGCCGTCAAACTCGAACGTCGTCGGCGTATCGTCCACGGTGGTCGCGGGCGTTACGACCGGCTGGTAGCCTTCGATTCCATTGTCGAATGCCGCCGCATACACGAACGGCTTGAACACCGATCCCGGTTGACGGTGCGCGAGCGCGTGGTTCAGCTGGCTCTGGCCGTAATCGCGGCCGCCCATGAGAGCGAGTATTTCTCCCGTATGCGGGTCCATCGCGACGAGCGCCACTTGAGGCACCGGCACCGGCTGGCCCTTCTTCCGCCAGATGGCGTAGCGGCGCGCCAGCAGCTTGTCGATCTGCTGCGCGCCGATCTGGACGGCCTGAGACGCGGCTTGCTGAAGATTGGGGTCGAGCGTCGTGTAGATCTTGTAACTCTGCGCTTCAAGATCGGCTTCGGAGAACTTCGAGAGCAGGTGGTCCTTCACCATATCGACGAAGTACGGCGCCGCGCTGCTTTCCACACCGCCATTCACGAATTTGAACTTTGCTTTCTTCGCGGCCGCTTCCTGGTCGGCGGTCAAATAGCCGTCGTCGACCATCTGTGCGAGAACGCGGTTGCGCGCCTCCTCGGCGCGGTCGAGATGGCGTTCGGCCGACGAATAGTAGTTCGGCGCGCGAATGATTCCAGCCAGAAATGCCGCTTCGCCCGGCGTGATCTCGTGGATATCCTTGCCGAAATAGGCTTCGGCGGCTTCGCCGAATCCGCGAATCGAAAAGCTGCCGCGATTGCCGAGGTAGACGTCGTTGGCGTACAGCTCGAAAATCTGTTCTTTCGAGAAGCGCTCGTCGATTTCCGCCGCCATCAGAACTTCCTTAAGCTTGCGGTGCCAGTCTCGCTTCGTCGTGAAGAAGAAGGTACGCGCCACCTGCATGTCGATCGTGCTGGCGCCCTGTGCCTTGCGTCCGAGGCGGACGTCGGCGAGGGCAGCCCCGAAGACACGGACCAGGTCGAGCGCGCCGTGCTCGAAGAAGCGCTTATCCTCGGCGGCCAGCACGGAATGGACCAGCAGCGGCGGTATATCGTTGAACTGCAGCACGCGCCGCTTCTCGCGGGTGCTGTCGAAAAGATTCGTGATGAGCAGCGGCTCGATCTCGGCGGAGTCGCGAGCCGTTCCGTCCGAAAGCTGAGTGATCTGGGAAATCTCGGTGCCCGAAAAATCGACGCGGAGAGCGTTGGCGCCATGGAAGTAGGAACTCGCCGATGGGTGGATTTCGACCGTCGAGCTTTTCACACTGAACTGTCCGGGCGCCGCCGCGGCGTTTCCTTCCTGATACCCTGCCTGCAGGAGGTAGCTCTTCAGGTCGGACGCGTGCATCGTCTCGCCGGTGAAAATATGTCCTGGCGCGGAATAGACGCTCGATGTGTTCTGGAAAACCTGCCCGGTAAGCCGCTGGTCGATGAGATGCCCGAATTGAACGTAATAATACGTGAGCACGCTTGCGGCGCCCAGCAACACGACCAGCATGACGCCCAGCACGCCCATGCCGAAACGCGACGTCCAAAAGCTGCGGGCAATTCGAATCCGCAATCGGTTCTCCGTTCGTTTCCGCTTCCGCGCGCCAGAGCCGCATCTGGAAATGCGCAACGCCGCCAGAGCTCGATCCGCCCATGTCCGGCCGGACCGCTTCCACTTCTATCTTAGCTTAGATGCTGTGATTGTCCGCGTGAGGATGAAATTGCAGAGTAAACTGATAAACGGCCAGATTGATGGGTATGCTGTAGTCGAGGCCAATGTCCACGTCTCTGTTGTCGACGGTCACCTGAATATCTTCTTCTTTTCCGGGGATATTAAGATCCTGCATCTTCTTGAAAACGTCATCGCGAATGTCGTCGACGCTTTTCTTCGGATATCCGGCCAGCGCAAAGCGGGATTCGCTCTCGATCGAATCCTGAAACTCATAGCTGTTTACGTAGACCGGAATGATTTTCACGGCGATGAAGGCAAGCGCACCCAGGATCGCGATCACGATCAGGTTGTTTAGTTTGGAGCCGCCGCGTTGTCCGGCTCGCTCCGAGGTGCCCGTCTGTGTCGGCCTGAACATCATCTTCATTAACCTGCGCAGCCTGCCCGAAGGATTCGCCTATGCTTTTGTATATTGTCAAAGCTAGCATATCGGAAGGCACGGGAGCAGGTGTCCTTCCTCCCCTGTTCGCGATGAGTAAACGCCGGACGCTGGAAGGCGAGATGCTGTAGGCACAACATACCACTGCACTTACCGGAATTCGCCTGCAAGGATCCTCTTCCGCTGCGCCGCCGGAAAGCGTTCGATCGCATACCGAAGAGTCGTTCGAGGCAAGGCGGAATAGTGAGTCTGGAGAAAACTCAACAGGGCGCGAGATGACACTTTTCCCGTCTCGCGGAGCGCCCAGCCCACCGCCTTGTGTATCAGGTCGTGCGGGTCGCGAAGCAACTTCTTGGCAATGCGAAACGTGTCGTCGATTTCGCCGTTGCGTATCAACGCCAGCGTGGAAACGATCGCAATGCGCCGCTGCCACAGATCCGGTGATGCGGCCAGGCGATCGAGCCATTTTCGCGGACGCCGTTTTAAGTGCTCTCCGACAATGTACGGCGCCGACGTATCCACGAGGTCCCAATTATTCGCGCGCGCCGCATGCCGCAGGTAAAACGCGAAAATTCGCGACCAGCTCGCTTCGTTCGCTGGACCGTACTTCGCGACCAGAATTTCGAGCGCCGTGAACCGGTGCTCGTGAATCGGGGACTCGAGAAGGCGGGCAACCTCATCGAGCGGCAGATCGACATTCCGCAGAGCAATCTTTCGCTGCTCCGGAACGGTAATGCCAAGAAAGCGATCCCCCTCACCATACTCGCCCTTGCCAGTTTTGAAGAACCAAGCGAGGCCCTTCGCGCGCTTCGGATCCGCGAGGGCTGCCAGGTCGCGTTCGACGCGCTTTCGGGTTGGTACAGCCGCGGCCGCTCGACTTCGGGCTCTCGCCTTTGGCGACACCTCAGTAAGCCTTCGCGAAAATCGCCTTTTCCTTCGCCGGTCGGCCGCAATAGACGCACTTGCCCGTTCCGCCCGTTGCCGATCGGCCCGTGCCAAGGGTTTGATCGAGAGGAATGCAGCGCATCGTGGCTTTCGTCTCTTCCTTGATCTTCGCCTCGCAGGCAGCCTCTCCGCACCACCACGAAAACGCGAATCCCTTCTCCACCGCCGCCTTGAATTCGTCGTAGCTGGCCGGCTCCGCCGTATTCGCTTCGCGAAACGCGAGGGCGCGATCGAAGAGCGCTTTCTGGATTTCCTCCAGCATCGCCGCAACCGACGCGGCAATTCCCTCCTGCGGGACGAACGACTTGCCTTCTTTCCCCGGCCGGTCGCGCCGCGCGAGCACCACTGTCCCCTTCGCGACATCCTTGGGCCCCAACTCCATCCGCAGTGGAACGCCGCGCATTTCCCAATCGTTGAATTTGAAACCTGGGCTGGTTCCCTCGCGCTCGTCCATCTTCACGCGGATGCCTGCCGACACGAGTTCCTTGCGCAGGCGGTGCGCCGTCTCGAGCACGGTTGTCTTCTCTTCATCGGTCTTGAAGATGGGCACGATCACCAACTGATGCGGCGCCAATCGTGGAGGCAGGATCAGCCCCTGATCGTCGCCGTGCACCATGATGATTGCGCCGACGGTGCGCGTCGAAAGCCCCCACGAAGTCGTCCAGCAGTGCTGCAACACGCCTGTCTTATCGAGGTAGCGAATCTCGAAAGCTTTCGCAAAATTCTGCCCCAGGTTGTGCGAAGTGCAGAATTGCAGCGCCTTTCCGTCCGCCATCATGGCTTCCAGCGCATACGTAATGTCGGCGCCGGCGAACTTCTCGGCATCCGACTTCCGCCCCGGGATCACGGGAATCGCGGCTTCGCGCATCGCGAAATCCGTGTAAACGTCGAGCATCTGGCGCGTTTCGGCCTCGCCTTCTTCGGCGGTGGCGTGCGCGGTGTGGCCCTCCTGCCAGAAAAATTCGAGCGTGCGCAGGAAAAGCCGCGTGCGCAACTCCCAGCGCACTACGCTATTCCATTGATTGATCAGCACGGGCAGGTCGCGATACGACTGAATCCATTTCGCGTAGGCGTGCCCGATGATGGTCTCCGACGTCGGCCGGATTACCAGCGGCTCTTCGAGCTTTTCGCCGCCGCCGTGCGTCACCACCGCGAGCTCCGGTGAAAATCCCGCCACGTGCGACTTTTCCTTGTCGATGAAGCTTCGCGGGATCAGCAGAGGAAACGCAGCGTTCACGTGCCCGGTCGCCTTGAACCGTTGATCGAGCGCCGCCGTGATGTTTTCCCACAGCGCCCAGCCGTACGGCCGCACGATCATGCAGCCGCGCACCGGGGCGTAGTCCGCGAGCTCAGCCCGCAGGACGAGCTGGTTATACCACTCTGAAAAATCCTCCGCCCGCGTCGTCAGCTTCAGGTCAGACATTCTTCACCTTGTATAGGATTGCACCGGTCGGCGCACGTGAACGATTTAGGTTAGGAGACTCACGCTCGCAAGTCAATCGGCGCAAGGCGCCTCAATCAATAGCGGAAGGGGCCCCACGGCCACGTCGGCGCCGAATATCCAACGATCCTTTCTGTTTCCTGCTGTGTGAAACAAGAAATCCGTGTACTCTATCCGGCCAGTGTTCCTCGCGGGTGTCGTGCCCGTTCCATCGAAAGGGAGTTTGCACATGCCGAAAAGCATTGCCCGGATCGTTCTACGTGTAGCCATTTGCGCCGCCCTGCTTTCGGCCTTTGGCGTTCCTCGCACTCAAGCCCAATCCGAACAGGGCGCGGCCACAGGGACATCCAATACGGACTCGGGCGCGCCCGCCCCAGCTCGAGTGCAGCCCGGCGTGCGCTATGTTCGCCCGACCCGAAGCGAAAAACTTCACAATTTCGTTTTCGACGCCGTCGGTCCGTATCCGTTCATCGGAGCCGCTGCCTTTGCCGGAATCCAACAGGCCGATGGGGTACCGCGGGAGTGGGGCCAGGGCTCGGATGCTTACGGGGTGCGCATGGCAAGCAACTTCGGAATCGCATTAACCACGACGACTACCCGCTATGCGCTCGCAGCGGCGTTTCGCGAGGACACGCTCTACTACCGCTGCGAGTGCAAGGGCTTCCTGCCGCGCCTGGGCCACGCGCTGATTTCAACCGTCACGGCGCGCCGTGGCGACGACGGCCGCCGCGAGTTTTCCTTCCCGGGCCTCGCCGCTCCGTATGCCGGCGCCATGACGGCCGCGCTCGGCTGGTATCCCAGCCGCTACGGGCCAAAAGACGGTTTCCGCATGGGCAATTACAATCTTCTCGGCCAGGCAGGGCAAAACGTCGCGCTCGAATTCGTCTACGGCGGCCCGCACACATTTCTTAACCGGGTGCATATTCCGGGTCTTTCCGGAAAGGGCCGCGCCGCTCCGAATCCATAAACGTGAAACATAAGCGGCCGCGTGCATTGCAAAGCCCGCCTGCGTCCGATAGAATTTGCATGCGTTCGTCGCCGCTGAGTGATTGAAATGATCCACGAAACTCCCGAATCGCGTCGCATGAGCCGCCCGCTCGCGGAAACCGATCCCGAAATTGCGGACGCGCTTCGCGAGGAAGTTCGCAGGCAGGCCACCGGTCTCGAGCTGATCCCATCCGAGAATTTCGTCTCCGAAGCCGTCCTCGAAGCAATGGGCTCGGTTCTCACCAACAAGTACGCCGAGGGCTATCCCGGGAAGCGCTATTACGGCGGCTGCGAATTTGCCGACCGCGCCGAGCAGCTCGCGATCGATCGCGCTAAGGATCTCTTTGGCGCCGAACACGCGAACGTTCAGGCGCACTCCGGCACGCAGGCGAATATCGGCGTCTATATGACCGTGCTGCAGCCGGGCGACGTCGTCCTCGGCATGAATCTCGCGCACGGCGGCCACCTCACGCACGGCCATCCACTGAATTTCTCCGGCAAGACGTACAAGTTCGTGCCCTACGGCGTCTCGAAGGAAACCGAGACAATCGATTACGACGAGCTCGAGCGCCTCGCGCGCGAGCACCAGCCGAAAATGATCGTCGCCGGCGCGAGCGCCTACTCGCGCATCATCGACTTCCCTCGCATGTCGCAGATCGCGCATTCGGTCGGCGCGATTTTCTTCGTCGACATGGCGCACATCGCGGGACTCATCGCCGCGGGCATCCATCCGAGCCCCGTGCCGCACGCAGATTTCGTCTCGACTACCACGCACAAGACGCTCCGCGGCCCGCGAGGCGGCCTCGTCCTCTGTCGTGAAAAATACGCCAAGGATCTCGACCGCTCCACATTTCCTGGCATTCAGGGCGGCCCGCTGATGCACATCATCGCGGCCAAAGCTGTCTGCCTGAAAGAAGCGATGGAGCCGGGATTCCGCGAGTATCAACGCCAGGTCGTCGCCAACGCCAAGACCCTCGCCGCCGGAATCGCGCGCCGCGGCTATCGCATCGTGAGCGGCGGCACGGACAATCATCTGTTCCTCGTCGATATCTATTCGCGCGGCCTTACAGGCGCCGACGCGCAGCCCGCCTTCGATCGCGCTGGAATCACCATCAACAAGAATTCGATTCCCTTCGATCCCCTGCCGCCGATGAAGGCGAGTGGCATCCGCATGGGAACACCCGCCGTCACCACGCGCGGCATGCGCGAGCCTGAAATGGAAAAAATTGCCGCTTGGATCGCCGACGTGCTCGATCATCTCGGCGACGCTTCGACCGAACAGCGCGTTCGCGCCGAGGTTGCCGCATTTGCTTCGAATTTCCCTCTCTATACGCGCCGGCTGGAAGCCGCCGAGGCGGCCCTCGCCGGAGTTCGCGCGGCCCGCTGATCCGTATTTGATCGGAAGCTGACCGATACCCGGTAGCACCAGAAAATTTGTGCCCCCTTCGCCAGTCGTCCAGAAACGAGGTTGCCGATGGCAATACGAACGGTTTGGGGCGGCCCAATCACCGAGTACGAGCGCGAAGAAGCTCGCCAGATCCAGTTGTCTCTGCTGCCCGCCGGACCGCTCTGTGCGCCTGACTATGAAATCGCCTTCAGCTTCTCCCCGTTCGGCGGCGTCGGCGGAGATTTCGCCGACTTCTTTTTGCTGCCCGATGGAATCTTGGGTCTGTATATGGGCGACGTGGTCGGCAAAGGCCTCTCGGCTGCGCTATACGCCGCCCTCGTTATGGGCCTTCTTCGCGGAATTCATAAGGAAGGAACGGATCCGGCCACGGCTCTCACGGTTCTGAATAAGCGCATGCTCGTGCGCCCGGTCGTTGGCCGCTTCGCCGTCACACTCTACGCGACGTTCGACCCGGCCTCGCGCCAACTCACGCTCGCAAACGCCGGCTTGCCGCTGCCTCTGATCGCTTCGAAGGCCGACTGTGTGCCGCTGGGCGAGGGCGGCTTGCCTTCCGGCCTTTTCCCCGGCGTATCCTACGAAAACTATTCTGTCCAGCTTTCGCCGGGCGATTCCGTGCTATTCGCGAGCGACGGGCTGCATGAGCTTCGCGACCGCTACGATCAGGATTTCAGCCGCGAACGCCTCGCCGAAGTCTGGCAGCACTCTTACGGTGTATCCGCGGATCAATCGCTCGGTTTCCTCTTTGAGGAGGCCCGCGCCTTCTCCGAAGACGGCAGCGAGCAGCGCGACGACATCACCGCGCTCGTCCTCCGCGTCCCCGCATAGCATTACGCCTGTACACTGATCCACCGCAGAGACGCAGAGGACGCAGAGGACGCAGAGAACAGCGAACTACGGAGAGTCGACAGGAGAGCTTTCTCCGTGACCTCTGTGGCCGTTCTCGGTGGTCTCTGTGTCAAGCCTTCCGCGCGATATCCGACCGGCTGCCCAACATCACCGCATCTCGATCTCGAGTTCCGTCACGTGCCCATCGCGAATCGAAAACGCTCGCACCGCCTTCGGCGCACCCGCCATCGGCGACACGATGAAGTAAATCGCCTCCGAGTAATACGCCAGCTCGATGTCGCGCGCCGACGGCTCGTTCTTCCCGTTCGGATGCGAGTGGTAGATCGCGAGAAATTCCAGTCGCCGCTCCCGAAATTCGCGCATCATGTCGACGATTTGCGTCGGCGCAATCTCGTAGCCCTTCGCCGGATCGGCAGCCACATTCGCCGCCCTAAACACGTGTGTGATCACGCCATCGCGCCCCGCCAGCAGCCCGCAGCACTCTTGCGACGGCGTACGCCGCGCATGCTCGAGTAAATTGGCGCGCACGTCGCTTGACACTTGGATCCGCAGATTCACACGCGCAGTCTATATCGATTGGTCCCGGAACGATAACGCGAGTGGAGAATTCGGGAAAGGTTGGGAGGTCGTAGGGGCGCCTGCTTGCTGCGCCCCCGGCCCATTCGCAAGAACGAAACGCTAAGCCTTCTGCGCCTGCCGCCTCAGGAATGTCGGCACATCCAGGTCGTCGGCCGGCATCTCGTGCGACACTTCACTCACGTTTCGAGCTACCTGCTGGACGACGGTCGTCTGCTGCGGCGCCACGTTGGCCGGCTCGCCGGGCTCGCGTCCCGCCTTCCACGTCTTCGGCAGGTACGACGGCCGCGCGTGCGTCTTCTTGTTGGCCACTTCGCGGAAGCCTGCCGCGATCACGGTGATCTTCACCGACTCCTTCATCGCATCATCCTGCACCGCCCCGAAAATGATGTTCGCGTTTTCGTGCGCCGCCTTCTGGATGATCGACGAAGCCTCGTGAATCTCGTGCAGCGAGAGGCTCGACGAGCCGGTCACGTTGATCAGAATACCCTGCGCGCCATTGATGCAGTTGTCTTCAAGCAGCGGGCTATTGATCGCGCGATTCGCCGCGTCGACCGCGCGGTTCGAGCCCGTCGCCACCGCCGTGCCCATCACCGCGTAGCCTTGCCCGGACATGATCGTCTTCACGTCCGCGAAGTCGCGATTGATGATCCCGGGAATCGTGATGATGTCCGAGATGCCCTGCACGGCTTGCCGCAGGATATCGTCCGCGATGCGGAACGCCTCGAAAAAGCTCGTTCCCTGCTCGACGCACTCCATCAGCCGCTCGTTGGGGATAACGATCACCGTATCGACGCACCCGATCAGCTCGGCCAGCGCCTGCTCGGCCTGCTGCATGCGCCGCTTGCCTTCGAATGCGAACGGTTTGGTGACCACCGCCACGGTAAGCGCGCCGAGCTCGCTCGCGAGATTCGCCACTACGGGCGCCGCGCCGCTGCCGGTGCCGCCGCCGAGCCCCGACGTGACGAACACCATGTCCGCGCCGTCGAGCGCCTCGAGAATTTTCTCCGTGTCTTCGAGCGCCGCCTTCCGCCCGACCTCCGGGTTCGCGCCCGCGCCCAGCCCCTTCGTCAGTTTCGCGCCTAGCTGCAGCTTCACGGGCGCTTGCGAAAGCTTCAGCGCCTGCAAGTCTGAGTTGGCGGCGATGAAGTCGACGCCTTCCACTTTGGCGCGGATCATGCGATTGACGGCGTTCGATCCGCCGCCGCCCACGCCGATCACCTTGATCTTCGCGCCGTCGTGCGGTTCTTCCGTAAATGAAACTCGAATGCTCGATTCCTTTGGCGACATGCTCCCTCCCTCAGTTCCTGACTCTTTCGGTCCGTGCTCTTGCCCCGCCCCCGCAAATCCTGTCTATGCCCCTGCGAACATGCTCTTCAGCTTGCCCATGAAGCCCGTGGGACGCGCCCCCGCGAGGCGCCTCGTGCGCGCCCCGTACAGGACCAAACCCACGGCCGTCGAATACTCGGGCTGGGAAACCTCTTCGCTCATATGCGCCAGGCCTCGCGGCACCGCCACGCGCACCGGCAGATTGAACACGCGCTCGGCCAGCTCCGGCAGTCCGCGGAGATGAGCGCCGCCGCCGGTGAAGACGATTCCGGCGGGAATCTGCGATTCGAGGCCGCCGCGCCGCAATTCGTCGCGGATCAGCATCAGGAATTCCTGCGCGCGCGGCACGACAATATCCGTCAGCATCCGCGCGAAAATCGTGCGCGGCGGCCGGTCGCCCACGCTCGCGATCTCGATTGCCAGATCGCCCGTCACCATCTCGCGAAACGCGCAGGCATGTTCGCGCTTGATCTTTTCCGCTTCCGGAATCGGTGTGCGCAGGCCGACAGCGAGGTCGTTCGTGAAATGATCGCCGCCCACCGGAATCGCCGCCGTGTGCCGCACGACGCCTCCCGCGTAGCCGATCAGCTCGGTGGTGCCGCCGCCAATGTCGAGCAGGCAGATGCCGAGCTCGCGTTCGTCCTGCGTAAGGCACGCTTCCGCGGAAGCAAAAGGTTCGAGCACGGTGTCGTCCACGCGAACGCCCGCGCGGTTCACCGCTGTGACGATGTTTTGCGTCGCCATGCTCGATGCCGTCACGATATGGACGTTCGCCTCGAGGCGCTGTCCCACCATCCCGATCGCATCGCGAATGTTGTCCTGCTTGTCGAGAAAAAATTCCTGCGGAAGCACATGGAGCACTTCGCGGTCTTCAGGCAGCGTCACGCCTTTGGCCGCCTCGATCGCGCGCCGCACGTCTTCGCGCTGGACGTCCCGCGGACGCGATCCCAGCGTGATTCCGCCCTGGCTGTTCACGCCGCGCACGTGCGACCCCGCCACGCCGATCATCGCCGATTCCACCGGCACGCCCACGATCGTTTCCGCTTCCTCCACCGCACGACGAATCGAGCTCACCGCGAGATCGAGATTCACGATCTGCCCTTTGCGCCAGCCTTTCGATTCCGCCGCGCCGAGCGCCGCGAACTTCACTCCGCCGTCGTCATCCTGCTCGCCCACCAGCGCGCACGTTTTCGTGCTGCCAATGTCGAGCGCCACAATGTGCCGTTCTTTTCTCGTCAAATCCGCCGCTCCCCTCCGCTGCCTCGCCCCGAACTCGCTCTTAGCCCACTCTTACCTCAGATGTCTCGCCGCGTGCGCTGTGCGCGCGCGTGCGCTATCGCCGGCTTCGACGCGTGCTGCTGCGCCACTAGTTTCGGCCGGATCGCCGCGTCCGGATTCACCACCGCCTCGCCGCCGAATCGCAAATCGATCGACTCGACGCGGCCGGTCGTCGCGCGCCACTGCCCGATGTCTTCGATCAGCGTCTGATACTTCGATGCAAAGTCGCTGTCGCCGAAATGGACGACGATCGGCGCGTCCACCTGTCCCGACCCGCTCGCATCGCTGGTCGCGGCGCTCACCGTCTGCAAGCCGGTCAGCGTCGCTCGCACGTCGTGCGCGTCCGAGAGGTCGACTTCGCTTACTTGCTCGCCCGCTCCCGGATGCGCCGCCTCGATCTGCTGCAGGAATCCCGAGAAAAGCTGCATGCGCTGCTCGCGATCATCCTTCGGCATGTCCGCGCTGATTCCGGTGACGACGGGAAAATGGAAATACCCTTCGACTGGCCGCTCGAGGATCACTCCGTGAGCATCCACCAGCGCCATGCCCGTTCCATTGCGCAAAAACGCGATCGGCGTGCGCTCCGTGACTTCCACTTCAATCCTGTTCGGCAGAACGCGCCGGACCGTGGCATGCTCCACCCACGGGATTGCCTCGATTTCGATTCGCCGCCGGTCGAGTGGAATCCGCAGGACGCTCTTGCCGCGATCGACCGCGAAAATCTCGCGCACGCTCGCGCCCATCACGTAGTGGTTTCCGGTGAGCCTCACTTGCTCGGGATGGATCAGCGCCATTTCCGGCGACGCCAGCAGAAAATGCCCGAGATCGTATGCGATCCATGCACCCGCCAGCCCCACCGCCGCCCACATCGTGGCGCGCAGATATCTCTGCCAGGCTTTGCGGCCGAACTTCCGCCGCTTGATCTCAAGCGGCTTCTGCCGCCGGAGATACTTCGGCTCCTCGTCCGCCAGCACTTCCTGCGGATACGCTTCCGCGTCCATGGCTTTCAGTTTCGCCAGACGATTACCTCGTTCTCGAGTTCCACGCCATACGCGCTGCGCACCCGCTCGCGCACGTCTTCGATCAGCTTCAGCATGTCCGAGCAGCTGGCCTTGCCTGCGTTGACGAAAAAGTTTGCGTGCCGGTCGCTCACCATCGCGTCGCCCACGCGATGGCCCTTCAGCCCCAGCTCGTCGATCATGCGCCCCGCCGAGCCGCCCGCCGGATTCTTGAAGATGCAGCCCGCGCTCTTTTGGTTGAGCGGCTGGCTCGACCGCCGCTTCTCGTTGCACACCTTGATGCCCGCCAGAATCTCCTTGAACGGCTTCGGCGGCAGTTCGAGCTTCACCCGGAGCATCACGTCATCCGGCGCGAAGGAGGTGTGCCGGTAGTCGAACCGGATGTCGTCGCCGCGCAGCGTCTCGATCTTGCCGGTGGCCGCGCGGTACAGTTCCACTTCCCGCACGTGCGGCCCAATCTGCGTGCCGTACGCGCCCGCATTCATTCGCAGCGCGCCGCCCACGCTTCCCGGCACTCCGATCAGCCCTTCCATCCCGCCCAGATCGTGCTTCGCGCAAAACGTGACCATGCCCCCAAGGTCGGCCGACGCGTCGATGTACGCCGCATTCCCCTCGACGCGCATTCCCGGACGCGCCGCGGGCAAATGCAGGATCACGTACGGCAGATCGCCGTCCGCGATCAACACGTTCGTGCCGCCGCCGAGGAACCGGTGCGGGATCTTTTCTTCCGCCAGCAGGCGCATCACCTCGGGAATCGTCTCGTAGTTGCGCAACAGCAATTCGTCCGTCGTCCCGCCAATCCCGAGCGACGTCTCGTCCGCGAGCGAGACACCCTGCTTCACCTCGACGCCAAGCTCTTTCAGTCGCTCCGCCGCTGTGTCCTTAATCCGCATGCGGAGCCGCAATCCCAGAGATTCTCGAATCAAGCAGCAGCGCGAGTTCATCCGTCACGCGGCCCACACTTCCCGCGCCGATCGTCAACACCGCGTCGCCCGGGCGCGATTCGCGCAGCATGAATTCGATCCCGCCCTGCAGCGTGCTCGAATAGACCACGTTCTTGTGCCCCGCTGAGCTGATCGCTTCCGCCAGCTTCTCGCCCGTTACGCCTTCGATGGGCTGCTCGCCCGCCGCGTAGATATCCGTCATCACCAGAATGTCTGCGTCGTTGAACGAGCGCAGAAAATCGTCCCAAAGGTGCTGCGTGCGCGTGTACCGATGCGGCTGAAATAACACGAGCAACCGCTTGTATCCGCAGCCGCGCGCCGCCTCGAGCGTCGCCCGGATTTCCGCCGGATGATGGCCGTAGTCGTCGATCAGCGTGACGCCCGAAAAATTCCCCTTAATCTCGAATCGCCGCCCGACGCCCGAAAAATGCGTCAGCCCTTCGCGAATCAAGTCCGCGGGAACATTCAGCGCGAGCGCCACCGCCGCGGCCGCCGCCGCATTGCGCACGTTGTGCATTCCCGGAGGCGACGCCAGCTCGAAGATGCCCAGATCCTCGCCGTGATATTGCAGCCGGAATTCGCTCGACAGTCCCTTGAGTTTCACATCGCTGATAATCAAGTCGGCCTGGCTCGACACGCCGTACGTGATCAGCGGCCGCTTCACGCGCGGCACGATGGCCTGCACGTTGGGCTCGTCGAGGCACAGCACCACCTCGCCGTAGAACGGCACCCGGTTCACGAACTGCAGGAATGTCTCCTGAATCTCTTCGAGCGACGCATACTGATCGAGATGTTCGCGATCGATCGTCGTCACCACCGCGATCACGGGCGCGAACAGCAAGAACGACCGGTCGCTCTCGTCCGCCTCGACCACCATGTATTCGCCGCGCCCCACCTGCGCGTTCGAGCCCGCGTGGTTCACGCGCCCGCCGACCACGAACGTCGGATCGAGATCGGCCGCCGCCAGCACCGCCGCGACCATCGAAGTTGTCGTCGTTTTGCCGTGCGCGCCGGCCACCGCGATCCCGATCTTCAGCCGCATCAGCTCGGCGAGCATTTCCGCGCGCGGAATTACCGCAATCTTCAGCCGGTGCGCTTCGGAAATCTCCGGATTGTCCGAGGGCACCGCCGTCGACACGACGACCACATGCGCCCCGTGCACGTTCTCCGCGCGATGTCCCTCATAGACCTTGGCGCCGAGCCGCCGCAGCCGCTCGGTCACCGGCGTCGTCTTCAAGTCCGAGCCCGAAACGGCGTAGCCGGTCGAAAGCAGCACCTCGGCGATGCCACTCATGCCGCTGCCGCCGATCCCGACGAGGTGAATGCGCTGAAAATTGCGGAATGTGACGTTCATGCCCGGGCCACGCTCTCCAGGAGATCGACGATATTCTCGATGGCTCGCGGCTTCGCGAGCGACCGCGCTCGATCTTCCATTTCCTCGATTCTCCGGGGCTGGTCCAGGAGAGAAAAGATTTCGTTCGTCAGGCGCTCGGGCGTCAGCTCGTCTTGCGGCAACAGGCGGGCCGCCCCCGCGTCTTGCATGGCTGCAGCATTGCGCGTTTGGTGGGCGTCGGTGGAAGCCCCGAAGGGGATGAAGATGGCGGCGCGTCCGGAGGCGGATACCTCCGCGACGGTAATTGCGCCCGACCGGCAGACGATCAGGTCCGCCTGGGCAAACCTCTCCGCCATGTTTTCGATGAAGGGTAAAACCTCCGCATTAAATTCGCGGCGCGCATAGGCCACTCGAACGGCATTATAGTCGCGTTCGCCGGTTTGATGCACGATGAAAAGCTGATTTTTTCGCGCTGCCAGCCGATCGAGCGAGTCCACAACCGCTCGATTGATCGGCAAAGCCCCCCGGCTGCCGCCCGTGATCAGGATATTGAACGGCGCGCGGTGCTCTTTCTTCCCGATTGCGAAGAATTCCGCGCGCACCGGGCAGCCAGTGACTGTGGCCTTTCGCCCGAATCGCTCCGCCGTCTCTTGATGTGCCACTGCCACGCGCGTCGCCAGGCGCACCAGAACCCGGTTCGTGAATCCCGGCTCGACATTCGGCTCGAACACCACGTTGGGAATCCGGTGCAGCGCCGCCAGCAGCATCATCGGGCCCGACGCGTACCCGCCCACACCGAGCGCCGCGTTCACGCGGTGGCGCCGCAAAATCCGCTCCGAATCCCACAGCCCTGCCGGCAGCATCGCCACATTGCGAAAAAATTTCGCACCGCCGATGCCTTTTAGCCCGGCCACGCGAATCAATTCGAGCGGCAAACCAGCCTGAGGGATCAGCCGCGCTTCGATTCCGCGTTCGGTTCCGACAAACACAACGCGCCTCTCTTGCCCTTCAATTCCGCGCCGCAACCACTCTCGGCCCACGGCCAGCGCCGGAAAAACGTGCCCTCCGGTGCCGCCGCCCGCAATCAGCAAAGTTTTCGCGCCCGCATTCGCATCCATTTTCGAGCCGGGCTGCGCGTCGGCAATCACGTCTCTTCCGCGTGCTGGCTGATATTCAACAGCACTCCCGTTGCCAATAGCATTCCCATCAGGCTCGACCCGCCATAGCTCACGAACGGCAGCGGAATCCCTTTCGTCGGCATCAGCCCCAGCACCACGCTCAGGTTGATCAGCGCCTGCCCCACCACCATCGCCGTGATTCCCACGCCCAGCAGCCGCCCGAATTCATCAGGCGCCTTCATCGCCGCCACAAACCCGCGCCATCCGTAGAACGCGAAAAGCCCCAGGATGATCGCCGCGCCGATGAACCCAAATTCCTCGCAGATCACCGAGAAAATAAAATCGGTGTGCGCTTCTGGCAAGAAGAAGAGCTTCTGGTGGCTCTCCATCAAGCCCACGCCGCTAAATCCGCCCGAACCCACCGCGATCAGCGATTGCAACAGCTGGAATCCGTGCCCCTGCGGGTCCGAGCCCGGCGAGAAAAACGTCTTCACGCGCTCGATCCGGTAGGGCGTGCTCAGGATCGCGATCGCGACCACCGGCACGGCCACCCCCGCTGCCGCCACGATGTACCGAATCGAAACTCCAGCGATGAACAGCATCACCGCCGCGCTGAAAAAGATCATGCACGCCGTGCCGAGATCCGGCTCCTTGTAGACCATTGCCACCATCAGCAGCACCGTGCCCAGCGCCGGCAATAGCGTGCGCGTGAGGTTGTTCACGCCATCGCCCCGCGGCGCGCGCCTTAATTCGAGGAACCACGCCAAATAAAAGATCACCGCGAGCTTCGCGAATTCCGACGGCTGCACGTTCAGCGGCCCCAGCTTGATCCAACGATGCACGCCGTGAGACCGGTCGAGGAAGAACACCGCGATCAGCAGCAGAAACGTCACTCCCAGCGCCGTGAAAATCACCCGCGGCTGCCGCAACTTGCGGTAGTCCGTATTCATCAGCCAGAACATTCCCGCGATTCCAAACGCGATCCACACCACCTGGCGCAGCAGGAAATAATAGGCGTTGCCGTATTCGTCGCGCGCCATCACCGCCGACGCGCTGAAGACCATCACCGCGCCGATCAGGCACAGCGCCAGCGTCACGCCGAATAGCTTTCGATCAGGCTGCAGACTGCGTGGCATCGCCCGTCCTTTCGTCTCGCGCGCCGGAGTCGGCCGGTCCCGGGCGCCCTTCGAGCCGCGCGACCAGCTCCTTGAAAATTCGCCCGCGCTCCTCGTAGTTTTCGAATTGGTCGAAGCTCGAGCACGCCGGCGCGAGCAGCACCACGTCGCCCAGCCGCGCCCGTTCGCTCGCCAACTGCACCGCTCGGTCGAGAGTGCCTGCGTGTACCGTCTCGACCGCGTCTCCCAGATCGGCAGCGATCTTCTCGGCGGCCGCGCCGATTAGAATCGCGAGCCGCGCCCGTTCGCGCAGCGGTTCCGCGAGCGGCGTGTATGGGCTTCCCTTGTCCTTGCCTCCGAGAATCACGAGCAGCGGCTCCGAAAACGCCTCGATGGCCTTCAGCGCCGCGTCCACGTTCGTGGCCTTCGAATCGTTGTAAAACTTCACGCCGCCCACCTCGGCCACAAATTCGAGCCGGTGCTCGACGCCGCGAAACGTCTTCACGCCGCTTGCAATCGCCGCCGGCGTCGCCCCGGCCAGATACGCCGCCGCGCACGCCGCCAGCACGTTTTCGACGTTATGCTCGCCCCGCAGCGAAATCTGATCCCGCCGCGCCACCGCCACCTCGGAGCCTTCGTGCCGGAAAATAATCTGGCCATCGCGCAAAAACGCGCCTGCCGCCACGCGTTTCTCCCGGCTGAACCAGAACACCTGCTGCCGCGACGGCATCCGTCGCGTCACTTCCGGATCGTCCGCATTCAGCACGGCGCAGTCGCGGTCGAGCTGGTTTGCGAACATTCGCATCTTTGCCTCGGCGTACTCCTCAAACGAGGCGTGCCGGTCGAGATGGTCCGGCGTCAAATTCAGCAGCACGCCGATCTCAGGACGAAACGCTTCGATCGCTTCGAGCTGAAAGCTGCTGATCTCCGCCACGGTCACGCTCGAATCCACCGTCGACTCGACCAGCGACAGCAGCGGCACGCCGATGTTCCCTCCCACAAACGTCTGGATTCCCGCCGTCTTCAAAATGTGCGCCACGAGCGAAGTCGTGGTCGTCTTGCCGTTCGATCCGGTGATCGCCACGAGCTTGCCGCGCAGAAATCTCCACGCCAGCTCGATCTCGCTCCACACCGTCACGCCGCGGCTTCGCGCCAGCGCCACTGGCGCAAGCTTTACCGGCACGCCGGGGCTCAGCACGATCAGGTCCTGCGCGAGAAACGTCGCTTCCGAATGCCCTCCGAGTTCGAGTTTCACGCCGGCCGCGCGCAGCCGCTCCGCGGCCTCACCCAGCTCGCTCTCGCCCTTTTCATCCGTGGCCGTCACCGTCGCGCCATAGCCCGCCGCGAAAAGCGCCGTCACGACTCCTGTGCGCGCGAGCCCCACCACCAGCACGCGCTTTCCTGCAAAGTCGAATCCCGGTCTCACGTGGCCCTCACCCCTGTTCCCTACCTCAATTTCAACGTCGTCAGCGAAAACAGCGCGAACACCAGCGCCAGAATCCAGAATCGCACGATGATTTTCGACTCGCTCCATCCCATCAGCTCAAAATGATGGTGCAGCGGCGCCATGCGAAAAATCCGTTTGCCGGTCAGCTTGAACGAGCCCACCTGCAAAATCACCGAAAGCAACTCGAGCAGAAAGATGCCGCCGATCGAAACCAGCAGAATTTCCTGCTTCAAAATGACAGCCACCGTCCCGATCGCTCCGCCCAGCGCCAGCGACCCCACGTCGCCCATGAACATTTCCGCCGGATGCGCGTTGTACCAGAGGAATCCCAGCGACGCGCCGACCAGCGATCCGCAGAAAATCGTGAGCTCGGCCGCGTCGGGAATCTTTTGAATCTCGAGATACTCGGCGAAGCGCGCGTTGCTTGAAACATACGTGATCACGGTCAGCGCAACCGATGAGATCAGGACGCACCCGATTGCCAGCCCGTCCAAACCATCCGTCAGATTCACGCCGTTCGAAAAACCCGCAATCACCAGCACGAGAAATAGAATGAACGGCACGTACGCCAGCGGCCAGATGAACTGGTGTGTGAGCAGAGAATCGATCACCAGGTCGGGATGCAGCCGTTTCAGGAACGGCACGCTCAGTTGCGTCGAGTACACGCCCTTCACCTGCAAGCCCAGCAGTACCGCGCCCACGAACGCGCATGTCAGCACCTGAAAGAAGAATTTCCGCCGCGCAGTCAGGCCAAGATTCCGCCGCCGCACCACCTTGTTGTAATCGTCCACGAAGCCGATCGTTCCGAACGAGAGCGTCGCAGCCACCGCCAGCAGCACGTACGGATTCCGCAGGTCCGCCCACAGCAGCGTCGAAATCGTGATCGCCGCGACGATCAAGAGGCCGCCCATCGTCGGCGTTCCCGCTTTTTTCTGATGCGCCTTCGGCCCCTCGTCCCGGATATACTGCTTCACCTGCAATTCGCGCAGCCGCGCGATCATCCACGGCCCGAATACCAGCGCGAGAGTCAGCGACGTCAGTGTCGCCAGCGCCGTGCGCACCGTGATGTAGCGGAACACGTTCAGCGCGCTGAAATGCGGCCGGAGCGCGGCGAACAAATAAAACAGCATCTCAGCGGCGTCCCTTCGAGCCTGCTTCGATCGTTTCCGGCTTGGCCGCCTGCGCGCGCCGGTGCCTCGCGTCAATCGCTTCCAGCACCCTCTCCATCCGTACTCCGCGCGAGCCTTTCAGCAGCAGCAGATCGCCTGCATCGACGAACCCTTCGAGAAACTCCCCCGCTTCCCGCGAGTTCGCGAAAAACTGCGCGCGCTCCGGCGGTTGTCCCGCCTCGATCGCGCCCTTCACCAGATCCTCCGCGCAACCCTGCACACCGAAAATCCAGTCGATCTTCCCCGCGCGCGCGGCCAATCGCCCGCATTTTCGGTGCAACTCCGGCGAAGACGTGCCGAGTTCCAGCATTTCGCCCGCGGCCAATATCCGCCGCTCATATCCCGGCGTCGCCGCCAGCAGTTCGACGAGCGTATTCAGCGCCGTCGGACTCGAATTGTACGTATCGTTGATCACCGAGAATCCGTCCTCGAACCGCACCACTTCGCCGCGCTTGTCCGCCGGCTTCAGCGACGGAAACACGCTCTTCGCCTCGTCCGCGCCGATTCCCCAGACGCTCGCCGCGGCCAGCGCCGCCACCGCGTTCATCACGTTATGCCGCCCGATCAGCGGCAATTCAAGCCGCGCGCGCCCCGCCGGCGAGACGAAATCGAATGCCGAGCCGTCGATCCCGCGCTCCTCGATCCGCTCCGCGCGAAATTCCGCCGGCGGTTTTTCGCCGAAGCGCACCACGCGCCCCCGTGCGACTTTCGCAAATGCCGCCACGTGTGGGTCATCCGCATTCAATATCGCCACCGCACTCGGCGGCAGATTCTCGATGAGTTCCCGCTCGGCGCTCGCGATCTCTTCGATCGACGCGAAAAACTCCAGATGCTCGATCGCCACACGCGTCACCACGCCCGCATCCGGCGACGCGATCCGCGTCAGCTTCGCGAGTTCGCCCGTATGCGACATTCCCAGTTCGATCACCGCTGCGCCATGCTCGTCGTCGAGCTTCAGCAGCGTCAGCGGCAATCCATACTCGTTGTTCAGGTTCCCTTGCGTCTTCAACACGCGGAACCGCGCGCCCACGAGCGCCGCCAGAATCTCTTTTGTGGTTGTCTTGCCGACCGAGCCGGCCACCGCGCCGACAAGCCGCCCCGGCTGCGCCCGCCGCCAAATCTCGCAAGCCCTCGATCCCAGCCGCTGCAGCGCATCGAGTGTGTCGTCGACCGCAAAGAGCTTGCCGCGAATCGCCTTGTCGTATTCCCCGATTCGGTCGCGCGCCACCACCCCGGCTGGAATGCCCCGCGCCAGTACTTCGCCGACAAAAGTGTGTCCATCGTGACGCGGTCCGCGTATCGCGATGAACAGCTCGTCAGGCCCGATAGTGCGTGAGTCAATCGAGACGCCGGCCAGCCGGGCCACGGGGTCGAGCCCAGCGGGAACTGGCACGCCCAATGCTTCAGCCACTTGAACCGCTGTCCACCGCATTGCGTCTCCAACGGGCTGGCCTTCATGCTCAGCCGGATCTCCGCATCACTCAGTTTCGCGATTCGTGCGTGCCTGCCTTCTTTGCAAAGCCTTTGCGGCGCAGGATGGCTCGCGCTTTTTCGCGGTCGTCGAATTCGACCGTTCCGTCTCGCAACACCTGGTACGTCTCGTGTCCCTTCCCCGCCAGCAGCACAATGTCTCCCGGCCGCGCTTCTTCGAGCGCCATTTCGAGCGCCCGCTCGCGATCCGGCTCGACCCGGTACTTCGCGTCGACTTTCTGCAATCCCACGACCACATCGTTGATGATCCGCAACGGATCCTCGCTGCGCGGGTTGTCGCTCGTCAGCACGACCAGATCGCTCAACGATCCCGCCGCCTCGCCCATCAACGGCCGCTTGGTCCTGTCCCGCTCGCCGCCCGCGCCGAACACCGTGATAATTCGTCCCGACGTGTTCAGTTCGCGGGCCGTCGCGATCAGGTTTCGCAGCGCGTCGTCCGTATGCGCGTAATCGACCACCACCAGAAACGGCTGCCCTTCATCGATTCGCTGAAATCGCCCCGGCACGAGTTCGAGAGTCGCGATGCCCTGCCCGATTTTCGCTTTCGGAATTTCAAGCGCGATTCCCGCGCCGATGGCCGCAAGAATATTGTAGACGTTGATGCGCCCCACGAGCGGCGAACGCACTTCGATGTTTCCTATCGGTGTCTGCGCCGTGAATTCGAGCCCATCGAAGCTCAGCGTGAATTTCTTCGCGGTGAGCTCAGCCGCGTTTTTCAGCCCGTAGCTCAGCGTGCGCCGCGCCAGCCCCGCGAGCTGGGCTCCGTAGGGATCGTCCACGTTGATCACGCCCGCGTCCGGCGCACCTGCTGCCGTTCCCGTGAACAGCAATTTCTTCGCCGCGAAATATTCCTCGAATGTTTTGTGGTAATCGAGATGATCCCGCGTCAGATTCGTGAAGATCGCCACGGCGAAGTGGCAGCCTGAAAGCCGCTCCATCGCCAGCGCGTGCGAACTCGCCTCGAGCACCACGTGCGTGCCGCGCGCGTCGCGAATCTCGGCGAAAATTTGCTGCAGGTCGAGCGATTCCGGCGTCGTGTTAGGCGCCGGGAGCGCGCCTTTCGGCGTGCGATATCCCGTCGTGCCGATCAGGCCGTCCGTGAATCCCGCCTCGCGCAAAATCGAATCCACCAGAAACGCGGTCGTCGTTTTCCCATTTGTTCCCGTGACGCCCACCAGCTTCAGCGCATCCGCCGGATGCCCGTAGAAATTCGCAGCCACGCGCGCCAGTCCGCGCCGTTCGGAACCCGGCAGCAGCTCGATCCACGTGGCATTCTCCGGAAATTGAATGGGGCGTTCCCGCGCGCTCGCCACTACGACCGCCCCGCGCACCAGCGCATCCTCGACAAACTCCACTCCCTCAAGCTTCACGCCCTGCATCGCGAAAAATAGCGCGCCCGCCGTCGCGCGACGGCTGTCGTACGCGATCGCCTCAATCTCCACATCCGACGGGCCCGAAATTTTCTTGATCTCGGCTCCAGCCAGCAATTTTTCGAGTTTCATACGCCGCTTTTCCAGTCTACCGCTTCGCCGTGTGTTTCCTACGTCCGGCTTCTGCTTGACGCTCGATGTCAATTTCCGCTCCCCCGTCCCGGCGCCGTTTCGTTCTCTCCCGGCTCTCCAAATCGCACGGTCACTCGGCTGCCGCGCGGCACTTGCGTCCCCGCGCTCGGAAACTGTTCAAGTGCAATCCCGTTGCCGATCAGGTCCGGCGCCAGCCCTACTTTGGAGCACTCCTCCATCACGCCGCGCACCGTCTCTCCGCCGAGCGGGGGAACCACCACATCATCGTCTCCCGCAAACGCAGCCGTCGGAGCCGCCCCTTCGCTTTCCCTCGCCACCGCCTCCGCAAAGCGCGCCTTCGACGCATCCGTCTCCGCCGACGCTGGGTCCAGCCGCGGCGCTGCGCGCAAATTCTTCGCCGTCTCCACATCCGACGGCGACGGCACATCGTGCGGCACTCCCAGGTACGTCAGCACCTGCTCCGCCACGCGCTTGAACACGGGCCCGCCCACTTCGCCTCCGTGGTGCTCGCCAACCGGAGAATGGAGCACCACCAGAATCGTGATTGCCGGATCGTTCACCGGCGCGAAGCCCACGAACGATGAGTTGTAGTCCGTCGCCGAATACCGCCTCGTCACCGGATCGATCATCTGCGCCGTCCCCGACTTCCCAGCCGACGTGTAGCCGTCGAGCTGCGAATGCTTGCCCGTGCCCTCGAGCATCACGCCTTCCATCATTTCGCGCATCGTTGCTGCGGTCCGTGCGTCCGTCGCTTCCTGCGGACCGGCGCCCCGATGAGGCAGCTCCGTTCCCGTCTCCGAATCGCGGATCTCGCGCACCACGCGCGGGCGATACAGCGTTCCCCCATTCGCGATCGCGGAAATCGCCGAGACGATCTGCACTGGCGTCACGCTCACTTCCTGTCCCATGGCGAGCGACCCGATCGAACTCGCCGACCATTCATCGACCGGCCGCAGCAGCCCTTTGTTTTCGCCGGGCAAATCGATGTCCGTGTACTGCCCGATGCCAAACGCGCGCGCCGTCTCGTAGAATTTCGGCGCGCCCAGACGCAGCGCTACCTTGATCGCGCCAACGTCGCTCGAATGTTCCAGGATTTCGCGCACGCTCAGCACGCCGAACGGCTTCCAATCGTGAATCAGCCGCCCGGCCACGAGAATCTTCCCCATCTGGCAATCGACCAGTTCATTCGGATTCGCGACCCCGTTCTCGATCGCGCCCGTCAGCGTGATTACTTTGAACGTCGATCCCGGCTCGTACGCATCCGTCACGGCGCGGTCCGTGCGCGCCTGCGCCGGATAGGATCCTGCGTCATTCGGATCGAACGTCGGCCAGTTCGCCACCGCCAGCAGTTCGCCGGTGTTCGGGTCCTGGACGATCACCGTCCCGGCCTTCGCGTGCGTCTCGGAAATCGCCGACGCAAGCTCTTTTTCGGCGATGTATTGAATCGTTTCGTCGATCGTCAGCGTCACGCTCGCGCCCGGATCGGCTGCCGATTCCCTACGGTCGTACCAGCGCCGCAGCCCGTCGGCCATCACCATCATCTTGCCGGGACGGCCGCGAATATCCTTGTCGAGCGATTGTTCGATTCCGCCGATGCCCTTTTCGTCGATGTCCACGTAGCCGATCACCGACGCCGCAAGATCGCGCTGCGGATACACGCGGCGGTTTTCTTTCTGAAAGAACACGCCATTCAAATTCATGTCGCTGATTCGCTGGACCACGTCCGGCGAAAGCTTTCGCGCCAGCCGCACCGGCGAGTGCGCCTCGCGGATCTTCGTCTCGATGTCGTCCGCCGGCACGTCGAGGACGCGTGACAGCAGCCGCCCCACCATGTCCACGTCGGTGATCTCGGCGGGATCGCCAAACACGGAATCCATCGGCAGGCTGACCGCCAGCTCGCGCCCCTTGCGGTCGTAGATCGTTCCGCGCTTCGGGCTGATTTCGAAAATGCGTTCTTGTTGACGCTGAGCTTTTGCGAGGTATTCGCTGTAGCAAAGGAGTTGAACGTACGCGAGGCGGCCCAGCACCGCCACCATCCAAACCACCGCCACCACCCAGACAACTAACCAGCGGAGACGCGGGTTGCGCTGCTCCATGGACTCCGGCCTACCCTATCTCGCCCGATCTCTCGAATTCGCCCGGCGCCGATCGTGGCGCGCCGCCGGCGAGGCTCGCCGCAGCGGGCCGGCGTTTCGAATCACGTGCGTATCAAATCAGGTGCGCTACGGGCGGGGCGTGTCGACCAGGGCGCGCGCTTCCGCCACCACGGCGTCGCTCGACGCATCCGCCGGCGCCACTTGTCCTGGCACGGGCACCGTCAGGCCAAGCTGGTTCCGCGCGATCGCATCGACGCGCATCGGCGAGCGCAGCGTCGCCACTTCGAGATGCAATTGTTGGTTCAGCTGGGCGGCCTGCGTGCGCGCCGCGTCAAGCTGCTCGATTTGGTAGCGGATCTGGATGCACTCGAAGTGCTGCCACGCGTACGTCAGCAGCAGCGCCGCGATTCCGGCTCCCACCGCCAGCCGCTGCCAGAAATCCCGCAAACGCGCCGGCGCCATCGGACGCTGTAACCGTGAATTGTCGATCCGCTTGACTGTGTGATATTCCGTCATGACTATTTCCTGCCGATCCGGCGCATTCCCGTTGCTGGGTTCCCGGAAGCCGGAGCCTTGGCTCCGGCACAACGCCCTAAGAACGAAATTGTCAGGCTGCTTCATCCGGCCCTTGCCAGGCCGGATCGATCTTTTCCGCCACGCGCATCTTCGCGCTGCGTGCGCGAGGATTCATTCGCACTTCTTCTTCACTCGGCTGAATCACTTTTTTCGTCAGCACGCGAAATCTCTTTTCCTGCGCCAGGCGCTGGAACGCGTGCTTCACCAGACGATCTTCGAGCGAGTGATAACTAAGGACGATCCACCGTCCTCCCGAATTCAAAGTGGCAGGGGTCCGCGAAAGAAACTGCCCGAGTTCCTCCTCTTCTCGATTCACCGCTATCCGCAGCGCCAGAAACGTTTTTGTCGCGGGATGCAGTTTCTGCCTTCCCCTTGCTTTTCGAACCCCTGCCACAACCGTTGCCAGGTGGGCGGTGTCGCGAATGGGCCGCGCCCGCACGATGCTCCTGGCGATTCTGCGTGAGTCCCTCTCCTCGGCCTTCTCATAGAGGAGATTGGCCAGCTCTTTCTCCGGCCAATGGTTCACAATTTCGTCCGCCGTCAGCGGCGTATCGGGGTTCATCCTCATGTTGAGCGGCGCGGCCCAGCGGAATGAAAATCCGCGTTCAGGGCTGTCGAGCTCGAGGGTGGAAACCCCCAGGTCGGCGACCACTCCATCCAGCGGAGGCAGCTTCAACTCCTCCGTCACTTCGCCGATCTCTGAAAACTCTCGATGCACCAGAATCACCTTTTCCCCGAACTCTTTCAGCCGTTCCCGCGCGATCTCCAGTGCCTGCGGGTCCCGGTCGATCGCCACCAGCCGCCCCGTCGTCAGCCGCTTCGCGATTTCAATCGCGTGCCCCGCCGTTCCCGCGGTGGCATCCAAATACGTTCCTTCGGGCCGAATGCGGAGCCATTCCACGACTTCCGCAACCAGAACCGGCGTATGCAGAACGCTCAAAAGCCCTCAACAGCTTCCCGCAAGCCGAAACCGCGCCAACCGCATGCACCTGTGCCCCATCATCCCTGGCCCAAGTCCCTACAACGACCGCGGTCCGGAACGCCCTAGATGCCCAGCTTGTCCAATACTTCTTCGTCTTGTGCCGTAATCGGGTTGTGTGCCATTTGCTCGAGAAATCGCGCGTGATTCCAGACTTGGAGGTACGTCAGCTGCCCCTGGACGTCCACCTCACCTTTCATCTGCGCCGATTCCCTCAAAATAGGTGGAATTAGAATGCGCCCCTGCCCATCCACCTCGACCATTTGCCCGAAATAGTTGGCGCGCGCTAGAAACCGCTGCTTGGCGCCGTTGTGAGTGGAAAGCTTGGCCAGCTTGCGCTCGATATCCTGCCAGGCTTTCATCGTGTACACTCGCGCGTACTCGCCCGTGTCGCTCGTCACGTAGAACTTCGATCCGCTCTTGCGCAGCTCGGCGAGAAAATCCGCGGGAATTTTCATTCTTCCCTTCTCGTCGACCGTAGCTGGATAGTTGCCCCGCAGCATCGAAGACCCCGAGAACGCCGCCCCGCGTATTCGCGCCTGTCACTGGCTCTTTAACCTCTGCTGCACCCCAAAATCTATTTGCCACTGCCGACCACTTCCTGCCACTTGTGGCCCGATTCTAGACTCCTTGCATTTCTTGTCAAGGGGAAAGTCGCAAAAATGAGAAGAATTCGCGCCGCGCCGCGAAAAATTCGTTTTCTCTCTCGATCTCTGCATGAAAAAGCGAAAAGCACAACCAATTGTGGCGCGCTTTGGGCGCTCCACGACGCATTGTGGTTCCAACGCGCGAAAAGTCGAAATTGTTTTGTAAGAGTCAACACGCCGTTACTACGAAATTCATGCGGTGGGTAGATGTGGGAGAAAAAATCGAAAATCGCGAATTACTGCGGAGGCGGCGCGCCCAGCGAATTCAGGTCGCGCACCATTCCCTGCTCGTCCGAGCTCAGCCCCTGCATGAACCGCGGATCGTTGAGCGCCGCCTGCTGCTGCTCCGGCGTCATTCCCTGCAGCCGCCGCCAGTGCCCGATCACGCGCGCGCGCCGCCCGGGCGGCATCGCCGCCAGCGTCGGGACAATGTCGTTCCGGAAGTGCTCGCGCTGCTCCGGAGTCAGGTTCTCAAGCATCCGCTCGGTGGTTTTGATGCGGTTCTGCTGCTCCGGCGAGAGGCTGTTCCACTTCTCGAGGTTCTTGCGGATCTGCGCCTGGCGTTCCGGCGGAAGACTCTGAAACTTCTCGTTGTTCCGCATGAAGCGCTCTTGCTGTTCCGGGGGCATGTCCCGCAGATTGTCGACCCACTTCGACGGAAGCCCCGCCATGGCCCGCGGATTGGGTTCGCGCTCACCGCGATTTGCACCCGGCTGCCGGGCGCCATTCTCGCTACTCCTCTGTCGCTGCGCCGCTGCTGCTGCTTGCCGGCGCGCGCGCCACGCCCGCCATCGCTGCCCGTTCTGCGCCTGGGCGGTCTGCGCCGCCAGCCCGATAAGGAGCCCCGCGCACATCGCGAAAATGGCTGCCCATCGACGCACCTAGATTCCTCCGTTGATCCTGCCGGCAGGCTTAGTCATTGCTCTCGTCGCCTCGCTGCGCCTTGCCGTCGGGCTGCGTCGAGTCCGGCGTCGCCGTTTCCGCCAGCGAATCGAACTTCGTCAGCACATCATAGTTCTCGAGCACGCCCAGATTCTTGATCGCGTTGAAATCCTCTTCCTGCTCCTGGGCGCTGGTCGGTGTAACCGGCGTCACGGGCGTGCGATTCGAGGGCAGCTTCGCCACCAGCACCGTCAGCGCAATCAACAGCGCCACCGCAAACGCCGGCCGCGGCGCGGGCACCAGCCGCCAGAACCAGCTCTGCCGCGGCTCGGCCGCCACGCGCTGCCGCACGCGCGCGTCAAAACCAAACGACGGCTCGACCGCCGGCACCTCGCCGAGCAACATCGACACCTTGCGCATCTCTTCCGCGCGGCCGCGGCACGCAGCGCAGCCCGCCAGATGCCCTTCCATCTTCGCTCGCTCGGCCGAGCTCGCCCGGCCGTCCAGATACGCAATCAGTTCCTTTGAAACGTCTTCGCACTTCATGATGGCCTTCCTTCACCTGCGCGCTGCTCGACCGGCGGCGCCACAAGCGGCGCCAGTTGCACCCGCAGGCTTTCGTAAGCGCGAAATAGCAGCGACTTCAGCGCGCTTTCCGAACAATCCAAAATTTTGGCGATCTCTCCGTAATCCATCTCTTCGTACTTATGTAGCAGCACGGCGGCGCGTTGCTTTTCGGGCAGCGAGGCGATGGCCCTGCGGATGAACTCGGTGCGGTCGCGCTCGATCATGTGCTCGTCGATGCGCATCACCGGCGCCGGCAATTCCATCGGCGCCGCATCTTCGTCCACCGGCGCATCGAGCGGGACCGCCAGCTTCGCGTACCGGTTATCGCGCACCGAGTTCAGCGCCAGGTTCGTCGCGATCCGGAAGAGCCACGTCGTGAACTTCGCGCTCGGAGTATATTGCCTCCGCGCCCGGTAGACGCGCAGAAAAACTTCCTGCGCCAGGTCTTCGGCCGTCGCCGTGTCGCGTACCATCCTGTGGAGGAAATTCACCAGCGGCGAGCGATACTTCTGCAATAGAAAGTCGAAGGACGAGTCGTCTCCGGCCTTCACGTCCAGCATCAGCTCGACGTCAGTCCTCGCCATGGCCTCCACAGCTTATCTAACACCCGCCCCACCATAAAGTTGCGCCGCACCCGGCCATTCCTGAAGCGAACCGTCCGAAGGTACAGGTCCCGCAGGCCGCCGTCGCGTAACGCCATGTATTTGAATGACTTGTAACCAAGTCGCAGACATGACCGCGAAGGAGGGGTTGGTTTGGCGTTTCGAATTTCGCGTTTCGAATTTCCCATCTCAAATTTCCAATGGCTTTGTTGACATCCTCGGCGCAGGCACGAATTCGCGCGTGTGCGTCGAGCGCCGACGGCGCGATTGTAATTAGCCCGGCACGAAGCCCGCCTGCCGGCGAGGCAGGCGCAGCGAAGTGCCGGGCACCCCGGCCAAAGACAGCGAGTCCCGTACGGGACGGTTGACCCCCGCCGGTAATTTCCGAATCTCAAATTTCCGATCCCAGCCCTGTTTAGTTTGCGATAACGCCCTCTCTACCGACTTGCACAACTGTACCCGGTGTCATGGTAGCTTTGGACTGAACCTGGGCCGAGTATGACTGAAGGAAAAAGCACCCTGCGCAAGCGGCGAAATTGCCGCGCGTCGGTTGCCGTTGATGATCGGAAGTTGACGATTCGAAAATGACCCGAAGAAGCAAGTCCCCGGAACCCGCTTCACGCCGCGCCGTGAAGCGCTGTCCACTCGTCGCCTCGGCTGAGGTGACCGACCTGAATTCCGACGCGCGACTCTCCGCGCGCACCTCCGAGGTGGCCCTCGGCGGCTGCTACGTCGACGCGTTAAATCCATTCCCCCAAGGGACGTTGGTCGGCGTGCGGATTATGAGAGATCAGGGCGTCTTCGAAGCCAAGGGCAAGGTCGTCTACTGCCAACCGAACTCCGGCATGGGCCTCGCCTTCACCGAAATGGCGCGCGACCAGCGCCTGCTCCTCGAAGACTGGCTCGCCGAAATCATCAGCCAACTCAAGCCCGTTTTGTAATTCGACCGCGCTTGATGGTTGCCTTACGGGATATGTCCGATTAGGGCTGATCGGGACTTGACTCAAGTTCTTGGAACGAACTGCCCAAGGAATCCTTGCACGCGATTTCTGTTGATTCCTTTCGTGAGATGCAACTTCCAGCCGTTGACGTTTCTGAAAGCGGCGAACCACGCCTCGACCTGCGCTCTTCTGATTGTGTACGCCATTACGCTCGCCCTCGTGTTCACGACGGTATTCGAGCTGTACCACACAAAAGTGCCTGACTCGGAAATGCTTCCGATTCTGCGGTTCAGATTCTCCTCACTGCGTCGGCGCTCTTGTTTATGAATTAGTACGGGCTGATCCGTCTCGATGTAAGCAGCGCCCTGCTTGTGAAAATGGCTCTGGCAAATCACTCTCTTGGGTGAGAAAGGCGGCAGAGTGACGTTGTCTTGACGGAACTCATCTAACGCATCCTCTCTGTTCATGAATGCCGGGAACTGAAACGGGACCACGCCGATGCCTGAAAACCTTAGTCATTTGTGATCGAACCAGTTGTCTATAGTGACGACATACAGATCGTCAGACTTCGCCTCACCAAGAACCCCTTCGACAACACTCTGTAGGAGCCAGACGAATTGCGGGTCATCGTTCTTGGTCGATTGGAGTTGGAGCATCACGTTAAGCCATTGTCGCACGAGGTAGCTCGATTCCGCGCGATACCAGATAAATGAGGATAACAACTTAGGATAAGTCGATCTCGGAACTCGACTGACTCCCGATTGGTCGGTCGGAGTACAGGAACTGACGCAGCACCGAAATCCGGCGTCGAGAATCAGATATCATTGACGCTCGACTGCCGATGACTGACCGCTCGCCGACCGCTTCCGACGCGACTTCCATATCGCGCACGACCGTGTGGTTCATGGCTGCTAGCACGGGCGTGATCGTCGCCAATATTTATTACATTCAGCCGCTGCTCGCCGATATCGCGCGCGCCTTCGGCCTCAGCGTAACCAACGTGGGCTTCATCGCGATGCTCACGCAGATCGGGACGGCGCTCGGCATGCTCTTGTTCGTTCCATTGGGCGACAGCCGCGAGCGCCGCTCGCTGATCACGCTGCTGCTCATCGTCGGAACCGTCGGGCTCGTATTCGTCGCGCTCGCGCGCAACGCCGTGTGGCTGGCGCTGGCCTGCTTCGTCGTTGGGATGATGGGCGCGACGGTGCATCTCTTCGTGCCGTTCGCCGCGCATCTCGCGCCGCCACGCGAACGCGGGCGCGTGGTCGGCTCCGTCTTCAGCGGCATTCTGCTCGGCATCCTGCTCGCGCGAACGTTCAGCGGCTCGGTCGGCGAGCATCTCGGCTGGCGCTCGGTCTACGTCATCGCCGCTGTGATGATGTTGACCGTCGTGATTCTCGTGCAATTCCTTTTGCCGCGCAGCAAACCCTCCATCGAGCTTCCGTATCTTTCGCTGCTCCGCTCGACCATCGGCTTAATCCGAGACCACAAGGAACTTCGCGAGGCTGCGTTCCTCGGCGGCTGCCTCTTCTGCTGCTTCAGCGCTTTTTGGACCACGCTGGTCTTCTTTCCTCGAAACGCTGCCGTATCATTACGGCAGCGAGGCAGCCGGCCTCTTCGGTCTCATCGGCGCGGGTGGCGCTGCAGGCGCTCCGCTCTTCGGTCGCCTCGCCGACCGGCGCGGCCCGCGATTCGCGGTCGGCCTGGCGCTGCTTTCGGTGTTGGTTTCTTTTGTCCTGATGTGGCTCGCAGGAAAAATTCTCGCGGGCCTGATCGTCGGCGTGCTGCTAATGGATATGGGAACGCAGGCGGGCCACATCGCGAATCAAACGCGAATTTACAGCCTCGACGCCGACGCGCGCAGCCGGCTGAACATGTTTTACATGGTGTGCTATTTCCTGGGCGGCGCGATCGGCTCGTTGCTCGGCGCTTATGCGTGGCGCGTACACGGCTGGGCTGGCGTCTGTGTCTCCTGCCTCGTTGTGATGCTATTGGCGCTCGCGAAATTTGCCGCGGGCCGCCGCGCGCAAGCTCCCGAGCCAGCCCTCAGCGCCGAGTAACGCTCACTCGGCAGAACGTTGCCTCAACAACATTATCGGCCGAAAAAGATTGCAGTAAGAGGGGACTGGAGCATCCCCCTAGCGGGGGCTTATACCGCTCTTAAAGAGCCGAAAAAAGAAGCGTTTGGCGGCTTTTTCCGCACATCGCCGTCGCGCGGCCTCTGCTAGCGTCCGAACTGGCGCAGGTGATGATCGGCGTGCAGGTAGCCCCACCGCATCCACTCCTCGCGGGTCATAGGACCGAAGAACGGGTGCTGGATTTTGGGATCGATCGAACTGCTGCAGAATCGATCGATGATGGAAAGCAGTTCGCCGCGGTCTCGTTCGAATTCTACTGGGGCGGTGCCTCCAACTCCCTGCTCCACCTCGGGGCGGGTCGGCGTGTCGTGCGGCCATTTCATCGGGGCGCGCAGCGCGAGGAATTTGATCACGGTCCGCTGGAGGAATCCTGTCGCCATGCTGACGGATTTTCCGCCCAGCGCGAGTTTATAGGAATCGCAGAGATGGCACACCATCTGGTGCGCGGACATTTTTCCCCAGAGGCGGGCGTCCGATGAAGTGAGCGCGGAGACGCGTGCGAGAATCGATTCGCGATCAGATTTTGATTCGAGCGTTTGCATATTCCGAGATTTCAGAATTCGCCCGGAGGTCAACCGTCCCTGCGGGACTCGCTGGCTTTCGCGCGGATTCCCGGCACTTCGCTGCGCCTGCCTCGCCGGCAGGCGGGCTGCGTGCCGGGCTAATTACAATCGCGCCTCCGCGCTCAACCCCGGATTCGATTCTAAACGTGAAACAGCGCCTTCAGCGCGAGCAGAATCGCCACGCCGGCGAAGACGAGAATCGCCATCGCGGGCGCCGGCTCACGATTCACTTCCGGGATCAAGTCCGATGCAGCCACGTAAAGCGTCACGCCCGCCGAGAGCGGCAACGCATCTGCAACCGTGCTCCGCAGCAAAAACATCAGGACCATGCCGCCGAGGGTGGTCGCGCCGAGGATCGCCGACGAGACCAGCGCGATTCGCCGGCTCTGCCCGCTCGCGAGCATCAGCGACGATACCGTAAATCCTTCCGGAATTTTGTGCAGAAAGATGGCGATGAAAATCACGCTTCCGAGCCACGTCGAAACCAGCAGTCCGGACGCAATCGCCACGCCGTCGAAAAACGTGTGGATCATCAGGCCGAGCAGCGCGGCGAAGCTCGCATGCGCGTGGGAAATTTCCGCGTGATGCGTTTCCTCGCCGAAATGAAAATGCGGCGCGACCGTGTGCTCGAACAAATGAACCAGAAAATAGCCTGCCAGGACAAACATGCAAACAACATCCGCGTTCGCTGAAAACGATGTTGAGTTTCCCGCTCTGCAGGCGTATGGCCTCTGGAATCATTTCCAATATCGCGGTCGCGAGCATGAAACCCGCGCCGAGCGCGATGAAATATTTCAGGTAGTGGCGCGACCACTGCCGCCGCACGATCAGGAGGCCGCCCGCCACGTTCGCGCCGGCAGCCGTCAACCCTAGCAGCAGCGCCAGCAGGAGCCGAGTTGTTTCAGCATTCTTGCGCGCGCGCCCCTTACGGTAGAAGGTCTCTAGCAAATGTTCGTGGCAGAAGCGAAGAGTTTCTTCAGGAGCTAAAGCCCAATTTTCCTCGCCCCTAATGTCGGAGCCGAAGCTCCGACCTCCTAACGAACTTTTACGCAACGCCTCCGAGCGGTTGTCGCAAAGGCCCCACCCTCACAAACCGAGGATTGATTGGATAAGAACGAAGGCTCCGTTCGGTAGCCGAGTAAGCTTCTGGTTGGAGGACCGAAGCACTCTGAGCAAGAAGGAGCCTTCGATGATGATTATAGGGTGTGATTACCATCCGAGCTGGCAGCAAATTTGTTGGCTGGATACGGAGACGGGAGAGACGGAAGAAAGGAGATTCGAACACGCGTCGGGCGAGGCGGAGAGGTTTTACCGCGGGCTTTCGGCACCGGCGCTGATCGGGATGGAGTCGACGGGGAATTGCCAGTGGTTTGTGGAGATGGCGACGTCGGCGGGACATGAGGTGTGGATCGGAGACGCGGCGAAGATTCGGGCCAGCGACGTGCGGCAGCAGAAGCACGATCGGCGGGACGCGGCGCTGATTTTGAAACTGCTGTTGGAAAAGCGGTTTCCGCGGATATGGGTTCCTTCGAGTGAGGAAAAAGACCTGCGGCAGATGTTGATTCACCGTCACAAGCTGGTGCGGATTCGGGCGCAGGTGAAAAACGAGCTGCAGCACCTGGCGATGAATCAGGGAGTGATGAAGAAACAGAAGCTGTGGAGCAAAGCGGGGGAGCGGGTGCTGCGCGAATTGCCACTGCGCCCGTGGGCCAGCCGGCGGCGAGAAGACCTGTTGAAGGTAAGGGCGATGTTGGACGAACCGATCGGCTTGCTCGATCAAGCCGTGAAGGAACTGGCGGAGAAGAATGAAAAAGCGCGGCTGCTGATGACGCAGCCGGGAGTGGGGCCGATCACGTCGTTGGCGTTCGTGCTGACAATGGGAGATGTTTCCCGTTTTCAGCGAGGGAAACAGGTGGCGAGTTACCTGGGGCTGATTCCGCGGGAGTACAGTTCGGGCGGACATCAGCGGCTGGGATCGATCAGCAAGCAGGGGAACTGGTTTATGAGAATGCTGCTGGTCGAAGCGGCGCAGACGGCGGTGCGTCTGCGATCCGCAGATGAGGAACGAGTATTTACATCGCTGCCACCGGAAGCCGAAGGGAGTGGCGAAAGTGGCGGCGGCGAGGAAGTTGGCGATTCGACTCTACTGGATGCTACGGACGAACACGAAGTATCCAGAGGTCGTTCGTGTCGAGAGCAGCTCGCGGGTGCCCCTGGTCGTCCGCCACGGCGGATAGACCGAAGGATTGATTGGGCGCTCTCGCCCCGATTCATTCGTCGGGGTTCGCATTAAGAATCATGGCCGAGATTCAGGCCGTATCGATGGATGGCGGAACGATCCGCCGAGAACTGATTCACCGCGAGACTTCAGAGAGCTTCGGTCTTCCACCTCTCTCTGGCAACCACGCGGTGCTTCACAGCACTGTGCAGGATACGTGTTGCTGTTCTCGTTCATAATGCTTGGTGGCTAGTCGGTAGAATGTCGATATTCAACTACAAACAGGGAAGGTGCCCAGAGAGCGCGCGCTTTCGCGCTTTGGGTGCGAGCTGAGCCGAGTCGGTCAGCTCCGGTTGGCTTGGATGAGTCATTATTTGCGTCATGGCCGCAATGCGGCTTTTACCTGCCGCCACTTTGGGATCAGCCGGCAGACGTTCTATCGCTGGTGGCGGCGCTACGATCCTCATAACCTCTCCACTCTGGAGGATCGCTCGCATCGACCACATCGGCATCGCCAACCCACCTGGACTCCCTCGCAGAGCGAAGCCGTTCTCGCTCTGCGACGCGAGTATCCGCGCTGGGGGAAGGACAAACTGGTCGTGCTGCTGGGCCGCAAAAATCTGCGGCTCTCCACGTCCATGGTGGGCCGGATCCTGAACGACCTGAAGCGCCGCGGCGTGCTGGTGGAAACTCCGGCGAGAATAGCGGTCCGGCGCCGCAAGATGCGCGGCCGTCCCTGGGCCCGGCGAAAGCCCCATTTTTGGCCTATTCGAAGGCCGGGTGATCTGGTGCAGCTCGACACGAAAGAGGTGCGACCGGCGCGCGGCGTGGTACTGAAGCACTTCTCGGCCCGCGATATGGTCTCTCGTTGGGATGTGCTGGAGGTGCACGAACGCGCCACTTCGTTGGCCGCGGCTCGCTTCCTGGACACGCTGGTCGATCGCATGCCTTTCCCCATCGCCGCTCTGCAGGTGGATGGCGGCAGCGAATTCGCTGCCGAATTCGAGATCGCTTGCCAACAACGAAACCTGCCGCTCTTCGTGCTTCCGCCACGCTCGCCGAAGCTCAACGGGCAGGTCGAACGCTCTCATCGCACGCATCACGAGGAGTTCTATCAGGTGATCCCCGACCGCTGGAACGTCGCGCATCTCAATCCCCAGCTCCGTCGCTGGGAACACATTTACAACACCGTCCGCCCTCACCAGGCGCTCCATTATCTCACTCCGCTCGAATTTCTCGAGCGCTGGAAATCTCACAAACAGAAAGCCAAGTGTCACTAATCATGTGGACGAGTACAGGCGCTTGACAACGCCTTCGTTCTTATCGAGAGGCGCCGGGGACGTCAAAGGCAAAGGCCACACTGCCTCCACTCACGGCTTCTCCAGCCACTCACCACGAGTCACTCGCTACTGCTTTTTCATCCGCCGTGGCGGAAGAGGATCACGTCGCCGTCCTGGACGATGTACTCTTTGCCTTCGAGGCGCACTTGCGCCTTTTCGCGGGCTGCCGCGAAGCTGCCCGCTTTCAGCAGGTCCTCCCAATTCACGACGTCCGCTTTGATGAAATTTTTCTGGATATCGCTGTGGATCGCGCCGGCGGCTTCTTGGGCGGTCATGCCGCGCTCGATGGTCCAGGCGCGGCATTCGGGCTCGCCGCACGTTAAGAACGAAATCAGGCCGAGCAGGCGGTACGTCGCCTGGATCAGCCGGTCGCGCCCCGATTCGGCGAGGCCGTACGCCTTCATCATCTCTGCCGCCTCGGCGTCGTCGAGCTCGGCCAGCTCCGCCTCGATTTTCCCGCAGAATGGGACGACGGCGGTTTGCGGCTTGGTCGAAAGCTTCTCGAGTTTGTACTTTTCGACCGCGCGATCGATCTCCGCAGCATCTTCATCGCCAAGATTCAGGACGTAAATCATCGGTTTCTGCGTGAGGAACATGAAGCCGGTCAGCATCTTCTGCTCGGCGGGCGTGAATTGGAGTTCGCGCAGCGGCGTCTCGCCTTCGAGCGCCTGGCGGCAGCGCGTGAGCACTTGCAGCTCGGCTTCGAGCTGCGGGTCTTTCTTCTTCTTGATGTCTTTTTCGAGGCGCTCCATGCGCTTCGAAGCCTGCTCGAGATCGTTCAAGATCAGCTCGAGATCGACGTTCCCGATGTCGCGAAGGGCGTCGAGAGAGCCTCCCTCGTGCGGCACGGCGGGATTCTCGAAGAGGCGCACGACGTGCGCCAGCGCGTCCGCTTCGCGCAGCGGGACAAGCGACGCCGAATTTTTCTCGCGATCTTTCTGCAAGCCGCCGATATCGACGTACTCGATCGTCGCGTAGGTGATTTTCTTCGGCTTGAACACCTCGGCCAGCTTCGCCACGCGCGCGTCCGGGACGCGCGCGATGCCGACATGCGCCTGATTCGGCGCGCTGCGCGATTCCACCTTCGCGCGCGTGAGGATTCGGAACAGACTTGTCTTCCCTACCTGCGGCAGCCCGATAATTCCTGTTTGCATAAGCTTTCGATACTAGCACGGAGCGCGACGGCCCAACGCATTGATCGGCCTCGCCGATCATAATGCGATTCGACCTTGCTGTCGGATTTGAGCGCCCTCTAAACGCAGAGTCCACTGACGAAGGCACGGAGCTCACGGAGACCTCATGCAGACGAACGCCGCGGCAAGCCGCCGCGCTCAAAATAGCGGCGCCGACGATCGCGTGACGCGGGTCACATTCCGCCTTGTGATGTCGTTCACAGAATTGTAACCAATTGGGGTTACAATCCTGATCTTTCCTCGGCGCGGGCAAATGCGAAACGGAAACCAGCTACCGCCGCAACAGCTTATTCAGCAACTCAACGTTCTCTGCTCCGAGATGCTGCAACTGGAAGCCTCGGGCACGCTCGATGCCGCGGGTGTTCATCCGGACCATCGCGCGAGCGCCGCGAATCTGATCCATTATCTCGCGCTGCGGCGCCACGACATTCGGCACCTTCAGTCGCAGCTCGCGTCACTCGGGCTCTCGTCGCTCGGCCGCACCGAATCGCACGTGATCGGCGGCCTGCACGCGGTGATGAACGTCCTCAATCGACTCGCAGGCTCGCCCGAAGCTTGTCCCGATCTTGCCAACGGTGCGCCCGAAATCGGCGACGGCGCGGCGCTGCTCGAGAAGAATTCCGCGGTCCTGCTCGGCCCCGCGCCGGCAGGCCGCAGCGTGCGCATCATGGTGACGATGCCTTCGGAAGCTGCCACCGATTACGATCTTGTCCGCAATCTCGTCCTTCACGGGATGGATTGCATGCGCATCAACTGCGCCCACGATGGACCGGAGGCGTGGTCCGGCATGGTGCGCAATCTTCGCCGCGCCGTGAAGGAAACGGGCCACCCCTGCAAAATCTCGATGGACCTCGCCGGCCCCAAGCTGCGCACCGGCTCCATCGAACCTGGCTCCGCCGTGCTGAAATTCCGCCCGCAGCGCGACGACTTTGGCCGCGTCGTTTCGCCGGCGCGCATCTGGCTCACGCCCGCATCGCAGCCCGAGCACGCGCCCGCGAAGGCGGACGCCTCGATCCCGGTCCCCGGCGACTGGCTCGCGCAAAGCAAGACGGGCGACCGCGTGCGCTTCACCGATTCGCGCGGGGCGTCTCGCTCGCTCACGATCACCGGCGTGGACGGCAACAGCCGCTGGGCCGAGTGCACGCGAACGTCGTATATCGTGCCCGGACTTGCGCTGGAGCTGCACCCGCGCGCCGGGCGCCGAATTGCAAAGTCGCTGCGCCTCACGAGCGTCGGAGCGATTCCTCCGAAAGAGCAGACGCTTCGCCTCAACCTGGGCGACACGCTCGTCCTTACGCGCTCGCTCGATCCGGGCCAGCCCGCGAAGTACGACAAGAAGAAGCTGTTGATCAGCCCGGCGCGCGTTGGCGTCACGCTGCCGGAATTTTTCGATTGCGTCCGGCCGGGCGAGCCGATCGCGCTCGACGACGGCAAAATCGGAGGGATCGTCCGCAGCGTCGCGCCGGATAAAGTGATGGTCGAAATCACGCACGCGCGTCCCGCGGGCGAAAAGCTCGGCGCCGAAAAAGGCATCAACGTTCCCGAGACGCAGCTCTGCCTCTCGTCACTGACGAAGGACGATCTCGCGGCGCTGCCTTTCGTGGTGAAGAACGCCGATATCGTCGAGTACTCGTTCGTCCGCAAGGAATCCGATGTGCGCGAACTGCAGGCGCGGCTCGCCGATCTGGGCGGCGAGAATCTCGGCATCGTCCTCAAGATCGAAACGCGCGAGGGCTTCGATCAGCTGCCTTCGCTGCTGCTCGCGGCGATGCGCAGCCGGGCCGTCGGCGTGATGATCGCGCGCGGCGATCTCGCGATCGAATGCGGTTACCAGCGGCTGGCGGAAGTGCAGGAAGAAATCCTATGGATCTGCGAGGCGGCGCACATGCCGGTGATCTGGGCGACGCAAGTGCTCGAATCGCTCGCGAAGACGGGCGTGCCGTCGCGCTCGGAAATCACCGATGCGGCCATGGGCGAGCGCGCCGAATGCGTAATGCTGAACAAGGGACCCTATATTGTTACCGCCGTGCGCATCCTCGACGACATTTTGCGGCGCATGCAATCGCACCAGGAGAAGAAACGCTCGATGCTGCGCAAGCTGCATGTTGCATCGGCCTTCCGCACGGCGAGTTCATCTTCCTGATCCTCACACCTGCGTCAGAGAAAGCCCCACCCTCACAAACCGAGGATGGGGCACACGGAAATTCAAAATCGAAATACCAAAGGCACAGGCCGGACCTGGCGTTGTGCCGTGTGGCTGCTGCGCGCTATGCTTTCGGGCGGCCATGAATGCGGAAACGAGCGTCCTCGCGCTGCCTTTCGATCACGTGGAGGCGCACGCGCATCTTTCGCGGCTCGACAAGCAGCTGGCACAGCTGATCGAGCGCGTCGGCGAATTTCGATTCAAGCTGGATGGATGCGACAGCGTGTACGAATCGCTGCTTGAAGCGATCGTCCACCAGAGCATTGCCGGAAAGGCCGCGCAGGTGATTTTCTCGCGCATCCAGGCGCTCGGCTCGAACGGGCTTTGCCCCACGCCGCAGGAGCTGCTGCGCGTTTCGACGCAGAAGCTGCGCAAGGCCGGGCTATCGCACGCGAAAATCGCGGCGGTCCGCGATCTGGCGCAAAAAGCTATTGATGGCGTCGTTCCCACGCTCGACGAAGCCGCCGCGATGTCCGATCAGGAACTTGTCGACCGGCTGATTTCGGTGCGTGGGATTGGCGCGTGGACCGTCGAGATGTTTTTGATCTTTCGTCTCGGCCGTCCGGACGTCCTACCGATTCACGATTACGGCGTGCAGAAAGGATGGGCGCTCACGTACCGCAAGAAAAGCATTCCCAAGCCGAAGGAGCTGCTGAAATTCGGCGAGCGCTGGCGGCCCTATCGCACGGTCGCGAGCTGGTACATGTGGCGCGCCGTGGAACTCGCCGGCCCCGCCGCGCGCAAAATCACAAAACCCAAGCCGAAAAACAAGATTACCGCGAGAGAGCGCGCCGTTGCGACGAAACGCGCTGCGGCGAAAAAGCGGAATACGTAGCCTTCGGACTACACGCGAATCGTATTCTGCCGACGCCGGTGCGCCACGACATGCACCCTCGCTTCTGCGAGTTCGAGTCCTCGTTCGCCGAGGGCCGCAATCAGGTAGAAGCTGCCGCCGATTAGCAGCAGCGCCATGAAACCAAGTGCGAAGAGGATCTCCGCGGCAAGCAGTTCTTGCAGGAAATAGAATTGTAAAATGGCCGCCAGCCCTGCCGCTCCCGCGAGCGTCAAGATGATTCGCTTGTGGCTTCTCGTTCTGGCTGCTATCGTCTCCGCGAATCTCGCTTTTCCTTGCCAGTTCATTGCCGTTTCCCCCGCGCTTCCGGCCCGAAGGCCACTTTCCAACGGCAATTACCTTCGTAGCAGGATTGTCGCCTACGAGCAGTGATACGGATCACGGGTCTATGTGATGAGAGCGGCAGGGACAAACAAGGATCGCGTCAGCGGGTTACGGCAACGGCATCTGTCGCTCGCCACGAGCCGCTTTCTTTTCTCTCGTCGCCAGAAAGAGCGCCGCGAGGCCGAGCAGCAGGACCGCGCCCTCGAGATCCACCGAAATGCGATGCAGGCGGTCGAATTCCGCGCGGCGCGGGTCGTTTCCGGGCGTCGCCTGGATCGACACCATCTGCGACCGCAGCACATTCATGCGCGGGATCACGTAGTTCTGCGAAGCGATCGTCAGCACCGCCATCAGGATTACGCCGATCACGGCCGGCTCGACGAACGCCTTTAGCGATTTCTCCATCGCCACGGAAGCCCCCATGAAAATCGCGGCCGCGATCAGACCCATCAGGTGCAGACCGCCGAGCGTGAAGCCGACGAGCAGGCCGGCTTCGTCCTGGCTGGGCAGCACCGAGAACGCGCCCTGCGTGACCACCGCCGCGAAATAGATGATTGCGCCGATCCAGGCGCCGAGCGCGAGCACCCTCAGAAAACCCAGTATCTGGTTCATTATCGACTCCCCCGGAACTCATCATCGTACTCGCTGGGCGGCCAGCGTGGAAGACTTGAGCACACATGCCCTAAATCGCGTTACGGGCAGCCATCGGGTTGGTGCGAGAATCAAAGCGGGGCATGGTGGGCGACCAAGGACTTGAACCTTGGACCTCTCCCGTGTGAGGGGAGCGCTCTAACCACTGAGCTAGTCGCCCACGGATTGCACTTTTTGTAGCAGAAGGCTTGGGGAATTGCAAACGACCGCCAACGTTACCACCGTCGCCGCCAGCGCACGCCTCGCCGACCTGCAGCGCTCGATCGGGCGCGTGGTGAAGGGCAAGGAAGACGTAATCCAGCTCGCGCTGACCACGCTGCTGGCGCGCGGGCACTTGCTGATCGAAGACGTTCCCGGCGTGGGCAAGACCACTCTCGCGCAGGCGATCGCGCGATCGTTCCGGTGCTCGTTCCAGCGCATTCAATTTACTTCGGACATGCTGCCGAGCGATGTGATCGGCATCAGCGTGTTCAATCCGGTGGCGCAGGAATTCGAATTCAAGCCCGGGCCGATTTTCGCGAATATCATCGTGGCCGACGAGATCAACCGCACGACGCCGAAAACGCAATCGTCACTGCTGGAGGCGATGAACGAAGCGCAGATCACCGTCGACAATCACACGCACCCGCTGCCGAAACCGTTTCTCGTGCTCGCGACGCAGAATCCGATCGAGCATCACGGCACATATCCGCTGCCGGAATCGCAGCTCGACCGATTCCTGATGCGCATCCGCATGGGCTATCCCGCGCGAGCGAGCGAAAAGGAAATTATCCGCAACCATTCGGCGGCGGGGCAGCCGAGCCAGCTCGCGCCGATCATGGATGCTTCTGAGGTGGTCGCGATGCAGGACGCGGCGTCGCAGGTGAAGGTCGACGAGAGCCTGCTCGACTACGCGCTCGAAATCGTCGACCGGACGCGGCAGACCGAGCAGCTTTCGCTCGGCGTGAGCCCGCGAGGGGCCGTGATGCTGCATCGGGCGGCGCAGGCGCGAGCTTTTCTCGAGGGCCGCGACTATTGCCTGCCGGACGATTTCAAGCGGCTGATCGTGCCCGTGTTCGCGCACCGCGTGGTGGTGAGCGCGCGCTACGTCTCGACGCAAAAGAAATCCGAGCAGGCCGAGGCCATCCTCCGCGAAATCCTCGAAACGACGCGCGTTCCGCTCTAGCCATGCTACGGGCGACCGCGCACTAAGATGAACTCCGCAACGAACGCACATAATTCGCCTGAATTGGCTCCCGCGCGATGGTGGCGCAACCGCGACCGGCCCGGCTGGCGCAATTTCGGCATCGCGATGCTGGTGCTTTCGGCAGCGCTGCTTGTGGCGCTTTTTTCCGCCGCCGCAGCGCAGCAGGGACGCATCTGGCTCGCCGCCATCACCACCGTGCTTGCGCTGGGGATGGCCGCGTGGGTTGGGGTCGCGATCGTGCCGGCGCTGGCGCGGCGGACGAGCTTGCGCTGGCTCGCGCAGCAGGTCGATTACCGGCTGACGCGCGAAGGCACCATCTACCTCATCGCGATTTTTGTGCTGATTGCCGCCGCGATTAACACGGGCAACAACCTGCTGTTCCTGATCCTCGCGTGCATGCTCGGCGGGATTTTGGTTTCGGGCGTGCTATCGCGCGCCGTTCTTTCTGGCATCGAGCTGAAATTCGACATGCCCGAACACATCTTTGCCGAGCAGCCGATCCTCGCCGAAATCGAATTGCGGAATGAGAAGCAGGCGTGGCCGTCGTTTTCGCTGCTCGTGGTGGGACAGACGAAACGCAACAAAACGCCGGCTGAAATCCTGACGCGCCCGGTTTTCTTTCCCTACATTCCGCGCATGACCGCTTCGCGGCAGAAAGTCGAGTTGCGCTTTCCGCGCCGCGGAGTGTACCGGCAGGATGCGTTCGGCATTCGCACGCGCTTCCCTTTCGGCTTCTTCGAGAAAACGCGCGAAGTGGATTCCGCTATCGAGATCGTCGTGTATCCGCGGGTCGAGCCGACCGATCAGTTCTACGAAGTGCTGCCGCTGCTGAGCGGCGAGATGGCCAGCCATTTTCGGGGGCGCGGGCACGAACTCCATTCGCTGCGCGAGTACCTGCCGACCGATAGCGCGCGCTTCGTCGATTGGAAGGTGACGGCCAAGCTCGGCCGCATGGCCGTGCGCGAATTCGCGCGCGAGGACGAGCGCCGCGTGATGCTCGTGCTCGATCCCTTTATCGGGCTGCCGCGCCGCGATCTCGGCGATCTGGCTGCCGTCGAACATGCCGAGCGTTTCGAGCGCGCCGTCTCGATGGCAGCGTGCATCGCGTGGCACTTCCACGAGATTCGCTCGGTGATCCAGTTCCGCACGCGTGATTTCATCACGCCGATCGCACCGGCGGGCGAGATCATCTACGACACGCTGCGCACGCTCGCGCTGATCGAGCCGCAGACGTCGGCAACCGGCGGCGCGTTTCTCGACGAGCTCGTCAGCGAACGCGAGATTTTCAAGATCATCATCACCGCGCGGCCGCAGCGCTCGATCCCGAGCGCGCTATGGTCCTCTTCGTATTTTCTTTTCATTGATCAGCTGTAGAGCCGGAAAAAGCGAAACACAGAGGTCGCAGAGAAGGCACGAGGACCGCAGAGGGGGAGGCAAAAGCGCCCGCCTGAAAGCAAGGCGGCCGCTACAAAACCTTCCTTCGAAGCGCTGGGCCCGAGTATTTCGCGGCGTTCGTGCGACAATACGCGCGCATGCAAGGCTCGCTTACTCCGCGCGCGATGAAAACTTTTCAGCGGCGGCTGCTCGGGTGGTTTGGCGCGCACCGGCGCGATCTGCCGTGGCGCGAACATCGGGATGCTTACCGCATCTGGGTGGCGGAAATTATGCTGCAGCAGACACGGATTGCCGCGGTGATGCCCTACTACGAGCGGTTCCTCGTGAAATTCCCCACCGTTGAGGCGCTGGCGGGCGCGGCGCAGGATGATGTGCTGAAGCTATGGTCCGGGCTCGGCTACTACAGCCGCGCGCGGAATCTGCATCGCGCGGCGCAAGAAATTGTGGCGCGGCACGGCGGCGAATTTCCGCGCACGCTCGAAGCGGCGCTGGCGCTGCCCGGCATCGGGCGCTACACGGCTGCGGCGGTGCTGAGCATCGCGTACGGCGCGCCGCTTGCGGTACTCGACGGCAACGTGGCGCGAGTGTTCGCGCGGCTTGGCGCAATTCGCGGCGATCTACGCGAGCCGCGGCGCTGGCGCGTGCTCTCGGCGAGGGCGCAGGATCAGCTCGCGCCGCGCCTGCCCGCGCGTCTACCTGCACACGACGCGCCCGGTGACTGGAACCAGGCGCTGATGGAATTGGGCGAGACGGTTTGTACGCCGCAGATTCCGCGCTGCGGCGCGTGTCCTGTGGCGCGCTGGTGCATGGCTCGCGCGCGCGGGCTGACGCGCGAAATCCCGGCGCCGCGAAAGAAGCGCGCACCCGTTCGTGTCCGCATCGCCGCTGCGATTCTGCGCGATCCGCGCGGGCGCACGCTGCTGGTGCAGGACCCGGGCGCGCACGACGGCGTCCTCTTTTCGCGCATGTGGCAATTTCCGGCGGTCGAAGTCGCGCGACACGCGCAGCGGGAACTAGCGGCGCATGTTGCTGAGATTCTCGATCTCGATGGCGCATCGCTTGAGTTCGAGGCGCTGCCAGCCGCGCGGCACGGCGTCACGTTTCGCAACGTGACGCTGTTGCCGTTTCTCGCGCGCGTCGAGCGGCTGCCGAGGCGGCCGCGCACGCGAGTCCTCGCGCTCGACCGGCTGCGGGAGCTGCCGGTGTCGAGCGCAACGCACAAGATCGCGGCGGCTCTGGGCGGTCCCAGAGGCGCGGAGCGAGCGGGCGTTGGTTGATTCGCCTCTTGGCTGCGCGGCGGGCGAGCACGCCACCGCGCCGGATGCTAGCATCGTAGTGTCGATTGCCATGGCTTCCGTCGCGCCACCATCCGCGCCAACGCCTGCGATGCCCGGGCGCCTTCCGCTCGCCGAAGGCTTGCCGGCGCTCGACCGCTATTTCGAAGTTTCGCTGTTTCTGCTGGTAGCGACGGGCGCGCTCGCGGTGGTCTCGACGGGCAAGCTCGACCCCATCTCGACGTTCGCGCCCATCGCCGCGCTGATCTTTAAGGGAATTCGCGTATGGCAAGGGCGCGGGCCCGAGCTTTCGGCGCGCGTGGCGACGTGGCTCGTCCTCGGGTATTTCCTGTTTTTCCCGGCGGACATCTGGCTCTTCTCGCGAAATTTGGCGGCGGACGCGCCGAATCCGCCGCTCTACGCCGCGCTGCTTTCTGCGATCCACTTGCTGCTGTTCGCCACGGTCGTTCGCCTCTATTCGGCGCGCACGACGCGGCACTACGTCTTTCTGACGATGCTGGCGGTCACGTCGATGCTGGCTTCGGCGATCCTGACGGTCGAGACGGGCTTTCTCGTGGCGCTGGCCGTGTTCCTGGTGCTTTCGGTTTCGACATTCGTGGCGCTCGAAATCCGGCGCAGCGCCGCAGGAGCCGCGTCACCAGCGTTCGAGGCTGGATCGCCGGTGGCGCGACAGATGGGGCGCGCGCTCGGCGCCACGTCGGTTTTGGTGGCGTTCAGCGTGCTGGCCGTCGGCCTCGTGCTCTTTTTCGTGATCCCGCGGTTCACGACCGGATATCTGAGCGCGATGAGCCTGCAGCCCAGCTTGATGACGGGCTTTTCCGACAACGTCGATCTCGGCGAAATCGGCCAGATTCAGCAAAGCTCAGCCGTGGTGATGCGCATCCACGTCGATGGCGATCCGAACCGCGCCGCCGATATGCACTGGCGCGGCATCGTGCTCACCAATTTCGACGGCGAGCGGTGGTCGACTCCCTCGCGCGACCAGACGCTGATCGAGCAGGACGCGGGCGGCGAGTACTCGTTCGGTGACCTGTCGATTCCGCCTGGCGGCACCGATTTTCTCGGCGCGTCGGTTCTCTCGCCCGCCGACTCCTATACTTTGCACTACACGGTGCTGATGGAGCCGATCGCGACCGACGCGATCTTCATCGCGCCGCGGCCCCTGACCCTGCAGGGAAAATTCGGAGAAGGCGTCGGTTCCACATCAACTTCGCATCCGAATTTCCTCTTTCTCGACCGGACCGGCTCTGTCTTCAATCCGCAGCACAACAACTTCAAACTGAGCTACGACGGCTTTTCGCGCGTCCCGGCAATTCCTGCGCGCAAACTGCGCAAAGCTCCGGCGCACTTTCCCCCGGGTATTCTCCAGACATACCTTCAGACGCCGCCGCTCGATCCGCGGATCCCCGCGCTTGCCTCCCAGATCACCGCAGGCTCGAAGAACGAATACGACAAAGCGGCGGATATCGAGCGCTACCTGATGACGCACTACGCCTACACGCTCGATCTTTCCGGGCCGCGCGCGAAGGATCCCCTCGCGAATTTTCTTTTCGTGCGGCGCTCGGGCCACTGCGAATACTTCGCCTCCGCGATGACCATCATGCTGCGCTCGATCGGCGTTCCCGCGCGCTACGCCACCGGCTTCATGCCCGGCGAATACAACGACGTGGGCGGCGACTACATCATCCGCGAGAGCGACGCGCACGCCTGGGTCGAGGTCTACTTTCCGGAGTATGGCTGGGTCACGTTCGATCCCACGCCTCCGGGTTCGGACGAGCATTCGGGATTTTTCAGCCGGCTGTCGAAGTATTGGGATTGGTTCCAGTACACGTGGGGCGAGTGGGTGATCAACTACGATTTCTCGCGCCAGATGATGCTGGGCCAGGCGATGCACCGCTCGTCGACGAGCTGGACCGATCGCGTGCGCGACTCCTACCGCCGCAAACGCGACGCGCTGATGCACGCGCTGATGGGGCTCGATCGCAGGATCGAAGGCTCGCCGTGGTTCTTGCCGGGCGTGCTGATGCTGCTCGTGGCGATACTGCTCGTGCTGCGGGGCAATTGGATGATCCGCTACGCGTTCGCGCGCTGGAGCCTGCGCGCGCGCCGCGCCGGCAATCTCACCGCGTCGCTCGCCGCGCTCGAGTACGGGGAGATGCTGCGGCTGCTCGAAAAGCGCGGCTGGAAAAAAGCGGCTTCACAGACGCCGCTCGAATTTGCGGCGGCCATTCCCGCGCCGGACGTCTCCGCGCCGGTCGCGCGGCTCACTGAGCTGTATCAGTCGGCGCGCTTCGGCAGCCACCCTGCGCCGATCGAGCAGATGTCGTCGCTGCTGCGCTCGATCCGCGACCTCGTGCGCTCGCGCAAGCCAGCTTCGCGGTAGCCTAATAGCCGCAGGTCGAGTCGTGGTTCTCGTAGTGATAGAATCCGACCTATCGCCGGACCTAGAATGAAGATTCCTTCCACGATTGCAATGGCGGCAGTTCTATTGCTGATGAGCCCCGCCTTTATTCGCGGCCAACTGAGATCGATTGATGAGGATAGATCGTCCGGATCGATAGAAGGGCATCTGAAGTTACGTTACGATGCGCGCGCCCATCCCCAAATATTGGCGTTCAAGCTGGGGGACGCACGCGTACTCGCCTCAGCGAGCCCCGGCGATAACGGTGATTTCGAAATCAAAGGTCTCCTTCCCGGCGAATATCAGATCAAGGTCTATCTGAACTATTGCGCGCACTACGAGATCACGGTACGGGTCAAGCTAGGTAAAACAAAGAGGATTACGATCGGTCGCGCGCAGGAAATGCGTCCAAACCTTTGCGAATAAAATGGCGCATATGGATTTTGCTCGCGGCGGTCGCCGCTGCGATCGTTGTAGTCTTTCTCTTCCCCGCGATTCCGCAGAATGAGGCGTATCACAACTTCGCCGACCAGCGGCCGCTGCTCGGCATCGCGAATTGTCTCAACGTCATCTCAAATGCGCCGTTTCTCTTTATCGGCTTGGCCGGCATGGGCCTCGCGCTGCGCGGCGCGCGGGCGGGCAAGAACTTTTTCCTTGACGCGCGCGAGCGCTGGCCATGGTTCGCATTCTTCGTCGGCGTTGCGCTGACGGCTTTCGGCTCGGCGTGGTATCACCATCGTCCTGACGATCACACGCTCGTGTGGGACCGCATTCCGATGACGATCGGCTTCATGTCGCTCGTGGCCGCCGTCGTCGCGGAACGCATCAGCGTGCGGGCCGGCGTCCGGCTGCTTCTGCCGCTGATCGCGCTCGGCGTCGGCAGCGTGATCTATTGGCAAATCACGCAGGCGCGCGGCCTCGGCGATCTGCGTCCCTACGCCCTCGCGCAGTTCGGCTCGCTCCTCGTGCTGATCCTGATGTTCGCGCTCTTCCCTGCTCGCTACACGCGCAGCCTGGATTTTGTGGTCGCGCTCGGGTTCTACGGCATTGCCAAGCTATTCGAAGCTGGGGATAAGCTCGTCTTCGCCGCCGGACATATCGTCAGTGGTCACACGATCAAGCATCTTTTCGCCGCGCTTTCCACCTACTGGATTCTCCGAATGCTTCGCCTGCGCGATCCAATTCGCGCATAAGGCGCTTGCCCTTGACAATCGTTCCCGCGCGGCACACGATGCCGCCCGAGAGTTTTCGCCGCCTTTCATCGATGACCACACGCCACCGCCTGTTGCTTGCGCTGATTCTGCTTACCGCAGTCATCGTCACCGGGACCGCCGGGTTTCATTACATCGAGGGCTGGTCGTGGTTCGACAGCTTCTACATGATCCTCACCACGATGACCACGATCGGCTCGGGCGAACTCCGCCCACTGTCGCACGCGGCGCGCATCTTCAATTCGTTCATGATCGTCGCCGCGGTGCTCGCGGGGGGCTTCGTGATTGCGACCTTCTCGCAGACGTTGCTAGAATTCGAATTCGGCAAGGCCTTCGGCCGCCGCCGCATGGAACGCGAACTCGCGAAACTTACCGGACACTACATCATTTGCGGCGCGGGCCGCGTGGGGCGGACGGTTGCGCGCCAGCTTCGCGCGAGCGGCGAAACGTGCGTGGTGATCGACCGCGATCCCAACCGCGCGCGCTGGGCGGAAGAAGAAAAGATTCCCGTCATCGTCGGCAACGCGTCGAGCGAAGAAATCCTGCAGAAGGCGCACATCGATGCGGCGCGCGGCTTCGTCTCGGCGGTGAGCTCGGACGCCGAAAATCTGTACATCGTGCTCACCGCGCGCGGATTCCGCCCCGACCTGAAAATCATCGCGCGCGCCAGCGAGGAAGAGGCGACCTCGAAATTATTGCGCGCGGGCGCATCGCAGGTGCTCTCACCCTACAACTTCATCGGGCATCGTATCGCGCAGCTTTTGTTGCGGCCCAACGTGCTGGATTTCGTCGACGCGGCGTTTGGGCGCGAGCGGCTCGATTTCGAAATCGGCGAAGTGAAAATCGGGGCGGCCTCGAGCCTCGTCGGCAAAAATCTCGCCGATCCGGCGATTCCGCGGCAGGCCGGAGTGATCGTTCTCGCGCTGCGCAGCGCCGATGGGAAGATGACATTCAATCCGCCGCCCGAATCGGTGATCCGCGCGGACGATTGCCTCATCGTGATCGGCAAGGACGAACACATCAAGCGCCTCGAATCGCTGGCGACGTAGCGCCTTAAGACAAAGCTTCCGGGCTGTTCTCCCGCAAACGAATGGTGCCGTCCTGCACCTTTTGTGGCATTATTAGCGGCACAATTACGCATCGGAGGTGTAAACCCAGATGCTCCTCCAGTCATTCAAGGCGTTTCGTGGGCCAGTCTTGACCATAGTGGCGTGTTTGGCTTTCCTCCCGCGGCCGGCCGTGGCCCAAACAGCCGCCGTCGATCCGGCCGCCGATCTGATCAAGCAAGGGACCGCCGATCTGACATCGCAGCACTATCAGGACGCCGCGGCTGCCTTCAAGAAGGCGAATCAACTTCATCACGACGACTGCGGCGAATGCTATTTCGGATTGGCGATCGCCGAAAGCAGGATGGGTGATACGGAGGCGGCGATCAAGAGCTGCGACAAGGCCATCTCATGCGCCGCAGACGACAATCTTCGCGTGGCGGGCCATTCTCTCAAGGGCACTCTCCTGCAACGAATCGGAAACGATCCGAAACAACTGAAGGCGGCCGAATCCGAATACCGCGCGGCCCTCGAACTGAAAAAAGACGACGCAACGGCGCATCTCAATCTTGGGATTACGCTCTTGAAAGAATCGCAGAAAAACGAAGGGATCGACGAACTCAACAGCTGTCTGCGGATCGCCCCCAACGGCCCGGAGGCCGGCTACGCCAGGAAACTGATCGCCCATCCGGAAGACGCCGGACTAGCACTGGCTCCCGACTTCAAAGTGCAAACGCTTGACGGCCAGCAGATCGCGCTCGATCAGCTGGCCGGGAAAATCGTGGTGATGGATTTCTGGGCTACCTGGTGCCCGCCCTGCAGAAGTTCCGTTTCTGAGCTGAAGGACCTCACGAAGAAATACCCGTCGTCGCAGGTGGTTCTGATCAGCTTCAGCGCGGATAAGGACGAGAAAGCGTGGCGCGAGTTCATCGCGAAGAAAAATATGGAGTGGCCGCAATATTTGGATCATGACGGCCAGATTCGCCAGGAATTCGCGGTGAACGCGTTTCCCACCTACATCGTGATCGACCCGAATGGATTCATTCACGAGAGAATTGTCGGCCTCAATCCGCAAGAATCGGTCGTGCACCAGCTGAAGGACACGCTTCGGGCAATGCTCCCCGAGAACTGATATCGGCGCGACAACTGACCGAGATCAAACCTGCCGGCGCGACGAGCCCCGTTTGCTCGCGGCGGCGAAGCGGCAGGCGCCTCGCAGCAGATCGCGCAGGGCGTCCGGGTGCACGCGCGAGAGGCGGACGAGAATCCATTCGTAATTCAAGTAGTGGTCGGTGATGTAGTACGTCTCGGGATCGTGCGCCATCAAGGCTTCGCGCTGCTCGAAATCCATTTTCACGACCAGGGACTCGCCGTCCTGATGCAGCCGCGTGAACCCCGCGCCGCCGCGCAGCTTGAATGCGGGCGTGCCGTAGGAGGTGGTTTCCTCGACATTTCCCAAGGAAAGCGCGATTTCGCGAACCGTCGCGAACATCGGCGGCTCCGTCACGTTCGTGCGCCTTCTTGCGGACTGCTGCGATTTTCGAGCGGCGGCTATTTTTCTGGGCTTCATGGACTGATCCCGTAGCGTTTGCAGTGTATGCCAAATCGCGCGTTTGAAGGCGACCCCGAGAGTGTAAGCTTTCGGCTGCGGGATATTGGAGAAGAGCGGCATGGGAAAGCCTGGAATCGCGATCGATATTCACGGGTTCGGGCGGCGCGAGATTCGCACCGTCATCAGCGACTATACCGGCACGCTCTCGCGTCGCGGCAAGCTCGCGCCCGGCGTGAAGTCGCGTTTGCGGCGGCTCCTGAAGCTGCTAGATCTCGAGATTATCACCGCCGATTCGTACGGAACCGCGGACTCGCAGCTCAAAGGCATCGCCGTGCCGCACATGCTGCAACGGAAGCGCCACGACATCGAAAAGCGAGATTTCGCGCGGCAGTTCAGCCTGCGAAATGTGGCGGCCTTCGGGAACGGGAACAACGACCGGCTGTTGCTGCAAGCCGTGAGAGCGGGCGGGGGGATCGCGGTTGCCGTCGACAACGGCGAAGGCTGCGCGCTCGATGCGCTTTTGCGCGCGAATATTTTTATTGCCGGGGCTGCCAACGCGCTCGATCTTCTGCTGAATCCGACGGCTTGCAAGGCCACCCTGCGGTTCTAGCGTCTGAACGGGGGCGCCGCGGCGTGCTAGAATTGAGCGTTTCGCCATGATGCAGAGAACGCGCTGAGATGCCGAAGGTGGGATTCGTGAGCCTGGGGTGCCCGAAGAACCTCGTCGATAGCGAGGTGATGATGGGGATTCTCGCGCGCGCGGGCTACGAGCTCACGCCGCGCGCGGATGAAGCGGACGTCCTCGTGGTGAACACGTGCAGCTTCATCGAGCCCGCGCAGCAGGAATCGGTGAATTCGATTCTCGAGATGGCCGAGCACAAGAAATTCGGCCGCGCGCAAAAGCTGATCGTCGCGGGATGCATGGTCGAGCGTTATCGCAATCAGATTCGCGAGCAGATTCCGGAAGTGGACGCCGTGATCGGAACCGGCGAAGTGGAGCAGATTCTCACCGCGTGCGAAGGCGAGGTAAGCGCGGGCACCGATGCGGCGAGCGAATCGCCCACGTACCTGTATCACGATCTCACGCCGCGCATTCTCACCACGCCGCGCCACTCGGCGTACATCAAGATCAACGAGGGCTGCGATCATCCCTGCACCTTCTGCGTGATTCCGCAACTGCGCGGGAAATTCCGCAGCCGGCGATTCGAATCCGTGGTGCGCGAGGCCGAAAATCTCGCGGCTGCTGGCGTGCGCGAAATTTCGCTGATCGGGCAGGACACGACGTACTACGGCGAGGACCTCGGGCTGCGCGACGGGCTGCCCACGCTGCTCGAACGCCTTGCGCGGATCGAGGATCTGCACTGGGTGCGGTTCCTCTACTGCTATCCGAATCGCGTGACGCAGAAATTGCTCGATACGATTGCGGCGCATCCGCGGCTGGCGAAGTATCTCGACATTCCGCTGCAGCACGCGAGCCGCAGCGTCCTCGGGCGGATGAAGCGCGGATCGAACGCCGACACGTTCCTGAAAATGCTCGAGCGCATTCGCCGGACGATTCCCGGCGTGTCGATTCGCACGTCGTTCATCGTCGGATTTCCCGGCGAGACGGATGCAGAATTTCGCGAGCTGTGCGATTTCGTGCGCGCGGCGGAATTCGACTGGATGGGCGTCTTCAGCTATTCCGATGAGGATGCCGCGAAAAGCTTTTCGCTCGACGCGAAAGTCGATGCGAAGACGATCGCGCGCCGGCGCAACGAGCTCATGTCGATTCAGAAGAAAATCAGCGCACGCAAACTGCGCGGGCGCGTCGGGCAGCGGATGCAGGTGATGCTCGAAGGGCCGTCGAAAGACACGGATTTGATTTGGGAGGCGCGGCACGAAGGCATGGCGCCAGACATTGACGGCAAGGTTTACATCACGGAATTCGAAGGCGTGAACGACGCCGCCGATCTGCCCGCGCCCGGCACGCTCGCGACCCTCGAAGTGACCAGCGCGAAGGATTACGATCTTATCGGCCGCGCGGTTGAGTTTGCGGCGCCCGCTGCCGTCGCGCCCGACGCTCCTGCGAAATCTAATCTTTTCCCAATCCTCGCATCTCGCTGAAAGTTGGCATTCGCGGCACGAGGAAAGAGTTCCCTCGGGCCAAAGAGCTTGGGTGATCTAGCGACGGCCGCGGAAACACACGACATGCTGCGGATGAATCTGCGCAGTGGAAGCGCGCTTCGCGCGCGTTTTTTGGTCGGACCCGGAAGGTCCGACCCCCTAAAGAAAGCTCCGGGGCTGAAGCCCTTTTTAGGCAGCGAGCTTTTCGCGAGCCTGAAGGCTCACGCTTCCACCGACGGTAGAAGAGCCGGCGAGACGCCGGCGCTCCGCAGCGTTGCTGCGCTCCGATGCGCTTTGCGGTATGCTTCGGGCGAGCGATTTTATGAGTTCCAGCGTCCGAGAGCGATCGGTTCCTGTGCCTGAGCCCGAGTTGACTCCAGACGCGATGATCGAGCGCGCCATCGCGCTGCAGCCGCGGCTCCTCGCCGAGCAGGACGAAACCGAGCGGCGCAGCGTTCATTCCGAAGCGATCCACGAAGAATTTCGCAAAGCCGGATTCTACCGCTGCCTGCAGCCGCGGCGTTTCGGCGGCTACGAATTCGATCTCAAGACCTATTTTCGCATCGCCATCGAGCTCGCGCGCGGCGACCCATCGGTATCGTGGTGCCTGATCGTCGGCTCGGGCCACGCGCTGATGCTCGGCTCATATTTCGGCGAAGAGGCGCAGGCGGAGGGCTTCGGCCCCGATGGAAATTTTTCCGCACCATCGGTTGCGGCGCCTACCGGCACAGCGACGCCCATCGAAGGCGGCTGGCTCGTGAAAGGCAAGTGGGGCTACGCCTCAGGCGCGCCGTATGCGACGCATTTCATGCCGAGCGTGCTGATCGCGGAAAATCCGGGCGCGAAGCCGCGCGCCGGAATCGCGCTCGTCCCGCGCGCGCAATGGAAAATGCTCGACGATTGGGGCGCGATCCTCGGCATGCGTGGCAGCGGCTCGAACTCGATCGTGATCGAGGGCGCGCGCGTTCCCAAAAGCCACGTGATTCCGCTCGACATGCTCAACGTCGACATCGCACACGGCACGCCCGGATCGCGGCTGCACGGCAATCCGATGTACGCGGGCCGCTGCCTCTCGTTTTTCCACGCGGAGCTGGTGGCCATCCTGGTGGGGCTCGGCTACGCGACGATCGATGAATACGAGAAAATCATTCGCACGAAAACCACGCTCTATCCGCCGATCATGCCGCGCTACCAGCACCACGACTATCAGCGCTACCTCGGCCTCGCGCTGGGGATGATGAACGCGGCGAAGCGGCTCGTCGTGAACGCGGGCGAGGTGTACTTGGAATATTGCCGGCGCGGGTTCGAGGGCGGCACGCCATTTTCAATGGAAGAAGACCTCGAGCTTTTCGCGAGCCTCGAGCATGGCGGGCGGCTGGCGTGGGAAGCGATCGAGATGATGTTCCGCACGTCGAGCTCGAGCGGCGCGAAAGATGGCGAGCGGATGCAGCGCTACTACCGCGACGCGTCGATGTATCGCGGGCACCTCTCGGCGCAATACGACACCGCCGCGCAACGCCTCGCGCTCGTCCACCTCGGGCTAAATCACGGCATCGCCACCGAGGATCGCACCGGCGTGGGGAATACGCCCGCCTCCGGCCCTAAGAAATAGCCGCAGAGCTATTCGTAGCGCAAAGCCTCGATCGGATCGAGCCGTGAGGCCTTTCGCGCGGGATAATAACCGAAGAATATTCCGACGGCCGCGGAGAATGCCACCGCGCCAACCACCGAGAGCGGCGACACGGCGGTGGGCCATTGCATCGCCTTTGCGACCACAATCGACGACGCGATACCGAACACGACGCCGATGATCCCGCCGATCGAACTCAGGACCATGGCTTCGCTGAGGAATTGGCGCTGCACGTCGCTTTCCGTCGCGCCGACGGCGATGCGCACGCCGATTTCGCGGGTCCGTTCCGTGACGGAGACGAGCATGATGTTCATGATGCCGATGCCGCCAACCAGCAGCGAAATCGCGGCGACGCTTCCGAGCAGCACGGTGAGAATCAGCGAGATTCGCCCGACGGTTTGCGCGATTTCGGCGGGGCTGCGGATCGAGAAGTCGTTATCCTCGTCGGCGCGCAGGTGATGACGCTGGCGAAGCAGCGCGGTGATCTGGCTCGTGGCGAAATTCACATCGTTTTTCGAATCGATCGACGCGGTGATCAGCTGCAGCCAGTCGACGCCCACCAGTTTCTTCATCACGGTCGTGTACGGCATCATGATGACGTCGTCCTGATCGCGCCCGAAGGTGGACTGGCCCTTTGTTTCGAGCTCGCCGATCACCGTGACCGGAAGTGTCTTCACGCGAATTACTTTGCCGATCGGGTTGTCGCCGCCGAAGAGCTTGGTGGCGACGGTTGAGCCGATCACGCAGACGTCCGCCGCGGTATCTAATTCGCGCTGTGAGAAGCCACTGCCGACCACGACCGGCCAATTGCGAATTTGGAAGTAGTCGGGGCCGACGCCCTGATCGCGCGTGGCCCAGTTCTGGCCCTCGTAAACCACCTGGGCGGTCGTGTCCGTTTCCGGCGAGATCATTGTGATCTCGGGAATCTCCTGCAGGATGGCGCGGGCGTCGCTGACCATTAGCGTGTTGGTCGCGCCCGTGCCCATTTGGATTCCACCCGAATTCACGCTGCCCGCCTGAATGAAAAGCATATTTACGCCAAGGCTCTGAATCTGGTCCTGCACCTGGTCGCTCGCGCTGGTGCCGACGCCCACGATGCAGATCACCGCCGTGACGCCGATGATGATTCCCAACATTGTTAAAAGCGTGCGCATTTTGTTGCGGCCGAGCGTACGGAGAGCGATACGAATCACTTCATTGAAATTCATTTCCCCACCTGACTGACCCAGGACCCGACCACTGCTTTCGCGGAACTTGCGAGTGCGTTGAGTTCACCGGGAATAATTGCGTTTCGAGTCGCTACCCACACCACGAGCGGCTCTACTTATAAATACGGCTGGAACGCGGCTGAAGTTACGGTTTTCTGGATCTTGTTTGGAGCTGTGAACGCGATCGGACCGGCAGTGGTGCACGTTGGCGCAATCTCGCCTCCATTGATCCGTGGCTTAACACAGAGAGCACGGAGAAAATCCACAGAGGACACGGAGAAAACCTGCTGGAATTCTCCGTGCGCTCTGTGCTTTCTCGGTGCCCTCTGTGTTTAGCCCGGCTCCCAAATGTTCCGCGCGCGACCGCGTTTGCTGCGCTGCGGTGAGCTTTGCGGTATGCTCGTCGAGTGAAGCATCACTGCCCCATCTGCAAGAAGCCGACCGATTCGGAGAGCGACGCGGAGTTCCCGTTCTGCAGCCAGCGATGCCGCCTGCTCGATCTCGGCAACTGGGCGAGCGAGAAGTACGTCGTCAGCGAGCCCGCTATGGACGAATCGGATTCCGGCATTCCCGAACGAGACCCGGATGAGCGAACCAACTGACGCGCCGCAACAAGAAGTCGCGTCGGTTGCGCCCGCGCGCCAGCCCGCCGTGGAGGGCCAGCCCGCCGCGGCGGGTAAGCCGCGCTTCGCGCTCTTCATCGCCACCGCGTGCGGCCTCGGTTGCATTCCCGTTGCCCCCGGCACCTTCGGCTCGCTCGCAGGCCTCGTGCTCGCCGCCTGTCCGATTTGGTTGCTCGCTGCAGCCACCGCGCTCTTGGGCGGCATCGGTTTTCGAAGAGGGTTTGATCCGTTCTTAAATATGCAGCTCTTACTTGCGGCGCTAGTGGCTGTGTTCGGCGTATGGTCCGCCGACCGAGCGGCCAGCTTCTGGGGGCAGAAAGACCCGCAGCGTGTCGTCATCGACGAAGTCTCGGGACAACATCTGGCGTTGCTCCTTGGATGCGGGCTGCCGGTCCTGAGGGCGGCGCCGGAAAACGCGTGGGGCTTGTCGGGGCTTGGCATGATTACGCTCCACTCGGCCCTCAACTGGAAATATTTGTTGCTGGGTTTTATACTTTTTCGAGTGTTTGACATATGGAAACCTTTTCCAGCGGGGCAAGCGGAGTCGTTGCCGGGCGGCTGGGGCATCATGGCGGACGATTGGGTAGCAGGGATTTACGCGGGGATCGGATTGTGGATCGCGCGCGCGGCGGGGCTTTGATGGCAGCGCGTTGCTCGTAGCAAGAGAAAAGCAGATTCCTCCCTACGCCCCGCGCCCATCGAAAAGCGATGGGAAATGCAAGAACGCGGGGCTCCGCTCGGAATGACAGTTGCAGCGAAGTGAACTCGAGGGCGGCGAAGTAGGCGGGATGGGAGTAACGTGAGCACGGCTTTGCGAACGAACGGCGCGCCAAAAATCGAAAGCGTGAAGCCCGGCGCAGCTTTGCCCGGAGGCGAAGTCGCGATCGCGGGCAGCGGCTTCGGCGTGCGCAATCACACGCGGCCGCAGGTGCAGTTCGGCGCGGCCGAGGCGAGCCTGGTGATGGCTGCGGACAATTTCCTGATCGCGCGCGTGCCGGAAGGCGCGGCGGGCGGCGCGGTGCGCGTGCGGATGGGCAGCGTCGAGAGCGCGCCATTCCCGATGGCGCTCGGCGTGCAAATCGCGGACAACCTGCATCCGGTCGGCAATCCGGCCGTGGATGCGGACGGAAACACCTACGTCACGTTCAGCGGGCAGCGCGGGCAGAAAGTGCCGGTATCGCTTTACAAGATCACCGCGAATCATTCGGTGAAGCCGTTCATCACCGAGCTGATGAATCCCACGGGCCTCGCGATCGATCGCGACGGAAATCTTTTCGTCTCCTGCCGCAACGACGGCACGATCCACCGCGTCTCGCCCGACGGCCGCGCGATCCAATGGACCGAAGGCATGGGCATCGCGACAGGCATCGCGTTCGATAAAAGCGGCAGCCTCTACGTGGGCGACCGCAGCGGCACGATTTTCAAGATCAGCCCGGATCGCGAGATTTTCGTTTTCGCCACGCTCGAGCCTTCGGTCGCCGCGTATCATCTCGCGTTCAGCCCGGCGGGAGAGCTGTTCGTCACCGGGCCGACCACTTCGAGCTTCGATCGCGTCTACCGGATCACGCCTGCGGGCGAGGTGGAAGTATTTTTCCGCGGGCTCGGCCGCCCGCAGGGGCTCGCGTTCGACCGCCTCGGCAATCTGTACGTCGCGGCGTCGTTCAGCGGCAAGCGCGGCGTCGTGCGCCTCACGCCGCAAGCCGAACCCGAGCTCGTCCTCGGCGGCGCCAACATCGTCGGCCTCGCGTTGCTACCGAGCCATCGCGCAATGATCGCTACCAACAGCGCCCTCTTCACCCTCGACTGGGACGTCGCCGGCCTTCCGCTCAACGGATAGGATAGGGGCTAACAAAGCGCCGCAGCGCAAAAGTACCGGTGTCATATTCGCACGACCTCGATATTTCTATTGTGGCGAACCGCGGCGCATGATTAGCTAGCACACGGTTCAATTGGCCACAGTGCGAAGCAGCTTTTATGTATTCCGCGCACTGCGTCACCTCTCGCCAAATAAACTGATCGCGCAACTATAGAGTACCTTCTTCCGCGCGGAACGGCCTGCCGGATCGCAGGATTCATCCGGCCGGAAATTGCACCTGAAAAGAGATTCGTGAAAATTCTACTGTACAACCCGGATAATGGTGTGACTCGTAATTTTATGCCGCATCTTTGGATGTTCCTGCTGCAAGCATTGACGCCGCCCGGCCACGAGGTCGTGCTGATCGACGGCAACGCCCAGCCCATGGATGAAGCAGGGATCGCGCGCTACGTCCGCGAACAACATATCGACCTGGTCGGCATCGGCGCGATGACGCGGATGATCGCCAAGGCGTATCGCATGGCGGACGCGGTGCGCGCCGCCGGAGTGAAGGTGGTGATGGGCGGCCCTCACGTCACCGAAATGGCCGATGAGGCGCTCGGACGAGACGGCGGAGCGCGCCACGCCGACGCGGTCGCTCTCGGCGAAGCCGATGAGACGTGGCCGATCATCGTGGAAGATGCCGCGCGCGGCGCGCTCCAGGATATCTACGCGCCGGTGGACGAATCCGGCAAGGAGCGCAAACCGTCGCTGCGTCCCTATCCGGAGATTCCCTGGGACAAAATCAAGCTCGAGCAATTCAATTTGCTCCCGGGCATGCTGCATCCGCTGCTGAAGCGCGTGGGCGCCGGCTGGGGAACTTTTCGGATCATTCCGATGGAGTCCGGGCGCGGCTGCCCTTACGGATGCGAGTTTTGCACGGTGACGGGATTTTTCGGCGACTCCATCCGCTTTCGCACCAATGAAAGCGTGGTGAACGAACTCCTGCTGCTGAAAGCGCGCGCGAAAGCGGAGGGCGGCCAGATTGCCGTATTTTTCATCGACGACAATTTCGCCATCAATGTGAAGCGCACAAAATCGCTGCTGCGAGACATCATCGCCGCCAACGCGCAAGTGCATTGGGTGGCGCAGATCAGCGCGAATCTGCTGCGCGACGAAGAGCTCGTTGCGCTGATCGCGGCCGCGGGCGGCAAGTGGGTCTTCATCGGGATGGAATCCATCGATCCCGCCAATCTTGCCGACGTGAAAAAGGGCTTCAACAAGCCGGGCGAATATGCCGCGGTGCTCGAGCGGCTGGCCCATCACAACGTTTTCGCCATCACGTCCTTCATTTTCGGCATGGACAACGACACGCCCGGCGCAGCCGACCGCACCCTGAAGGAAATTCGCAGTTGGCCCCCGGGGCTGCCGATTTTCGGCTTGCTGACGCCCCTGCCTGCCACGCCGCTCTACAAAAGGCTGGAAGCCGCCGGGCGGCTCACGCGCCCGAAGCACTGGCAGGAGTTCATCCCCTTTGCGATGGCGCACACACCGCTGAAGATGAGCATCGACGAAGCCCATGAGGAAGTGCGCATCGGCTGGGCCAAGTCCTACAGCCCGGAAGCAATCGAGAAGGCGGTGGATTCGATCAGCTACAAGCCGCTGGGCTATCGCATCAACATTTTTATCGCGCGCCTCTGTTTCCGCGGAATTTATTTCCCGCAGATGGGCGCCTTCGCATGGATGAAAACGATTTTCCAAAACCGGCGCACGATATTCAAACTCGCGAAACAGGGGTTCGGAGGAGGGCTGCACGCAGTCACGCCACCCTCTGTCGCGACCCAGCCGGTCATGGACGAACAGCCCCAATCAGGAGATTGATGTCCGCTTCCCAACCTGGCGGTCCACGGTAGATACTATCGGCCGTGGACTCGCCTACCGCCGCCGTTCTCGGCGAAATTGGTCTGCCTGCACCCGTGAGCGAATTGGCTGCACGGCGGTGGGATGTCGTCATCGTCGGCGCCGGGCACAATGGGCTTGCCTGCGCGGCGTATCTCGCGCGTGCGGGCAAGCGCGTGCTGGTGCTCGAGAGCCGCGCGCGAGTCGGCGGCGCTTGCACGATTGAAGAACCATTCCCCGGCGTGCGCATGTCGCCATGCGCGTATCTGGCGGGACTGCTGCATCCACTCGTCGTCTCTGAGCTGAGATTGCCCAAACGCGGCTTCGAGTGGACGCCCGCGGTCAACGGGCTTTTCGTTCCCTTCCTCGACGGCTCGAGCGTTCAGCTTTGGGACGATGACGCCGCGTGCGAGGCGGAAATTCGCGGATTCGCTCCGGGCGACGTCAAAGGCTGGCGCGCGATGAGCGACGTGCTTCGCCGGTTGCGCGATGCACTGCGCCCGGCGGGCGATGGCGATCTGTGGATCGGCGAACCGCCCACGCGCGAGCAGATCGAAGCGCGGCTCGGCAACGACGACGAGGCGAAGCACGTGCTTTTCGATTGGTCGATGGCCGAGTTCGTCGAGCGCTACCTGCGCGACGAGCGCCTGCAGAGCGCATACCTCGGGCAAGGCGTGATCGGGACGAACGCCAGCCCCTTCGACGCGGGCACCGCCAGCATCCGCTTCCATCACGCCTCGGGACGTCTCGGCGGAATGCCCGGCATGTGGGGCTATGTGAAGGGCGGCATGGGCATGGTGTCGTTTTATTTTTGCGATGCCGCGCGCGAAGCGGGAGCGGTGGTCGCCGCAGGCGTGCCGGTGGCGCGGATCGCCCCCGGCGAAGGCGTGACGCTCGAAGGCGGCGAATTCATCGGCGCGCCCGTCGTGATCTCGAACGCCGATCCGCGGCAGACGCAGCGGCTGCTGGGCACATCAGCTGATGCCGCATGGCGCAAGCGCGTCGAGGAAATTCCCATCGAAGGCTGCACCGTGAAGCTCAACGTGCTCCTTCGCGAGTTGCCCAACTTCACCGCGCGCTCCGGCACCAATCAGCCGCACCACTACGGGCAAATCAACGCGCCGCTCACGAAAGCAGAGTGGAAGGCCGGATTTGCCGCCGCGCGCCGCGGCGAATTGCCCGAGTGTCTCTGGTGCGAGCTGTATTTCCAGAGCGCGCACGATCCGACGACTGCCGCAGCCGGGAAGCACACGATGAGCGTCTTCGCGCAATACGTGCCATACAAATTCGCGCGCGGCACCTGGGACGATCGCCGCGAGGAAGTCCGCCGGCTCGCGCTCGATTCGCTCGCCCGCTTCTGCTCGAATATCGATACCGCCGTGATCGACGCGCAGGTGCTTGGCCCGCCCGATATCGAGCGGAAAGTCGGGCTCACCGGCGGCCACATTTTCCATGGCGAATGCCTGCCTCCATACATGTGGTCGAATCGCCTCGCAGCGCGGACGCCGATGCCCGGCGTTTATTTGTGCGGGGCGTGCACGCATCCCGGCGGCAGCGTGATCGGGATCAACGGCCGCAACGCCGCGATGGCCGTCCTCCGCGATACCGCGTAGCTTCCGCGTCATCCCGCTTCCGTATACGGCCGACGGGCGTATTCTAAGTTCGAGATGAGAATTCTGATATCGGGAGCGGGAATCGCCGGGCCGACGCTCGCCTATTGGCTGGCGCGCTACGGCTTCGAGACGACCATCGTCGAAAAGGCGCCTGCGCTGCGAACTGGCGGCTACGTGATCGACTTTTGGGGCGCGGGCTTCGAGATTGCGGATCGCATGGGGCTGAGCCCGGAAATCATGCGCAGGGGATACCACGTGCAGGGTGTGCACGTAGTGAACGCGAGCGGCCGGCGCGTCGCGGGCTTTTCGACCGACTCGTTTGCGCGGGCGACGCAGGGCCGCTACACCACCGTCGCTCGAAGCGAACTCGCTGCGCTGATTTTCGAACGGCTCGAAGGCAAGGTCGAAACGATCTTCGGCGACAGCTTGAGCCGGATCGAGCAATCCAACGGGTGCATCCAGGTCGTTTTCGAAAGCGGGGCGCAGCGCGAGTTCGATCTCGTCGTCGGCGCCGACGGACTGCATTCGCGCGTGCGCGAGCTCGTTTTCGGCAAGGAGCGCCAATTCGAAAAGTATCTGGGATACAAGGTCGCAGCCTTCCCCATCGCCGGCTACCGGCCACGGGACGAATCGAGGTACGTAATGTTCACCCAGGTGGGCCAGCAGGTGGGCCGCTTCGCGATGCACGACGATCGCACGTTATTCCTTTTCACCTTCGCCGATCCAGTGGCCGATGGGACAGAGACCGGCGACATCGCCGCGCAAAAGGCGCTGTTGCGGCAGCGCTTCGGCAACAGCGGGTGGGAATGCCCGCAAATCCTGCGTGGGCTCGATGGCTGCAACGATTTCTATCTCGATCGCGTGAGCCAGATACGAATGGATCCGCAGCAGGGATTGTGGACGCGTGGACGCGTGACGCTGGTGGGCGACGCTGCGTTCTGCGTATCGCTGCTAGCGGGCCAGGGAACGAGCCTGGCCATGGTAGCGGCCTACATTCTCGCCGGCGAGCTTCATCGCGCCGGCGGCGATTACGCGCGCGCATTCACGCGCTACCAGGAACTCTTCGGCCCCTTCATTTTCAAGAAGCAGAAAGCCGCGCTGCGTTTCGCGGGTACGTTCGCGCCCAAGTCGAAACTTTCTATGTTTTTCCGCAATCAGGTGATGAACCTCATGAAAATTCCATGGGTCGCGGACCTCGCCATCGGCCGCGACCTCGAGGACAAAATCGCGATTCCCGAATACTGAGCCGCGGATGGCAGCCAGACCGAAGATTGCGCGGCGTCATGGGATGCGCGGCGCGTCCGGGCTACGCCGTCGTGTTGGTTGTGGGTAGCGTGGCGAGTAGCGGCGCCAAATAGGCCTCGACGGCCACCGTCGAAATCCCGAGGGCCGCCGCGATTTGCTGCGCCGTCTGGCCTTCCTGGCTCAACAGCAGTACCTGCGAATACGTCTGCTCTGCTGCCTGCGGGCCGGCAGACGAAACGGTGACTGTATCCTGATTGTTGCTATTCGCAGCGGGCGCAACCGGGGCTGCGGCGGCTGTCGGTGTCGCCGCCTGTAGGATTTGCAGATCGGCGGACGCGCCGATTGAGTTGAGTGAAGAAATGGGTGTTGCCATGGTAAGGTCCCCCTTTACGGATTTCTTTGAAACCTCCAATGTTGGCTACATCGGCGATCCAAGAAAAACCTTTAGCGCGCGGCAAACCCAAGATCTTGAATGGATTACAGGCACCTTTCGATCCATTCTGAGCGCCATGTGCACTATGCCGCCGGCCTGGAGTCTCTTGCGCTCGCTCGGCGTCATCGAGTAAAACTCTTACTACATGAAAGCGGAGATCATCGCGGTCGGTTCGGAATTGCTCACGCCGTACCGCCTGGACACGAATTCGCTGTTCCTCACCGACGAGCTGACGCAGATCGGCGTGCGCGTGGTTTACAAAGCGGTGGTCGGCGACGCGCCCGACGATATGCTCTCGACCTTTCGCCACGCGATGGATCGCGCCGACGTGATCGTCTCGTCCGGCGGCCTCGGGCCCACCGACGACGACCGCACACGGCAGACCGTCGCGGACCTCCTCGGACGGAAACTGATCCGCGACGATGGCACGCTACAGAAAATCCAGGAACGGTTCCGGCGCTTCGGCCGCCCGATGCCGGAAATCAATCTGCGGCAGGCGATGATTATCGAGGGCGCGACCGTCCTGCCGAACCCGCGCGGCACCGCGCCGGGAATGTGGATCGAAGCGAACGGCCGCATCCTGATTTTGCTCCCGGGCGTGCCCAACGAGCTGCGCGCGCTGACGGAAACCGAAGTGAAGCCGCGGCTCGCGAGGCTCGGCAGCAAAGAACGGCTCTACACGCGCGAGCTGCGCATCGTCGGGCTTTTCGAATCAGATGTCGAGCAGCGCGTGCGGCCGCTCTACGCCGAGTATCCGGACACTGAAACGACGATTCTTGCTTCCGCCGGATACATCCAACTCCATCCGCGAATCTGGTCCGACGATCCCCCGTACGCGAATGCGCGGCTCGATGAGATGGTGAAGCGGATGGCGCTCGCGCTCGGCGAGAATCTGGTTTCGACGCGGGGCGAAACGCTCGAGGAAATTCTGGCGCGCCTGCTGACGGAAAATCGCGCGACGGTCGCCGTAGCCGAAAGCTGCACGGGCGGGCTGCTGGCCGAGCGGCTCACGCATCTTTCGGGCAGCTCGGCGTATTTTCTCGGCGGCGTCGTCTGCTACAGCAACGAGCTGAAGACAAGCATGGTCGGCGTCCCCGCGGAGCTGATTGCGGCCAAAGGAGCGGTGAGCTCGGAAGTGGCGCTCGCGCTCGCGGACGGGATCCGCAAGCGCACCGGCGCGACGCTCGGGCTTGGCGTCACCGGCATCGCCGGGCCGTTGGGTGGGACACCGGAGAAACCGGTCGGCCTCGTCCACATCGGGATCGCGGACGAGCGCGGCCCGTGCGAGAAGGCGTACCGTTTCCCGGGCGATCGCGAGCGCATCCGCCATTTCGCCACGCAAAACGCGCTCGACGCGGTTCGCCGCTATTACATGTTCCCGCGGCCCGCCGCAGGAGTCGCGTAGCGCCGGTTCACCGGCTCCCGATTTTGACGTGCCCTCGTGGCGGCCGCCTTTCAGGCGGGCGGTCTTCATGGAAGGCTCGGCTGAAAATGCGCCTGGCTCATGATTACGGCATGGGGTGCAGCAGTGAGGCTCTTCGTGGCGCTGGATTTGACCGACGAAATACGCGAGGCGCTGCGCGAGCCGATCGCAAAGCTGAAGCCGCTGGCCAAAGCCGCGCGCTGGGCGCGCCCGGAAGGAATGCACGTGACGCTGAAATTCATCGGGCACGTTGACGCGAGCAAGCTCGACGCGATCCGCGCGGCGCTCGGGACAGTCCAATCCGATGCTCCGGTCGAAATGCAAATTCGCGGCGTCGGATTTTTCCCGGATGAGCGGCGGCCGCGCGTCCTCTGGTGCGGCATCGAGGCCTCGGCGAATCTCGCGTCGCTTGCCGCCGAAATCGAGCGGACGATCGAGCCGCTCGGCATCCCGCGCGAAGAGCGGAAATTCGCGCCGCATCTCACGCTCGCGCGTCTCAAGGATTCGCGCGGCGTTAATAATCTCGTGCGCGCCGCCGAAGAAATGAAGTCGCGTGTTTTCGGATCGGCGCGCGCGAGCGAATTTCACCTCTTCGAAAGCGTGACGAAGCCGTCGGGCGCCGAATACCAGAAAAATTGAGAGCTATCCGTTCGTGAAGGGAGCCGCTTGATTCCTTATTGGACCGCGGGCGTGGGTTATCTGCTGGGCTCGATTCCCTTCGGCGTGCTGATCGTGAAAATGCGCGGCGGTCCGGACATCCGCCAGTCGGGCAGCGGCAACACGGGCGCGGCCAACGTGATGCGCAATGCAGGCGCGGCGGCAGGCGCGCTAACGCTCGTGCTCGATGCGGGAAAAGGCTATCTCGCCGTTTGGATCGCGGAGCGCGCGACGCACGGGGCTATTCGGTGGATGGTGATCGCGGCGGCTGCGGCCGTGATCGGGCACGTCTTTCCGGTTTGGCTGCAATTTCGCGGTGGCAAAGGTGTGGCGACGGGCCTCGGCGCGTTCCTGCCGATCTGCCGCGAAGCGGTGCTGTTCGCGCTGGTGCTGTGGGTGCTGGTGGTTGGATTCTGGCGGTATTCGTCGCTCGGGTCGATCGTGGCGACGGCGGCGCTGCCGGTGTTCGTCTACAAGTTGTACGCGCCGGGCCACGCGCCGCCGACGGACGTCACGATTTGCACGGTCGCGATCTCGCTGCTTATCCTATGGAAGCATCGCGCGAACATCCAACGCCTGATTGCCGGCACCGAAAATCGCCTGACGTCGCGGCGGCGGGATTAGCGGTCAGTGTAATAGCCGTCGCGCGCCTGGACGGTGAGGTCTTTGTTGTTCGTGGTGAGATGAATCTTGTGATACCCCGAGCCGGTATTGGCGGGGTTCGGCGAGTAGCCGAGGCTGTACTGATTGCGTAGTTCCTCTTCGATCGCCGCATAGATCTGGTCGACCGACATTTTCTTCGAAACCTCAAACAAGCGTCCGCCCGTTTGCGTGGAGATTTGATCGAGAACTTTCTTGCCGTCGGCACGGCTTTCCTCGGGGTAGCGATTCCCGCCGCCTCTCCCGCCTCCACCTTGCCCGCCGCCACCGCCCGGCCAGCCGGTTCCGCCGCCAGGACCACCGCCTCCTCCTCCCGGCCAACCGCCGCCCATTCCCCAGCCGCCATGTCCACCGCCGTGGTGTGCATGTTCCTGCTGTTGTTGGTGTTCCGCACTGGCGAAAAGAATGGAATAGATCGAGGTGTCGGCCCGCTGCGCGGCCTCGACCGCATCCTCGAGCGACTTCTTGCTGCCGCGGTCGACGCCATCGGAAAGGACGAAGAGAGCCTTGCGCCCTTGTTGCTTCTTCATCAGATCATCCGACGCGAGGTAGATCGCATCGTAGAGCAGCGTGCCGGCGTGACGCCGACCGCTGTCTTGGTCGTCGTCGGCCGTGTCGCGCGGCGCGGCATCGAGCAGTTGCATGGCGGCCTGCAGCTTGGGGCGTGAAGTGGTGAAATCCTCCAGCAGCTCGACCTCGTGGTCGAAATGAATCACGAAGGCGCGATCCTTACCGCCGAGCATATGATCCAGAAAGGTGTAGCTGGCCTTGCGCTCATCATCGAGCACGCCCCGCTGGCTGTAGCTCGTGTCGACGAGCAAGCCGAGCGTGAGCGGCACGTCGGTGTCGCGCACGAAATTGCTGATCGTTTGCGGGCGCCCATCCTCATCCAGCGCGAAATCCTCTTTGTTGAGGTCCGCGATGATTTTCCCCTTCTTGTCGCGCACGGTCGCGTACACGGTGACCAGCTTCGTCTCGCTGGAAATCTTCGAGGGAGACTGAGGCGGCTGTTGCGCCTGAGACGACTGCTGCGCCCGCGCTGGTTGCTGCGCCTGCGCTTGCTGTTGTGCCTGCCGCGCCAGGGCGCCGCCAACCAGCAGCAGCGGAGCGGCCAGCAACAGCGCGAGCAGCCGCGCGCGTCGCACGCCGTCGTGTCGCCGGTGATTCGCAAACGGTGCTGAGGCTCTATTCCGCATCGAGTGTGTCGAACTCAATGAGCGTACCAATCAAGATTCCGGGGAGGGCCGCAAGGTTGCATCCGCCTTCGCGTCTCATCGGTTCCAGGTGACGCCGCGGCCAAGCACAAAAATGAAGAGCAAGCTCGCAATCGCGCCGGCCGCGATCCATGCCGCGCTGCGCGGCAGGGACCCAGCCGGCTCTTCTTCCATCGGACGCGGCCGGCGCAGCATGCTCGGAAGCGAGAGCATGCCGGCGTTGCCGCCCAAAGTTGACGCGAGCGCGGACGCGAAGACGTAGAACATCCCGGCCGGATTGAACAGGCCGGCGATGCCCGCCAGGATTCCCTCCGAGAAATAAGGTAGCCAGCAAAGGGTCCGCATCTTGCGCGGGTCATCCTCGTTGCGCCGGAAAGGCCTGAGCTTGGCGGCCACCAGCAGCATCGACGCGTAATAGGTGATCACGCCGACCGCGATCAGCCCCACTCGCCACAGCCAGTGCGGCTGCCAGCCTTGGATCACGGCCGCCCAATCGCCAAAGTCCGAGACGCCGGAAAAGAAGAAGTAGCCCGTGCCGCTGAACAGGCCTCCCGCCATCGCGAGGATCAGGAAGTACCGTGTGGTTGTCCGGTAACGCTGAGGCTTGAGAAGCAAGAGCCAGAAAATCCCGCCGGAAATCAGGCTGACGAGCGGCCCGGCCGCGGCAATCCATCTCGTATCGAAGTCGCTCTGCAGAGCAACCGTGCTAACCGTCAGGCGATGCGCGCCGCTCAGGAACGCCATGCCGCCATGGCCGAGCGCCTCGTGCAGCACGTCTTCAACGATGCAGGCGAGCGCCGCGATGGCGATGACGGTGAGCTTGTCATAGGTTACGGGCGCCGCTTTTGCGGCGGTGGCGTCGGCGGGCATGGCGTCGGTTGTAACACAACCCGGAGCCTTTGCGTGGGTGATGATTGTCGCGACCCCCGAAGGCCACGAGGGAGAACGCGGGCACCGGAGCAAATGGTCAGGGCGAAAATCAAAGCGAAAAACCGCTCCGGCCATAACCCAAAGCGTCAGCATGGCTTAGCCGCTAAGGCCGCAATGGCTGATCGGGCACCTTAGTACCGTAGTTCAGTTGTGCCGCCCACCCGTGTCCGCTACGATTTTGTGCGGGAATCTCATGCCCAGCGAGTCACAAAAACAGCTCACTACGCGGCGCCTGCGCATCCTCTGGATCGTGATGGCGGCGCTGCTGCTGCTCAGCGCGGCGCCCTTGTGGCTTTACCACCAGCAAGTGCTGAGCCTGAGCGAAGACAAGCTGCAGGATACCGAGCGCGTCCAGCAAAACCAGATCACGCGATCGCTTGCGAGCGAGACGCTGCAATTCGAGCAAAACATCCGCGAGCAGTTACTGAGTCAGCGGCAGGTGCTGGCATTGACCGGCTGGATTCAGGATGTGGACGACGTGTCGCACACGCCGCAGATGTCGCGGCTGCTGCAAAGCTTCATCGAAAACAATCCCAACATTCTGTACGTGACGGCAGTGGACCGGCAGGCCAAGGGACAATCCGCCGGAAGTTTTGCCGCCGACCAGGACCCGTTCGTCGGGGCGGCGTTGAAGCGGGCGTTCACGATGAGCATTCAGGGAGTCGATTCGGTCAGCGAGCCTTTCGCGCTGGGGCGGGAGAATCATCCGGCATTGGTGATGTCCGTGCCGCTGCTTTCCGACGGCCAATTTGCCGGGATGTTTGCGGCCGTCGTGTCGCTCGACCGGCTACAGTCCCGTTTACGCGATGCGAGCGTGCGCGATCGCACGGTCTACATTGTGAACGCGCACGGCCAAATCGTGGCGTACCCGGACACGCGCGACATGGTCCCGGGGCGGAACGTTGCGTCGACTTCGCCGCTGGCCAAGCAGGTGATGGCTTTGCCGCAGGATCTCCGAGCGACGCAAACCACAAATTTCAGCCTGCCGGGCAAGGATAAGAACCATTCCATCGAAATGATCGGGACGTACAGCACGATTCCAGAGCTGGGTTGGGCGGTGATCGCGCAGCGCAGCCTCGATGACGCGCGCATCGACGCGGGGGTGGCGGAACTCACGGCGGAAGCGCTTCGCTTCGTCGTCGCCGTGATGTTCGCGTCGCTTTTCGTCGGCTACATCTTCGCCGTGGGAATCACGCGGCCGATTCGCGGCCTGGTGGAATCGACGCGCGCCATCAGCCGCGCGGAATTCCACGAACGCGTGCGGGTGCGCGGGGCGGCGGAAATCAGCGAGCTCGCCGAGACGTTCAATAGCATGGCCGGGCACATCGAGCAGTACGTCGATCAGCTCAAAGCAGCGGCCGAACAGAATCGCGAGCTCTTCCTTGGATCGATTCGCATGCTCGCCGCGGCCATCGACGAAAAGGACCCGTACACGCGCGGCCATTCCGGGCGCGTGGCGAAGTATTCGATCATCATCGGCGATGGCCTCGGGCTGAGCGCGGAAGATCTCGACCGCCTGCGCATCGCGGCGCTGTTGCACGACGTGGGCAAGATTGGCGTCGACGACCGCGTGCTGAAAAAACCCGGCAAGCTCACCGACGAAGAATTCGACCTGATGAAGCAGCACACCGTGAAAGGCGCGAACATCATGCGCCCCGTTTCGCAGCTGAAAGACATGCTGCCCGGAATCGAACTCCACCACGAGCGCCTGGACGGCCAGGGCTATCCCTACGGCCTCTCCGGCGATCAGATTCCGATCATGGCGCGAATCATCGCGGTCGCCGACACGTTTGACGCGATCACCACGAATCGCCCGTATCAATCGGCCATGGACCTCGAATACGCGCTCGAACGCATCCGTTCGCTCGCGATCACGCGCTTCGATCCCAAAGTGGTCGAAGCGCTCGAATCCGCGATCCACGCCGGCCGCCTGCGGCTCACCGCCAGCCTCGTCGAAGTGTAGTCTTTCCTTCGTGGTTCTATAGCGGGCGCGTTTGCGCTGCTACGCCCCGGCCCGCATCGGTTCTCGCGGCATGGCAATCTTCGCGAGGAACGCGCGAATGGCCGCACCGATCTCTCGCGAGTGTGTTTCGAGCGCGAAGTGACCGGTATCGAAAAATTGGATCTCTGCATTCGGAATGTCGCGCCGAAAGGCTTCGGCCCCAGCTGGTACGAAAAACGGGTCATTTTTCCCCCACACGGCGAGCAGAGGGGGTCGTTTTGCGCGGAAGTACTCCTGAAATTTCGGGTAGAGGGCGACATTGCTGGCATAGTCCAAAAACAAGTCGAGCTGGATCTCGTCATTGCCCGGACGGGCCAACAGCGCCGAATCGAGTTCGTAGGACTCGGGCGCTATTAGCGTTTGGTCCTGGACGCCATACACGTATTGAGACTTCGTCGCCTCTGGGGTAAGAAAGCCGCGCAATGCCGCGCGATTCTCTTCGGTCGGTTCCTTCCAATATTTCTGAATCGGGTTCCAACCTTTGCTGAGGCCTTCTTCGTAGGCGTTGCCGTTCTGCGAGATGATCGCAGTGACTCGCTCGGGGTTCGCCAGAGCGAGCCGGAATCCGACAGGGGCGCCGTAATCGAAAACGTAGATCGCATAGCGTTCGAGTCCAATGGCCCGCGTGAAGGCGTCAATCGTTCTGGCGAGCTGTTCAAATGTGTAGCGATAGCTCCGGCGATCGGGGGCGTCTGAAAAGCCAAAACCCGGCAGATCGGGAGCGAGTACGTGATACTCCTCGGCCAGAATTGGAATTAAGTTGCGAAACATGTGTGACGACGTGGGGAAGCCGTGCAGCAAGAGAACGGCTGGCGCAGTGGCGGGGCCGGCTTCGCGGTAAAAGACTTTGCGTCCTTCGATGCTTGCATGCAGATATCTGGTCACAACAACCTCCTCAAAAGCTAACGGAACGTACGTTGCTGCTGACGAGTGCGTCTAGAACTGCTCGAGCTTGGCTACGCCGAATACCGCGTGAAATCGCTCGCAGTAGATAACCGCGGCGTTGTATTTCTGCAGGTCGACAGATGCAGGAAGATCGTAATTCTGATCCCCCTGATTCCCTTTGAGAGGCCCGAGTTCCACGCTATCGAGCTGACTCTTCACGATCTCTTGGGTAAGATTTTCGTCATCGCTTCGCGCCAGAAGGACGTGAACATCCGGGCCGTTGGAGGTCGAGAAGTCCGTCAGGCGCAGATATTCCTTGCCGCCGGGCGTTTTGTAGATCGTTGCGCGCCCGCTCGTCTTATGAGCTTTTCCTTCGAGGAGGCCGGTATAAAGCGGCTGAGGGTCGGCGCTAGAAGCAAACGGCGCCGGCTCATTGACCTGCTTATTGATCCACAGTTTCTCCGGGCGGAAGGCCCACCAGGCACCGACGAGCACCGGAAGACCCACCGCGAGCAATAGCCACTTCCGGCGCGAGAGCCAAGAACGTATAGGCGAATCCATGATTTCCTCCTTCGAATCCGCGAATCGGGCAGGTGAACCTGCCCGACTCCATCGGAATGAATGAATGTATGTATGAGTCTTAGAATTTCTCAAGGGGCGCGGCGCCGAAATTCGCGTTGAACCGTTCGCAATAGATCGAAACTGTTTGGAACTTGCTGAGATCCGTGCCCTTCGGGATGACGTAGTTCTGGTCGCCTTCGTTCCCCTTCAGCTTGCCCAGCTCCACCCGATCCGTGTTGCTCTTGAGGAAATTGGCGTCGTCGTTCGCGTCCGTGGCCGCGATCAGAATCACGTGCACATCGGGGCCATTGGATGTCTTGAAGTTGGTCAACCGGAGGACCAGGTTCCCGTCTTTTCCCTGATAAATCGTTGCGCGGCCTGAAGTGCTGTGAACCTTTCCGTGGAAGGTGCCGGTTTCCAGAGTCTTTAGGTTGGTGTCTTGCGCGTGCGCCGGCGGCTGCAATCCGAATGTGAACGCCAGCGCAGCGATTGCCAACGCCGTCTTGATCTTGCAAACCATGATGATTTCTCCTTTCGGTTTTGTTTCCCGATGAGCGCTTTGAAGCGCTCACTCTCACCGCGATAGGAGTCATCTGCCGCGCGAAAGTTACACGGGCGCGCGAAAAATGTGGGAATGAATCGTTTTTCTGTTCCAGAGCGGGAGACAGGAAACTTAGGAGAGCGTCAGAAGAGTGGGAGTCCGGAAATTACCGGATGAGTCAGCTGCGGTCCGTTCGCAACTTGGCCATCACGCGATCGATGATTGGGTCAGCGACGCTTTCCGGCAAATCGAATGAACCGCTTTCCGTCACGATCTTTATCGTCTTGAGGCTGGAGTCGTACAGCACGTGGCAAGCGCGGCACTGGGACAGATGCAGCTCAAGCTCTTTACGAACTTCTGGCGACACCTGATCCTCGAGGTAGTCCCCGAATTCGGCGAAGAATTCCTCGCATGTGATCACTGAGCTGCCCTCCTGACATTGGCTGTAAAGTGAGGCGAGAGCCACTCGCGGAGCATCAACCGGCCTCTTAGGAGCCGCGTCTTCACGGTAGGCACGCTCAACCCCAGCTGCTGGGAAACTTCATCCGTCGAAAGCTGCTGGATATCGCGGAGCATCACCACCGCTCGGTAGTTTACGGGAAGCGCCAAAATTCCCCTTTCAACGAGTTGCCGTATTTCCGATTTGGAATAGAACTGCTCCGGGTTGTCCTGCCAGGCCCTAACCTGACGAGGGCGGAAATCCTCTTCATCGTTGTACGCGCTGTCGTCCAGGCTTTCCATATTTTTCCCGCGCCGCAAGCGCTGGAGCGCCGAATTCCGCGCGATGCTCACCAACCAAGTCGAAAACTTCGCGCGGCCCTGAAATCCCCTGATGTGCTTGAACGCGCTCAGCAGAGTGTCTTGCATGGCATCCTGCGCGTCGGCCGGATTGCCCAAGATGGCCGCGAGCGTGCGATAGATCAACTGGCTATGCCGGCGGACCAATTCTTCGAAAGCCTCCAGGTCTCCGCGCTGCGCCTGGGCGACCCATTCAGCGTCCGCGTCTTGCACTACGTCGATGAGATGCACAGCGCCCCCACCGTCGATAGGAGCCTGGGCGGAGCCAGAAAGATGCACTATATTTTCCTGGAAGGCCGGAGGCGGCGCGAAATCGGGTTCGATTCCGAGTCCCATCTGAAGGGTATTCGCAAAATTGTTGAGGGCAGTGACAACCTCGCATTCCAGGATCTGCTCCTCGCTGAAACCAAACGCTCGAAGCCTGGCAACATCTTCGCGAGAAAACTCCGGACCGCGCGTCCCCAGTTTGACTGCAAAATCGAGTAATGCCCGATCGGCCTCCGGCAGATTGGACTCATGATAGTCCACGGCAATCTGGTCTCCGTCCTCCGAGGGCATGCCCAAACCGCGCAATAAATTGCAATGCATCGCCACGCAATAAGAGTTGAGATTCGCCGCCGAGACCGCCAGCAGAATGCATTCCTTTTGCACTCGCGTCAGAAGATCTTCGGGTACCAGAATCCTGTCCACTGCCTGCAGCTCTGCCTCCAGCAAATCGGGCCGCAAAGTCTGAGCACGAAAAAAATTGGGAATGAACCCGTGGCTCTTCTGAACGACGCCAAAAGCTGCAAACGTCTTTGGACTCAGGTATGGAGCGGGCACGTACGGCCCTTTTCTCTTCGCCGCGGCATGAACATGGGACAGCGAGCTGCGGGGCGCCCCCTCACGCGGCGAAACAATTCCCGTCGCAGGGAGCGTCCGCAATGCGAAATCTGGCTCCGGACCCAAGCCGACAGATAGAGTGCAGCGGTAGACGGCCAAAGCGGTCGCGATAACGGCTTCGAATATCGCCTTGTCGTTGAAGCCGCACGCCCGCAGCGCTTCAATGTCTTCCGAGCTCACCGAGGGAGCGTGGCGCGCCAGTTTGAGGCAGAACTGCAAACAGGCTAAATCAGTCGCCGAGAGGTCCGCGTTGCGCTGGTCGCTCAAGAGAGAATCGATTTCACCCTCCGTCGCGCCAAGCGAAGACAGGACTTTACTATGCTCGCGTATGCAGTAGGCGTCCTGCCGGTCGATTGCAATGCTTAGAAGGATTCGCTCCCGCTGGACTCGGGGAATTGCTCCTTCCCGCAGGCGCACGGCGCTTTCCAGCTTCGCCTGGGCTTCGATCACGCGTGGCAACAAGGTCTGCGCGTGCAGGAGATTGGGGACGAATCCGAGCGCCTCCTGAAACGCAACAAAGGGGACGAATGTGTCCTCAAGTTGAACTTCGCTGAAAAAGCTCATCTGCTCACGGGGGTCGACGCAAATCGACAACAAGCGAGTGTACGTCTTTGGCTTCCCTGGCTGCAACCTTGGGCCGGTTTCCAGGCGGCTGCGCAAATTCTCCGCATCTTTTCGATTGGTCGCACCGTCTTATCCGACGAATTCGGGATAACGCATGCAAGCTGCAGCGCACAAACGGGTGCTCATTCTGGGAGGCGGGTTTGCCGGGCTCACGGTCGCCATGGAGTTGGAGCGGAAACTCGCTCGGGATCCTTCCGTCGAGATCACCCTAATCAATCGCGAAAATTTCTTCCTGTTCACACCCATGCTGCACGAAGTAGCGACGAGCGATCTCGATCTCACGACGATTGTAAACCCGGCCCGCAAGATGCTCCGGCGCGTCCAGTTTCTTGCAGGGGAAGTCGATCAAGTCGATATTCAGAATCGGAGAGTCGTCTTTTCCCATGGGTTCGATCATCACGTCCACACAATCGAGTTCGATTTCCTCGTTTTGGGCATGGGCAGTGTCACGAATCTTTACGGCATTCCGGGGCTCCGCGAGTATGCGCTCACGATGAAGACACTCGGCGATGCCATGCGATTGCGCAACCACTTGATTGCCCACCTGGAAGAGGCCGATAGCGAGTGCTGCAAAATAAAGACACCGCTCCTGACCTTTGTCGTCGCCGGCGGCGGTTTTGCCGGAGTCGAAACGGTCGCTGGAATCAACGACTTCGTGCGGGCAGCGCTTCCCTCGTACCTTCACTTAACGGAGGACATGATTCGAGTTGTCCTCGTTCATCCCGGCCCAGTCATCCTGCCCGAACTGGGCGAGCAATTGGGCGTCTACGCTCAGCGAAAGCTGGCGGGCCGCAAAATCGAAATTCGCATGAACGCAAAGGTTAAGGAGTTTTCCGGCCGGGTCGTGCGATTGAGCGACGGAGCGGAAATTCACACAAATACGCTCGTTTGGACCGCCGGAACTTCGCCGAATCCGTTGCTCGAAACAATTCCTTGTGCAAAGCAACGCGGCCGTCTGCTCGTCACCGAATCTCTCGAGCTGCAGGCTTGGCCGGGCGTCTGGGCTTTGGGAGATTGCGCGGCGGCCCCGGATCGGCGGACGGGGGGATTTCACCCGCCAACCGCACAGCACGCGCTTCGTGAAGCCAAAGTCGTGGCCCACAACGTTATCGCAAGCATTCGCGGACAACAGAAGAACCAGTTCGATTTTTCGACGATCGCGCAGCTCGCGGCGATCGGCCGGCGGACCGGCGTCGCCAGCATTATGGGCGTCAACTTCTCGGGGTTTATCGCCTGGTGGCTCTGGCGCACGATTTACCTGAGCAAGCTCCCGCGATTTGAGAAGAAACTGCGCGTTGCCTTTGACTGGACGCTTGACCTGATCTTTTCGAAGGATCTCGTTCAGTTCCTCGACGTCCGCGCACCGATGATCTCAAGCCCGGAGATCGATTCGTCACAGAATCCGAGGCCGTGAACAGGCGGACACGTTGAGTCAGCCGCCGCGTTAACCAAAGCCGTCGAGCATTAGCCCAGGAGCGAACGCCTCGCGTAAGCTCTGCGGGACCCTCGATTCGCGAAGTTCGTCCATCTGCCTGAGAGATTGCGGATCGGGCTCCGCCTGCGCCAGCCAACGGTTCCGAATCACTCCTCTGCTAGAATGATGGATCAGGCGTTCACGCGACGAAATTCATGATTTCACTATTTGGCAAACCGGAGCCGACGCTTCTTGAGAAGCTGAAAGATTCCGTCAGCAAGACGCGGACGGAGCTATCGGCGCGCGTCGAGCAGCTGCTGACGGGCAACCGGCCCGTTGATCCGGAGCTCCTGAAGCAGCTCGAATCGGCGCTGCTGAGCGCGGATATCGGCGTGCGCACGACGAAGGAAGTGCTGGCGGCGCTGCGCCAGCAGGTGAACGAGCACAAGATCGACGATGCCGGGCAGCTGAAACAGGAACTGAAGCGGCAGATCGTGAAAATCCTGGCGGTGCCGGGGGCGAATTCAAACGGCAACGCGCCGGAAGCATCTACTGTGGCAGCGGGCACCGTGGTTGCAGGCGCTGCGGCTGCGGGCGCGGCGGCTGCGGGTGCGCCGCGAGTGATGTTCGTGGTGGGCGTGAACGGGACCGGCAAAACGACGACGATCGGCAAGCTCGCGAATCGGCTGAAAAAAGAAGGCGCGAGCGTGGTGCTGTGCGCGGCGGACACTTTTCGCGCGGCGGCGATCGAGCAGCTCGAGGTGTGGGGCCGGCGCACGGGCGTCGAGGTGATCAAGCAGAAATCGGGCGCCGATCCGGCGGCTGTGGTATACGACGGGCTCGCGGCGGCGAAGGCGCGCGGGGCGGACGTGGCGATCGTCGACACGGCGGGGCGCCTGCACACGAAATCGAATCTGATGACCGAACTGGAAAAAATGAAACGTACGGCGGCGAAGGTGATTCCGGGCGCGCCGCACGACGTGCTGCTGGTGCTCGACGCGACGACCGGGCAGAACGGCCTGAACCAGGCGCGCGAATTTTGGAGCCACGCGGGCGTCACGGGCATTGTGCTGACGAAGCTCGACGGCACCGCGAAGGGCGGCATCGTAGTGGCGATCGCGCGCGAGTTGAATCTGCCGATCCGGTTCGTCGGGACCGGCGAGCAGATCGACGATCTCGTCCCTTTCGACGCGCAAACCTATGTCAACTCCCTCTTCGATTAGCGCCGTGGCGGATCACGGCTACTGGATCACCGAGGCCATCGAGCTCGCGCGCAAGGGCATGGCGCTGGCGCATCCGAATCCGCGCGTGGGAGCGGTGGTGGTGCGCGACGGCGTGAAGGTGGGCGAAGGATTTCATATATACGATCAGCGCGACCACGCGGAAATCGTCGCGCTGCGGCAGGCGGGCGAGCAAGCGCGCGGCGCGACGCTCTATGTGAATCTCGAGCCGTGCTGCACCACGGGGCGCACGGGGCCGTGCACGAAAGCGATCGTCGCCGCGGGAGTGGCGCGCCTGTACGCCGCGATGGAAGATCCGAATCCGGCGGTGGCCGGGCGCGGGTTCGACGAACTCAGGCGCGCGGGGGTCGAGGTTCACGCGGGAATCTACGAGAAATTCGCGCGCGAGACGAATGAAGATTTCGCGAAATGGATCCGCACGGGCTTGCCGTTCGTCACACTGAAGACTGCGCTGACGCTCGACGGGCAAATTTCCTCGCGCGCGGGCAGTGCTACGCCGATCACGAGCGGGGCATCGCGCGAAGCCGTGCAACGCGCGCGCCACGCGGCTGACGCGGTGCTCACGGGAATCGGCACGGTGCTGGCCGACGATCCGCGGCTTACCGATCGCACGGGCGAGCCGCGGCGGCGACCGCTGCTGCGCGTGGTGCTCGATTCTCGGCTGCGGCTGCCGCTGAAATCGAAACTCGTGAAATCGGCGGCGGGCGACCTTTTGGTATTTACTACGCAATCGCTCGAATCGGCGAAAGCGCGGGCGCTGCGAAAGGCGGGCGTCGAAGTGATGCGAACGCGCGTGCGAAACCGCCGCGGTCACGTGTGCCTGGAGTTGGTGCTCGCGGAGCTCGGACGCCGCGAAATGCTCGGCGTGCTGCTCGAAGCAGGAGCGGAGCTGAATGGCGCGGCGCTCGAAATGGGGATCGTCGACAAGATGATTCTCTTTTACGCGCCGAAAATCATGGGCACGGGCGGCGTGCCGATGGCGCAGCTTTCGTCGCGCGCGTTTGCGAAGGCGCCCGCGCTGGCCAATTTGAAGCTGTCTTCGTGCGGATCGGATTTCGTGGTCGAAGGATACTTTCACGATGTTTACGGGAATCACCGAGCACGTCGGAAAAATTGAATCGCTCGATCGCGCCGAAGACGGCGGACGGCTGCGCGTCAGCTTCGCCGGTGCAGACGCGACCAGCGGCTTCGCGTCGATCAAGCAGGGCGATAGCGTAATGGTGAATGGCTGCTGCCTCACGGCGGTCGAGCTTGGCACGTCCACATTTCTCGCCGATCTTTCCGGCGAGACGCTGCGGCGCACCGCATTCGGCGAAAAGAATGCCGGCGACCTTGTGAATCTCGAATTGCCGCTCGCGGCGAGCGCGCGCCTTGGCGGACATTTCGTGCAGGGACATGTTGATGGCGTGGGGCGCGTCACGCGGATCGTGGCCGAAGGCGAGAATTGGTGGCTTTCGGTGCGCGTCCCCGAGGATCTGCAGCGCTACGTGGTGGAAAAAGGCTCGCTCGCGATCGACGGAATCAGCCTCACGGTCGCGCGCTGGCACGAGGGCGTGGCGGACATCGCCGTCATTCCGTTCACATACGAGCACACGAACGTGCGGGCGATGAGGCCCAATGACGCGGTGAACCTCGAAGTCGACATCCTCGCGAAATACGTCGAAAGCCTGCTCGAAGCGCGCAAGGGCCGCGCGGAATCGCGCCTCACGATCAGCGACCTCATCGAGCAGGGATTTTAGTTGGTGGTCGGGGCGCCATTCACACTGTCGGCCTAATCGGGGAATCGGTGCGGTTCTAACTTCTCTTTCGCGCAACCAGCAATAGAATTCTTAATGTATCTGCACCATCCCGCATCCAGGTCCTCCAACAATTCCCCGGCGATCTGATCCACGCTTCGGCGGTCGACGATGAATGCTTTGTGGTACCACATGTTGGCAACCGGGAAACTGTTAGGAAGGCCCATGTCTTCGACAACCACGGACACCACAGCCCTCTTGCCTTGCTCGGCGGCGGTGTCGCCGGCATCCGTGGTAATCATATCCATATCAAACTGGAAACCTTTCACAGGGCCCTTCATCAGCTCGTAACGAGTCGAGTGTGAAAGCTTTTGTTCGAAGGCTTCGACAAAGAGGGTGCCGACTGGATCTTGACCAATGTGCCCAACGGATACAGGCGTTTTTCTCGTTTGAGCCGTCGCAAGAAAAGGTACGAGCAGGGCAAGGCCCAGGGAGAGCAGTCGGTTCATTATGGGATTGTAGCTCTTGGACAACCGAATTCCGGATAGGAAATCAGCCGGTAGGGACGAGTTTCAAACCCGCCCCTACAGCCGCAATTCCACGCGAAACTCAGATTGCCGCTCGCGCCGCATCGCGGGCCTTGGCGCGCGCGCCGCGAATGTAGAGGATTAGCCCAAGCAGAAAAGCGCCAAGCGTCCCGCTGACGAGCTTTGCCTCGAAGCGCCATGCATTCGTCACCTCCGCCGGCGGGATCAACGACAGGACGATTCCTCCGGTCACGACGGCAAAGCCGAGGAGAGCGGCGAGCCAAACGCCGAACTTTCCGCCGGGAATCAGCGCGGCGTTTGGGTTCGTCGCGCGATCCGAGCGCGACGCGAGTTTGATCGCGGCAGCGTACATATAGAGGAACGGGATGAAGTAGAGGATCGTACCGGCATCCACCAGAATCTGGTAGGCGACGTCGGGATCCTCTTTTATCTGGGCCAAAAGCAAAATTGCGCAGGAAATTCCCGCCTGCACCAAAATCGAGACCCATGGCGTCTTCCACTTGGAATGAATCTTGCCAAAAGCTGCGGGCAGATATCGATCTATGCCGACGACAAATGGAATCCTGGCGACTCCAGCGACCGTAGTTCCCACGCCGCCGGCATTTCCGAACAACACCAAAAAGGCGGCAATGATGCCAAAGAACGCAATTCCCAGCCGAGTGGAAGCGATCGTGAGCGCCTGGAAGACGCCGCTTTGCGTATCGACCGTCCCGGCGGGCAGAATCGCGAGCAGAGCGAACGTGCCGAGAATGTAGGCGGCCGAGATCAGAACTCCGGAGCCGAGGATGGCGCGCGGAAACGTTTTGTGGGGCTCGCGGACCTCTTCGCTCATCGTCGAGCACAGCTCAAGCGCGGTGAAGGCAAATGCGATCTGCGGCCAGAAGTTGACTGTGCCCCAATTCCAAACGGGCAGCATGTTCGACCATGTGAAGTGCGTCACCGAACCGTGCGTGCGCCACATGTAGGCGCCGAGGCCGATCAGCATCACCAACGGAACGTATGTGCCGACGCCGCCCGCATTCTGCAGCCACTTCCCGATGTTGAGCCCCACGATGTTGAGGAACATCGCGGCGAATAACATCGCGATTGCCACGGTCAGCAGGAATGGAACGCTATGCGCCAAGTGGGCCGTTCGCGCGCCGCCGACGTAGGCCGCCATCGCCGCACTCGCATATAGCAGCCCGGGAAAATAGAAAAACGTGTAGACCCAATACGTCCAGCCGGTCACGAAGCCGTGAAATTCGCCGAAGGCCTCCTTCGACCAGACGTAGAGCCCGCCCTCATGCGGAAATCGCGTCGAGAGTTCGACCACCACCAGCGCCGTCGGCAGAAAAAAGAACGTCGCGGCCAGCACCCACAGGCTCATCGACGAAGTGCCGTTGTGCGCGGCGGCCGCGATCCAGCGCGGCCCGAGGATGGCGGCGATGTTGAATAGCAGGACGTCCCAAACGCCCATCACGCGGCGAAGCTGCTTCTTCGGGTCGGACGCGGCGGTGGCAGGCCCGGCGGATTCGCTCACGCGGTCTCGTCCAGTGCGGGAATCAGCTGATCTTCGAGGAGGAAATTGCGGAGGACATCATCGTGCGAGTTTTCGAAATCGTTCCACGTGCCGAAAAATCCGACGCGGCCCTGATTCAGGAAAATGATGCGATCGGCGAGCTTTTTCGCGAGATGCGTGTCGTGCGTGACGACGATTGCGGTCTTGTGCAGCGTTTTCTTCAGCCGCACGATCAGATCGCTAATGTGCGCGGCCATCAGCGGATCGACCATGGTGGTCGGCTCGTCGTAGAGGATCGCGTCGGGCTCGTCCGCGAGCGCGCGGGCGATGGCGACGGAGCGCTTCGTGCCCGTGCTCAGATCCGAGGGGAGCAGATCGGCAAACTCCGAAACTTCGAGCATCTCGAGAAGTTCTTTCACCTTGCGGTCGATTTCGTCGGGATCGACGTGCTCGCCGCGGCTGGTGAGCGGAAACGCGACATTTTCAGCGACGGTGAGCGAATCGAAAAGCGCGCCCGACTGAAAAACCATGGTCGCGCGGCGGCGAATGTCGGAGAATTGCTCTTCGTTCCAGCCGGTCACGTCCTTGCCGGCGACCACGATGTGGCCTTCGTCCGGTTCTAGGAAACCCAGCAGCAGCTTCAGCGAAACCGATTTGCCCACGCCGCTGCGCCCCATGATGACGGCTGTCTCGCCCTGCTCGACGTAAAAGCTCACGTCCTTGAGCACGGCGTTGTCGTCAAACGATTTTGAGACGTTGCGAAATTCGAAGTAGGGATTCGCCATGAATTTCAGCCGCGCTCCATCCGTCGCCCGCCTCGACAACCCACCCAAGAGAGATCCTTCGCTCCGCTCAGGACGACGGCTTCGCTGTCCGTTCGCCCAGCTTCGCCTTCGCCTCTTCGTAATCCTCGGGTGAGTTCATATTCTTGAACAGGAGGCCGTCGGAATCAAAGGGATTCCATTCCGCGGGTGCGATCGTTTCGACGCGCACGTCGAGGAGGCCGTCAGTCACCTTGCGGGTGCCGCGCTCGAGCGCCCTGCGAATCGCCGGCTCCGCGCGCTGATGATACATCGCGCAGAGCGGCTCGGCCCCGCGCGTATTCATGGGCAGCACAGCGTCGGCGGACGACGCGCGAGCGCGCGCAATCAGGTATTCGAGCCATTCGCGCGTCAGATAGGGTAGATCGGTCGCGACGATAAGGTTCCATGGCGCAGTCGCCGCGCGCAGAGCCGTTGCAATGCCGCCGAGCGGGCCCGCGCCGGGCCAATCGTCCGCAATCGCTCGCAAATCGAGCGCGCGATACGCCTCCGGATTGCCGATAATCACCGGCGCCCCCGCCACGGATTCGACGAGCTTCGCGGTCCGCAAAATCAGTGGGACGCCGCCCAGCTCAAGCTGTGCCTTGTCGCGCCCCATCCGCGAGCTCTCGCCGCCAGCAAGAATGAACGCGGAGACTTGCCGGTTCGAATTCATAGTGGAGGCTCAGCCTCTTTCAGCGGCTTCTTTGCGGTGTAAAGCAGGATGTCGATGATCAACACCGAAAAACACGGGACGCCCAATAAAAGCCCAAACGTTCGACTTCCGATATCTTGCCGGCTCTCCAGCAGGAAGAGGCCCGCGTATGCCATCGTCAACACAAGGGAACCGGCGTTCACCAAGAACGCTGCCGGCGAGTCGGCTATTTCGAGCGCAACGCCGGCGAGCAGGATTGCAACGATCAAAACCGGGCCGAGGAATTCCTTCCACGGCATTCTGGATTCAAGGAGCCTATCGAGGATTCGTTCATCGAGCAGGTTACTTAGCAGAATCCATGCAAAAGTCAAATTCGACAGGCACACCCACAGCAGCGTGACTCCGCGCATCACTCTGCTGCCTCGGCTTCCAGCTGCAACGGTTGCCACGGGTCTCAGCCTTTCCCCGGCCTTTGAATTCCTAGCTCGCGGAGCTTCTCTTGCAAACTCTGCCGATGCAGGCCGATCTCGGCAGCGGTCTGCGAAACATTCCATTTGTGCTCCTCGAGTTTCCGCTTCAGATACGCCACCTCGAATCGCCGCTTCGCTTCGCGAAAATCGGATTCGCCGAGGAATGAATTCCCTGCCCCGTCCCCCGCCGTGGCGGGCAGGCCCGCCACAGCGGGCAGGCGCGGCGCGCCAGCCCGGTTCACATTGTCGCGCACTTCGTCCGGCAAATCGGCGGCGGTAATTTCGTCGCCCCTGCTCAGGACGAGCGCGCGCTCGAGCGCGTTGCGCAGCTCGCGGACGTTGCCGGGCCAGTCGTAGCGGCGAACGAGCGCGACCGCCTCCGCGCTGAGGCGAGCCCGCCGGCCATGGCGGGCGCCAAGCTGTTCGAGAAACGCCTCGGCGAGCAACGCGAGATCCTCCTTGTGCGCGCGCAGCGGCGGCAATTCGAGCGTGACGACGCGCAGCCGGTAATACAAGTCGTCGCGGAATTTGCCGAGCGCGATTCCGGCGGGCAGATCGCGATGCGTCGCGCTGATCACGCGCACGTCCACGTCGATCGACTGCGATCCGCCGAGCCGCTCGATCTTGCGGCTTTCGAGCGCGCGCAACACCTTCGCCTGCGTCACGGGATTCATGTCGCCGATTTCATCGAGGAAAAGCGTGCCGCCCGACGCGAGCTCGAATTTCCCTTTGCGCTGCTGCGCTGCTCCCGTGAATGCGCCGCGCTCGTAGCCGAATAGCTCGGATTCGATCAGATTTTCCGGCAGCGCGGCGCAGTTGACGGCGACAAACGCCTTGCCCGCGCGCGGCGAGCGCGCATGAATTTCCTGCGCGAGCAAATCTTTCCCCGTGCCGCTTTCGCCCAGGATCAGAACAGTGGCGTCGGTGGGCGCCACGCGCTCCGCCATCTCGAAAACGCGCCGCATCGGTGCCGACGCGCCGAGCATGCGCCCGAATTGCCCTTCCGCAACCAGCTCCCGCCGCAAGCGTTGATTTTCGGCGCCCAGCTCGGCAAGCTTAAGGATATTTGCGACGCGCGCGCGCAGCGCCTCGATGTCGAAGCCTTTCACAATGTAATCGGCGGCGCCCGCCTGCAGCGCTTCGACGGCAGTGCGAGCGGTATCGAGCGCGGAGACGACCAGCACCGGCGTTTCGCCGCCGGCGGCCCGCAGCTCGCGAAGAAAGGCGATGCCACCCTCGTCCGGCATCACCACGTCGAGCAGAATCAGGTCCGGGCGAGACACCACAATCGCTTCGCGGGCGGCCTTCGCCGATTCGGCTTCCGCGATGCGGTAGTGCGCTTCGAGCGCGCGGCGCATGCCGTAGCGCGCGGCGTGTTCGTCATCAACGATCAGAATTGTTTGCACAGTTCGAGTCCTAAGCTCGTCATCCTCGCTTCACAAAAGCCCGTCGTCCCCATTCCACAAAGCCTTGTCTCGAATCTGCGATTTCGTCGCGAATCTCCAGATCGCGGCCCAACCGTGTCACGCGGGGTTGTGCGCGCGCCGCGGATGTATTGTCATCCCGAGCGAAGCGAGGGATCTGCTTTTTCCGGGGCAGCGGAAACCTCGGATGGCCCCCTTCCCTCTGCGATGGGCAGCGAGACATGTACTCGCGTTCCCCGCCCGTCAGCGAGTGGACTTTCGCACGCAATCGTGCCACCGATTTCCGACACACGGCGGGCGACGATGGCGAGACCCAGCCCAGTGCCGGTGGCTTTCGTCGTGAAAAACGGCTGAAAGATTTTCGCGCGCGCATCGGCCGGAATTCCCGGGCCATCATCTTCCACGAAAATATCGAGCTGCTTTCCGCTGCTCGCGAGCCACATGCGCACGCAGCCGCCCTCCGGCTGCGCCTCGATCGCATTCATCACGAGATTCGACAGAATCTCGTTGAGCGCCTCTTCCGAAGCGAGCACGGCAGCATCGCCGGCGGGCGCTTCCAGCTCCAGACGCACGCCGTGGCGCTCGGCATCCGCGCGAAACAGCGCGGCAACCTGCCTCGCGGCATCGGCGGCGCTCACGCGGCGTCCGTTCACGGAGGGCTTCGCGAAATGCAAAAGCTGCGTGAGCTTAGCGTTCATGCGCTCGATCTCGCCGAGGACGAGCGTGCAATCGTGCCGCAGATCGGCCGGCAAATCCCGATTTTCGAGCTGCACCTGAAGGACGGTCTTCATCGCGCCCAGCGGATTGCGCAGATTGTGCGAAACGGTCGCCGCCATCTGCCCGAGCATCGCCAGGCGCTCGCGCTCGGCGAGCTCGCGTTCGAGGCGGATTTTCTCTTCGATCAGCCGGCAGAGGTCGATCATCGCGGGAAGCTGCTCGGCGAGGAATTCGAGCGCCGCCGTCGTCTCGCCCGTGAGATACGAACCGGTAGTGGCGGCTTCGAGCAAACCGATTTCTTCGCGCCCCTTCTTCAGTGGAACGCGCGCCACGTGCCCCAGCCCGCCGGGAGATTCGAGCGGCTGCTGCGCGGGATCGCGCGGCACCGAAATGCGCACCGCCGCCAGGCTGAATTCGTCGCGGATGAGACGCTCGGCGCCCGCGAGAAGCTGCGCCACGTCGCCGTGCCGCGCTTCCTCTTGCAGCTCGACGGCGAGCCGCTGCCAGCGGTCCACGCGCTCGCGAAACGTGCGATGCAGTGCCGGCCCTATTGCGCGTTCGAGCGGCTCAAAAAGAAAAACCAGCACGAAAAGCAGCACGCTCGCCGTCGCTTCCGGCGGGAACACCGGCGCGAGCCATCCGCTGATCCGGTGCACGAACGCCAAATACAGCAGCGCGAGCACCGTCGCCGAAAGCGCATACACCAAATTCCGCTGCGCCCCGTATTCGAGAAAATTGTGCTTCAGGGCGAAATAGATCAGCAGCGCTCCGGGCAGGATTCCGCCGACAACGGTTACAGTGGCAAGGGCGTCGGAGAGCAGCGGATTGCCCTGCTCGTAGACTTCCCGGAGCGTCAGCACTACCGTGAGAAAAACGGAGACTGACAAAAGTTCGTAGCCTAATCGCTTCGCCGTTCTGCTGGTTTCGTGTCGACTGATGGGCCACTGGATCAGCACAGCGCATACGGCGCAAAGCAGGAGGCTTCCTATCGCGTCCGTGCCGGCAAAACTCAGTAGTCCCGAAACAATGCCCCTGTGTAATCGGTGCGAGACGACGGCAACGCCCACGATTTCCGCTAGAACGAGCGCGTACATGCAGACGACACTGGCCAAGAGCATCCCCGATATGCGCTTCTCTTGGATGGTTCGGACATACTCGACGTGTGTGTGCCAAATCAGCGGACACAGGGCCAGCAGACCTAAGGTAGCGAGGAAGTTCGAAAGCCATTCGCTGGCCTCGGGGGGCGTTCCGTATTGTATGGTCGCATTGATCTGCAGCAGGCCGCCGCCGTAAATCGCGAGCAGCGCCAGTGCGAGGAAGAACAGCAGGCGCTCGAATAGCCGCGGTCGGCGGTGCCCGAGGATGAGCGCGATCAGGAACAGGTATACGAGCGTTCCTGCAGTCAGCGCGATTAATCGAGCGTAGAAGAGGAGGGCCACCTAACGCCTCTGATTGATCTGATAGTAGCCCCAGCAGGTTTGCAAGTGCAATGCCGAAGTGTCGGAAAAATCTTACACTTCTAAGCTAATGCAAATATTGTACTTACAAGATGTATACCGGCGTGGCCAAGCCTGCGAGAACCAGCAGAAAATGGAGCCTTTCGCCTTGACAGGAGCGCTGGGTTTGCTATATTAGCACTCGCCATGGAGGAGTGCTAAAGGTTCACTTCTCCTAGCAGCATCTGCTGTAAAACATCCCACCTCGACGCATCGGGGATTCGGGGAAACCGGAGGAATCGCAAAAATGGCTGTGAACATTACACCGCTACACGACCGCGTGCTGGTGAGGCGGCTCGAAGAAAAGGAGTCCGTGAAGGGCGGAATCATCATCCCCGACACGGCCAAAGAGAAGCCGCAAGAGGGCGAAGTGATCGCCGTCGGAGCGGGCAAGATCAACGACAAGGGCGAACGCATCCCGCTCGACGTAAAGCCGGGCGATCGGATCCTGTTCGGCAAATACAGCGGCAACGACATCAAGATCGACGACGAGGAATACCTGATCCTGAAGGAAGACGAAATCCTCGCGAAGATCGGCGGCGCGGCCAAGGCGGCCGGCGGCAAGAAGTAACTTCCGGGCGCCCCAGCGGCGCCGCGGCCAACCATCTAATTGAGAATCGAAAGAGGAGATACAGCACATGGCAAAGCAAATTGTGACTGGTGAGAATTCGCGCCAGGCGATCCTGCGCGGCGTCAACGCACTTGCGGACGCCGTGAAGATCACGCTCGGCCCGAAGGGCCGCAATGCGGTGATCGAAAAGAAGTTCGGCGCGCCGATCATCACCAAGGACGGCGTGACCGTAGCGAAGGAAATCGAGCTGCCCGATCCGCTCGAGAACATGGGCGCGCAGATGGTGCGTGAAGTCGCCTCCAAGACGTCCGACGTCGCCGGCGACGGCACCACCACCGCAACCGTGCTGGCGCAGGCCATCTTCCGCGAAGGCGTGAAGACGGTGGCGGCCGGCGCAAGCCCCACGGCCCTCAAGCGCGGCATCGAGAAGGCCGTCGAAGTGGCCGTCGATGAAATCAAGAAGTTCCACAAGGACGTGAAGGGCGACATGATCGCGCAAGTCGGCACGATCAGCGCCAACAACGACAAGCAGATCGGCTCGATCATCGCCGAAGCGATGAAGAAGGTCGGCAAGGACGGCGTCATCACCGTCGAGGAATCGAAGACGATGGAGACGACGCTCGAAGTGGTCGAAGGAATGCAGTTCGACCGCGGCTACCTTTCGCCCTACTTCGTCACCGATCCCGAGCGGATGGAGTGCGCGCTCGAGGACGTCCGCATCCTGATCCACGAAAAGAAGATCAGCTCGATGAAGGACCTGCTTCCCCTGCTCGAGCAGATCGCCAAGATGGGCAAGCCGCTCTTGATCATCGCCGAGGACGTCGAGGGCGAAGCGCTCGCGACGCTCGTCGTGAACAAGCTCCGCGGCACGCTGCAGTGCGCCGCCGTCAAGGCTCCGGGCTTCGGCGACCGCCGCAAGGCCATGCTCGAAGACATCGCCACCCTCACCGGCGGCAAGGCCATCACCGAAGATCTCGGCATCAAGCTCGAGAACGTGAAGGTCGAAGACCTCGGCCGCGCCAAGAAAATCACCATCGACAAGGACAACACCACGATCGTCGAAGGCGCCGGAAAGCCGAGCGAGATCGAAGGCCGCGTCAGGCAGATCCGCACGCAGGTCGAGGAGACCACCTCGGACTACGACAAGGAAAAGCTGCAGGAGCGGCTGGCCAAGCTCGTCGGCGGCGTGGCCGTGATCAAGGTCGGCGCGGCAACCGAAACCGAGCTGAAGGAAAAGAAGGCTCGCGTCGAAGACGCCATGCACGCAACCCGCGCGGCAGTCGAGGAAGGCATCGTTCCCGGCGGCGGCGTGGCGCTGGTTCGCTGCATCGCCGCTCTCGAAAAGCTCAAGCTGCACGATGACGAAGCCATCGGCGTCAACATCGTGAAGCGCGCGCTCGAAGAGCCCATGCGGCAGATCGCACTCAACGCCGGACAGGAAGGCGCTGTGATCGTCGGCCGCATCCGCGAATCGAAGGACGACAACTTCGGCTTCAACGCGGACACCGGCGAGTTCGGCGACATGGTCAAGGCGGGCGTCATCGACCCGGCCAAGGTCACGCGCCTCGCTCTGCAGAACGCCGCTTCGATCGCCGGCCTGATGCTCACCACCGAAGCCCTGGTGGCGGACATCAAGGAAGACGACAAGAAGGGCGCGGGAGCAGGCGGCGGTGGCGGTATGCCCGGCGGCGGCATGGGCGGCATGTACTAAATCGCTGTAGGTTTAAACGTAGGGCCGGGTCCTTCAGCCCGGCCACAAAAGGGCGCCCAGTTTTTTGGGGCGCCCTTTTGTGTTCTTGCGGGGTTCCGTCTTAGGTTTAAACGTAGCGCCGGGTGCTTCAGCCCGGCTTCTTGGTTTTAAGGGTGTCGGGTTCCGCGCCCTTGAATTTCGGCCGCAGCGAATACCACTGCCGTATCCGTATTTCCCCGTCTTGCGCGGCCTGGCACGGAGGCGCTACAACGCGGCCGTGGTGTCTGCGCCCCAATTCCTTCACAAGAATATCCGCCTGCCAGCCGAACGCTACCTCGGCCGCGGCCTATATTTCATCACGCTGTGCTTCCACAACCGTCGCCGTCATGGAGCAAACGCTCGTACCGCCCGTTGGCTGATCGACGAACTCCGCGCGCATTCGGCGGCCTGCGAATTCCTCGTCCACGCCTATTGCGTGATGCCGGACCATCTGCACGCGATGGCCACGGGCGCGTCGGAAACGAGCAACCTCCTCAAATTCGTGATGTCCTTCAAGCAGGACACGGCGGCGAACTTCGCGCGCAAGACTCATCGCCCGCTATGGCAATTCAAGTTTTACGATCACATTTTGCGCACCGCCGATTCCGCCGACCGGGTCGCGTGGTACATCTGGGCAAACCCCGTGCGAAAAGGACTATGCGCCGACCCAACGGATTATCCCTTCCTCGGATCGTTCACGGAAATCGGAACGAAAATGTTGCAGGGTTCAGCCGCCGCCGACTGGACGCCGCCGTGGAAAAACACCGCGCCGCGAGAGGCAGCAGCGCCAAGCCCAACGGCGAAGAGGCCGGGCTAAAGCACCCGGCGCTACGTTTAAACCTCAAACCCGCCACCCCATCCTCCCGCCCCGCCGTAGGCAAGAACTCACAGCGACGCCCATAATCCAGCGGCGAGAGCACAACCCACCGAAACCAAAAGACTGGAAGCGCGACCGGTTTTTGAACTCAGATCGCGGGCCCGTTGCAGGATCAATGCAAGCAGAGCGCGGTGACGGCAAAAGCGCAGGCGATGCAATCGAAGACCAACTGACGAGCGGCCGGCGTTGCTGCGTGGTCAGGCGACGCTGGATTCGGGGCGGCGGGGCAATTCCGGCGGAGCGATGCGCTCGAAGAGCTCGTCCTGCAGCTTGCGATATCTCTCGTAGGCGACTGTTTCCGCGGTGCGCTGCTTTTGAAGATCGTGGTAGAGCGTCCAACTGGACGCGCCCATGGGCTTGGCCAGGAGCACGCTGAGGCGCTCGGCTTGCTGAGAATAGTCACCGAAGGCCTGGTCCATCCGATCGAGAAGGATTCTGCTGGCTGTGTCTTGCATGGAAGCGTGTCTCCTTAAACAGCATGCGCCACAATTTGGAAATTAGCTATAGGACTGACGTATAGGCCGCCAGGGGAAGTGCTCTTGTTGGGGTTTTTCCCGGCGCGAGAGGCACTCTGCCAATAAACAATTGCGACGCTCACCAGTGTGGTGATGCCGAGAAGGGATCCTTCGGCTGGCTTAAAGCAGAAGCGCCAGCCTCCCTTCCTACCTCAGGACAGGCAGGATGACAATCCTCGCTGACAAGAGATCCTTCGGCCGGCTTAAACCAGAGGCGCCGGCCTCCCTTCCTACCTCAGGACAGGCAGGATGACAATCCTCGCTGACAAGAGATCCTTCGGCCGGCTTAAACCAGAGGCGCCGGCCTCAGGATGACAATCCTCGTCGGATTGTCACCGAAACCAACCGGAATCGGCGCCGGCTTTGCGGCCTTCGTCGGCGAGCTGATCGAGCTGATTTTCGAGACTCTGCTTGCGGTCCTCGAGATCTTTCAGTTCGGCGTTGCGATCGTGAATGATTATGACGCCCTGCGAGAGACCCGCCGAAGGATCGAACGACGTGGGTCCGGCCTTGGCGATCTCCGCTTTCTTGTCGTCGATCTGGCGATCGACATCGGCGATCTGACGCTTGATCGCGTCCGCACGTCCGCGCCAGTACGCTTCATCTTTAGACTCGACGGAAGTGCCGCCTGCCTGCGCGCTCGAATCGTCGGCGGGCTGGCCGGATGAAGACGCGTCGCCGACCACGGAAATCGCTCCGCCCATGCCCGAGAGGTCGTCGTCAGTGTAGACGTGCTGGGGTCTGGGCTTCGGTTTCTGCGCATTCTTGCGCGCGGCGTCGCCGAGACGTTTCTGTCTTGGCTCCCGGGACCGTTTGCAGGGCCAGCGTGGACGGCGCCGGCTGCGGCACGGGCTGGGCCGAAGCTGGCGCCACAGACTGCGATTGCGGCTGCGACGAACTCTCCGATGATGTTTGCGACTGCGGCTCCGCGGGCGTGGGTTTCGGTGAAGCCGATTGCGCCTTTGCCGGAAACCCAGGCAAGAATGCAGTCAGCAGCACGGCCGCGAGCAGCAGGGCCGTGCGGCGGCAGGCGTTGCGCACAGTCTCACGCATGGAATCCGGCGTGGGTTGCGCGCTCGATCGGCAGAATCTCATCGTCATCTCCGGTCAGCAGTGGACGTAAGGAAACGGTAGCCGGAGCCCGGGGATGGGTCAACGGTACTGCCGCGATCTGTTTCGGAAAACGGACCTGTCCTTTGGTACAGGTATGAAAATAACGGGTCTACAGCCTCGCGGCCGCCCCACAAAAATAGTGAGTCGAGAATTATCCGTGGTCATCTAAGTGTTGACCGGGATTCGAAACCATTCGGGCGGAGGCAACATGAAAAGGCTGGAAGGAAAAGTAGCAGTGGTGACAGGCGGCAGCAGTGGGATCGGGCTGGCATCGGCGCAGCGGCTGAAAGAGGAAGGCGCGCGCGTGGCCATCTCCGGGCGCAATCAGAAAACATTGGACGAAGCGACCGCGCTGCTCGGCAAGGATGTGCTCGCCGTGCAGGCGGACGTTGCAAAGCTGCCCGAGATCGACAAGTTCTTCGACGCGGTGACCAAGAAATTCGGGAAGATCGACATCCTCTTCGCAAACGCGGGGATCGGGAAATTCATTCCGTTCGATCAAACGACCGAGCAGATTTACGACGAGATGTTCGACATCAACGCCAAGGGCGCCTATTTCACCGTGCAAAAGGCGCTGCCGCATCTGAACGACGGCGCGTCGGTGATCCTGAACACGAGCGTCGTGAGCCACGAAGGAGTCGCGAACGGCACGGCCTACGCCGCGACGAAAGCGGCGATGCGCTCGATGACGCGATCGATGGCCGCCGAACTCGTGGGCCGCAACATTCGCGTGAACGCCGTCGCGCCCGGCCCGATCGCTACCCCGATCTTCAGACCGCATGGACGTGCCAAAGGAACAGATGGATGAACTCACCAAGATGCTGGTCGCCACCGTGCCCGATGAAGCGGATGGGGAAATCCGAAGAGGTGGCGGGAGCGGTGGCGTTTCTCGCGTCGCAGGATGCGTCGTTCATCACCGGCGTGGAAATCGACGTGGACGGCGGCCGCGGCCAAATCTAAGCCGCTGCGGGCAGCGCAGCCCGGTATCCGGCGATTTATCGTAGGGGCGGGTTTCAAACCCGCCCGCTTCGCCCCGTGGCGTACGATCAGTGCTTTGCCACGGCCGTCACCGGTTTCCCGACGCTGAATCTCATGTGCGCAAAATCCAGGGTGAAGCTTTCGAATCCCGCTAGCATGTCTTGCCCGAGATTGCCATAAACGTCGTCGATGCTGGTCCCGACCGCCGACGTGAAGATCGGAATGCGGTGGAGCGTCGCGATTTTGTCGCCAATCTTCAATTCCAGTGTCGGCACCAGATAGACTTCTGTTACCTTGACGCCGCCCGCCCCGGAGCCTTCGTGTTTCGCCTTCTTCCACGAGCCTAACTGCGCCTTGAAATCCTTGAAGTACCGGACGGAAAGCATCGAACCGTTCGCTCCGTGTCCAGATCGAACAGCAGATTTTCCCCGTTCACGCCGCACTCGATCATCGGCGAAAGACCGTCCATGAACATGCGAGCCGCGACGCCAGACGGCGCGGTCCCCGGGCCCGCTGCGAGCGTGCCATCCCGCGAAAAGGTGACGGCGCCCAGCGCCCGCAGAACCGGATAGCCGAGGATGGCCTCGATCTGATACGTGTTCTTACCGATCCCGACGTCTAGGTTTTTGTCATCCAGGATAAGAAGAACGACGTTGTGGACGATAGCGCTTCCGAACCTCAACTCGGGGAGCACCGCCACCCGCAGGGGATTTTCGATTGCGGTGATTCCGCTCGACGTTTGTCCGTACCCGGGGAGGGCCTTGACTCCAAGGCGCTTCGCAAAACTTACGGTGACGACGGACATATTCGCGCCGGTGTCGAGCAGCCAGTGCTCGCTGACGCCGTTGACCGTCAGGTCCGTGTCAAGATCGCCAAACGGATCGCGCTGCGTCTTCAGGCGGACGGGCCCATCGAGCGAAATCGTCTGCGGCGGCGCCGCTTTCAGCAGACGGACCACGCCCGCACTGTCGCGATCGCCCTGCAGATCGGCGGGCGCGAGTTCGCGAGCGAAATGCGCGAGCAGATCGTCGAAAGCCTTGGCCGCGTCGGCATAGCGGTAGATTTTCGTGAAATCGTCCGCCAGGCATTCAAGGGCAATGGCGGTCCTTCGCGGCTGCGTCTTTCTGATCTTAGGAATCGCGCGCTCCAGCAGCCGAATGGATTCGTCGACATCCCCGGCGCGATTCGCGAGGATGCCCGCGGCGTAATCGCGTTCCGGCCCGGGCGGCATCTTCGCCAGCCTTGCTTCGAGGGCGTCGATCCTAAACTCTTTGATCTCGGTGTCGAGCGCGGGGCCACGCGATGCGGACTGAGAGGCCACATGGCTAGTGCCCTGCGCTCCCGCAATCGCCGGCGCGCAGACAAAAAGCAGCAGTGCGAACACGCTTGCACAATGTTGCCGGCGCGAGCATGACGCCGCTTTTCTGCCTGCCGTCGTGAAATCCACGCCACGAATCGTAGCGCCACCCGGCGGAAGTGTCGAGCCGGATGAGAACCGCTATACTGTTCCCTGCTTGGATGTTCGAGCGGCAACGGAGGGCCAGGGGCGTGGCGGAAACGGACACGGGGAACTTGCAGCAGGTACCAACAGAAGCGGGGGCGGCCCTGGCGGGCTCGGCGAATGCGGTCGAGACGCGCGGGCTGACGCGGCGATTCGGGACGCTCGTCGCGGTCGATCATCTCGATATCGCGTTTCCGCACGGATCGATCTTCGGATTGCTCGGGCCAAACGGCGCGGGCAAAAGCACGTTGATCAAGATGCTGACCACGCTGCTCGCGCCGAGCGAAGGCACGGCGTTCGTGGCCGGATACGATATCGTGCGCGAGCCGCGCCAAGTGCGGCGCAAGATCGGCTACGTCTCGCAGATGCTTTCGGCCGACGGCGACCTCACCGGCTACGAAAATCTTCTGATCTCGGCGAAGCTCTACGGCATCTCGCGCGCCGAACGCAAAGTGCGCATCGAGCGCGCGCTCGAATTCATGAAGCTCGCGCACGTGGCCAACAAATATGTGAAGCACTATTCGGGCGGCATGATCCGGCGTCTCGAAATCGCGCAATCGATGCTGCACCACCCGGCGGTGCTCTTCCTCGACGAGCCGACGGTCGGCCTCGACCCATTCGCGAAGCGCGCCGTGTGGCAGGACATTCGCGACCTGCGCCGCGAATACGGCACCACGATCCTGATGACCACGCACGACATGCTCGAAGCCGACGAACTTTGCGAAACGATCGCGTTCATGCATCAGGGCACGCTCGCGGCCATCGGTTCGCCGGCACAGTTGAAATTGCCGCTCGGCGAGGACGCGACGCTCAACGACGCGTTCATTCATTACACCGGCGCAGGAATCAGCGAAGGAGGGGATCTCAAAGATGTCGCACGCACACGTCTCACTTCCCAGCGTCTCGGATGACGCAACCGCGGTAAGAGATTTCGCGCGGCAGACGATGGCCGTCGCCGAAGCCGATATTCGAAAGCTCATCCACGATCCCGTCGAGCTCGGCACGCGCATGGTCCAGCCGATGCTGTGGCTGCTAATTTTCGGCGAGGTGTTCACGCGGGCGCGCGTGGTGCCCACGGGCGGAATCCGCTACCTCGATTTCATGACGCCGGGCATCCTCGCGCAGAGCGTCCTTTTCGGCGCGATTTTCTACGGCATTTCGCTGATCTGGGAGCGCGACCTCGGCATCGTGCACAAATTTCTCGTGAGCCCGGCGGCCCGCAGTGCCCTTGTGCTCGGCCGGACGATTTCGTCGGCGGCGCGGAGCCTCTGCCAGATGGTGTTCGTCTATCTGCTCGCGGTGGTGCTTGGCGTGAAGCTGCGCTGGGGCCCGCTTGAAATAGCGGGCGTCGTCTGCGCGGTGGTGCTGGGCTCGGCGGTGTTTTCCACGTTTTCGCTGATCGCGGCGTGCATCGTGAAATCGCGCGAGCGGTTCATGGGCATCGGGCAGGTGCTCACGATGCCGCTCTTCTTCGCGAGCAACGCGATCTACCCGCTCAGCCTGATGCCGGCGTGGCTGGTCGGCGTGTCGAAAGTGAATCCGCTGACGTATCAGGTGGACGCGCTGCGCCACCTCATGATCGTCGGCGGCGGCACCACGCTCGGCATCGGCTTGGATTTCGGCATCATGATTCTGGCGCTCGCGCTGATGGTGGGCATCGCCACGCGCTTCTATCCGACAATCATCACCTGACAGTCACGCGAGCTGTCGCCTTTGACGTTTCGGGTGCCCCGTCCCCGGTTTGCGAGGGTGGGGCCTTTGACTTTTTCCTCGGGGAACGCGCGAGCCTTCATCGTGCGTCTGCGAACTGAAGCCACCTGTGGAGTGCGGGAGCTCGCTCCCGCTGTTTGCCGCCCGGACTTGCCCGGGCGTGCTCCCGGCACGCGCTAGGTGCGCAAGCTGGAAGCGCGAGTCTTTTTGCCCTGAGCGAAGTCTAAGATCACAGCTTCGTAAATCCGTCCGCGCTCCACGCTTCCGAGCCGACTCCGTTGTGAACGAAAAACAGCCCCGAAGGATCGTATTTGCGTTTCACGGACGCGAGGCGCGCGTGATTGCTACCCCAATAGGAGTGCTGCCAGCCCTGCTCGAAGAAATTACTCTCGGACACGTACGCTCCGGGGACGGGCGCGATGGCGCGGAGTTCGTTCATGCACCGGTGAATGCGCTCCGCCGATATGCGGCCCGCTGCGACATCCGGCTCATGCCCGCGGATGCCCGGATACGCCGATCCCTGGCCATCGGCGACGATCGCCAGCGCAAACGCCGTGAGCACCGCCGGATTCGTTGCCGTGTCGCGCGCCGCGGCCACCTCCTCTTTCGGCGCTCCCGCTAGCCCTTTATTGAAGTGCAGCTCGATCTGCCAATGGCGCGAGCCTTCAAATAGCGCGTTCGCGAGATGCTCCTGCGAACCGCCCTCGAGCAGCGACGCCGGCAGCCAATGCGACTCGTAGCCATTGATAAACCAGCCCACTTGCCCGCCGTCGCCCGTCCACCATGCGTTCGTCGCAGGCGCGCCGGGACGAGGGTCCGAATCAAAAACATGTTGGAGAATCGCCTTCCACCACTGGACGTTCCACCAATTTCGGGCCGGCAGGCTGGCGATCACCGGCCCTCCTTCGATTGTGTAAGCGCCGGGCGAGCGCGCGATCCAATCGAGAAAAGGCTGCCAGGCCTTCTTCCCTTCCTCGGGGGCCAATCCGTAAGAGAGCATGCTGATGCCGAGCGCGTTGTCGGGCCGGATGTGCGCCTGCTCGCCCCAGTGATCGTTGAAAAGCTGTTCGCTGTAGAAGCTGACGAACTCGCGCAGGACCCGGCGAAACGCATCGTCCGACGCGGCTTTGACCGTGAAATTGGCGGCGCCAAAAAATTCGGGAAGCTCGCGAACGCGCAACGTCATCTTGCTCACCGCGCCGAAGGTGCCGCCTCCCCCGCCCTTCAGCGCCCAGAACAGATCCGGATTCGTGCACGCGTTCGCGATGCGCACCTTGCCGTCGGCGGTCACCACTTCCGCTTCCAGCAAGCCCGCCGCGGCGAGGCCATAGTGCTTCGAGAAACTTCCGAAGCCGCCGCTTTGAATCAGGCCCGCCACGCCGACCGTGGTGCAGCCGCCGCCCTGCACGTACGCGCCGCCCTTGGTGGTCACAGCCTGGTACGCCTGCATCCAGATCGTTCCGGCGCCGAGCGTGACCGCGCGTCGCGCCGCGTGGGTGCTGGCGCATCCCTGCGGAACAAATGCGTCGTGCATCTCGATGTCGTCCATGTGGCGCGTCCATATCAGCAACGAGTCGGGCGCGTTCGAGGTGCCCTGATAGCTGTGGCCGCCGCCCTTCACCACAAGCCGCAAATTGTTTTCGCGCGTGAAATTCACGGCTGCCGCAATTTGCTCCGCATTCTTTGCCGCCACCGCGTAAACGCTTGGCTTCGTGCTCCACGCGTCGACCCAGCCCAAAGTCTGCGTCACGCCGGGCTGGCCGCCGATGAAATACGGGTTTCGCAGATTTTCGCCGAGAGTTTTGCACGCGGCGTCGTCTGGCGCGTCGATGCATGCCGCAAGCGGAAATTCCACGCGAATCACGTTTCCGTCAACCGCGTCGCTCAGCCGCTTCCATGCGGCCTCGGAGGGCCAATCCGCATCGGATGGACGGCGCCGCCGGAAAGGGGCTTTTGCGAACAGGCCTCGCGGCCACAGCGGCAGAGACGCCGCTAATCCGGAATTCTTGAGGAACGTTCGTCGGTTCATATGGCCGGAACCTCCCGCAAAGCGCGACGTCACGGCGTGAAACTCTAGCAGTGATTCCAGTTCAAACGCCAGAGTGAAAACCAACCTTCCTAGTACGCTTACAGTCACCCTACACTGCATCGAACGGACCTCTACAGCGTTCTTCGTATTTACGCTGTGGGCGCGTTTGTAGGATATCTGGCGCCTGACCGAGGGGTGGGCCATGGCGATCCGAATCCTATTAGCGGACGATTACGCGGAGGCTCGACAGGCCACGCGGCGCCTGCTTGCCGAGCATTCCGAGTGGGTCATCTGCGGCGAAGCCGGGGATGGTCTTGAGGCGGTGGAAAAAGCAGCCGCGCTCAAGCCGGACATCGTGATCCTCGATCTCAGCATGCCGAAAATGAACGGCCTGGAAGCAGCGAAGATCATTCATACGGCCAACCAGGAATTGCCTTTGCTGTTGTTTTCCGTCGACGGCGGCGACGCGCGGCTTCTCGCGGGAGTCCGCGCCGCGGGTTTCCGTGGTGCCTTGTCGAAGTCGACCGGTTGGCTGCTGCCGGACGCGATCGAAAAGCTGCTGCAAGGCAAAACCTTCTTCGACGGCAACAGTTCCGCGCTCGCCGCGCCCGAGGCCGAGGCAAAAGCCGTGGCGGAAGCAACGCCTCGGCAAGCCGACGAACCTCAAAACGCCAAGAAAGCTGCAGCCGGCGCCGACGATCCTGCCGAGACTCCCCTCGCATGAAGGGTCTCCGTGCCCTCGGTGCCTTCTGCGCGCTCTCTGTGTTTGGCTGAGGGTTCCTTTCGCGCTCGAATCCGCGGTGGTATTATCATCCACTGTTTGGGCACTGTTTTGAGCGATGTTCGGCACTGCTTTCGTTCGCGCCGGCTCTGCAGAAGCTCGCGGAATGCTGCCGCTGTAATTCACTCAAGTCATAAACGGGGAGACACGAATGGGGAATGAAAAGCGTCTCGATGTGGACCGCCTGACCGCGATCGACGTGCACGTGCACATCGAGCACGAAGGCGAAGACACGTCGACCGACGAAGCGGCCAAGAAATATTTCGGCGAAGGCGCGCCGCGAGGACGCAAAGAGCTTGCCGAGTATTACCGGTCGAGGAATATCGGCTGCGTGGTTTTCACGGTCGACGAAAGACTGTCGGGCCGCCCGCAAGTGTCGAACGACTCGGTGGTGGAATTTGCCGCGCAGAATGCGGACATCATGATGGCGTTCGCAAGTATCGACCCGCACCGCGGCGCCGAGGGCGTTCGCGAAGCGAAGCGGCTGATCGCCACGGGGCTCGTGCGCGGATTCAAATTCCATCCGCCAATCCAGGAATTTTTCGCCAACGACCGCCTGGCGTACCCGCTCTACGAGGTGATTGCCGAGGCGAAGCTGCCGGCGCTCTTCCACACCGGCCACAGCGGCATCGGCACAGGCGTCCCGGGCGGCGGCGGAATCCGCCTGAAGTACGGCAATCCGATGTACATCGACGACGTGGCCGTCGATTTTCCCGATCTGCCGATCATTCTGGCGCACCCGTCATTTCCCTGGCAGGACGAAGCCATCTCGATGTGCCTGCACAAGCCCGAGGTCTACATCGATCTTTCCGGATGGTCGCCGAAATATTTCCCGCCGAACCTCGTCCAGTATTCCAACACGCTGCTGAGGACGAAGGTCCTCTTCGGCTCCGATTACCCGCTGATTACGCCCGACCGCTGGATGGCCGATTTCGCCAAGGTCGCCTTCAAGGACGATGTCCGCCCCCTGATCCTGAAAGAAAACGCGATGAAACTCTTCGGCCTCGCATCGAAGGCCGCATGAGAAATGCAGTGGCGAGGCATGCGTGCCGGGCGGCGTAAACGCGGACCTGTGGTGCGACAATCGGCGAAGATGGAAAATCTCCGTCCTGCTGATCGCGATAAGCGTGATCCTTGCCTTCCTGATGGCTGGCTTGCGGCCTACCGGGCTTCTTAAGAACATCTTCATTGGAGCTTTGATGGTGTTGTACGGCGCGGGAATCTTCGGCTTACACTGGGCTCGCCGGGAGGCCTATTTCCTGAGGGAGCCCGGGCCAAAGGAACCTCCGAGTTTGTGGAAATTTCGATAGTGGCGGGCGTTCAAAGAAGGGCATGCACCGCTGGACGCAATCAACCATTCTGAGCTTGGCCGCCGCTCGCTGATTTTCGGCGCTGCGGCGTATGCCAAGAAAACGCCGCCCGCGCATCCGATCGACATCAACAGCGCCACGGTGAAAGAACTCGAGGAGCTTCCCGGCGTCGGCCCGACCACGGCAAAGGCGATCGTCGAATTTCGCACCCGCGCGGGCCGCTTCCAGCGCGTCACCGACCTGCTCGTGATCCGCGGCATCTCCGAATCCAAGCTGAAAAAGATGCGGCCCTACATCACGATTGGCCCGCCGCCGAAAAAATCTCCGCCCGCGGCAAGCTCCGCGCCCTCGCACACCACTGCACATTAACGCATCTGGCTTATTTACTCGGCGTGTTCAGAAGGGCCGCGTTCTAGCCACTAACCACCCGCCTGCCGGCAGGCAAGCTCGCCACTAGCCACTGCCCTACAGCACTTGATGTTCCCGCTTCACGCTCTTCAGCGCGATGGGGACCTGCGTCGCGATCTCGAGCCCGTAGCCCTCGAGCGCGACCACCTTGCGCGGATGGTTCGTGAGGACGCGAATCCGGCGCAGCCCGAGGTCGGTCAGGATCTGCGCGCCGATTCCGCTTTCGTGCTGGATCAGGCGTTGCACGCGCAGGTCGCGATCGATCTGCTCGCGGCGGTGGTAGATGATCTGCGGGAGCACCGCGCCTTCTTCGGTGCGTGTGCCGATCTGAAATCCGAGGCCGGTGTGATGCAGGTAGACGAAGACGCCGCGCTCCTCGCGCGCAATCGCTTCGAGCGATCCTTCGAGCATCGCGCGGCAGTCGCACGTCGTCGAACCCAGCACGTCGCCCGTCAGGCAGTGCGAATGGACGCGCACCAGCGGCGGAATGCCATTCTCAGCGCCGCGCCCAAGCGCATCATCGATCCCGGCCGTCGCTCCAGCAACTCCGGAAATTCCTTCGCCGATTTGGCCGCGCACCAGCGCCACGTGCAGATGATGATCGACGTCGCTCGCATACGCGATCATCCGGAAATCGCCGTACTTCGTCGTCAGCGTCGATTCCGCGATTCGCCGGACGTACCGCTCGTGCTTCATCCGGTAGCGGATCAAATCCGCGACGGTGACCATCTTCAGCCCGTGCACCCTGCAAAATTCCGTCAGCTCCGGGACACGCGACATCGTCCCATCGTCATTCATGATTTCGCAGATCACGCCCGAAGGATCGAGCCCCGCGATTCGCGACAAATCGACCGACGCTTCCGTCTGCCCGGCGCGCACCAACACGCCGCCATTGCGCGCGCGCAGCGTGTAGACGTGCCCAGGCCGCGCCAGATCTTCGGGGCGCGTTTTCGGATCGGTGGCCGCCAGAATCGTGGTCGCGCGATCGGACGCGCTCGTGCCGGTGGTGGTGCCGCGCGCCGCATCGATTGGCTCGCAGAATGGCGTGCCGAATGCCGACGTGTTGCGCGGCGAAATCGGCCGCAGGTCCAGCTCGTCGCAGCGCTGCTCGCTCAGCGAGAGGCAGATCAGCCCGCGCCCGAATTTCGTCATGAAATTGATGGCTTCCGGCGTGATTTTTTCCGCCGCCATCGTGAGGTCGCCTTCGTTTTCGCGGTCCGCGTCGTCCACGAGGACGATCATGCGCCCGTTTCGAATCTCCTCGATGGCTTCTTCGATCGTCGCGAACGGATGTTTGCCTTCGCCCATGTGATTGCACCCAATTTAGCAGCGGGAATTGTGAATTGACGTCCTGGCCGCCGCACCCAAACCTGCTCCCACTATACCGAAAATCCGCGCCCCGGAACACCGCGCCAAACCTGCTCCGCCGGGCGCAACAACATTGCTGCCGTCGGGAGCTTACAGGTGGCTTTCGTGGCGCAAAAGGGACGCTTTTTGCCGTCCGGCATGGCGGCACACGGGGATTTGTCTTAGAATCTCCCAAGGAGACGGCATGTCCAAGTCTACCATCACCATTCCGCTCGACCCCGAAACGGCGCGCGCCTACGACTCCGCGACCCCCGACGAAAAGCGGAAAATGCAGGCGCTGCTTAGCCTGTGGCTTCGCGAACTTGCGGCGGGTGAGCAGACGTCGGTACAACAAGTTCTCGAGGAAGTTGGACGAAAGGCGCAGGACCGAGGACTCACACCGGAGATGCTGGACTCTCTGCTAAAGGGCGCTTAGTTGCGATGCGTCTTCGATACCAACGTTCTCGTTAGCGCGCTACTCTTGCCGGACTCGATACCTCGCCGGGCGTTGAATCGAGCGCTAACCCAAGGGCGACTGCTGCTATCTTTTGCCACGCTTGCAGAACTCTACGAAGTTTTGAGCAGAAAGCAATTTCGCCGTTACGTTGACGATGGCGACATCCGAAGTTTTCTGGCCGCCCTGACCCGGGAAGCGGAATGGATTGACGTAGACGCGCGAATCACCGCCTGCCGCGATCCGAAGGACGACAAGTTCCTCGAACTCGCGGTGAGTGGCCGCGCCACCCACATCATCTCAGGTGACGCGGACCTGCTCGCCCTCAATCCTTTTCGAGGAATCGCGATTCTTTCGGCGCGATCGTTTCTGGAATTGTAAGGCGCTGCGCTACGACGCGTGCGCCTTTTGCGTCTTGGCGCTCGGCGCGTCGCCGCGCTGCTCGGTGCGTCCCGCTTCGAAGAGGAACCAAACGCGGCGCTGCGTCTCATCGATCCAGACTTCGAGCAGACTGGCGGTCGCCACGTCGTTCTCCTCGTCGCAGAGGCCGTGAACTTCCAGCATGCTGCTCGCGAGCCGTTGGTTGTCGTCGCGCAGCTCGGCCAGCATGTCCTGCGCTTCGACGTACTCCGCGTCGTTGTCCGCCAGCCGCTGCAGGCGCGCGATCTGCCCGATCGACCGGATCGTTGTCCCGCCCAGCTTGCGCACGCGCTCCGCGATGGCGTCCGTCATGGCGAAGAGCTGATCGCCGTGCTCGTCGAGCAGCAGATGGTAATCGCGGAAATGCGGCCCGCTCATGTGCCAGTGGAAATTTTTCGTCTTGATGTAGAGCGCGAAAACGTCCGCCAGCAGCGCGTTCAGCGCTCCCGAGATGTTCTTGGTCGCCTCGGCGCCGAGGTTGTTGGGTGTGGCGAGAGGCGCCCTCTGCCGTTCTTTCAACTCCGTTTTGTCCGCCATAATCGCTCCTTATGCCGCTGATTTGCCTTGCTCATCGTGCCACAAAGACGTGCCTTCAAAAAACGCCGAGATGAAAAAAACCGCATAGCCGATTCGATGTCACGGGCCGCGCTTTCGGTGCATTTGTTTTGCACACCTCCGCACTACACGGCAGCCGCGCGCCGACGCCGCCCGCTCGCCAGATAGACGGTGGCCCTCGGCTCGAGCAACGGGTCGCCCGAAGACTCGATGCCGTCCACTCGGGGAATGGGGTCGAAGATGATCTGGCGCTGCGCGGCCTCCTCATCCGCAACGAGGCCATTCAGCTCGACAGTGCCGAATTCGATGAGCGGCCGATCCTCAGGCCACTGGATCGTGGCATCATCGACCACATCTCCCTCCGCGGTCAATTGCACCAGAATGCGCATCTTCACGGGGCCGCGCGCGATTCGGCCCCTGATTTCGTCGAAAAGGAAATCTGCGCCTTGCTTTGCGGCCGTTGCGGGATCAAGGTACTCGCTCGCCTCCTGCGGGACGATCCTGTACCGTCCGAACTTACTCGCCCCTTCGCCATTCGTGAATTTGTATGCGCTCACCGAGTAAAACGACTCCGTGGCGAAACTCGCCGGGATCGGCTTGGGCAACTGCACGAACGCCAGCGCCGCGGGATGCGCGCCAAGAAACGCCTCGATCGGATTTGGGTGCGGCAGTTCCGGTTTCGTCGCGCCAATGGCGCGAACGAATTGCAGGAATTCCTCGATGGTGCTTGTGGGAAATGCGTTGGCGGAATGCGCGATGATGTCCGTGTGAACGTGGTCGGCAAGATAAAAGCGGAGGGCAAATCCGCGCGGGCTGGCATTCTCGTCGCTGTCGGGTATCGCAGGAACGCCGGCGAAATCCGAGAACCGAACCTCGACGCGAATCGACGGCTGGTTCACATGCGGTGCTCTCGTCAACGCACTCACGCCCGCTGCGGGAGTAAAGACGCCGGAGAGGAGAATCCCCTTCGCGTGCACCGGCCGGTAGCCCGGATGAAGCCCGAACAAATTATCGAACTCCTGAAGGGTTTCACGGCTGAGCGGGTCCGGTTGCTCCATCTGTTTCTGGGGCTGCGCCATGTGCGTTTCCTTTCGTGGGCGGTAGGGGACACGGCTTTCCATGCGGCCGGGCGACGAAGCCTGGGGGTGCCCCGTGCGTTTGAGTGAGCGAGTTTATCACCGATCCGTGAACGGCGGCCGCCGATCGAACTCGAAGGCCACGTACCAAACTAACTCAGTGGCCTTGCGCTACCTCGTATAGGCCAGGGAACTCGCCGAAGAGACGATCGAATTCGCCCTTCGTGACGCCATAGCATTCGCAGGATTTCTTCTGCAAGCCCGCACGATCGAGGATCGTGACGTGGCCGCGTGTGTACTCGATGAGCCCGGCTCTCTTGAGCGCGTTGGCCGCGACCGTGACGCCTGCCCGGCGTACGCCGAGCATCATCGCGAGGAACTCTTGGGTGAGCGGAAAGCCGTTCGATTGCATGCGATCCTGCGTCATCAAAAGCCAGCGGCAACACCTTTGCTCCAAATGATGGAAGGTATTACAGGCTGCCGACTGCGCAACCTGATTGAAGAACGCTTGCGCATAGTGGAGCAGACGCTCTCGCATGGCGGCGCTCCGATCCATCTCGAGTCGGAATCGTTCTGCCCTCATTTTCAGGCCGGAACCAGCCACTTGCATGTAAACGCTATTGGGCGCCTGAGCGTCGCCGAACACGATTGGGAGTCCGACCATGCCCTCGTTGCCAATCGTACCGACTTCCGCCGCGTCGCCGTTCATCATGACGTTTACGAGCGAGCCGACGCCGGTCTCGATGAAATAGACGAATTCGATGGGCCGGTTGGCTTCGTAGAGCGCGTATTTATATTGCAGCGGGACAGGTACAAGACTCGAGAGAAGCCGCTCGCAGTCGCGGCGCGGCAGCGACGCTAGCAACCGATTTTGGTGCACTACCGGCGACCTCGGACCATTTCGCACGACGTAGTTATAATCCCGGGCGGGAAGCGAGCGCTGTCCAAGCGCGAGTAAGTCCCCGTTTAATCGGCTTATACGTATTCGACCAAATACTCTGTATCACAGTCTAACATACTAGTGTACGATACCGCACATTGAGGCGAGGTGTCCCATGTCAGAAGACCGTCGATCTTCGCGGCGCTTCAACAGCGGCTGCGTTTCTTCCGAAGCCTTTCAAAAGCTGGCCGCGCATGCGATTCGAACGTCTCGTCAAAAGGGTGAAGTCCTGTTCGCTGAAGGCCAGCCTTCGCTCGGCGTGTTTATCGTCTATTCAGGCCGCGTGAAGATCTTTACGTCATCGAGGGATGGAAAAATCTTCATTCTCAAATTTGCCAATCCGGGCGAAATACTTGGTTTGGCCGGGATGCTGTCACGGCAGTCCTACGAAGCATCGGCGGAAGTGGTCGAGCCCATGCACGTGGGGTTTGTTGAACGCAAGGATTTGGCTCATGTCATTCGACACGATGGTGAACTCGCGATGGAAGTGGCTGTGCAGCTGAGTGACTCCTACTGTTATGCCATCGCGGGACTGCGCACGACGGCCCTTTCCTTGCTCGCAAGCCAGAGGCTTGCGATATTTCTTCTTGATTGGTCCGAGAGCGATCGCGCGCTGAATGGTGGGGACAGGCCGCACTTAACTTTAACTCATGAGGAAATTTCTCAGGCTATCGGAATTTCGCGGGAGACAGTGTCGCGAATCCTGTCGAGGTTTAGGAAGCAGGGACTGATTCAATTGAAGGGCTGCAGTTTAGTAGTTAGGGACAAACCCGCGTTGGAGCGTTCAGCAGCGAGCTAAAAGATAGATCAATCGCCTCAAAACTCCCGCGCTACCGTGTAACTCACGAAAAGTCCGATAGCCGGACATCAGGTCCACTTTCCGATTCCCGCGTTAGTCGGGGACTGCTTCACTTCGGGTCGTGTATACTTCAGGCCGTCAACGGTTCACGAAGTAAAAAAGGTGCGGGTGCGAGCAGCCCGGTTCGGGCATTGTCGGACATCTGGCCCCATTCGATCGAGTCGTGACCGAGGAAGAGTAAAAGATCGTGAAGCGCATCAGCGTCGGACATGAGGCCCCCGGGGGTGTTTCCTTTGCTCTTTCACGTCGATTTCGACTCGAAACACCAGATACTTCGAGCCCGGGCTGAAGGGCGCGTCACCGACAAAGAACTCAAGGACTTTTACGCTGACGGATTCCGATGGGTCGCGCTTCTCAAACCGCGCGCGGCCATCACCGACCTTTCGTCTGTTACTTCCTTCGACGTTTCCCACGATACGATTCGCGAACTCGCGAGGTCGGAATCGATCTTCCCGGACCCGCACCTTCCTCGCGTGATCATCGCCCCGTCGTCTCAAGTCTTCGGGATGGCGCGCATGTTCGAAATACAAGGCGAGGGTTCCCGGCCGGCCCTCCACGTCGTTCGTACGGAGCAAGAAGCGTACGCAGTCCTGGGCATTCTGCTGCCACAATTCGAGCCTGTCCCGCCGGAATAGTCTCAGCGCGACGAGCTCGTGCCTTGACGAAGCGGCACATCGACCTTGCGACGGTAATGTGATAAGTAAAGTGCCCCAGCACATCCAGAACGACATGATCGAGGGGGTGGAAACATGGATCGCCAAGCTAATCGAGCGAAGCACGACCGGAATCGTATGGAAGTGAACGGCGGGATTGTGGTAGTCGCTGCGCTGCTCGCGCTGATGGCTAGCGGCGCAGCGCGGGCGCAGGTGCCGCCGAAGATCGAGGCGCAGTTGCAAAAGATGGGGCACATCGTCGATCCGGGATGCACGGCGGCGCTCTACCGTTCGATGATGCCGAAGGAAGACATCGTCGACCAGCTGGCGGAGATGCAGAAAACCGGAACGCCAAGCAATCAGGTAACGATCTACCCGGGAATCACAATCTATCGCGATGTGTCGTTTGGGCCCGATCCGAAAGATGTGGTGGATATTTTCACGGCAGATAAAGGTCCGGCGTCGCGTCCCGTGTTGCTTTACGTGCCCGGCGGCGTGGGAAACAAGATCGAGCTGCAGAACCGCGCGGCCAACGCGTTCAATGACAACATCGCCCGGTGGGCCACGCAACACGGCATGGTCGGAGTGCTGATGCAGCGCCACGGTTTGGCGCCCGGCTCGAAGCCGGATTATTACGCCGGCGCCAAAGACGTGGCAGCCGCGATTCAGTATCTGGAGGCAAACGTCTCCAAGTACCACGGCAATCCCGGCCACATGATCGCCTGGGCGCAATCGGCAGGCAACGGCCCGCTGGGCATTTATGCCGGGCATCCCGAACTCTATGGCCCGAATGGCATCGGCTTGAAGGGCATCATCTTCATGTCCGGGCAATTTGACATCCTGCGTCCCGACGGCAGTAATCCCGTGCCAGCAGCGGCAAGCGGCGGCTTCGGAGGCGACACGAACCTGTTCGCTCAGGCAGGCAAGACGTGCGGCCTGAAGGGCGGAGCATTCAGCACCGAGGGCGTGCTCCCCGGCCGCTCGCCGGATCAGCCGGGAGGGCAGGCCCCGTTCGTCATGCCACCCGGCGGAATGCGCTTCGGCGGCGCGCAAGTTCCTCTCAAGGTGCAGATCGAGGAATCCAGTTTGCCGGGACTGGAAAAAGCTGACGTGAAAATCCTGCTGGCATCGGCCGAGCTTGATCCGGGCGTTGATGGAAAGATGAGCGCGTTCAATCAAGCCCTGCACGACGAATCGTGCAAAGTGGATGGTCCACACGCCGTGGACGGCCAGGGCCATTGCCCGACCATGCTGTTTGAGAAGGGCGAAAGCCACATGTCCGAAATCTTCTCGGTCGATACGCCCGATAAGACGGTCTCGGGACCGATTCTCGCCTGGCTCAAAAGCATTCAGTAAACGATCGAGAGAGAAGGTCGCTCGCTAGTCGTGAAACCCGATTCGCTTGCTCGATTTGTCTGGCGGCTCCATCAATTGTCGAATGGCTTCAAACAGGGCGGTTATTTCCTCGTCCTGCTCTTCGATTCGGTTCTCTAGTTCGGCGAGCTTGCGAGCCAGCTCTTTACTAGCATTTACAGGAAAGCGAAAGTAGCTTCTTCTCGTTTCATGCATTTATTTTTCAGACATCCGAACTTCTGCCCTGCTGGCTATGTCGGCGCTGCCCTTATTGGTTCTGGACCGGATACACTAAAACCAATTCCATCTCTACCAACAAATAGCGTTGCACAATTGTCTAGCGGGAAACCGTTTCGAGCCGGGCTGACTCCTGGCTAGTCGCGTAACCGGACATCTGGCGGTCCAGTACTTAACTTCTCCGGTTTGCGCGTTAGCCGCCCAATTGGTCGGGCATTTGCCGTATGGGGTGGTGCATACGGGCGCTGCGAGCTGCCCCGGCCTTAAGTTTTTTGCCCGTAATGCCCTCTAATGGTGATCGCTCAGGCTTGTGTTGTATATTGTGCTCCCGACGTTGCGGCGACAGTCATCCGCTACACGTATAAGTTCAGGAGGGTAACGGCAAATGAATGCCAAACGGTTTGTACTTTGTTGCGCGGCCGCGGTTGCGCTCACCAGCATGCCTGGGATTTTAGCCGCGCAAGGCCAGCAAAGTGAGCAGGCACAGAACCAGAACCAATCGACCGCGCAAGCGCCGGGACAACCAACGCAGCAGGTCGGTGCGTGCGACCAAACGAATCTTGAATTCGGGACTCCCGGATGCATTTCGGAAAGCCTCAGCCGGAAACGCGCGGCGGAGTTTCGTCGCGCCCCTATCGGGCGCGGCACAAACACGCCGACGTTCAAGGTCCCGCCTCCGGGAGTGACGCCGTTGCCTATTGACCTGTTCAGGTCGAAAAACTTCTATCTGGACAAGAAATATTGGATGGACCCGCGCTACTACCGGTGCAATACGCCCCGGCAGTTAACGGATATGTGGACGTCCGGCCGCATAAAGATGGGTCCCGGTGAGCCTCCAATCTCGGCTGCTTGGGGGGACTGCGAGAAAGATTATCCGCGGCAAAAGATTGTTAGTCTCTACCCGTACAAAACCGCCAAGGAGCAATACGACGCCCTGCTGGCGGCGGCGAAGACGAAAGGCGGGCCAACTGTCTATACGAACGCCACTTTGCCGCTCTGGGACGGATATTACACGCGCGATATGCAGGCAGATCATCAAGGCGAATGGCTTTGGGGACAGGTAAATCAGGTTCCGACGATCCTTTCTTTACTGACGCCGGAGTATCAACAGCGGATGGTTCAGGGAATCTATCATGAGGGGGTTAGCAACGCTCCGCAGTGGGAAGCGTCCTTCTGCTGGCCCGAGGGATTTCTGCGTTGGTGGACTCAGTTCTCCGGCGGCGGAGATTTCCAGCTGATAATGACTCCCTGGATTGTCCAGACTCTCGGAGGCACTGGCGACAACTTCCTTCGTCAGGTCTATATCGGCAAGAGGCACATGGACAAGGTCGCACAATGGTACGGAGAAACGGTCGGATTCTGGGACGGCACTACTTTGGTAACTTGGACGGCCAACGTTCAAGCCTGGGGAATATCGCACGGCATGTTCGAGTTTAGCGACAAGATGGAGGCCGTCGAAACTTGGAAGCCCGTGTACGACAACGGGAAACTCGTGGGACTCGATCACGACACGGTATTTTACGACCCGATCGCATTTGTCCAGCCTCTCCGGGTGACATATCGTTACGTCAAGGTAGCGACGCCAGCGGCTCCAAACTACCGATATACGTACATCGAATGCCTGAGCAACATAAAGGATGTAAACGGTAAGCCCACCCAGCTTACGGCAGGCGATCCTGATTATGTGGACTACTATGGTCGTCCATGGGCCAGGGACTGGGAGAAGTGGTTCGAAAAGGGCTGGAAAGATACGCCGAACGAAAATTCGGTACCCGCGAACGTGTTGGATCTCTTTAACGGCACCAACGGCACTCAGAGTCAGACGAAGAGTAAGGACAACAACTAAACAAGTGCACGCAAGTGGTCCGTGCCGATCCAGAAACGGAGTGGCAGAGCCTGAGCCGCGAACCGACCCACCACCCTCGCGCTTCGAAGCGCCCCTAATGGGCAAAACCCCAGACCGGAGGCGAGCGCTGCAACGCGCAGCGCTCCTCGGCTATTCTGGCGGCGCACTCGTTGCGCCTACGCCGGCATCCGGATTTCGCGGGGTAACGTGGGCGAGATGCTGCGCCGCCTCGGCCTGCGCCTGCGGCGGCCCGATCAGCAAGAGCCGGTCGCCCGGCTGCAAGACGGTGTTGGGCCGGGGCATCATCACGGACTTGCCGCGCAGCACGGCCATGATCTTCGAATCGGCCATCGGCCCGCTCAGCGGGCGCGACTGAATCTGTTTTCCCACCCACGGGCTCTCAGGCCGCAGCGCGCCCACCGTCAATTGCGAGCCGTCTGGAAAGTCGAGCGCAAGCCCCGATTGCAAGAGCGCCGCGAGATGAAGGTGATTCATTTGCGCCGGGAGCGTAACCTTGCCCTGGTCGATCAGACGCAGCGCCGTCCGTACACTTTCGGCGCGATGCGCCGGCGAATCGGTGCGCCCTGCCACCTGCGCTTCGTACAAGCTGCCATATTTGAAATGGGACGAGAGTTTCATTTGAATCACAAAGCTCAGCATCACGGCCAGCCCCGCGGGAACGAGTAGCTGGTAGCCTCCCGTCATCTCGGCAACCATCAGCAGCGTCGCGATCGGCACACGAGCCGCTCCGGCAAACACAGCCGCCATCCCCACAATCACCATTCCCGCCGCCGAATGATGGAAGATCGCCGCGAAAGCTCCGCCCAGCATGGCGCCCACGAACAAGCTCGGCGCAAACACGCCGCCCGAGCCGCCGGAGGAAACGGTCAGCGACAGCGCCACCATTTTCGCGACGACCAGCACGAGGAGCAAGCCCAGCGCCAACTGGCCGTCGATCGCTTCCTGAATCCAGCCGTAGCCGCCGCCCAAAATCTGCGGCAGCCACAGCGCCAGCAAGCCCACGCCCAAGCCGCCGATCGCCGGCTTGATCCAGTGGGGAATGCGCAACGCCGCAAAAGCGTCGCGCATACGATAAAACACCTCGGGCACGATCGAAGCGACGACGCCGCTTGCCGCTCCGAGCACAATGTACCAGCCGTAGTCCGAAAGATTCACGATGGACAATTCGGGCGGCACGCGAAACAGCGGCTGCCATCCGACGAACTGCCCATTTACCGCGTACGCCACGATCGCCGCGAGCATGCAATAGATCAGCGCTTCGGATTCGAAATCCATGCCGCCATAGAGAACTTCGACGGCGAAAATGGCGGTCCCGATCGGCGAACGAAAAATCGCGGAAAGCCCGGCGGCCATCCCCATCAGAACGAGCAATCGCCGCTCTCGTTCGGGGCGCTTCAGCAGCGACGCGTAAATCGAGCCAAAGCCCGCCGCGATCAGCGCCGTCGGACCTTCGCGCCCCGCCGACCCTCCCGATCCGATCGTGATGGCCGACGCGATCATCTTCACCGGCGCTACACGCGCGCGCAGTTTCCCGCCGGTCCAGTGCAGCGCCTTTACGACGGTGTCGGTCCCGTGCCCCTCGGTTTCGGGCGCCAGCCCGTAGACGAGCGCGCCCGAGATAAGTCCTCCGAGGGTCGTCGCGATCGGGATGAGCCACAATCCATGCGGACCAATCGTCTCCCGGAGCGCGCCGCCCTCTTCGGGAAGCCCCGGCGGAAGATAACCCGCGAGCCGAACGAGGAAGATATTCTGCGCGACGCGCAGCATCCACAGGAAGACCTGCGCGCCCAGCCCGCCGACGATGCCGAGCACCACCGAGTCGAAAAGCAGCCGCGGCTTGTCGCCATTCTCCATCGTAACTTTGTACCACCTTTCGATTAGCGCCCGAATACGAGAGAAAACTGGGGCATCGAGCGCGCGCGTTTTCTCCTAGCCTTCCCGGTTCAATGGTGGTTGAATGCACGGCGGCGCGGCCGCAGCCACGTGTTGAATGACCGCGCGCGACAGGCAATGAATCTGGGGGAAGCATGGAATCTCGCAGCCGAAAATCGTACATTGCAAATTGCTGGATCGCGCTCGCCGCGCTAATCGCGGCCGCCGCGGGCGCCATCGCGTTTGCGCCAATCGGCGCCGCGCAAGCGCCCGCCGACCAATTCGAATTCAACAGCCGCTCGATCGCCACCTTCACGGCTGCGCAAGCCGCGGCCGGCAAGGACGCCTATGCCAAAAGTTGCGCTTCCTGCCACGGCGCCGCGCTCAATGGCAGCGAATTCGCGAGCGCGCTACGCAGCGTCACCTTCACCAACAATTGGGGCGGCCGCAGCGCGGTCGAGCTTTTCAATTACATGAATACGAAGATGCCGCCCGCCTCGCCCGGCTCGCTTGGCGCGGAAACCTACGCGCAGATCGCCGCGTTTCTGCTGCAATCGAACGGCGTGCAGCCCGGCGAAGAGGAATTTCCCACCGACGCGCAAACGCTCGCCACGATGACCATCCCGCGCGGCGCCACGCAACGTTCCGCGCCGATGATGCCGCTCTCGCCGCTCGCTCCGCCGATGCCGGTCGTCAAGCTGCCCGACCCGCTCGCGAAAATCACGCCCGTCACCGCCGACGAGCTCGAAAATCCGCCCGCCAGCGAATGGCTGATCTGGCGCCGCAGTTACAACGATCAGGGCTTCAGCCCGCTCGCGCAAATAAACAAATCCAACGTCGCCGATCTCCGCGTGAAATGGGCGTGGTCTCTTCCGCCCGGCCAAAATGAAGCGACGCCGCTCGAGCACGACGGAGTTTTATTTGTCGATGCGTTTGGCGACCATGTGGAAGCCCTCAACGCCGTGACGGGCGATCTGCTCTGGGAATATTCGCGGCAGCTTCCGAAGGATGCGCGCCTCGCGGTGAAGCGCGACATCGCGCTCTTTGGCGACCGCCTCTTCGTCGGCACCTCCGACGATCACGTCGTCGCGCTCGACGTGAAATCCGGCGACGTCATCTGGGATTCGCCCGTCGCCGATTACACGAAAGGTTTTCAGCTCACCGGCGGCCCGCTCGTCGCGAAAGGCAAAGTGATGCAGGGCGTCGGCGGACAATCTCCCGGCGGCAATTTCATCGTCGCGCTCGATCTGGATACCGGCAAAGAAGCCTGGCGCTTCCACACCATCGCGCAGCAGGGCCAGCCCGGCGACAGTTGGAACGGCCTGCCCAACGACAAGCGCAATGGCGCGTCCGTCTGGACGCCCGGCAGCTACGATCCGCAGCTCGGCCTCGCGTATTTCGGCGTCGGCCAGACCTACGACACCGGCCCCGTCCTGCATCGCGTCCCCGGATTTTCGAATGACGGCCTCTTCACCGATTCCACGCTCGCCTTCGATCCCGATACCGGCAAGCTCGTCTGGTATTTCCAGCACGTTCACAACGACCAGTGGGATCTCGATTGGGCTTTCGAGCAGCAGCTGATCCATCTGCCCGTGAATGGCGCGGACGAAAAGCTCGTGGTCACCTCCGGCAAGATGGGAATTTACGAAGCGATGGACGCGGCCACCGGAAAATATATTTTCTCGCACGATCTCGGCATCCAGAATGTGATCGCCTCGATCGACCCGAAAACAGGCGAAAAAACGGTCGCTCCCGGCGCCATCATGGGCGACGACAAGCCGCACCTCATCTGCCCGCATCCCGGCGGCGGACGCAACTGGATTCCCACGTCCTACAACGCCGCCACCAAAATCCTCTACATCCCGCTCAATGAATCCTGCATGGACCTGATCCCCGCGGGCCCCGGCAAGCGCGGCAATCTCACCTCCGGCTACAACTGGTTCATCCGCCTGCGGCCCGATAGCGATGGAAACCTCGGCCGCGTCGAGGCGCTGAATCTCGAAACGAAAAAAGTGCTGTGGATGGATCGCCAGCGCGCGCCGCAGATGACGGGCGTGCTCGCCACCGCGGGCGGCGTCGTTTTCGCCGGCGCGTTCGACCGCGTCCTCAAAGCCTACGATGCCGATACGGGCAAAGTCCTCTGGCAGGTTCGCCTCAACGACGTGCCCGATTCCTGCCCGATCACCTACAGCGTGAATGGCAAGCAGTACATCGCGGTGGTCACCGGCGAGGGCGGCCCGATGACCGCCACGTACCCGGTCCTCGTCCCCGAAATCCAGAATCCCCCCGACCGCGAATCCACAGTCTGGGTTTTCGAATTGCCCGAGAAGTAGGCCGTAGGTTTAAACGTAGCGCCGGGTTCTTCAGCCCGGCAGTGTTTGCTCAAACGTACGTTTTCACGCGTTGGAAATTTCCAGCTTGCGCTCGCGACCGGCGGCGTACGCGAGGCAGGCGCGAATATCCTCTTCCGTGAGGAACGGCAATTCCCGTAGAACGTCGGCGTGGCTCATCCCGCTAGCCAGATACTCCAGCACGTCGTACACGGTCACACGGAGACCGCGAATGCAAGGCTTGCCTCCTCGCTTCCCGGGCTCCATCGTGATGATATCGGAGTAGCGCATAGCCACAGCCTACGTGAAATCAGGCCCCTCGACAATTGGAAACCGCATCCCCTGCCCTTGCTTCGGCCTAGCCTTCGTAGCGGCGGCCCGCCCTGACGAAGGGCAGCCCGGCGCTCCTCCCGCTGTCATCCCGAACCCATCCGCGCAGTCTGCGGATGGCGTGAGGGATCTGCTTTTGGCTTTCGGATTTTCCGCCCCACCTCCAGGTTTATGCTCGACCTCCCACACGGATTGGTGGAAAAATGACTGCCGTGCTTGAAAAACCCGACGTCCTCGACGGCGTTCCCAAGGTCATCACCTCGGACGCCCAAAACGACCGCTACATCGCCGCGCTCCTGGAATTGGAACGCCGCGCCCATCTCACCCCCGCCGAAAAAAATCTCGCCGAGGTGCTGACCCTGCTGGTCGAGGCATACGAAGAGGAACGCTACCCAATCCGCTCGGCCTCGCCCGTCGAAATCCTGAAGGAACTCATCGACGCCAACAACCTCCGCCAGAAAGACCTCGCCCCGCTGCTCGGCTCCGAAAGCGTCGTCTCCGAGGTCCTCAGCGGCAAACGCGAACTCAACAAACATCACATCGAAAAGCTCAGCAAAAGATTCCGCGTCTCCCCCGCCGTCTTTTTCTGACAGCCTATTCGGGCCTCTGCCTTTGTAGCGGCTTGTCCTGAGCGAAGCCGAAGGGCGACCTTTTTACCCTGAGGAACGAAGGGCAGGCCGGCGGTTTTTGTCGTGCGGTTTTCGCTTTCGTAGGGGCGCTGCTCGAGCCTGCGCCCGGCCTTTGCTTTTCCGTTCATCGACGCCAACAACCTCCGCCAGAAAGACCTCGCCCCGCTGCTCGGCTCCGAAAGCGTCGTCTCCGAAGTCCTGAGCGGCAAACGAGGATTGAATAAACGCATTTGTAGCGGCCGCCTTGGTCTCAGGCGGGCGCCTTTCTTCTTCGGCCCGGTGCATCGCGACGCGAACTGAACAAACATCACATCGAAAAGCTCAGCAAGAGATTCCGCGTCTCCCCCGCCGTCTTTTTCTGACAGCCTATTCGGGCCTCTGCCTTCGTAGCGGCTTGTCCTGAGCGAAGCCGAAGGGCGACCTTTTTACCCTGAGGAACGAAGGGCAGGCCGGCGGTTTTTGTCGTACGGTTTTCGCTTTCGTAGGGGCGCTGCTCAGCTGCGCCCGGCCTTTGCTTTTCCGTTCATCGACGCCAACAACCTCCGCCAGAAAGACCTCGCCCCGCTGCTCGGCTCCGAAAGCGTCGTTTCCGAAATCCTCAGCGGCAAACGAGGATTGAATAAACGCATTTGTAGCGGCCGCCTTGGTCTCAGGCGGGCGCCTTTCTTCTTCGGCCCGGTGTATCGCGACGCGAACTGAACAAACATCACATCGAAAAACTCAGCAAGAGATTCCGCGTCTCCCCCGCCGTGTTTTTCTGAAAAGGGTGAATAGCCGAAGCACCGCGTTCAGTGAATGTCCTACCCGTTCCGAGGCCCTGGGGAGAGCCCTCAGGAAATCTGGCCTTGTGAAAGTGGGTCATTTGGGTTTCCGCCCCGCTTTCTCAGGTCGTATTCCCTCAGAAACTGATCTAGAGCCCGCTTCTGCATCGGCGTAGCTAGACCGGCTCTGCTAAGAATTCGCACGCGATCCACAATTTGATCCGGATCAACGTAGGGCTTTATCCATTCGGGATCCAACCTATCGACCTTACGGGCCACCGCATCACCGGAACTGATACTGGAGCCTATCTGGAGATACTTCTCCAGCAGTTCCACGAGGCTCTTGTCGTCCTTCACCGTCTCTGCAGCCCAAGCTTGCACCTCTTCTGGCCCACATTTTTCGCGCCACAGATTCAGCACGGGGAAGAGCTGCGGAACGCGCATGAGCGTGCCGCTCTTGCTGGCGGCACGAATCTTCGCCAAGAGGACGCCCTCCAGGTCGAAAAGCTGCTCGCGAGTCACTAGCCACTCCTGTTCTGGCCGTGCGCTTTCCCCATACATGCCTTGCTGTTGGCCTAGCACTATAAAGGTACGCTGCATGAGGTAAAGCGCATGTCCCATCTCGAACGCGTGCCGGATTGCCCTAAACCTCTTGTCCCTTTCCAATCTTTTCAGAAGCTGCCAGTTGATCCTGCCAATCTGAACGTCATTTCCGTAATCAATCAGACCCGATGTCTGGTCCTCTGGCCGCACGAGCTGATCCCCAATGTCCAGCAGGGACGAAACGATAGGTTCGATCCGCTCCTCGCTGATTTCCTTTTCCGTATAGTCTTGCAGTCGATCGAGAAAAGCGCTGGCCCTGGTCTTCCCATCTGGCCGCATCTGCTGCGAAAGGTTCAAGATCTGATCCCCGAATTGGCGGGAATTGTCGGACATTGCAAGAATCGCCTGCATCTCCGTGTTTGAAATCTCGCCGCTTGCAACGGCAAGGCTGAAATAAACCGGGAAGACTGTTTCGCTACAGACCCGCAAACTGCGACGCCATTGGGCTTCCCACTCAGGGCCGTAATGGGTATTGCCCCAGACGCTTCGCAGCCTCGGGAATAGGCGCGTCAGCATGCTCTTCACAGCCTCGACATGGAGAGGCCTAGACTGGCGCAATTGCGCGAGCCATTCCTCGTGAAACGCAGCCAGATCCTTACTTGTGGGTGCTCTCAAATCATCCGGAGCATGTCCGGAAAACATTTGTCGATTGTTTCTCACGCAATCGTAAGCCTCCGGACAGAACATCCTCAGCGCCTCGATCGCAATGAAATCAATGGGGTTCACTTCGCCTATCACGGCTCGGAACGTCACGGCCATCGTGTTCGCAAACCTAACCACATCTCTCGGCGTTTCGAGCAGCTTGTCGATGCCTTCGAAAAAAATGTTGCCCCAGTAGACTTGGTCGAAGGTTTTTGGCTCTACTCCCGAAAGAATCGGATTGAGCTTGTCGAAAAAGAAGTTTCTGATCGAAAGGCGATCCACTAGCGGCAGCTCGAATGGGACCTGGACGATCTTCTCCAGATAGTCCTCCCCAGAGCCCCCTTGAAGTGCCGCGAGGGACCGCGCCACAACCTCCTTATCGAAGGCCAGTAGGTAAGTCACTCTGGGAAAATCCGCAACCGCCTTGATCGTACGAAACATCTGCCTGATTTCCTCGGATGTTAGGCGGTCAATGTCGTCCACTATCACGAGAATACGTCGCGGTTGCTTCTGAAGAGCGCTTGACACTTCGTCTTTCAGTTTTGCGATGTCTTTAATTCTGGGCCTCAGTAGTTTCGCGCCGATTTTAGCTAACGCCGCGTGAGGTACCGGCGCCTCCGAGAGAAGTTCCGCAAAGTCTGCCAATCTTTCCCTGGCCTCGGACGAAAATTCCTTGTGCTCGCTTAAACGCGCCTGCAACTGGCTAAAGAAGCCTCGGATGAGATCCTCATTCCCCGCGAACCACCAGGGATTGAATGGCACAATGATCGGCAGCTCACGTTGGCCACTCTGAACCACGTAGTGCTGTATATAGTTGAGCATCGTCGTTTTGCCAAACCCCCACTGCCCGTACAATGCAAGGACGTGGCCCTCCGCTCCGGCGAGTCCGATGATACTTTCCGCCAATCGCCTTGCGAACGGCGCGTACCCAAGCCGATCCGCTTGCGGGTCAATACTCGGCCGGTCAGCAGAAAGATCAGTCGGATTAGGTTCTTCATTGGTAGTCACAGGCAGCCCCCTGGGCAAAACAGGTCAACAAATAACATACTCCGGCCAAGTACCGATCCACTCGGAGCTTTGCGAAAATGAAAGCCCCGTCCCGCATGCGGCCCTTCGCTACTCCGGGAGGGGTGCGCGCGAGGTCGATCTCAACCCTCAACTCTCGGCTTCCTAATCCTCGTCGTCCGCATCCTCGAATCTCATCTCGTTGAGAAACCTCAGCGCGTCGAGCGCGCGCATCGGCGCCTTCACCACCTTCGCATGCCTCGGCAGGACGTTCCCGATGAACTTCTTGCCACGGGCCGTCAAACCCACCGCGTGGACCATCCGCCCCTCCCGTTCCTCTTTCTTTGCCTCGGGCAGATGGCTCCACTCGAACTCCACCGCCGGGAGCCTCATCCGCGCGCGCTGCACCCCACACCCGCCTCTGACCCTCACCTCCGAATTCGCAACGCGCGATGTTTGCGCCCGCCGTGGCGGGCTCGCCCTCTCATTCTCATCCGCGCTGTGAGCCGCTCCAACTCAGCCGCCGCTTCCTCTCTCACGTCCGCCGCCTCCTGATCTTCGTCGACCATTCGAATCTCCTGCAGGAACTTCAACACGGCCTCCGGTGACCGCAGCTTCCGGCAGGCGCGGCTGATCGAATCGTGTTCGCGCGCATCGAGCACTCGCATCAGCGCCTTCACCACCTTCGCGTGCCTCGGCAGGACGTTCCCGATGAATTTCTTGCCCCGCGCCGTCAAACCCACCACGTGGACCAGCCGCCCCTCCTGTTCATCTTTCTTCGCTTTGGGCAGATGGCTCCGCTCGAATTCCACCGGGGGAAGCCTGACCTCTGCCAGCCGCACCCATCCCGGCTCCTCAAGCCGCCGGAGGATGATATGCATATTCTGCCGCTTGTGGTTCGTCCTCCTCCCGACGTCCGGGACGGTCAGCGCCCCCTCCCGGTAAAGCATCTCCAGCACCCGAAAGCCCTCAAACGTCAGGTCGAAGAAGTCGAGCGGGGCGCGCATCTCGCGTTTTAGCCAGGTTGCCGTGTCGATCAGGTCGAGGTAGGTCCGAAAAGCTCGCTGGGTCTTGTCCTTTTGCGATGGCTGGCGCGACATGTGGCAAATCCCTCCAATTTTGGCTTTTTCGGCCATTCAAGGCCGTTTTAAGCCCCCGACGAGAGCACCATTGGTGACACTCTTACGGACGGAAAATCAGCCCTCGGCGGCTGCCTCTCTCGACCACCATAAACTTGACCGGAACGTGCGCGGGATGATACGACTCTGAACCTGGGAGGGGTCCTATGACGCCGGGCGAACGCGAACGAGCCATCAATGCACTCAACGAATCCCGCGAGCGGCTGCTTGCGCGGTGCAACGGCTGTCGCCATCGCAGCTTGCGTATAAGCCGGCGGCCGACCGGTGGTCGGTGGCCGAATGCGTCGAGCACATTATCCTGGTGGAGAACTCGATTCTTGGCGCGATCCAGAAAACGGTGCAGCAGCCGGCCGATTCGCCGCAGACCGTCGTCGAGGACGATGCGCTCGTGGCGAAGGCTGTCGACCGCAGCGAACGCATGAAGGGGCCCGAGCGCCTGATGCCGACGGGCCGCTGGCCTCACGACCAGCTATGCCGCGAATTCGAATCGGTCCGCAAGCGAACTTCGGAATTTGCCGCGACCACGGACGCGCGGCTGCGCGAAAGCGTTTTCCCGCACCCGCGCCTTGGGCCGCTCGATTGCTACCAGTGGCTGCTCCTGATTGCGGCGCATGGCGAACGCCACCGCGCGCAGGCGGAAGAGGTGATGGCCTCGGCGGAGTTCCCGCGCGCGGCGTCAGTTGTGTCGTAAGGCGTAAGAATTCGCACCAAGCGCGGGACGCGCGACACAGTTTAGCCCAGCCCGGAAGGGCTGGGAAAACGTGCAAAATGAATCGCAAGCGCCGTAGGTGCGGCACCCGCCACGAAGGTTTGTGTCGCACCTACGGCGCTTGGCCGCTTTTGCATCGGGGACCCAACCCTGCCGGGTTGGGCTAACTTGTGCCGCACCTACGGCGCTCGGGACGATGCGGCCCATACACCTTCCGTCGTGCGCACGCCTGTCCCACGGGCCAGTTGCGCGATTGGGTGCCTGGGGCGAAACTGCTGGTGGTTTATAGTTGCGCATCCCCGCGAGGCTTTTCTACACTACGGACTGGCTTACGCTACAGGGAAGAACGGCATCGAATACTGATATGCAACGGACCTCAGCCCTATATAAAGCTTTCGCTATTTTGTGCCTGATCCTCATGGGCGATCTGGGTGTGGCAATCGCCGCCCGCCGCACGGAATCAACCCCGGCCAAACGCACGGCCACGCATTCCACCACTCATTCGACGAGCACGCATCGCGCGGCCGCGCATCCGGTGCGCGCGCGGCGCGTGGTTCGCACGCGGCATGTGGTGCGCGCCGCGGTCGTTGCGGTGAGCGCGCGAACTTCGGCGCATCGCGTGTATCGGCGGCGGCGCTACGTCGAATACTTCGATCCCGGCGAGGATGACGTCACCACGTACGACGATCCGGTGATCCGCAATATCGCGGTCGAAGCGCTGGGCCACGAGAAGGGCGCGGTGGTCGCGGTCGATCCGACGACGGGGCGCATCCTGACGGTCGTCGACCAGAAGATGGCGTTTTCCGCGGCGCTCGAGCCGTGCTCGACGATCAAGCCGTTCATCGCCGTCGCCGCATTGCAGGAAGGCGTGATCACGCGCGACACGATGATTGAAGTCGGCCGCCGCCACTACATGGACCTCACCGAGGCGATGGCGCACTCCAACAACCACTTTTTCGAAACGGTCGGCTCGAGGCTCGGCTTCGATCGCGTGATCAAGTACGACGAGCTGCTCGGCCTCGGCCACCACGTCGGCTACGATATTCCCGAGGAAGAGACGGGCTCGCTGCCGTCGACGCCGCCGTTGCGCGGCGGCGTGGCGCGCATGTCGAGCTTCGGCGAAGGCATCCGGATGACGCCGTTTCAATTGGCGTCGCTGGTGGGCACGCTCGCGACCGGCGGCACTCAATACTATTTGCAGTATCCGCGCACCGATGCGGCGATTCAGGATTTCCAGCCGAAGCTGCGGCAACAGCTCGATATCGCGCCGCTGCTTCCCGATCTGCGGCAGGGAATGCTGGCCGCTGTGCTGTATGGCACGGCGCGGCAGAGTTACGATCCTTATGGCGAGCAGGCGCTCGGCAAGACCGGCACGTGCAACGATGAGGATCTCGGCGGGCGGCTTGGATGGTTCGCTTCCTACGCCGATCAGGCGCATCCGAAAATCGTGCTCGTCGTGCTGCTGCATGGACGCAGCCACATCATCAGCGGGCCGCATGCTTCGGAAATCGCGGGCCGCATCTATCGCGGCTTGAGCGAACGAAATTATTTCGCGGATGCTCCGCTGACGCGCGAATCGCCTGGCCTGTATCCCGATCTCGCCGCCGAAATCAAAACCGTGGCGGGCACTCACGATCCTTCCTCGACCATCCGCTAGCACCACACGGCGCAGCGCCCGTGTCACCGCTCATTAACCGCTCGTCACTCGCTACTAGGCTTGCATCACGTCCCTAGGCCTTGGCTGGACGACCGCGCCGCTGGCGTCGTATTCGGTGACGGGGCCGAAGAGTGCGGCCTGGTCGATGATCTGCTCGCGGTCGCCGACGACGATGATCTGTGCGTTCGCGGAATCGAAGTGGCGGCGCGCCGCTTCGAGCACGTCTTCGGCGCTTAGCGCGCGGATGCGCTCGCGATAGGATTCGAGGTAGCCCTCGGGAAGCTGATCGAGATAGACGGTCGAGAGCTGGCCGAGCAGGCCTTCCTGCGTGGCCACGCCGAGCGAGAAAACTCCGGTGAGATAGCTGCGGGCGCTATCGAGCTCTTCGGCAGGCACGGGAAGCGAGCGCATGCGGTCCATTTCGTAGAAGATTTCGGTGAGCGTGGCGGCGACCACTTCATTGCGCACCGCGGCGCTGACCGAAAAGTAGCCGTGCTGGCGAAGCGGATTGGCGGCGCTGCGCGGGCTGTAGGTGTAGCCCTTTTGCTCGCGGATATTCATCACCAGGCGTGAATGGAACGCGCCGCCGTAAATGGAATTGGCGAGCACGAGGCGATACCAATCGGGGTCGCGGCGAGTGATGGCGAGATTGCCGACGACCACCTGCGTCTGCACGTTGCCGGGCATCCGGACGAGATGGACGCGGCGGCCGGACTGCTTCGGCGGCTCGGGCGACATGGGCGGCTCGGGCTGCGGCGCCTTCCAATCGCCGAAGATTTTTTCGATCTTGTCGAGCATCTCTTCCGCGGCGAAATCGCCGACGACGATCAGCAGCGAATCTCCGGGAACGTAGTGATGGCGGTAGAACTCGACGAGCTCGTTGCGCGTGTATGCGGCGACCTGGTCCTCGGTGGGCGCGACGATGGCATAGGGGTGCCGGCCGAAGAGGACGCGGCGCAGACGTTCGTTGGCGAGGAAGCCGGGCGTGGTGCGCTCGATGCGCAGCTCCTCGAAACGCTGGCGGCGCTCGCGCTCGAATTCCTCCTCGGGGAACGAAGCGTTGCGCGCGAGATCGGCGATCAATTCGAGAATGCCCGTGGACGCTTCGGCGAGGCCCGATGCGGCGATCGAACTCGAATCGGCGCCGGCATGCGTGCCGAGGCTCGCGCCCATGCGGCGCAGATCTTCTTCGATCTGGCGGCTGGGGCGCGATGCGGTGCCGGTGCGCACGACCGTGGCCGTCATATCGGCGAGGCCGGGCGTCCGATGCGCGGTGACGGCGTTGCCGCTGCGGAAATAAAGATTCGCAGAGATTCGCGGGAAGGCGCGAGCCTCGGCGAGAACAACCTGCAAGCCATTGCCGAGAACGCGAGTGGTGCGCTTCGGCCAGGCGACGGGCCGCTCAGGTGCGAGAGCCGGGGCTGCGCTGCTGTGCGAAACGGATGTGGCCGAGGACGTCATCGCGCGCCTCCATTGCCAACGTGCGGATTTACCGGCGCGGGCAGATTCACCGGCCGGCGTATGAGCACGGCGCGATTTTGCGGCACGAGATATTTTCGCGCGGCCGCCTGCACGCGCTCGGGAGTGACGGCGAGAAAGCCGTCGAGGATCGTATTGATGCGGCCGGGATCGCCGTCGAAGAGCGTGAAGCAAGCGAGGTAGTGCATCAGGCCGAAGCGCGGCATGTGCGAGCCCATGCCGGTTTCGAGCATCGAGTAGAAATCGGAGCGGAATTTCACTTTCACCGGATCGAGCTCGTCCAGCGCCACGCCCTTATGCTGCAGCTCCTCGATGATCTCGTCGAACACCGCGACGGTGCCCTCCGAAGTGAATTCGGGCTTGTGGACGATTTGCGTGACCATCTGCGTGGGGCCGTTGGTGTCGACCAAATCCGCGCCGCCGCTGGCCTCGACGGCGATCTGTTCTTCGAGGACGAGCTTGCGATAGACGCGGCCGGCGCGGCCACCATGGAGAATGCGATCGACGATGCCCATCGCGAACCAGTCTTCGCTTTCGCGCGGCGGCAGCGTGTAGCCGATGGCGATTGCGGGAAGCGGGCCGAGGCGCTCTTCGACTTTGCCGTGGCGCTCCTCGGTTTGCGGCGGCTCGGTGATGTCCGCGCGAGGCGTAAGCGCGCTCGGCCGAATATCGTCGAAATAGCGCTTGGCGAATGAAAACGCCTCGGCTCGGATCGAGATCGCCGACCATCACCAGTACGGCGTTATTCGGCGCGTAGTACGTGTCGAAGAATTCGCGGACGTCGGCCAGCGTGGCGGCGTCGAGATCGGCGAAATCGCCGTAGAAATTGTGCGCGTTGGGCCAATTGCGAAAAGCGACGGGCGGCAGATCGAGCCAGGGGAAGCCGCCGTAGGGCTGGTTCATCACGTTGACGCGGACTTCTTCTTTGACGACGTCGCGCTGGTTGCGAAGGTTCTCGTCGTCGACTTTGAGCGCGCGCATGCGGTCGGCTTCGAGCCAGAGGACGCGCTCGAGCGCATTCGAGGGAACGGATTCGAAATAGTTGGTGATGTCGTAGTTCGTGGTGCCGTTGAGCAGGCCGCCCGAAGAATTGATCAGGCGGATGTGTTCCATTTTCCCGGCATTCTCCGAGCCTTGGAACATCATGTGCTCGAAAAGATGCGCGAAGCCGCTGCGGCCGCGCGGCTCGAGGCGAAAGCCGATCTGGTAATAGACGCCGACCGTGACGACGGGGGCGGAATGGTCCGGCGAGACGACCACGCGAAGGCCGTTGGCGAGCGTGGTGTGCTCGACCGGGATGTGGAGATGCGAGGATGGTTTGAGCGCTGAGTTCAACGATTCCCTCCGAGAGATTCTCGTAAGTGCCAAAACTGCCGGGCTAAAGCACCCGGCGCTACATTTAAACCTTTAGTGCTCGCTCTAGGCGCTTACGTGTGGCCGCTGGATCCTTCGACAAGACTCTGGCGGCCAGATCGGCTAGCGCGGCGTACGATTTCGCGAACTCGGGCGGATAGCGGCGAAGCGCGTTCATGTGCTTCGCGACGACGGCGTAATCGCCTCGCGAGAGCGGGCCCGTCCAAGCCGCGCGCGGCCCGATCCTCTCTATATTATCGAGGATTTGGCGCAGTAAAGGTAAGAGCGTTTGCGAGGCCCGCTCTCGCGTGAAGCCAATGCTCATCAGGAGTTGCAATCCGGCTTCGAGAACGGGATAGATGCTCCCACCCGCCATCACGGCTGCAGCGTGGTAGGCCGGCTTGTCGCTCGTCTCGATCACAACCGGAATGCCGCCGAGCGATTTTGCGATGGATTGCGCCATTCGGCGCGCCCCTGCATCGCCTTCGATGCCGAAGATTATCCCTTTCAATTTTGGCACCACTTTGCCGCCGAATGCCTGCATCGGATGGAGCGAGCCTGTTGAGGCGCCGAGGCGAGCGAGTGGCGCGAGGGCGGAGCGATCGAGCGTGGCGCTGGTGTGGAGCACGACTTTGCCTTTGCATCCGGCACCGGATACTCGCGCGAGATCGCGCGCTATGGCTGGCAGAGTGTCGTCCGGCGTGCTGAAGAGAATCACTTCTGCGGCGCACACTTCACCGGTCAGTCGATCGAATGGCTTCCCTGCCCCGATCCTTCGAACCGCGGCGTGCGCCGTGGATTTCGAGCGGGTGACGACGGCGCCGATGCGCCAGCCGAGCTCGCGGAGGTGTTTTCCGAGCGATATTCCTACGCGTCCTGCGCCCACGATGGAAACGGTGCGTACCATGCAGCGTGATAGCATAACTTGTTCGATGCGATCCGTGGAGGAAATTGGCGTTGCACATCTTGTGGACCGTGCTGATGGGGCTGGTCGCTTTTCTTTGGGTGCTCGCGTCGGTCGATCTGGCGCGCGGGGTGCCGTCGATGCCTTCGCTCGCGGATGCCTATCCCCTGCCTGATGCGCAGTGCCCGCGGGTTTCGATTTTATTTGCGGCGCGTGATGAAGCGGAGAAGCTGCCCGGCGCGCTCGTGACGTTTCTTTCGCTCGACTATCCCAACTACGAAGTGATTGCCGTGGACGACCGCTCGGAGGATGGCACGGGCGCGATTCTCGAAGCCGCTGCGAGCCGCGACGCGCGATTGAAACGCGTGCGCGTCGATAAGTTGCCGGCGGGATGGCTGGGGAAGCCGCACGCGCTCGAGCAGGCATACGAACACGCGAGCGGCGAATGGCTGATTTTCACGGATGCGGACGTGCACTTCGCGCCGGATTTGCTGCGGCGCGCGATCGCGCTGGCCGATGCGCGCGAATGGGATCACGTGACGCTGCTGGGGGCGCTGAAGATGTTCACCTTCGGCGAAAAGATTGCGATGACGTTCTTCGCGATGGCATTTGCGATCGGGACGCGGCCGTGGGCGGCGAGCGATCCGGGTTCGCGCGGGTATAGCGGCGTGGGCGCGTTTCAAATGATCCGGCGCAGCACGTATGAGGCGATCGGGACGCACCGGCGGCTGGCGATGGAAGTGGTCGACGACATGAAGCTCGGCAAGCTGGTGAAGGACGGCGGATTTCGCTCGGGCGCGGCGAAGGCAGGAGAGCGCGGTGAGCGTTCACTGGCATGCCGGAGTGGGCAACATGATTCGCGGGACGACGAAGAATTTTTTCGCGACGTCGGGATTCAAGCTGTGGCTGACCGGCGTGCACATTTTCGGGCTGCTGCTGATGTGCGTGTTTCCGGTGGCGGCGCTGGCATTCACCCACGGATGGGCGCGAGGATTCGATGCGATCGCGGTCGGGCTGCCGTTGATTATCGCGGCGGGGGCGGCGCGGCAATTCGGTGCCCCGGGGATTTACGCGCTGACGTATCCGCTTGGGGCGCTGATTTTCGCGTGGATGCTGGCGCGGTCGACGATCGTCACGCTGTGGCAGGGCGGGATCGTGTGGCGCGGGACGTTTTATCCGCTGGATGAATTGAAGCGCGGAGTGGTGTGAGGTTGATGTGTGGTTGGTGGCGGGTTCGAGAGCCAAGTTCGGTAAGTCGATTAACACAGAGTACACAGAGCGAGGCGGAGTACACGGAGGAAGCAAGATCTACCGCACCCGTCGCCCCATCGCAGGGTCAGGGCAAGGAGACGCAGAGGGCGCAGAGAAGAAACCTGCGCGCCGAACCCTAATCTCTCGAATGAACTGCAGCGCCGGTCGATCCGCAAACCTCAAAAGCAGATCCCTCTCTGCGTCCCGCGCCCGCACAAACCGCGGGAAAGACAAGACGCGGGACTCCGCTCGGGATGACAGTTGCTTCGTTCAGTTGAGGCGGGAGAGGGACGGTGCGACCTTCGGCGGCTACTTGAAGAAGGAATAGCCGACGGACAACATCACGATATTCGCGCCGGGATTCACGGAGCTGCGGCTGGCGTTGGAAATGTGCTGGACCTTGGCGACGAAAGACCATGCGCGCGTGCCTGAGGAATTGAAATGCTCGACGCCGGCCTGAAAATCGAAGGTGAAATTGAATTGTGTGGCCATCGGGATGTCCTTGGGGATCGGGCGCTCGGAGGCGATCAGGCCGCCCGTTGACGCGAGAAGCGGCTGCCAGCGGCGGCGGCGCCTGAAATTGAATTTCCAGCCGATGGGGCTGATGCCTCCCCCGTACACCGTTTCGCGACCCACGGGGCAGTAGCTGCCGATCGCGATTCCGCCGGAATTGACGATGCAACTCACGTACGTGTCCTGGCGCATGACTTCGACCGGGTCGATGTCGACGGTGTATTCGATGGCGTACCCGGGAGATGAATGGAGGATTCTGCCGTAGCGGAAGGCAGCGACCCCGAACTGCAGGTTGGTTTCGCTGTCCTGAATATCCTGGGCGCTGGCGGAATACGCGCCCCAGACGCCGAATTCGTTTCGCAGCACGCCATCCTGGCTCTGCGCGGGCGGTGCGGCGGAGAGGACGAGCAAAATTAGAAAGGCCAGAGAGCACAGATGTAGGGTGTGGCGCCGGGGGCTGGGTCTCACGGGCACGTTGAGCGAACAAGCATACACGTTGTGCGCGATTTCGCGACGGGCGAAATGCTCGGGGAAAAGAAGGGGCGAGCCGAAAGAAAGAAGCAGATCCCTCACGCCGTCCGCACACTACGGGGCCGGGTTCGGGATGACATGTGCTCATTTGCGCAGCCGAAGCGCTGGCAGCGCGGTAAAGGCGCCCGCCTAAAAACGAGGCGGCCGCTACAAAATCGGGAAAAAGCGAGAAGCGCAGACTGAAGTCTGCGCCACCAAACCTTCTAGGTGGCGGCGCGGGTCGCGGGCGGGAATTCGGTGGTGGCGATGACGCCGAGGTCGCGCTGCTTTAGGGCGCGGATGCGGTCGCGAATGCCGGCGGCGCGCTCGAAATCGAAATTCTTGGCGGCTTCGCGCATCTGCGCGTCGAGCTGCGCGACGGCCTGCAGGAGCTGTTCTTCGTTGGTGATTTCGCCGATCACCGGATCGCCCATCGGGACCGTGACGTAATCCGCTTCGACGATTCTCGCGAGCTGCATGTCCACGGACTTGATAATCGATTGCGGCGTGATGTTGTGCTCGCGATTGTAGGCTTCCTGCTTGGCGCGGCGGCGGCTGGTTTCGCCGATGGCCGTGCGCATGGAGTCGGTCATGTTGTCGGCGTAGAGAATGGCGCGGCCTTCGAGATGGCGGGCGCAGCGGCCCATGGTCTGAATCAGCGACGTGGCGCTGCGGAGGTAGCCTTCCTTATCGGCGTCGAGAATCGCGACGAGCGAAACCTCGGGCAGATCGAGGCCCTCGCGCAGAAGATTGATGCCGATGAGCACGTCGAATTCGCCGCGGCGCAGATCGCGCAGGATGCGGACGCGCTCGAGCGTCTCGATTTCGGAGTGCAGGTAGCGGCAGCGGACGCCGACCTCGGCGAAATATTCGGCGAGGTCCTCGGACATGCGCTTGGTGAGCGTGGTGACGAGCACGCGTTCGTTGCGCGCGGCGCGCTGGCGAATCTCCTCGAGCAGATCGTCGACCTGGCCCTTCACCGGGCGAACTTCGACCTCGGGATCGACCAGGCCGGTGGGGCGAATCACCTGCTCGGTCACCACGCCGCCGGTTTTCGTCAGCTCGTACGGGCCGGGCGTGGCGGAGACGTAGACGACCTGATTCACGCGGTGCTCGAACTCCTCGAATGTGAGCGGGCGATTGTCGAGGGCCGAGGGCATGCGGAAGCCGTAATCGACGAGCGTCTGCTTGCGCGAACGGTCGCCGTGATACATGCCGCGAAGCTGCGGAATCGTCTGGTGCGATTCGTCGACGAAGAGCAAATAATCCGACGGAACGTAATCGAGCAGCGTGGGCGGGGCTTCGCCGGGCAGGCGGCCGGACATGTGGCGCGAATAGTTCTCGATGCCGTGGCAATAGCCGATGGTGCGCATCATCTCGATATCGAAGAGCGTGCGCTGCACCACGCGCTGCGCCTCGACGATTTTTCCCTGGCGGCCGAGCTCGCCCTTCCACCATTCGAGCTCTTCGTAGATGGTCTGGATGGCGCGCTCGCGCTGCGCGGCCGGCAGGACGTAGTGCGTCTTCGGATAGATCGGGATGCGCGTGATTTCGCCGTCGCGCGAGCGGATTTGTCCCGTGAGCGGATCGATCTTGCGGATGTTTTCGATCTGCGTGCCCCAAAGCTCGACGCGGACAGCGTAATCGTCGTAGGGCGGATAGATTTCGATCGTATCGCCGCGCACGCGGAAAGTGCCGCGGCGCAGATCCTCGGCGCGTTCGTACTGAATTTCGACGAGCTTGCGCAGAATCGATTCGCGCGCGATGGACTGGCTCTTTTCGAGCATCAGCATCATGCCGTAGTAGGCTTCGGGCGAGCCGATGCCGTAGATGCAGGAGACGGAAGCGACGACGATCACGTCGCGGCGCTCGAAAAGCGAGCGGGTCGCGCTCATGCGGAGCTTGTCGAGTTCGTCGTTGATGGTGGCTTCCTTTTCGATGAACGTGTCGCTCGATGGGACGTAGGCCTCCGGCTGGTAGTAATCGTAATAGCTGACAAAATATTCGACCGCGTTTTGCGGGAAGAAGGATTTGAATTCGTGGAAGAGCTGGGCCGCGAGCGTCTTATTATGCGCGAGAACGATCGCGGGGCGGTCGAGCTGCTCGATTACTTTGGCTACCGTGAAAGTCTTGCCGGAGCCGGTGACGCCGAGGAGGACCTGGTCGCGGTCGCCATCGCGGAGGCCGCGGACGAGCTGCGAGATGGCTTCGGGCTGGTCGCCGCGGGGTTCGTAGTCGCTGGCTAGCTTGAATTTCATGGTGCGGCGCCTCAGTGCGCCTCGGGGGCAAAATCGAATGAGTGCGAAAACCTTGATTATAGCGCAACCGGGCGAATCGCTGCTTGAGCCGCGATATTCGCCTTTTGCTCGGTGCCAGCCAGTTTAGGCGCCTCATTCAACGCAGAGGACGCATCTATGACACAGGTGCGGGTGTCAAATGGTTTTCCTAATGGGAGGTTTTGGTTTTTTGCGCAGAGGTATGGTGAGGCGGTGGTGAACCGTCGGAAAGGGCGAAGTTGAACCAGGTCGTTTGGCATCGGTCGGGTTCGGGATTCGTCCCTTTTCGTGAAAGCGATCAGCGACGGGAAGAACCGGGTCGCGATCATTCATCTATTCGAGCACGGTGGCTCCTGAGGACGGCTGCGCTCTGTCCGGCGGGAGGCCGGACAGGCGGACGGCCCCATCAGAGGGTCAGCCAGAAGCAGCCTGGCTAGCGTTCTCACGGGCACGTCGCGCGTCTCGACCCCGGCGCCGGAACTGTTCGTAATCGATTTCATCGCGAAGCATGCGGTAGAGCCGCAGGACGAGCTTGCGGGCCACGGCGACGATGGCAACGGAAGAATTCTTGCGAGCCTGGAGGTGGAAGTAGAAGCGGCGAAGATCGTCGTCGTTGCGGATGGCGTTGTGAGCGGCCTCGATGAGCAGAAAGCGAAGCAGGCGGTTGCCCTGTTTGGAGATGTGGCCGAAGCGCTGGGTGTCGCCGCTGGAGTGTTCGCGAGGATCGAGGCCGCAGTAAGCGGCGACGCGGCGTGCGCGGTCGAAACGCGTGACGGGATCGAGCGCATGGACCACGGCGAGAGAAGTGAGCGGGCCGATGCCGGGGTGCGTGCGCAGGCGAGAGATGCGAGGATCGTTTTGCGCGCGCCGTTCGAGTTCGTTTTCGACGGCCTGGATTTGTTGGGCCAGGGAAACGAGTAGAAGCAGGGAGTGCTGTCGCTGAACGGCGAAAGCGCCGTCGAGCGGCAAGGCGGCAAACCGCTGTAGCCCGCTGGCGGTGAACAGTCTGGGACCGAGACGCAAGCGATGGCTGAGAGCGACGGCCTGCAGGCCGTTGCGCAGCATGGTGCGAATGCGGACCAGCCGGTGACGATAGCGCAGCAGCGCGAGAACGTCGCGGCTGGCGGGAGAAGGAATGTGAATGGCGGGGAAATCGCCGCGGCGAAGCAGGTCGAGCACCAGATGGGAATCACGGCGGTCGTTTTTCTGCCGGCGGCGGGCGAACTGGCGTATCGCCAGCGCGTCGCCAACCAGCAGTTGATGGCCGAGATCTTCCACGGTGCGATGGAACCACAACGAGTAGCCGGACGCTTCCACGCCAACCACGGCTCCCGGCGGAAACTGCGCGTAAAATGCCCGCACGTCGTCGCGCTCGTGCTCGAGCGTGATCTCGTGTATCTCACCGTCCGCCGTATCCATCCAGCAGACTGCTTGCGTGCGAACATGCAAATCCACTCCGATGTACACTGTCATCCGCGCCTCCTGTCCAAGCCGATGCCAAACGACTCTGGGCGAGAGTATCAACACTCGCCCCAGGGGGCGCGTGTGTCATGACATCAGAGAAGCGCAGAGTGCACGGAGAATTCGCGGCGTCTGTTGACTCTGAACTCTGAACTCTCAACTGTGAACTCTTGTCAGTCCGAGTCGGGCACCAGCGTGATGATGAGCTGGCTCTGGACGCGGCCTTTGCGGTGGACGCTCGAGCCGGAGGTGGCGCTGGTTATCTCGTAGTCGACCTGCTGCGCGCTGTTTTCGGTGGAAGTGACGAGCAGGCCGGTCGCGAGCGAGATGGAAGCGAGGCTGTCGCCGGAGCCGGTCCAGGCGCCCGAGGTGCGCAGGCCGTTTTTGCGATAGTCGGGCGGCGTGGCATCGGACTTGGGCGAGCCGCGGCGCGACATGTGGTAGTGCATGAGAATCGTGGCGCACGCGGGCACAGGCTCGGTTGGCTGGTTTTCGGTAGGCTTTGCCGCGCCGGTGGAGGCTGTCGCGCTGCTGCAAGCCTCATTGCGCAGGTAGGTGGAATCGCTCGACCAGATGAGATCGTCGAGTGGCATGCCGGTGACGGGGCGCTCGGCCTTCCACTTTTGGCCGACGGAGACGCCGCCGCGCGGGAAGCGGCTGCCGGGGAAAAGGCTGTCGATCCAGGAGTAGGCGGGCTCGGCCGTCGAGCGGTTGGGGAAAATGTCGTTGAGGCCCTTGAAATTGGCGATGGTGCCGTTCGCATCGAGCGTGAAATCGAAGGAACGGCCTTCGATGCGATTGTACTGATCCTCGAAGGTAGGTCCCGAGGGATCGAAGGCGTCGCTCTCGGCCTCGGCGTGAGATTTTTCGTAGGTGACGCGGAAGTGCGTGGCGCCGGGCGGCGAGCCGGGCGCGGGGCTGAGGACATCGAGGCGAATTAGCAAGTTGAGGCTCTGCGTCGTACGCGAGCCGCTTTCGGGATCGGCGATCGGCGTGGTGGTCTTCACGGTGGTTGTGGTGTGCGATTCGATTTGGTAATGAAAAATCTCGCCGGGAATGAATTTCGGCGTGAGGCGCTCTTTTTGGTTGGCGAACGCCGCCGCGGGCAGGGCGATCAGCGCCGCGATGACTACGATCAGGCTGGCACCCGCCGCGCGAAGTTGTGGAAAGCGGAAAACCGAAGGCATCGAACGAACGCTAGCACACGACCGTGGGCGAGGCAAACGCGGCCGGCGACCGTGGCGCAGCTGTTCGGCAAGTTGGTATTCGCTATGTCTAGTCGGTCGTGTGTGACAACTCTGCCTTGACCTCGTGGGCGGTGGCGAATTCGTTGCCTCCGAGGCAAAGGAAGCGTAATATCCGCGAGAGAACTTCGAATCGGAAATCCCGAATGAACACTTGGTTAAAAGCGACGTTCGCATTGGCGGCTTGTGCGATTGCTTTCCCTGCGTTCAGCGGCCAAAAGCAACCCCACTTGGTCCCTCAATCCGGGTATCTTTCTCCGGAGAAGTATACGAACGCATTCCTGGGATTTTCTATTCCTCTGCCGCAGGATTTGCCTTATCACGTTCTCATGCCATCACAGCCGACGAAGCGGGAACCGCTGCTGGTTTTGGAAACGGATGACGGGCGGACCGGATTGAAGATCGTCGCGGGCCCCTTCGGCGGAAGAATCGATGCTCCGTACCTCCTAGAAAGTGAAAATGCCGACCAAGACGCGACGGAGCGTCTGGATCCGAGCCCATTCCTGTCTCCGGGGAATATGTACATTGGCGGCAAAGTGTTCGCGAGGCAAGCGTTCCAGAAAAAGGCAGGGAGCGCGACACTGTGGGTAACTACATATGTTACGACCGTCAACAATTATACGGTGTTCTTTTCGATCCAATCGCTCGATCCGGACGCTGCCGAGAAACTCGATCATTGTATCGAGGGCACGAGGTTCTTCGAACCAAGTGAAGCAAAGACGGTTGCCGGTGCTGATAGCCGCCCGTTCAATCCGCTGCTAGGACCGTCCGCGCAGCATGGGATAAAAGGCACCAACGAAACTAAATCGCCCCATTAACACCTCGTATTCTCATCTCGATCCAAGGTGAGCCGAACGGCTCGGTAAGGCTCTTAGCGCGAAAACACCTCTGAAAGTCCACCGTAAGGTCCTCAACAGCATTCGAGGACCGGAAGTAATGGCCAAAGTCCTCGGCTAGGAGAAAATTGGCCTTGGTTCCAAAATGTCTGGTTCACGAGCCCAACAACTGCTAGCGGGAGCGGCGCGTTGGTTGGGCGATGCGCGCGATCTTTGGCGAGGCGAGCGAGCCGGTGATGCGGTACGTCGGCTCGGCGGATTTTGGCGCGGGCGAGACGAAGTGGAGGCGCAGATCGAGATCGCGGCTGAAGGTGATCGCGCCGGAGCCGGCGATATCGGGGCCGGGGGCGGCGAGCGACAAATTCTGGAGCTGGATCGTTCGTGACGAGCAGGCGAAGGATGCGGAAGCTGTCGAGAAGCGGCTGACGCCTGGGACCACTGCGGAAGCCCGCAATGAAGCTGCGAGGTCGATGCCGTGGATCGCGGGGCTGGCGAAATCGGCTTGTCCCTGGCATCCGAGCGAGGCTACGAGATCCGCGCGCGTGGCGCCGCTGGCGGTGAACGAGATTTTGCTGGCGGCGGACCCGTCGAAGAGATTCGCAAGGCCGGGGGATGCGGCGGTGAGCGCGGCAAGATCGACGCGCGAAAAGGCGACGTTCACTTTGTATGACGGCGGAGCTTGCAGTTCGGCGACGAGCGAGCCCGCGAGCGTGCCGCCGTCGAGCTGGCCGGTGGCGTTGGCGAGCTCGATGTGGCGACCGCTGATTTTCAGGTCGGCCTGCATGTGATGCACGGCGAGCGGCGGCAATTCGAATTCGTCGAGGCTGAGACGCCCGCTGGCGCGCAAACTTTCCGGCACGGCAACCGCGGGAAGGCGCGGATTGAGAAACGGGAGCATGCGGTCGAGGAAGCTTTCGCGCCAGAGCGGATTGAGCCAGCGATCGAGGTCCGCGGCCGGAGAGAGTGCCGGCGGATAGAACGAATTGCCACTCGGGCTCGACGTCCGTGCGATCGAACGTGCCGCTCCATTCAGCTCCAAATGCGCGCGCCGACGCGAGCGCGATGTGCTGATTGCCCGGCTTGAGGTCGGCGCGCGCGCGAATCTGATCGATCGGCTGATTCAAGAAAGGCGCGTGAAGCGCCGCGCCTTCGGCCGCACCAGATGCGCCGAATTCGATCCAGCCGGTGGGCCGGACGCGCCACGGCGCATCCGTTCCGCTCCAGAGGAGATCGCAGGAGGCCGGCCCCGCGAGATCCCAGCCACGGGAGATATTCAGGCCCAAAGCGCCTGCTGCCGATACGAGATCGCGCATGTCGCGGCCGCTTCCCGCAACGTGCCAGGCGGGCAAAGCGCCGCGCGCGGGTTTCGTCGCAACGCTCAGCTGGAACGAACCATCGGAGGGAGCTGCGGCGACCTTGGCGGAGCGCGTGCTCGTACCGCTATTGGCGCCAGCGAAAGAAAGCGTGGCAGGCAGGATGGAAATGATCCCGTGGTCGTATCGAAATTGCACGCGGCCAAGGTGGGCCGGGGCCTGGAGGCTCGCGCCGGTGAGATTCGCGCCGTCGATTAAGCCGACCGCGTTCACGACGCGCAGCGGCCAGCCGTCGACATTGCCGCGAACCGCGACAACACCTTGCGCCGCGACGTCGTCCGCGACATTGGAATGGAACGCGCGCAGCCAGTCGAGGAGATCCTCGAGGCTGATTTGCGAAGACGCGACGGCAATTTCAACTGGCGGAGCCAGTTCCTTTGGCGGCTTGCGAGGATGGGCCCAGGAAATTCGGCCGGCGGCGTGCAGATTCGAGTGCGGGGCTTCGAGCGTCGCGTCGGTAAATTCAAGGAAAGAAGTTGCCGGATTCCAGCGGGCCTGCACGATCAGGCTCAGCGAGGGATTATCGGAGCGAGACGCCAAATCCCAGCGGTGGAGTCCGCCGAGTTGCGCGGCGCCTCGAAGCGCCCACGTGCCGTCGGGTTCCTCTGTTTTCGCGTTGAGGTCGAGCGCGAGCGTGCCACGCATGCCATCATCGTCGTCGCTGGCAAGGCGCAGCACATCCGAAACCGAAGCGTCGCTCCACGAAAGATCGAGCGCCGCAGGGCGCAGTCGCGAGGACGTGCCGCCAACGTGGCCCGAAACGCGGATCGTGCCAACCTGCTGTAGCGGGACCGCGGCGCGCCAGGGTGTCGCGTCCAGATCGATGCGCCAGAGGCCGGGGCTATCGGTTTCGACGCTGCCGCTTACGTCGGCGAAAGCGAATGGGAGCTTTTCGTCGCCCTGCTTGAAGTTGACTCTGCCGCCATCGATCTCGATCCTGCGAAAGCGCAGGGGCGAGGACGGCAGCGACGGGCCCACAGCAACGGGCGGCGCGGCATTTTCTCCGGGACGGGGGAGCCATTCGGCGACGTTCCATTCGCCGGCGGAATCGCGGACGAGATTCAGGCTCGGATGCGAGAGAGAGAGCGTGCCGAGTTCGATGCGGCCGCGGAGAAGGCTTTCCCAGCGGAGACGCACGGAGATCGAGTCGGCGCGCAGGAAATACTCGTGGCCGAAACGCTGGTCTTCGTCGACTCTGATCGAGTTCGCGATGAGCGAAGGGCCGTCCCAAAAGCTGAAATCGTAGCTGCCGACTTCGACGGGGCGGCCGAAGGCGGCTTCGAGATGCTCCGTCAGTTTTCGCTGCAAGGGGCTGTGGCGAATCAGCAAGGAAATGGCGAAGGAAGCCAGCCAGAGCAACGCGACCAGAACCGCAAGCCATTTCAGCCAGCGAATCCAGGCGCGGCGGCGCGGCGGCGGGGCCGAGTCAGGAGGCTCGGAAGGCTCGACGGTCGGTGCGTATGTGCCGGACACGGTGGATACAAATGAAGATACCACGGCGGGAAGCTGGGGCGAGATACCTCGGCTGCCGGGAGCGGGAAGTCAGTGGGTCGTCCGTGGAGGTGCGACGCTGCATTAAACACAGAGAACACTGAGAGAGGCGACGAGAGCACAGAGAAAATCGAAACCGGGAAACTAGTGGACTTCGCGGAGCATGCGGTGCCAGCGGGTGCGGCTGGGGAGGTGGGCCAGCGTGTCCTCGATGCCGAAGAGCGTGCCGGAGAGACTGCGATCGGTGTAGTCGTCGGGCGTGGCGCGCACGGACCAGTAGATGAACATCGGGCGGCCCATGATGGCGTCGCGATCGACGAAGCCCCAGTAGCGGCTGTCGGAGCTGTCGTCGCGATTGTCGCCCATCACGAAGTAGTGATCCGGCGGAACGACGAGCGAATTGCCCTGGAGGTATTTGCCGATCTGCGCCGCCCATTCGGGGCGCAGGCGGTCCTCGAGGAGCGTCTGATCGAGGGGCGGGAAAGTATCGCCGAACGGATCGTAGGCTTCGCTGTGGACAGCGTAGGGCTCGGAGAGAGGCTTGCCGTTGATGTAGACGACTTGATTCACGATGCGCAGGTGTTCGCCGGGGAGCCCGACGACGCGCTTTACATAATGGACGTGATCGTCGTAGGGAAACCGGAAGACGATGATGTCGCCGCGGCGAACGGCCCGATAGGGCAGAAGCTTTTCGTACCACGCGCCGTGGCCGCCGAAGAGAAACTTGTTGACGAGGACGTGATCGCCGACGAGAAGAGTAGGTTCCATCGAGCCCGACGGAATCTTGAACGCCTGCAGGACGAACGTGGTGGCAAACAGCGCGAGGAGGATCGTGACCAGCAGCGACTCGAGGACCTCGGCAAGGCCGCCGGCGATCACCCTATGCACGGCGGCGGCCTTCGGCAGCGCGGAAGGCTCGGCTACGTTCGCGCCGGCTTCTGTTTCGATCGATTCCATTCAGGCGATCCCACAACTTTCTTCCAAGATTCCCAGTGCGATTCTGGCAGCTGCTTGTTCGGCTTCCTTCTTGCTGCGGCCCTCGGATGCGGAAAGCCTCTGGCCTCCGTGCCAAACTTCCACCTCGAACGTTTTCTGATGCTCAGGCCCCGACGCGTGGCGAAGGCGGTATTCGGCCATGCCGAGCCCGCGCTGCTGGAGCCATTCTTGCAGCGCCGATTTGTGATCGGCGCGCTCGAGGCCTTCGACTCCTTCTTCGAGCGCGGGATCCAGCAGACTGCGGCGCAAGAAGGCCGCCGCCGGAGCCAATCCGCCATCGAGATAGATCGCGCCGAGAATCGCTTCGAACGCGTCAGCCAGCAGCCTCTTCTTTTCGCGGCCGCCCGTCTTTTCCTCGCCGGGACCGAGGCGCAAGCGAGGGCCGAGTTGCAAGCGCTGCGCCGCCGCGTGGATCGATGCCGCGCTCACGAGCCGGGCAAGCCCCTTCGAGAGATTACCCGCGTCCCACTGAGGAAAGGAAGCGAGCAGCCGCTCGCTGGCTACGAGGCCGAGAACGCGGTCGCCGAGAAACTCGAGGCGCTCGTTGTCGACGCCGCCCGCGCTCTGGCGAAGGGAACGATGGGTGAGAGCGCGTTCGAGCCGGTCGGGGCGCTGGAAGCGATAGCCGAGCGTCGTTTCCAGCAACGCGCGCTCCTCATCGGTCATGTACGGCTGCCTCGTTCCTATTTCTTTTGCGCGGCGAGTTGCTTGGCCTTATCCGCATTCTGCTTGCACGCATCCTGCAAGCTTCCCATGATCTGGCTGCAACGAGTATAGGCGTCCGCGGCCTCCGTAAAGTGGCCTGAGTTCTGGAGGCTGGCCCCGAGGGCGAAGAAATCGGTGGCATCGGGATTCGGGTTGCTCTGCGTGGCCTGCTGAAGCTCCTTGGCAGCGTCCTCGTATTGCTGCCGGCGGAAATATACGAGGCCGAGACCGCTGTGCGCTTCGGCCGCCTTCTCGATTTTGGCGGTGGCGAACTGCTCATCCGTCATGCCGGGAGGCTTGGTGAGGGTGGGGATGTCCTTGATGGCGCGCTTTTCGTAGGTTTCGGCCTTGTCGAGTTGTTGATCGGCGTCAGGCGTGCTGGGGTTGATGACGTGCGGAATCACCCAACCGACCATCGTGAGAATGTCGACGTCATCCGGATTGATCGCCAGCGCCCTGTCCGAAGTGAGATAGAGATTCTTCCAATCCTGCTTCGCGTAGTAGGCCTGCGAGAGGCCCGCGTAGACCGATTCGGAATAGCGGCTGTTGGGATAGGTCTTGGCGAAATCCTCGCCGAGCTGGATCTTTTTGTCCGCATCCTGCGCACTCGTCTCGAAGAAGGCTTTGTAGGCCGCCTCTTCTTTGGGGTCAACTTTCGGCGCCGGGGGCTGCTGCGTCGTGGTTCCCTGCTCCAGCGTTTTCTCCTTCAGCTGCTGGTCCTGATTCTGCTGATCCTCTTTGCCGGGCACCATGTTCGGATCGGTGCCCTGTGCGTGAGAAACGGTGGCAAGCGCGGAGGTCGCTGCGAGTGCAACGGCGAGAATGCGAATCGCGTTTTGAACGGATGAAAATGTCATCTGGCTTGTCCCTTGTCCTTCCGCGATAGTTTCTATCCCCTGCTACTTTGACTGCTCAGCAAGCTTTCTGGAATCACTCGCACTCTGCTTGCAGCGGTCCACAAAGGGGCCGCCGGCCTGGGCGCAGCGGTCGTAAACATCAGCTGCCTCGGCATAATGCTTCAGATTGTCCAGGTCGACGCCAAGGACGTAGAGATCCGTTTCGTCCGGATTGGGGAGACCGGAGATGGCCTGCTGAAGCTCCTTTACCGAAAGATCGAAATAGCCACGGCGAAAATAGACCAGACCCAGGGAGCTATGCGCCTTGTGGGTGTATTGGTCCTTCATGGCCTCGAACTGTTTGTCGTTGGTGTTGGAAGGCTTCTCCATTTTGGGGATGACGTCGATGGCATATTTCGAGTACTGCTCGGCCGTCGTCAGCAATTTTTCCGCATCGGGGTCATTCGGATTGTAAACGTGGGGGATGAGCCAGCCGACCGTGGTAAGGACGTAGACATCATTGGGCTTCAAAGCCAGCGCGCTATCGGCTGTTGAATAGACATCCTTCCAGTCCTTGTTGGAATAATAGGCGTCCAACAGGCCAACTTCGACGGGTTCGTCGAAGTAACTCTTGGGATATTTGTGCAGAAAGCCTGTGCCGAGCTCAATTTTCTTGGCGGGCTCGTTCGCTTTGTAAAACTCCTTGTATGCCGCCGTTTCCTTCGGATCTTCGTTCGTTTGGCGCTGGGCATCGACGAGCGCGCGCATGTCCGCCTCCTGGGAGTCGACCGACCGCGCGTTTCCGGGCGACGTGCCTCCGCTGATGCCGTTGCCGAGCACTTGGCCGTACGATGAAACCGCAAGAACGAGAACGACACCGCAAAGAAAAATCGAATTGCGAACCGCAAAGCCGCGATAGATATTCATCTGGTGTCCCTCCTACGGAGAATGGAGAAAGCCGTCATTCTTCCTCGATAGTTCCCGCCCCTGTTACTTCGACTGCGGAATCCGCTTCCTCGCCGCGTCAGCGCTTTGCTTGCAGCGGTCCTGCAAAGGGCCGGCGATCTGGCCGCAACGGGTGTAGGCATCGGCGGCGTCGGCAAGGTGGTTCAAATTCCCGAGATCGACGCCGAGAACGTAGAGATCGGTCGCATCAGGGTTCGCGGTACTCGGCGTGGACATCTGAAGCTCCTTGGCCGAGTTCCCGTAATCTGCGCGGCGAAAATATACGAGTCCGAGGGCGCTGTGCGCCTGAACGAGCTTCTGGGCCTTCAGCGTGACAAATTCCGCGTCGGTCACATTCGGCGGCTTGGGCATCGCAGGTATCACTTCGATCGCGCGCTTCGCGTATGTCTCAGCCCTGTCCAATTGCTGATCGGCATCCGCATCATCGGGATGGTAGATGTGGGGAATCAGCCAGCCAACGGTGGTGAGAACGTCCACGTCGTCGGGCTGCAATGCAAGGGCACTATCGGCGTAGGCGTAGACATCCTTCCAATCGTGCTCGTTGTAGTAAACATCCATCAAGCCGACGTCGACGGCCTCGGCATACGGGCTCTTGGGATACTTTTCGAGAAAGCTGGTGCCTAGCTGGATTTTCTTGGCCGGCTCATTCGCTTTGAAGAACTCCTTGTACGCAGCTCCCTCTTTCGGATCGACCGGCCCGCTCTGCCCGACGCGATTCACGTTGTCCATCTGCATCTGTCTTTGTTCGATCTCTCCCGACTGCATCGACGACGGACGGGTTTGCGCAACGGAAACGGCGGCCAGAGTGAGCGAGAGGCCGAACACAATCAACAGGGGGCGAATCGCGGAGCCCGGCAATAGGAGCCTCATCTGACAGATCCCCCTTTCGCGAAATATTCGAGCCGGAGAACTTGAACATAGGACGAACGGATCACTGTTGCGGTTCCTGATTTTCGCCGGCATGCGCGGGCGCCTTGTAGGCCGCATCGACGCCGCTCTGGGCGGCGGCGCGAGCATCCAGGGGACCGTCGTCGACGGCCAACGCCGCACGATATTCGCTCACGGCCAAATCGCGCTCGTCTTCGAGGTCGTGAATGCGGCCGAGATAGACGTGCGACCACGCGAGAATTTCCGGGTCCACCGATGCGGACGCCGCGTCCGAATTTGACGCGGTGGTGATTTGCTGGAACAGATCCTTCGCGCGGTCGGCGTTGCCGGAAACCACGGAAGCGATCGCGAGTCCATACATCGCGCGGGCATCGTTGGGATATTTGGCCAGCACCCTTTCAAACGTCGCGGCAGCCGCGGAGACGTCCTTCTGTTCGAGTTCGCGATTGCCTTCGACGAGCCAGCGATTGAGCTCCGACGCGAGCACCGCCTCCGAATTTTCATGCTGCTGGGGCGCCGGCCCGCTCTCGACCGGAGGAAAGGCGAAACCCTTCAGGCGCTTTTGCTCGGCGTTGACATCGATGCCGGAAATCAGGTCGCCGAAATAGTAGGACATGGCCGGGCCGGCCTTCTCGAAGAGCTGCAGCTGGGCGACCAGCGGCCGCACGAGAATGAAGCCGGACTGATCGTCCGCGTGAATCGCGGCTTCGAGCTGCGGTCCCGTGAGATGGCGCAGGCGCAATTCGACGGCCTTGATCAGGCACTCGTCCATCAGGGAGATGAAATCGTTGTCGTATTCGGCGGGCAGGCGGGGTGCGCTCGCCGCCACACTCAACAGGGCGCGCTTCTTGTACTCCAGCGGGCGATTTTTCAGCACCAGCGGATCGAGCAAAAAGTGCAGATACGCGTGCCGGATTGCGTCGACGGGCAGTTCGGGGGCGGCGCCGACGACCATCGAATACTGGTCGCCGTAATTCCGGAAATTCGTCCGGGCGCCCACCAGCGGCTCGACGTACACCGTAAACGTGCGGCTCGTCGGCTTCACGATTTCGCGCAAGTACGCGTCGGAAACGGTGACAATCTGACGGAGAGACGCGCGATAGTTCGCCAAAAGAGGCTCGTATTCCGGCTCGACCCAGGTCCAGCGCGATCCGAGATGCGCTTCCCGGTAGAAGTTGGCCAGGACAGTCTGGAATCCGTCGAGCGCAACCACATCCGGAGGAAGCAACTCCTGGTTCACGGGCAGTTGGAAATCCGGCGGGGGCCCCGCGACCACGGCAAAAGTGATGTAGCGGGAAAGCGTCTCACCGGGATCGGCCAGGGCGTGATCCTGATAAAACTGGCGCAGGGCATCCACCGCGGGTCCCTGCGTCTTGAGCAGATCGTCGCGCAGAGCGCGGCGCGCGGGCATTTGAACGAGCAGGTTGTCGTCAATCTGGTAGCCCGCCGCGCCCAGGGCGCACATGGTGGCAAAAACTTGCGGGCTTGCCTGCACGGTAATGCCCATGTTGTCGCTGTCCGTGGACTGCTGCGCCTTCAAGGGCGCAGGTAGCGCGGTTGCCGCGACGCAGGCGAACAGAAGCGCGAGCACAGAATGCGAAAGTCTGAAATTTCGGACGTACCTTTGGATGGGCCTGCTCCTCAATCTGGGGTCCCGCCGGCCTTTGTTTTCCGGCTCTGGGCGATCACCTTCCCCCGATGCGCGCCCGGCTCAGACTCTAGCGGTCGAAAGGATCAGAGTCAAGAATCGCGGAAATGGTTGGAAGCTCGCTCCGGCGATCAGGCTAACCGCGGACGCGAACCTCGCTGAAGCTCAAGAGGACACGCCCGCCATCCATCGGCCGGCCGAAATTCATCTGCGGCCGGAAGCGCGAGAACATGAGCAGCTGGTCGATCTGGTGATGCACGTCGACACTCTCGGGGCCGGAAAGGATTTTGTAATCGACCACTTCGCCCTGGGCGTTCAGCGTCGCTTCCAGCAGCAATCCGCTCGGGCTCGGCTGGCCGTTCGGGCCAACCATGCCGGGAACCGGGAACGGCGCGAGGCTTTCGAGTTCGGCGGGCTGCACGAGATTGAGCGGCAGATCGTTGGGCACAACGCCATTCATGGGCACACCGACCAACAGGCCGTGCACGACAAAAATGAACACGCCCAAAGCCGTGAGGACTCCGCCCGTTGCCGGAACGGCGAGCGGGCCCAGCAGATTCTCGAAGACCAACAGCGTGCTGTTCCAAAGACGGACCACGCCGGCCCACGGAGACCGTTCTCGCGAAACGCGCATGCGAATCTTCAACGCCAGATCGGAGGGCGCGGCCACGGGCTCCATGTGCGCAAGATACCCGTTGAGCAGCCGATAGCGCTCGAGATGGTCCCGGCACTCCGCGCACGAATCGAGATGTTCGCGCACGCCTGCGTGGTCCTGAGCGCGCATGGCTCCATCGAGATAACCGGGAAGGCGTCTTTGGGCTTCTTGGCACTTCATCTTGCTGCTCCCTGCATTTCACCGATGGCAGTTTCCGGGGTGCGAGGCACGCTTGGCGTTTCAGGATGCGTCGCGGATACTGCTTTGATCGCACGGCCCGCGACGGTGATTGTTGGACGGTTGCCGGACGCTGCGGCTGTGTGTCGCTCCGGCGCGTGCAGAATGGGATCGAGAATCTCCTTGAGTGTTCGCCGGCCGCGCAGGATCCGCGACTTCACGGTTCCAACTGAAACTTCCAGAATCTCCGCGATCTCTTCGTAGGAAAGCCCTTCGAGATCTCTCAAAATCACGGCGCTGCGAAACAGAGCAGGCACGGATGCGAGCGCGCGGCGTACGGTGGACTGCATTTCGCGCGTCGCCAGCTGCTCGAACGGCGTCGCTTCCTCGTCTCTCAGTTCCATGGCCGAATTACGGCCGTCTTCCTCGGCATCGATCGAAATCTGCTGCCGGTGATGGCGCCAGCACCAGCGGCGATGGTTGAGCGCTTGGCGCACGGAAACGCGGTAGAGCCAGGTCTTCAGCGAGCTACCGCCGCGAAAACCGCGAATGCCGCGAAAGACGCGCAGAAAAACATCCTGCGTGACGTCCGCAGCGTCGGCTTGATCGGCAAGGATTCCGTAAATCAAGTTGTATACGCCCGCGTGATAATAGGTGACGAGATAGTCGAACGCCGCGTCGGAACCCGCCTGAAGCTCCGTCACCAGCTGAGCTTCGTCACGAGACCACGGCAGACTGTGTGCGAGTTCGGACATGCCTTGCGCCGCGCTTTCCGGGGCACATCTCCCTGCAAACTGATAGACACCGGGAGACCCCACTATGTGCCAAGAATAACAGAAAAATGACGCGAGGGAGATACCCCGAAAGTACCAGGGTCGAAACGCGGCGCTTGCTTCGCTAAACGTCTTATCTGCTTGCACTTAACGGGAGAATTGCCCAAGACCCTCGCACGTTTGAGCGCCAGGCACAGGATGGTAGCCAAAGAATAAATATATGGGAAGGGGGCTTTGACGTTTTGCAGGACGTATATGTAAGTCACAGGATACCTGCGTGCAGGTGGCTTGCCGAGCCGTAGCTCGCGCAGTTGTAGCCCGCTTTGCCACGGTTTGACGCTATCCGTTGCGCGGTGCTATAAAAGCAGTATCGTCGTAAACCTGCGGTGGGGCCGTGGCGCAGTTGGGAGCGCGCCTCGATGGCATCGAGGAGGTCGAGGGTTCGAATCCCTTCGGCTCCACCACTCTTCCTTCGCTCGCGCAGCGAGCGAAGACCGCCAGACCGTAGCCCGCCGCGCCGACCCTTTGAACCCGCACGTGTAATCGGAAACTGACTCGCGGCCCGTCAAACGACTGAGTGAACCTATCCTATCGGCGATTTGTATGGTTTTGGTTATAATCCTCGCGATCGAACGACCCGCGAGCGCGAAATGGAAATTCCCAGATAAAACATGACGGTGCGCTCGCAGTCTACCGCGCAACCAGGCCCGGTGGCCCAGCGCCGGTGAGAAACGAAAGACAAGGAGCGAAAATATGTGCGATCGGGATCATTCTGCGGAGGATCAGGAACGGTACGAAGCCCTCGGTTTAATCACGCGAAAGCAATTCGGCATCATGCTGGCAGCAGGCGTCGCCATGCTGCTGCCCAAAGTGGCCAACGCCGCAACGGTCACCGAACAAGACGTGACCGTGACGACGCCGGACGGCACCGCAGACTGCTACTTCGTCCATCCATCCAATGGCACCGCGCCCGGCGTATTGATGTGGCCGGATATCTTCGGGCTGCGGCCGGCATTCCGCCAGATGGGTAAGCGGCTCGCCGAGTCGGGCTATTCGGTGCTGGTGGTGAATCCGTTCTACCGGACCCAGAAAGCTCCCACCGCGGCTCAGGGCGCGGCGACTCCGATCCAGCAGTTGCTGCCGCTCGCGCGAACCCTGAACGAGACCACGCAGGTGACCGATGCGAAGGCATTCGTCGGATGGCTGGACCAGCAATCCTCGGTTGCCAAGAATCGCAAGGTGGGGACGCAGGGTTATTGCATGGGAGGGGCGATGGCCTTTCGTACCGCTTATGCGGTGCCGGACCGCGTCGGAGCGGTGGCCTCCTTCCACGGCGGCAACGGGTTGGTGACCACGATGCCGGACAGTCCGCATCTTCAGGCCGCGACGACCAAGGCGCAGTTCCTGGTCGCAATTGCGGAAAATGACGATATGCAAGCCCCCACCGAAAAGACGGTGATGAAGGAAACCTTCGCCAAGGCGGGACTGCCCGCGGAAATCGAAGTCTACGCGGCCATGCACGGCTGGTGTCCGCCGGATTCGCGCGTCTACAACGAGCCGCTCGCTGAGAAGGCATGGAGCCGTCTACTGGTACTGTATGGCAAGGCTCTCGCGTAACCTATTTCTGATCGATGGATGGTTTAATCAGGCCTTCTTTGATTAGTTCGATATCAAGATGGACGTGCACGTCCTCGCCCAGCATCACGCCACCGGTTTCGAGCGGAGCGTTGAATTTCAGGTCATAGTCGCTGCGCCTGATCACCGCAGAGGCTTCAGCGCCGGTGCGCAGATTGCCCCACGGATCCTTCGCCTCAACGCCCGCGCTTGCGACATCGAGGGTCGCCTCCTTCGTGACGCCGTGCAATGTCAAATCGCCGACGACCTTCCACCGGTCTTTGCCATCCGGCGTCACTTTCTTGGACACGAAGGTGATGGTGGGGTACTTGTCGGTCTCCAGAAAATCCTTGCCTTTCACGTGGGCATCGCGCTTTTCATCCTGTGTATGCAGGGTGGTGGCATTGATGCTGGCATTAATCTTGGTGTTGGCCGGGTTGGTGGGATCGAGAATCACGTCGCCGGTGACGCCGCCGAATCCTCCGCGAATATAGGCGATCATCAGGTGCCTGATTTTGAAGCCGGCGCCGGAATGAGCCGGGTCGATGGCGTAAACAACGGCGGTTGGCGCTGTCGTGGCGGTGCTCATGAGGTTCTCCTTTTGGCGGAAGACGGGCTTCCGCAACTCCCCGCTTAGATGCATCAGCTGCGCGGCCTGATGCGGCCTATTTTGTTCGTTTGGAAAGCTACCACAACGGTACGCTTGGAATGGACGGTTTGTCTCGGTCAATCTGGCCATCTCCTGAACCGAACATCTACCCACTACGCTACTGCTCCGGTAAGGGCTGCGTAATCGGAAACTGACCCACCGCCCGTCAAACGATGAGCGCCGAGAGGTCATCTAGCGTAGAATGCCGCACTATGCCAAAAATCACATTCCTGGGCGCGGCGGGAACGGTAACCGGTTCGAAGTACCTGGTGGAGGCGGAAGGCAAGCGACTGCTGGTCGATTGCGGGCTCTTCGAGGGATCGCGCGAGCTGAAGCAACGGAACTGGGATCAAGCCTGACGGTCGATCCGGCGACCATCGACTGGGTGCTGCTGACGCACGCGCACATCGACCACACAGGCTATATTCCGCGGCTGGTGCGCAGCGGATATCGCGGCCCAATCTACGCGAATATCGCGACGCACGAACTTTGCACGCTGCTGCTTCCCGACTCCGCTCACCTGCAGGAAGAAGACACGCGGTACGCCATAAAGAAAGGCTATTCGAGGCACAAGCCTCCGCTGCCGCTCTATACCGTGGCCGAATCGCAAACGGCGCTGCAGCAGTTCCGCGAAATCCCGAGCAACGATGCCTTCAAGATCAGCCCGCAGTTTTCGGTGCTGCCGCACGATGCGGGGCACATCCTCGGCGCCACGTGGCTCGAGCTGACGATCACCGAGAACGGCAAGCAGACGCTAGTGGTTTTCTCGGGCGACGTCGGACGCTACGACCAGCCGATCCTGAAGGATCCGGAATCGCCCACACGCGCGGATTTCTTGCTCTGCGAATCGACCTATGGCGATCGCGAGCACCCCGGCGGTTCCGTCACAGATGAACTCGCGGACGTGGTGAACCAGACGGCGAAACGCGGCGGCGCCGTGGTGATTCCGGCATTTGCGGTCGACCGGACGCAATTGCTGCTGTATTACCTGCGCGTGCTCGAAAAAGCACAGCGGATTCCGCATCTGCCCGTGTATCTCGATAGCCCGATGGCTATCAATACCACCGAAATTTATACTCGCCACCGCGCGGACCACGACCTGAAACCTCAGACCGACCCCGACCCGATGGATGTCCAGGAAGTCCACATGACCTGCTCGGTGGAAGATTCGAAGAAGATCAACGACGTCACCGCGCCGTGCATCATTATTTCGGCAAGCGGCATGATCACGGGCGGGCGCGTGCTGCACCATCTCGCGCACCGGCTGCCCGATTCGCGCAGCACGGTGCTGCTCGTCGGATACCAGGCGGAAGGCTCGGGCGGGCGCGCGTTGCTGAATGGCGCAAAGTTCCTGCGCCTTCACGGGGCGGAAGTGCCGGTGCGGGCGCAGGTGGTCGAGATGTGCCAGCTTTCCGCGCACGCCGGGAAAAGCGAGCTGCTGCGCTGGATTTCCGGAATCCAGGCACCGCCGAAAAGGACGTTCATGGTCCACGGCGAGCCGAGTGGGCTGACGTCACTGCGCGACGCAATCGTGGCGCAGCGCGGCTGGCCCGTCACGATCCCCGATTACCTGCAGTCCTTTGATTTGGATAGCTAGAACCCATTGATAAGTTTCACCCGCACTTAGAGGTGCTGAACTTAACTAGCGGTCAGCAGCGGGTTTCCAATCTGAAACGACACGGGGGCGTTCCACCTTCTTGACGACGACAGGTTGTGCTGCGCCGCGCCTGTAGGGCTTCGTAGGACACACCGTGAAGTCCGCGAACAATGCCGGCTGCCGATCCGGGCTGTCGCAGTCAAAATATCGGCAGATTAAATCAACGGACTGCTGATCAGCCGGAAAGAAAACGTGATGAGTTCCGATATGCCAGATTGCAAAAAAACCGTCTCCCCTGTACCAAATCGCTCTGCCATGGATCTCAAAGCACTGTTGCGCTGAGGCCACCGGCACGACGATCATCAAGAGCAGAAGACAAGCGACTTTCATATTACCTCGCGCCAAGCTTGGCGAAGCGCTCAGTGGCGGCCTGGAATGTCGATTCCTTTTTGCAGAATGTGAAGCGGAGGTGGGTGCGGCCGTTGGCGGGATCGCGATAAAAGCTCGATCCGGGAACGGCGGCGACGCCGATTTCCTTCACCAGATATTGCGCGAAGGCGACATCGTCCGGAAAGCCGAACGCGGAAATATCCGTCATGATGTAGTAGGCGCCGCGTGGCTTGAAGCACTTGAATCCGGCGCCGCCGAGAATCCTGAGCATGCGCTCGCGGCGGGCGGCGTACTCGCGCGCCAGCGTGTCGTAGTAGCTCTGCGGAAATTGCATCGCGACAGCGCCCGCCTCCTGCAGCGGCGCGGCCGCGCCCACGGTGAGGAAATCGTGCACCTTGCGGATCGCGGCGGTCACCTCCGGCGGCGCGATCACCCAGCCCACGCGCCAGCCGGTGACGCTATACGTCTTCGAAAGCGCGTTGATCGTGAGCGTGCGCTCGCGCATGCCTTCGAGCGACGCGAGCGAAATGTGCTGGGCGCCGTCGTAGAGCATGTGCTCGTAGATTTCGTCGGTGATCGCAAAGGTATTCCAACGGACGCAAAGATCGCGAATGCATTCGAATTCGGCGCGCTCGAAAACTTTCCCCGTGGGATTATTCGGCGTGTTGAGAATGATCGCCTTCGTCGCCGGACCAAACGCCGAGGCTAATTCATCCGGATCGAACTTCCAATCGGGCGGCTGCAACTTGACGAAGCGCGGCGTGGCGCCGGAAAGAATCGCGTCCGGTCCGTAGTTCTCGTAGAACGGTTCGAAGACCACCACCTCGTCGCCCGGATTGATGATCGCCATCATCGACGACATCATGGCCTCGGTCGAGCCGCAGCAAACCGTGATCTCGCGCTCGGGATCGACGGCGACGCCCTGCGTGCGCTCGAATTTCGCGGCGATGGCGTCGCGAAATTTCTTCGCGCCCCAAGTGATCGCGTACTGATTGATGTCCGCGTCGATAGCCGCCTTCGCGGCGTTCTTGATTTCAGCGGGCGCGGGAAAATCGGGAAAGCCCTGCGACAAATTGACGGCGCCGTAGCGCAGCGCCAGCCGCGTCATTTCGCGGATTACGGATTCGGTGAAGCGTTCGGCTTTCGAGGAAAGTTTCGGGCTGGTGCTAGTCGCCGTGGCGTGTCGGGGCTGTGCGGGATTCATTTGCGTTTTGCCTTCCGTAGAGCCGGCGATAGATGGCGGCGTTGCGCGTGATGATCTGCACGTACAAGCGCGTCTGCGTGAACGGAATCGACTCCACGAATTCCGCCGGCTCGCGATACGTCTGTCCGGTCGTCCACGCGTCGACGCGATCCGGCCCCGCATTATAGGCCGCGAGCGCCGCTTCGACGCTGCCGAACCGCTGCTCGAGCGCCGAGAAATACGCCGTCCCGAGCCGGATATTGTAATCCGGATCGATGAGCCGCGTCCGCGAATAGCGAAGCTTGTGCTGGTGCGCGACTACCCGCGCGGTCTTGGGGAGAAGCTGCATCAGGCCGACTGCATCGGACACGGATACCGCGCCGGGCTGAAAAGCCGATTCCTGCCGCATGAGCCCCGCCACGAGCAAGGGATCGAGTCCGTTCAGCCGAGACCAGCGGCGGATTGTGGATTCGTATGGCAGCGCGTAGGCAGTGAGCCAAACCTCGCGCGGAATATCGGTGAACGCCTCCGATTCGAGCTGCGGAAAAATCTGCCGCACGGTGACGATCGCCGCGCCGTATTGCCCGGCCGCCGCCGCTTCCTGCGCCGCTTCGAAAAGGAGCCGCGGCTCGTTCGTGGCTGCGTATGCCGCGCGCAATTCGAGCTCGGCCGAGGAATCGAATCCGATCGAGCGCAGAGCGTCGGCGCGAGCCTTTAATCCTTCCACCGCCGCGGGAATCTTGCCGTCGAGCGCGGGTGGATCGGGCGCGGGCGGAATCACGCCGAGCACGTCGGAAGCCTGCGTGGGCCCTGGACCAAGTTCGCGCAGGCGCTCGGCGCCCAGCAGGCCCCAATAATTCTGCGTGTAGCGGTCAGCCAGCTTCTGGAAATAACTGCGCGCGAGCGGCTGAGCTCCTCTTTCCTGAGCCAGACGGCCAAGCCAGTAGAGCGCGTCGCCCACGTACGGCGAGCCGGGATAATTCCGCAGGTGCTGCTCGAGCAAATCCGCCGCGTTGGCTTGGCGCGCCAGCGTGGCAGTCCAAGCGACGCGCCACTGCGCTGACGGCGTGTCGGGCCCGTTCGGAAATCCATCGACGACGCGCTGGTAATACGCGGAGGCGTGCGCGCGGTCGAGCTGCACCCAATAGTAATTTCCCGCGAGGAAAAGCGCGGCAGCGGCCCAGGGGCTGGTGGGGGCGCCCTTCGCGGCCGCTTCGACCGCGGCGATCATCTCCGGCTCCTGCAGCTGGTCGCGATAAAACGTCGCGAGCGCGTAGGAACGCTCCGCATCGACATCGGGATCGGTGATCTGCAGCTTCGCCACTTCCCAAGGGCCGGCGCCGAGCGCCATGCCGCATTCGAGAATCCGCAACTGCGCGCGTTCGGCCTCCGCGCCGGAAAGCTGCGGCAGCGCCTTCGCGTATTCGTCGCGCGCGTCGCTCCAATCCTTTGCGACGAAGAGAGATTCCGCGTGTGCGACGCGATCCTTCACCGGAATCGGCGGAATCTGCACGCCGGGAGTGCCGGTCAAGAAGTCGAACCTCACGCCCGCCTCGCGCGCGTGCTCGCTCGTGGGGAAATTCTCGTAGACGCTGCGATAGTCCGCCGCCGCTTCGAGGATCTGCCCGGCCTGCTCGTGCGCCTGGCCGCGCAAAAACAGCAGCGCCGATCGTTGCGTCGTCTGCGGGTAAGCCTCAAGCGCCGCCACCGCGGCGGCCGGCTGCTTCGCGGCGATTGCGGCGTTGCCGAGCGCTTCGAGCGCCTGCTCCGTCATCACGGAGTCGGGATAATCCTTGCGGAACTGCTGCAGCTCGCTGACCGCGGCCGCATCGTTGTTTGCCGCGAGATCGTTTTCGGCGCTCCAGTAGAGCCCATAGTCGCCGATCAGCGGATCCTTCTGCGCGCGCGCGAACCATTTCGCCGCCTGCGTATAGTGCTGGTTGTTGTAGTCGAAGAAGCCGAGCGCCAGCGCCGCGCGCGCTCCGAGCGCGCCCGAATATTTCTCCTCGGCGAGCGAGCTGAGCCGCCCATAAGCCCAGTTGGATTTCGTGTCCTTGAGCATCCTAGCAAGTTTCTCGAGCTGCTTTTCGGAAAGCGACGATCGGTGAGCGGACGGGTGGGGGGCTGGCGAAGCCTGCGGCGCCTTCTTTGCCGGCGCCTTCTGATCCGTGCCCGCAAAGCAGACCGAGCACACGAGCAGCAATGCACCGGTCGCGCGAAGGAGCGGACCGGAGATTCGCATCGTTGTCCTAGTGCCGCAGAACAGGCGAGGGATACGGGTACTCTCCGAGGGCGTCGCTGCTGCCCTTGGCGAGAATTTCCACCATCCAATGGTGGAAGTAATCCACAGGATGATCCTGAATCGCTCGGAAGCGGCGGTCATATTCCTTACGGGCCTTGTCGAGATCACTTCGCAACCGTTGACAGATGTCGTGTTTCTCGCGGCCCAATTTCACTTCCTCGGGCCGCAACAATTGTATGTCCTGCATGGCGACTTTCGCGTTTCGGCTCGCCCTTCGGTGCAAGTCTCTCAGGTCATCGGGCAGCGCTGCAAGATCGAAAGCAGGCGCCTCGACGGCGGCCACTTCCTGCGCGGCAGCCTCCTCAACGGCGGCTTCCGCGAGCGCTTCCTGTTCCTGAGCCCATTTGGGATCGACCGGCGGCGGTGCATGAACCGCAGCGTGGGCGGGCGCCCTGGCAGGCTCGTGTTGTCGCGTTTCGATTTCGGGTTCGGTTGCGGATTCGGTTTCTGCTTCGGGTTCGGCGGTGGCGACGTCTGCGTACTCTTCGTCGGAACTGCGGTCGCGCGGGTTCAGGGCGACGGCAACGAAATTCGAGAGGACGGAAAGTCCCGCGGCAAGAGCGGACGCCGCCGTTTGTGCCCGCAGCATGGCAGGAAGGGCGTTGCTCGGGCGGCTCGACGAACACGCCGCTACCAGATCGGAGTACGCCTGATGCAATTCGTCCGCAGTCCGCTGCAGCGGAGCAAGATTGTCGCGCAATGCCCGCGAAACTGCCTGCTCGAGGGCATGCTCGAGAGATTTGGAACGTTCGGCCAAGGCACTTCCCTACCTTTTGCGATTATGGAAACGCTCCTTAGGGGTGTCAACTGGCATTCCCGAAGCGCGTTCCTGGGCCGTGCAGTTGATTAGAAGTGGCTGACCTGCCTGGGGTTGGGCACTGACAGGTTTCGCTTGCCTTCCCTGCCCTGCGTTCGTATCTTCGACGCCATGCTCACCGCCGAACAGATCCGCGACCTCCTCAAGATGAAGCCGCTGCCCGTCGAAGGCGGATATTTTGCCGAAACCTATCGCGCGAAAGACGCCGTGCCCGCGAGCGCGCTGCCCGGTTCCTATCCCGGAGAACGCGCGATTTCGACGGCCATCTACTACATGCTCACGCCAGACACTTTTTCGGCGCTGCACCGCCTGCGCGGCGACGAAATCTACCACTTCTATCTGGGCGACCCGGTCGAAATGCTGCAGCTCAAGCCCGGCGGCACAGGCGAAGCCGTCCTGCTCGGGCAGGACATCTCGGCAGGCATGCGCCTCCAGCACGTCGTCCCGGCAGGAACGTGGCAAGGCTCGCGCCTCGCCCCCGGCGGAAAATTCGCGCTGATGGGCACCACCATGGCGCCCGGCTTCGACCCGCAGGATTACGAAGCCGGCAATCGCGCCGAATTGGCCGCGCAGTACCCGCAGTATTCGGCCCTCATCACCTGGCTCACCCGCTAGGCGCGGGATTTGCGTGATCTCTTGAAGGCTCGCTTCTGATCTCGCGCGCCGTGAAAAACGTGGAGGATGTCGACGCCCTTCGCGGCGGCGCGATAGTAGATGAGATATTTGCCGGCAGGAAAGCATTTCACGCCGCGCGCGATTTCGTCCGAGGGTCTTCCCGAATCCGGGTACTCGCCCAGCAGCCAAAATCGATTGACGATGGCTTCGATCAAACGGTCGGCCGTGGCGAGACTGGCTCGCTCGGCCCAATAGACGAAGATCTCTTCGAGGTCTCTTTCGGCGCCTTGCGATACCCGGTACGACGCCATTACTTTCCCGCGGCGCGACGCGTCAGGACCTTGCGTCCTCTGGCTTTCACCTTATCGGCCAGTTTCTCGAGGCCCTCGCGACCGTGATATTCCTGAAAGTGGCCATTCTCGATCGACGTGATTCCGTCGATCACCCGGCGGCGAATGGAATCGAGCTGTTGCTCGGTCAGGTCGCCAAGAATGTCTTCCGCGGACGGCCTCGCCAACCGCACGGCCCGGGATTCATCTTCCTCCATTCGGCGAATCGCTTCCCGGATCACTTCGCTCGCATTGTTGTACCGGCCGCTTTTCACTTTCTTGCGAACGTAGCTGGCCAACTCATCGGTGATGGATACGTTCATCTGATCCACGGCTTGGCGCTCTCCTGCGACGCTGTGTAAAGCCTAATGCCAAAACGCAAGCAATGTCAATCTTTGACATCGCGATTTCGCGGCCAAGTACGGTTTTCCGGGTGCCCCATCCTCGGTTTGTGAGGGTGGGGCCTTTCGTCAGAATCATGCAAGCGCGCGCGTTGGAGTGCAATTCATGTCGCATCGCTTCGTTGTGACAGCATTTCGTCCCCGGGCGAAATCTGTACTCGAGTACAGGTGAAGTACGCGGCGCAAAGTGCCATGCTGGTCTGGACGATGAAAGTCGCCCGCCCTCTCGACGAGGGCCGAACGCTCTTTGAAAATTTGGGTTCGGAAGACGACGCGGTGGGGCTTTTGGGCCCGGGTGGAAACGCAGGGCTTTCAGCCCTGCGAAAAGATCGCGAGCGGAGCGAGCAACTGCTGCGCAGATTCACCCGCAGCATGTACCTGAGTCTCTGCTCGCGAGCCACGAAGCACAGCTCCCGATTCGCGAGGAGCGGGGCACACTACTCACCAATCACTACTCACGAATCACTGCATTTCTAATCGACATTTGGCGATTAGAAACGCTCGCAACTCGCTGTAAACACACGACGGGGACCCATTCTAATCGACACGGTTGCGGCACCCCGGGCGCGTGCGAATCAGGCGTTTTGCACGAAGGAAAAAGCGGCTAGGATAGGGGCATGGAAATCGATCGCAAGGCTTTTCTCGAAAGCTTGGGCGGCGCCGAGGGCGCGAGCAAAATGGATGCGGAGAGCCGCGCGGATGCTCTCGAGAGCCGGATGATGGCGGAACTGAATACGGCCATCGCGCTGAAACACGGCGGCCATCAAATGCCCGTCACGACCGCGCCGGGCAAATATCCCACCGCCGCGGAAGTGGAAGCGCAGATCGAAACGAAGCCCTATCGCGCGGGCGCGGGTTTTCTGATGGTGCCGCGCACGGGCGAAAACGTGAAGCGGCTCCCGCCGATGCCCGCGAATCCCACGCTGATCGATTTTTTCAGGCTGCGCTTCATGGACACAGCGCACCACGTCCTGCAAAGCGCCAACCTCGCGATGAAAAATGGAATGTCCGAGGAAATTATCCTGGCGTGCCTGCTCCACGACGTGGTCCAGGAACTAATTCGCACCGATCACGGATGGTGGGGCGCGCAGCTCTTCGAACCGTACGTGCCGGAGAAAGTCTCGTTCGCGATTCGCTACCATCAGGCGCTGCGCTACTACGCCGATCCCGCGGTGGGATACGAGTATCCCGATCTGTATCGCCAGCTATTCGGCGCGGACTACACGCCGCCGCCTTACATCGAAGCGACCTACCAGATGGTCCGCAAGCACAAATGGTACATGGAGCCGCGCATGGTGGCGGTGAACGACCTCTACGCGTTCGATCCGAATGTGGTCGTGACGATCGATTCCTTCCTCGACATCATCGGCCGCCACTTCAAGCAGCCCAAAGAAGGACTCGGCAACGACGGCAGCCCGGTCGCCCACATGTGGCGGACAATCATCCGCCCCGATCAGCCGCTGTAGCCCGCGTCGCGAGAATCAGTCGAAATGCGAATGAAAACATGCCTGCTCGTTGCGTTTCTGTTGCTGCTCGGCACGTCCACGTTCGCGCGGCAGAGAGACGTAATCCTCACCACCGACTGCGGAGCGGACATCGACGATCAGTTCGCGATCGCGTATCTGCTGCTTGTGCCGCAGGTGCACATGAAGGCCATCGTCACCACGCACGCGCCGACTCTTCCGAAGAACGCGGAATCTTCCGCCGCATGTGCGAGAGACGTCATGCGGCGCATGGGCTTGTCGCACACTCCACCGGTGTTTGCGGGTTCCGATGTGGCGCTCAAAACCCGCGCTCCGATGCGCAACCCGGGCGTGGATTTCATCGTCAAGACCTCGCGCCTCTACTCACCGCGCAATCGGCTCCTGATCCTGACGATTGGCGCCACCACCGACGTGGCGTCGGCGTTTCTGGCGGACCCGTCAATCGAGAATCGGGTCGAGATCCTGACCATGGGTTTCCAATCGTGGCCCAAGGGGACGGACCCCTGGAACATCAAGAACGATCCGCTCGCCTACCAGGTGATTCTCAATTCGCGAGCGCCGATCACCATCGGTGCCGCCGATGTTTGCGTCAAGCATCTATCGCTCGACAAGGCGGAAGCCGCAGGCCTGCTGCGCGGCCACGGCGAATTCGCCGAGTGGCTCGACGGATTGGTTGATAGCTGGATCACGAACAACAAGGAACTCGCGGCCAGCGTAGTCAGCCCGGGACATTGGGCCATCTGGGACACGATCACGGTCGCGCACATCCTCGGCTTCACGACCGAGGCGACCTATCCGCGCCCTGCCCTGAATCTCGCGGATTGCTCGTTTTCGTTTCCGAAAACCAGCGAGACGATCCGCTGGATCACGTCGGTCGATCGGCAAAGGATGTGGCCCGATTTCGTCCGCCGCCTCGACACACTGAAGCAGAGCAAATAGCCGCCGGCCGTAGATGCCGGGAAATTTTGGAGGCGGTGGGAGGCGCAAGCGCCTTATGCTTGTCCTGAGCGAAGTCGAAGGGAACCCTCGATCAGCGCTGCCTTCTTGGCGTGACTCCACCGCTTGAGTTGGTTCTCGCGGCGGCGAGCGGAAGAGAGCGAATCATGCGGCTCGCTCCAGACAACCTTAACCGGCAGCCGCCGAGTTATCCACTTTGCGCCCTTGGCGCGGTTGTGTTCGTCACAGCGGCGACGCGGATCTTCGGCGACCCCTACGTAAAACGAATCATCCGCGCACCGTAGGATATAGCAATGATGCACGATATTGGTGCCCCTCGACTTCGCCCGTTGGGCTCCGCTCGGGACACCAAATCCTCGTCGGATTTGGTGGAGGCGGGGGGAGTCGGAATTTGATCGGGTATTGAAAACACGCAACTTATTGATTTTTCGAGGCGCTCAAAACGCAGAAAACGGGGAAATTGCGCCTAACTGGAACGTATCTGGAACGCGGAATTTTTCATTTGCCAAACGAAGTTTCGGTTGCTGCACGGTTGTTTCCGAGTAGCCAACCAGCGAGCGCAGGAAGGTGTGGAGGGCCGGTGTAGCAAAGAGCTATTTGCTCGACGCCTGCCAGTCATAGAAAACTCGGGGCCGAACTTTCGGAATTCTGGCCGTATCAAACCATGTCTTTTGGTACACGCTCGATGGCAGGCTCGTGAGACGCGTCCTCTGGGTCTCAAGTGGTGACGCACCTGCCTCGTGAGCAGGCGCTTTGCCTGACTCATTGGTTGAAGCTATTGGGGCCCCTCCCCTCTAAGGCGTTTTTGATGCTCGTTAGCGCGGCCTGGAGATTAGAAACTGACCTACCCACCGCGACTTTTCGCACGATCGATCCCTTGGGACCGGTCAATCCCGCCTGTTCTGAGCCCATCAGCATGATGAGGTAGAAACCAGGCTGATCTGCGTCATCGCTCGCACGCACACAAAACGACAAGTCCAATGCAGTTTCGAAATAGTGGCTCGCGTAGAGTTGTTTCTCCGCGATGGCATACGCGAGATCGCTGTGAGGTTACAACTAACTCTTTGGCGGCCATGGCAACAGTCGTCGTGGACTTATCGCCGCTACCTTGACCGTCGAGCCGCATTGACTAGGCTCTGTATCAAAACCCACGTTTTGATACAGACGAAATCGAGCTGCGTCGATCCTGTCTTTTCTTTCGGTTACGGAGGCAGGCCGCTCAACCATTTGATACACCGGCCGTGCCCAAAAACCCTGCTACGATCTGCCTCGTAAGTGCCTGAATTTACGTGCCGGGTATGACCATTCCGCGCCCCAATCGGTTACCACAGGGCTTCAGAGCCGGGTCGGCATATCTAGGCCGGGTTCTTTCACTCGGGCTACCTCCGATGAATAATCGCTGGCGCGATCAGAAACCGCCGAAGTCCGGGAAGATTCGGCAGAAGCGTGCCGATACCCTCAACGAGAACCTATCCGTTCCGATACCGGAGTTCTCTCCCAAAGCAAGGGAAACAGAATCAACGCGACTTGTGAGAAGTACCATTTTTTCGATCACCACCGCCCCTACCAACACAATCTTCCGGTGCTGGCCGGTGAAGCCGCAGCCTGAGTCCTCCACGGCAATCCCTTCACGCCCGGATCACTTGGTCCCCCAGCGGTATGTAGTCGGGAGGAGTTCCAGGAAACAAGAAAGGCCGTCGGTAGTTAGGTCTTTGCCCGACTTCTGAGATGGTCCGAAATCCATTTTAGGCAGGCATGGATCGCCTCGAACGTGCGATTGAGCTGAATCATTGCCGTTGCCTCGTCATCGCCCCAGGCCCAACAGATAAATGTAACTGCTCGCCCCTCCTTGCCTATCGCCGTAAAGAAGTGGGCCCAAGTGCCGATCCTCACGACGGCAGGGATAAGCGGAATATTATCGCGGAGACAGTCGTGAATAGATTGCTTCAAGCCATCGACCGTCGGCGCGGCCGTATTCCAGCCAAGATCGCGAAAGATGATTGTCAGTCGAGCATGAATGACGGTGGGGTCGGCTTTGAAAGCACCTCGAATCATTGGGGGCGCTTCGTTGTCCTGCCGCGGGGGACGTAACCCACAATCGTTCGACTCGAAAACCGAGTCGGGTCCGTTTAGCCACTCCCAACAAGGCGTAAAACGTTTGGACCGCGGGATAGTGATCCCACGCTCGGAAATCCGGCAAAGAAACTCGGATTAGTTCTTGAGTGAGCTTTAAAGTCGACAGAGATCACCCGTGGAGCTTCGCCCTCTCCAACCCTGACGAGAAGTATCGTCCTGGCGGCTCTGTGCGATCGAAGTCTACGAACATCGCGACGCACCGAATTTATCCTTACGACTCGCAAAATTCCAGTCAAGAAACGCCGCGTCCAAAATTCTGCACAGCACAATTTTCGCGTCCAACTGCGTCCAAAACTAGCGCTTTCACGCGTGAATTCTAGGGAAGAAAACCAGTAAAGCCAACCGCGTCAATTGAGTTTCTGGAGCAGCGACGAGAATCGGACTGCCTACAGTCAAGCGAATCGCGCTATCTCAGGCGTTGCCCATCATCACTGAGAAATGCGCGATGCGAAAAAAGTAGGGGTCCCTTTCGGAATCACCAGGAGGTTTCAAAAACCCCGCGCCCCCCTATTAGCGGGCGGCGCTTAGCTCTCTTACGGCTTATAAATGAAATACCCCGTCACAGGATTCGGATAGTGCATGGGCGGCGTGATGCCTGGATAGGGGAAAGGGTGGCAGGAATAGTTGCTGATCCTATCCGGGCCGACGGGGTCTTTCGGATACAGGATTGGATAGTGCGGTGGATATGCCGGAAAAGGCACGTCTGCGAAGCCTACCAAATACGGGCGTCTCCATCCTTCGCAGTAGACTAGAGAACTGATTTTCCAAACGCCGTTTTCCTTGACATATTCGTTCTCGTAAATGCCCGCGCTGACCGATTGTGATTTGGAATAAACTCCTTGGATAACGAAATCCTTAAACCGTGCCTTGGCACTCTTTCCATCCGCAGCGACGTCGATCACCCCTTGCATCACATAATGATCATTCAGGATGCCGTACTGGGGTCCCTGCTTTCCTAGTGCTTCGCTCATGGTGAATTTATTCAGAAACAATCGGCTGATTGACCTCTTACCCAAATACTTCCCGCCGTCGTAATCCGCCGTTGCGTTATCCGAAAATAGCCCAACCAATTGTTCCACTAAAAACTTGTCTTGATAATACCCGTAGACATATTGAAGGCGCTTAACAGCCTCTATGTCTTCCAAGCGCGTAACCAGACGATCCAATGCTTCAACTCTCTCGCCATCCGCACTCGCAGCATGCACAACCCGCTCACGCCTTGTTCCGACAGCTAACACGCAAATCAGCAAGGAGCAGCTAGCCAGCAAAATACTTTTCCTAATGCTCATACACGCCCTCACCCCGTAGAATCAGTTTTTGTCTGGGATCAACCCGCATAATTAGTGGTTCTTCCATGTGACATACTTCCCGGTCACAGGGTTGGGATAGTGAAAAGGAAAAACCATCGAGTGCGCCATCGTCTGATCCTTTGCCACGAAGCATCCGTTTTCTTCGGGCGTCTCCAGGCGATCCGGCCCAGTCGCGTTAGATGGGAACAGCCGATTCGAGTTTTCCGGGGATCCTTCGCTAAGCTCGCTTTTTTCAACCTGACCCGGGGCAGCGTCAGGTGCATTTCCCATCTGACCGGGAATGGGCATATCCGCATACCCACGGCCGTATGATCCATCAGCATAAATGCACAGATCCCATATTTTGAATTCCCATTTCCCGTCCACTTTGACGTATTTATTCTCGTACTCCACCTCTTGGGTATGCATGGAAGATCGACTTGTTGCCCCAGAAGTAAAGTCGTAGTCGTCCGCACGGAACCTCGCCATGGCTGACTGACGGTCTGGCGAAATATCGATCACGGGTTGTGATTCAAAGTGATCGTTCAGCACTCCATAAATGGGCATGAGGGAGTTCTTCGTCATTGGCCCCCAATGGCCAAACCAGAGCCTGCGCGCGCCCGCCTTGCCCAGGTACACCTGGTTCTGAAAGTGAAGCTCGCTGCCGTGGTCTGCAAATAAATCCACCTGCTCACTAAATAGCAACTTGTCTTGCTGGTAGGCGTAGATATAGTGCAACCGCTCGACGTCCTCCATGTCCTGGATCACGCCGGCGCGGTATTCCAGCTGAGAGAGAGCAGGCCCGGAAGCAGCGGCCGACACTTTCGCCCTTAGCTCATGGCCAAACAAGACTATGCCGGCCAACACGCCACAAATGACAAGCGGCAGTAGCGGTGTTTTCATTTTGCTTGCACTCCCAGGATATGAATATTCGTTGTTTGTCTTCAATTTCCGGGACTCCACTCGACGGGCTTTCCCGTTACAGGATGTACGAAGTGGAATGGGACCAGGCCCGGTTGTGGATAGTGATCTTCGCACGGCTCATCGGCGGTCTCTAGCCGGTCGGGTCCATCTGGGTCTTCCGGATAAAGCTTCCACTGAACTTGATGTTTTCGGTTCGCTTTGACGTCTTTCCAGCCCTCGTGGTACGGGGCAGACCATGTATTACAAAAGCGATAGATCTTGAATTTCCACTTTCCATTTTCGTTGACGTAGTCGTTCTCATAGATGCCGGCTACCCACTCCTCCTTCTGATGGTAAACGGCGAACCGACCGAGCGTTCGATACCTCGCCTTGCCGGAAAGTCCATCCGGGGAAACGTCGACTACGCCCTGTAATTGAGGCATGTCGAACATCCGGCCGGCGACTGGACCGTTCGTGCCGTTGCTGTACGCCTTACTCAAATATCCCAGCCACAGCCGCCGCACGCCCGCCTGGCCAATCCACACGCCACCTAGGTAATGTGCTTCGGCGCCTCGGTCTGCAAAAAGCGCAGGAATTTGGTTGAACAGAAACCGGTCTTGGTAATATCCGTAAACCGACTGAAGCTTCTCGATCGCCTTGATCGCCTCGACTCTTTCCAGCCGTTTCTCGATGCCCCGAAGCCGTGCACGGTTATTGTCATCCGCATGAGGTGTAGGTAGCAGCGCAAAGCATAGCAGTACGGCACAGGCTACAGCTCCTACTAAAATCCTCGGCCTCACTTTATCCCCTTTCTGTCGATCGACACAGTACCTGATCCGGGGAATCTTCCTTTCCGGTGTCAGGTCAAAAGATGTATTTCAGGCCAAACTGCACAATGCGCGGAGCGACAGCTAAACTGGTGATTTGCCCAAAGTTCTTAGCGTACGGATTTGCTACCACTGGAATTGAGAACTGCGGGGTATTGAAGGCATTGAAGAAGTCAGCCCGGAACTGCAGTTGGGCATCCTCCCGCAAGCCGCCAACGCGGGTATTTTTGAACAGCGACAGATCCGTATTATCTTGGTCAGGGCCACGAACAACAGCGCGACCTAAGTTGCTCCATCCAGTCGCGATCCCGTCCCCACCCAACGATGCGGGAATCAGAGGTGGTGGGCAGAACGCGGCGGTGTTGAAATAGCCGTTGACACGCGACGTCACACTTCCCCGAGTTTCGATCTGTCCCACAGTGGATCCGGGACACAAGTTTGCTCTCGGGGTGATGCCGCCAAGGGGTGCAGTCGTCACGGCAGTCGTAAAATATGCTGACCCAGCGCGTGAGTCCGTGAGAGTAAGCGGAAGTCCAGTCTGTATGGTTAGAATTCCCGAAATGTTCCACCCGCTCAGCAGCATCTGGTCAAGTCTGTTTCCCTTGGCCACGCCAGGAATTTCCCATAAGGCATTCATGACCAGCCTGTGGGTGCGATCAAAGTCTGCTGGTCCATACTGCTGACGGGCGTCGAGAGAGTCATTGCTACTGCGCAATATGTTCGAGCCAAGGGTGTTGCCTTGGTACGACGACATGGGAGTTAGATTTCTGCTATATGTGTACGAAGCCTGGAAGGTCACGCCATGTGACAAGCTCTTTTTCAAACTAGCTAAAAGGGCATTGTAGTTCGACGTTCCATCATCAGCGGTAACGCTCAGCCCGGCAAATCCAACATACGGATAGCGCGACAGAACGTTTGCGGCTGCCGTGGTCGTCTGGGTCACACAGCCGGTTGGCAGTCCGCAATTGACGGGATTGGACGGGCTGGCGAGCGAAGCTACTCCAAGCGGATAAACCTCGGTAATGTGTACAGCATGGGACCCGTTGTAGCCAACATCTAGCACCATCTGAGCCGGCAACTGGTACTGGATTCCCAAGCTATATTCGTGAACGGTGGGAGTCTTATAGGCGTTATAAACAGCTTCCCCCGCAAGCGCTGACGTTGGGGTGCGCAACGGGAATCCCTGAGTCGGAATGAGCGGGAAAGGAGCTTGAAGGGTCGCGGTGGGCGTGATCTGTCCACCTTCATTGGCCTGTGCGCTGAAGGGTGGAGAATTTAGGTTACCTGCACTTGCAAAGGCCACGTTTACCCGATCAAAGAAGATTCCATAACCGCCGCGAATAACCATGTGGCCTAGGGTGCCAAGTGGTTGCCATGCAAAACCAATGCGGGGAGCAAAATTGTCGCGCGATGGCGAATCCGGAGTTTCATATCTGTGTGGGCGAGTTAAGACGCCAGTTGCCAATGGCACCGTGCCGGGGTAATTGTTTGAGACCGTCCACCCGAGGTAGGTGCCAGCCGCCGGAGGAATCGCAGCTAGGTTCAACAGGCTCAGCCAGACGTTGGTGAAGTCTCCGAGGGAATCCCAGATCCCTCCAAAGTATTCCCACCGCACTCCCAAATTCAGAGTAAGTGAAGGTTTGACCTTGAAATCATCCTGAAAAAAAGCCCCCAGATTCTCTACTTGAAAATCATGCTTAGAGCCAACTGGCCGACTAGTATTCCCAGACGACGACGCTACGTTGCTGTACGTTGTGCCATTTTCGCCAGGTCCGGTCCCTGCTGGCATTCCGAGAAGAAAGCCTTGGATGCTGTTGAAATTTACAGTTCCGGAATTTGGCTTAACCCAATTGTTCTGGTACACGCGGGTCATATCGTAGCCAGTGCGGATCTCGTGCTTTCCATGCAGCCAGGAAACCTGATCGCCCGCTTCGAAATTCTTGTCGAAAATAACCTGGTTAAATTGACCACCCCCGGCAATGGTAAACGTCGGTGTTCCACCGACGATAGAAGTCTGCACCAGTCTCGGATCATATGGGTTTAAAGGGGTGACTCCTACAGACGCATTCGTAAACGGAAATATGTTGCTTACCTCCCCCAAATTTTCGACATATGCCACCTTGGCTTCGTTCACCAAATTGGCGCGCAATGTGGACGTCAGCTTGATGGGGACGGAGATATATGTGTCGGGGTTGTCTTTTGCCCCGTAGGGTGTAGGGCTCAGGGAAGCAGGGGTTACGGTGGAATCGTTCCCGTAAAAGAACTTCTCCGACAGGGTGTTTTTCGCCGAAAGAACGTAGTCCGTGTTAATCAGGTATTGGTCCTCGTTGAACGTTGCGGGAAGACTGAACACCTCCTGACCGAGACCGTTGACAATCTTTTGTGGCGTGGGGATGTAATACTGGTTGCTTCCGGGCACCTTCAAATTCAAGATCGCCAGCGCGACTGGATTGATATTCGATCCGTCGCAGGCCACCGCCACTCCCTCTGGTGTCCTGCTCGGGCCATACACGTCCCTTCCTGCCGTGGGACCGCCACAGAATAGAGATCCGATCGCGGCAGCCGAGCGGTCGTCCGTGAGTGGCGGTAGGGTCGTCAAGTTCGTAACAGATGACACTCCATTCTTCTGCCGAGTGCCCTGGTACGAACCAAAAAAGAAAATCTTGTCTTTGCGTATCGGACCGCCGAACGTGCCTCCGAATTGGTTCTGATTCAGCACTGGCCGCGGCCTGTGGGCGCGGTTCAGAAAAAAGTCGTTGGCATCCAGGTCGGTGTTGCGCAAGAACTCGAACAGGTCGCCGTGAAAGGCGTTCGTGCCCGATTTCGTTACGACATCGACGTTGGCGCCCGAGGTTCGCCCATAGACGGCATCGTACATCGAGGTCTGGACCTTAAACTCCTGGATGGCATCTGGGTTTGGGATCGCAACCCCCGCCCTGGCCCCTCCGTAATCAGAAGCAGTATCCGAATGGTAATTGTTTATGTCCGCGCCATCCATCTGGTAGCTGTTGCTGTATTGCGTGTTGCCGCTCGCCGCGATATCCAGTGAACCGCGTCCCAGCGTGGTGGCGTTGTTGACATTGCCCACCACGCCCGGAAACAGTGCCAGAATCTGGGTGTAGTTGCGGGTAGCCAAGGGAAGTTCCGTCACTCCCCTTGCTCCGACCAAACCTCCTAATGTCGGATTCTCTGTTTGCAGTATTTCAGCTTCCGCATTAACGGTTACCGTCTGTTCTTGTGTGCCGACCTCCATCGTAATGTTCACAACTGTAGTCTCGGTCACGTTAACCGTCACCGACCCAGCTGTTGCGGCTTTGAACCCTTGGGCGGTGAACATGGCACTATAGTCTCCGGGCGGCAGTAATGAGAACGTGAAGCTGCCTGCGTTATCGGTGGTAACCGTCCGTGCCGTACCTGTACCAATGCTTGTCAGCTTTACGGACGCACCAGGGATTACAGCGCCGCTCTTGTCGTGCACGATTCCTGAAACTGCGCCCGTAGAGGCTGATTGCGCCCACAGTTCGGCCGCCCCACATCCAGCCAGTGCGCACAACAAGACAACAAAGAGCGCTTTCTTCGCGAGCTTCATACGATGATCTCCTCCGCTATAGCCAGGAAATAAGGATGCAGGCCATTCCCCCGAACGGCGCATGATCCATACACGCACAGGGAATCTCGTGTCAAGGACTTTTATGTATCACGTCGATGTCTATAAGACATTGCTTTTCCCCCGAGCTTATGGCACACTGGTAAAATGGAACTCCGACACCTGCGATACTTCACCGTGGTTGCTGAAGAGTTGAATTTCACCAGAGCGGCGAGGCACCTTGACATCTCCCAACCAGTGTTGAGCCGGCAAATCAGAGATCTTGAACGCGAAATGGGCGTCCGACTTTTTGATCGCAACAGCAGCCGGGTATTTCTCACCGATGCCGGAAGCAGATTCCTGAGCGAAGCGCGAGTAGTGCTTCAACATGCGCAGCAAGCTGTGGAGGTCGCCAAGCACGTTCATGCCGGTCAAAGTGGCACCTTGCGTGTCGGCATGGGGAAAGGACTGGGCGATGTCGTCAGCCGAATCATCAGTGGCTACCTCAGGCTCTCGCCCGCTGTGGAGATCGATGTCAAGGACGTCGCTTCGGGTTTTCAAACCGAAGCATTTGACGACCACAGGATCGACGTCGGTTTCATGCGACCTCCCATCAGCAACCAGCAACTCGCGTCGAGCCTTTTGTTTGAGGAACGCTTGTCGGTGGTAGTTAGAAAAACGAGCCCCTTGGCCAAACGGGCGCGCATTCGGCTCATAGATATCGCTCAGCAGAATCTTTTAATGATTGATAAACGCATTTCGCCGGGATTCACCGAGAAGGTGCTGGAACTGTACCGCAATGCTGGTATAACTCCCAAGGCTATACCGACAGAAACGATGCCCTATGATGAGGCAGGCGCGATTTTGATTGAATCCGGCAAGGGCATCTATCTTGCGGTTGGGGAGAGCCCGTATCACCCATCCTTTGCGGATCGTTTAGTCGCCGTTCCCCTTTGTGAACCTTCTGCGGTAATTCCCGTGCATATTGCCTGGCGCAAGAATGAATTGGCGAAAACCGTGCTTGACTTCGTCCGGTATGCGGAGAGCTTTTTCGCGTCTCCCCGAACACATGGGCATTCCAGGCGAGAGTTTGGTGGCAATTTACGCAGACCAAAGTCATCGAAGCGCGGCAAGCGACGACGGCGCCCGAGCGAGCGCATTGGGTCGGGGAGTTCCGGAACCTGATACGAGATGCTTCACGGCAATTGATGGAAACACCGGTTCTTACTGAGGATCCGGGCAGGCGTTTCTGGATTTCGCAGTGTTCGGAACCAGCGTCTGTTGAGAGCGGGCCGCGTAGAACTACCCGCTTTCAAAGACGGAACCTAACCAACTGACCGATGAATGCCTAAGCGAACGAACCATGAAATTTGCTTCCGACCATTCGACCATACTCTGGCAATTTGTAACCTTCAGCACCGGGAATATTCAGCAGTGTTGTACCACCACTAGCTGTTTCCATCCGCAAGAACTGCGCTCATGTTGTACGCCCCAACTTTGATTAGCTCCTCCGAGCGTTGCGCTGTAGATCGCAAATGCTCCTGTCATCACGAACCCCTGGATACCGTCGGACATATCCGTCGCGGCGTTTAACGCAAGCGTCGGGCGTCGAGACTGAACGGTCCCGCTCCGAACTGTGAAATGGACAATGCTCCGCCTAGCATCGACACGTTCTTCATAAACATGGTCATCTGCATCTGGGCGATCCTTGGGTCCGTCACTCCCCAGAACTTGTGCATCACAACTGTTACGGGAACCAGGAAGAGCACAATCAGCCAGGAACCAAACTTGGTGCGATACCCGAAGAAGATGCTCAAGCCGCCCGCCAGTGCGATGATTCCGGACAGCGGTACCGCAACGGAGGCCAAGGGCAGGCCTTGCGCTGCCGCGTAGGCAATCGTGTGTTTCGAGAAATGATCGGGTGCGGCAAGCAAGAAAATCTATGCGAACATAAATCGGGCGAGAAGCACGATCGCGCCTTTCGGGACACCTCCAGCTTCAACATCAGGTGTTGTCGTCGAATCAGTTGCGATCGTTTCGCTCCTTCTAATGTGATTTGTTCTTTCCTTATCGTTTCGCCGCCAGCGTGGAGGTGCCATCGAGGCGACACAAAGCTAGCCGAAGTTGAAGCGAGACGTAATCTGTATAATGCATGGGTGTGATGTTATATGGGTATCGGCAATTCCATGACGAATTGCGGAGCGCTCCCAGCTAATGTCTTATAGACATCGACGTGATGCATAAAAGTCCTTGACACGAGATTCCCTGTGCGTGTATGGATCATGCGCCGTTCGGGGGAATGGCCTGCATCCTTATTTCCTGGCCATAGCGGAGGAGATCATCGTATGAGGCTCGCGAAGAAAGCGCTCTTCGTTGTCTTGTTGTGCGCATTGGCTGGATGTGGGGCGGTCGAACTGTGGGCGCAATCGGCCTCTACGGGCGCGGTTTCAGGAACGGTGCAGGACAAAAGCGGTGCTGTAATCCCAGGTGCGATCGTAAAGCTGACAAATGCCGGTACGGGTACGGTGCGAACGGTCGCCACCGATAACACCGGCACCTTCACATTTCCACTGCAGCCGCCTGGAAACTATAGTGTCGCGTTTACGGCCCAAGGATTCAAGACCGCCACGGCGGGGCCGGTGGCGGTTCACGTCACCGAGATCACCGTCGTGAACATCACGATGGAAATCGGTGCGCAGGCCCAGACGGTGACGGTTAATTCGCAAGCGCAGGTACTGCAGACAGAGAGTACGACGTTGGGCGGTCTGGTCGGGTCAAGGGAAGTCACGCAGCTTCCGTTGGCGACCCGCAACTATACGCAAATCCTGGCGCTGTTTCCGGGCGTGGTGGGCAACGTCAACAACGCCAACACGCTGGGACGCGGTTCACTGGATGTAGTGGCGAGCGGCAACACGCAATACAGCAACAGCTATCAGATGGATGGTGCGGATATAAACAATTACCACTCAGATGCGGCTTCTGATTATGCGGGCGGTACCTCGACGGGGATTCCGGTTCCCAGCCCGGATGCCATCCAGGAGTTCAAGGTCCAGACCTCAATGTACGATGCCAGCTATGGCCGAACCTCGGGCGCCAACGTCGATGTCGTGACGAAATCGGGCACGAACGCCTTTCACGGCGACCTGTTCGAGTTCTTGCGCAACACCGACCTGGATGCCAACGACTTTTTTCTGAACCGCGCCCACAGGCCGCGGCCAGTGCTGAATCAGAACCAATTCGGAGGCACGTTCGGCGGTCCCATACGAAAAGACAAGATTTTCTTTTTTGGTTCGTACCAGGGCACTCGGCAGAAGAATGGAGTGTCATCTGTTACGAATTTGACGACCCTGCCTCCGCTCACGAACGACCGTTCGGCTGCCGCGATCGGGTCTCTATTCTGTGGCGGCCCCACGGGGGGAATGGACGTGTATGGCCCGAGCAGGACGCCCGAGGGGGTGCCGGTGGCCTGCGATGGATCGAACATCAACCCAGCTGCGCTGACGATTTGAATTTGAAGATACCTGGAACCAACCAATACTACATTCCCACGCCCCAAAAGATTGTCAACGGCCTCGGTCAGGAGGTGTTCAGCCTTCCCGCGACCTTCAACGAGGATCAATATTTGGTTAACACGGATTACGTTCTCACGCCCAAAAACACCCTATCGGAGAAGTTCTTTTGGGGCAAAGATTCGACTATAGCTCCCGCTGCCCTGAGTCCGACACCATATGGAGAAAGAAGTCAGCCCTACAAGAACATTTCGGTCCCCATCAAGCTGACCTCCACAGTGACCAGCAACTTCGTGAACGAACGAAATTGGCGTATGTTGAAAACTTTGCGAAGACCACTACCATAATTCCGTTCACGAATACATCTGTGGGACTCACCCCCTTAAACCCATATGATCCGAGGCTGATGGCAGATCTCCATCGTCGGCGGAACTCCGACGTTTACGGCCGGAGCGGGTGGTTCAAGTAACTTTTCAATATTCGACAAGAGTCTCGAAGCGGGCGATCAGGTTTCGTGGCTACATGGGAAACATCAGATCCGCGCCGGCTACGATATGACTCGCGTGTATCAGAACAATCATATCAGCCCGACCTCGGGAGCCATCAGTTTCAACAGCATCCAAGGTTTTCTTCTCGGAATGCCTGCAGGGACCGGACCGGGCGAGAATGGCACAACGTACAGCAACGTTGCATCTTCGTCGGGACATATCAGTCGGCCAGTCGTTGGCGCGCTGCATGATTTTCAGATAGAGAATCTGGGGGCGTTTCTTCAGGACGATTTCAAAGTCACGCGTTCACTGACTCTCAATTTGGGTCTGCGTTGGGAGTACTTCGGCGGAGTTTGGGATTCGCAGGGAGATTTCACGAATATCTGGCTGAGCCAGGTGAACCTGGCGCCGATTCCCCCGGCGGCGGGCACCTACCTTGGATGGACGGTGTCGAACAACTACCCCGGCACGCCGCCCCTGCCAGCGGGGGTGTTAAGTCGTCCCGGCCGCTATGAGACTCTGGTTCCGCCATCGCACGACAATTTTGCGCCTCGCATCGGTTTCGCGTGGCAGCCACCAGGCACGGGCGGCCGCCTGGTGGTTCGTGGCGGCTATGGAATCTTCTTCGACCGGATGTCCGAAGAGCTCGAAACTGTTGTTAACCTAAACACTCCGCCATTCACCGTTCAGGTTAATGAAGGCGGACAGATTACACCGACCGCGACGCTTCAGGCACCTTTCCCGATTATCCCGACTCCGGGATTCCCGCTGCGCACACCGACTTCGGCAGTTGGCGGAACGGCGATTTACAACCGCTATAAGACGCCCACCGTTCAGGAATATAGTTTGGGAATTCAGTACGAACTTCCAGGACAGATGGTGTTGGGCATTGGCTACAATGGATCCAGTGCGGTACACCTTGCCGAGGTTTATCCGCTGGAAGTGGCTTCGCTCGCCAGTCCATCCAATCCTGTCAACTGCGGTTTGCCCACCGGTTGTGTCACCCAGACGACTTCGGCAGCCGCAAATGTTCTGTCGCGCTATCCGTACGTTGGATTTGCCGCCCTGAGCACCCTTGCCACGGATGGAACTTCAAATTACAACGCCCTGCTAGTCTCTTTGCGAAAGAACTTGTCGCACGGCGTGAGCTTCCAGGCTGCATACACGTACAGCCGAAATCTGACTCCCATGTCCTCGTACCAGGGCAACACGCTTGGTACCAACCTACTGCGAAGTAGCAATAACCCACTTGATGCCCGTCAGCAGTATGGACCGGCAGATTTCGATCGCACGCACAGGCTCGTGCTCACTGCCTTGTGGGCGATTCCAGGTATGAAAGAGGGGAATCAATTCGGCCGGATGCTTCTGAACGGATGGAATGTTTCAGGAATTACAACCATCCAGACGGGACTGCCACTGACTCTCACCGACTCGCGCGCCGGGTCAGCATACTTTACGACGGCTGTGGCGGTGTCATCCCTCGGCGGCATAACCCCGAGAGCGAACTTGTGTTCCGGATACAGCGTGGGACAGATCGAAACGTCGGGAAGCGTGACTTCGCGCGTCAACGACTACTTCAACAAGGCCGCGTTCTGCGCGCCACCTCTGATTCCGGCTTCGTTGGGTGGCGACGGGATTGCGACTGGATTCAGCAACCTAGGACGCGCGGTTGTCCGCGGCCCTGACCAGGATAATACGGACCTATCGCTGTTCAAAAATACTCGAGTCGGCGGTCTGCGGGAGGATGCGCAACTGCAGTTCCGCGCGGACTTTTTCAATGTCTTCAACACGCCGCAGTTCTCCATTCCCGCGGTGGCGAACCCGTACGCAGCGAATTTTGGCCAAATCACAAGCTTAGCCGTCGCGCCGCGCATTGTGCAATTTTCCCTAAAGTACATCTTTTAAAGCAGTGCAAGGGGCGCAGAGTGGCAATGGACTAAAACAGTGCCAAATGTCTGTGGGGCGTCCGCAGAAGCGGTCGACGCGCAATACTCAGGCCGCCCACTAGGAGTCATGCACGTGGTACGAAACTCTATGCGTCAAATGCGGACGGCATTCACGATATTCGTATTTATATTCATCTTGCCGACCTTCCTTCCGTTGCAGAACGCGAGTGCGCAAATACGAGCTTCTTCGGAGAAAGCCAGCGCCGCTCGTTTGCAAGAAATCACCCGGCGTTTGAACCGTATGGAAGCAGTCAAAGCTGTTGAGAAGCTTCAGTTCACTTACGGCTATTACCAGGATCGTTTTCTATGGGATCAAGTGCTAAGCCTGTTCTCCAACGATACCCCTGAAGCCCATTACATGGGTGGCGTGTGGAAAGGTCGGGCGGGCCTGAAGCGGCTTTGGCTGGGGTATCTAAGTAGCACATACGCAAACGGAGCCGTCGGCCCGGTCGCGGGCCGCTTATTTGATATGCCGCAATGGCAGGGTGTGATCGACGTGTCTCCGGATTCGCAAACGGCGCGCGGTCGGTTCCGGACACTTGGTACATACGCCGTTTATCACCAGAAACAAGAATGGATCGCTGGTATCTACGATAACGACTACGTCAAGGAGGAAGGCGTCTGGAAAATCAAGACATACCGCTTTTGCAGTCCGTGGTCGGCCGACTATTTCGACGGTTGGCAAGACGCCGACGCTGCCAACGAGGCACCGCATTGGGTGCTTTATCCGAAGGATCCGAATGGTCCCGACCGACTGGAAACTGCCGCTGAGCGATGCACGGATCAGTATCCCAGCCCAGGTCTGGATCCCTTTCCTTTCAATAACCCTGTGACCGGCCAACCCGTTACTTGGCCGAGCCGTTGAATTTTTCTCCGGGGAGATTTCCGATGACAAAAACACTGTCACACATCGCTCGCTATGCGGCAATCGTCGGGCTCGTCGTGGTCGCGGCTCCATCATTGATGATGGCTCAGTCGTTTCAATCATTGATGCAGCGCGCCCAAAGATTGAATGACATTTATGACGTTGAGCGCCTTCATGAAGCCTATTCTTATCAGCAAGACAATCTTTTGTTCGAAGATCAGGCCGATCTGTTCGCCAACGGGCCGGGAGTGGAGGTGCACTTCCAGCATGGGGTTTGGGAGGGCAAAGAGGGCGCGCGCCGCCTTTGGACTGGCCACTGGGGTGCTTTCTCTCATTCTGCCTTTATGCCGGTTTACGGCGCATTGATTGATCATCGTCAGGCTCAGCTGGTCGTCGACATCTCCCGAGATGGCAAATCAGCGAAGCTTCGGGCACGAACGTTATTCGATTTCGGGGCCCAATATCACACGATTATGAAGGATCCGACGAACACCAACATCAGCCAGTCGGTGATTTATGAGAACGAATACGTAAAGCAGGACGGGATATGGAAGCTAAAAGTCTGGCGGCTTTGCGTCTATGCAGAGGGGTCAATGGGCACGGGGTATGCTGATCTTCCTCCGGTTCCGGGCAAGCTAGGAAATGTCGCTAACGCCCCCCACGACGACTCCGGCTTGCTTCGCGACGTTCCCGAAAAGAACATGGCACTTTTCCCCGGCAACCCAATCGGTCCCGACAGGATGGAGACGCCAGAAGAGTACGGCTGCTTCATCGCCAAGAATCAGGCAATGAGCCACTCTCTGTTGGTCCCCTTCCACTATCCGAATCCTGTCACTGGCAAACCCGTGACGTGGGTGAACAAATGATGCGTCGACAACGGAAGCAAATGATGAACGCCGCCCGATACACAATGAAGGTACTAACGCTTAGTTTAGGGCTGACGATTGCCGGGACGATTTGCAGCAGCCCCACTTGGGCGGCCTCGGGCGCGAAGGGCACCGAGAAAGCTGAAATACCAAGCGATGCTCAACTTGATCGGCTCGATGCGCTCGTCACTCGCGCTGAGAACGTTTATTCCATCAAAAAGCTGATCTTTGTGTTCGGATATTACCGCGACAAGTTCCTCGACAACCAAGTCCTCTCACTGTTCAGTGATTCAGCGGTCGCCGATGCGGATGGCGGCAAGTATATCGGCAAAGATTCAGTCCGAAGACTGATCACCGGTGCGCATTTCAAGATGGCAGAGGCGGTCGGCAAGCAAGGGCCCCAGCGCGGATTGTTGGACGACCACATCATGATGCAGGAAGTCATCGATGTGGATCCGGGCGGTCTTAGCGCGAAGGCGCGGTTCAAGGACTGGTTTCAGCAGGCCGTGTATGGCAAAAGTCAGACGATGGGTAGTACGGTCTACGAGGCGCGATTCCGCAAAGAAGGTGGCGTTTGGCGCTTCACTGCGCTGACCTACTGCACAAGGTACAGCTACCCGTATCTGGGCAATCTCCGAGATACACCGTTGCCAGACATTGCTCCGCCAGTTCCGAAGTTTTATCCCGCCGACCCCAATGGTCCGGACCGGCAGAGCAACACGGCGTGCCATCCCTGGCCCTACCCCGGAATTCGACCGGCGTTTCACTATCCGCACCCGGTCACCGGGGACTGGATCCATAAGCCGTAGGGCTGCGGAATGGAGGACGCATGAAAAGAGTCTTTGCAGGACTGTTATCTCTCCTATCGGTGGGATTCTCGACTGCGTCAGGCGATCTACCGAAGCGACCGACCCTTACCCTGGCGGCTGCGCGGGGAATGATCGGCGCATGCGAAGCGAAGGCAGCTAAGGCCGTTTCGATTGCTGTGCTAGACGACGGCGGACATCTAATTGCTTTTGATCGGATGGACGGGGCCCTCTGGTCCACTATTGAGGCCTCTCAGGGCAAAGCACGTACGGCGCTGATGACCGGCCAACCGAGCCGGAACGTGGGGGACCGCATAGCGAGTGGTGCGGTCCAAATGCTGACGATTCCCGGCGTGGCGCCAATGCCGGGTGGACTCCCAATCTGGTCCGACGGAAGCTTGGTTGGCGCGATCGGTGTCGGCGGTTCGCTTCCCGACCAAGACGAGGCCTGTGCGCGCGCTGGCGTCGACGCCGCCGGTCTCGCCATCGACCGAAACCAACACTGAGACTCCATTGGGCCGGCTCGGAACCACCCAAGGGTCGGGGCACCTGGTCGAGAGGTACGAAATGTCCTTTTCGCGTACTGCAGTATGTTGCCTTTTGTGTGTGTTCAGTCTCTCATCAGGTTCGAAAGCACAAGAGCCCAACGTGAGGTCGGCGGGGACGGCGCCCACAGTTGGCTCGGGACCCTACAAAACGATGATGGAAATGGATCCAAGACTTCCTGGGCGCACGATTTATCGGCCGGACGATCTATCAGCGTTGGTCGACACGCGTTTGCCGATCGTTCTATGGGGTAACGGCGGATGTGCGAACACGGGGAATCTCTTCGCCACGTTTCTGACCGAAATATCTTCGTACGGATACCTAGTTATTGCCCTTGGCCCAATAAGGCAACTGAACGCCACGGGCGTCCGCCACGGTCCCGGGGTGCCGAACAGACCAGCTGGGTTTGACCCGACTGAACCTCCAACCAACTTACCGCCACCTGCAACCCACCCCGCGCAACTCGTTGAGGCCATGAACTGGGTCATCGCAGAGAATCAGCGCGCGGGCAGCGAATACTATCAACGACTGGACAGCGAGAAAATTGCGGTAATGGGTCAATCTTGCGGAGGCATCCAGGCGATTGAAGTGGCGGCTGACCCTCGTGTAACCACAGCTGTAATCTGGAACAGTGGTCTTTTCTCCAAGCCGACTGACGCTGGAGGAGGAAAGGTCATGAGCAAAGATGACCTGAAGTCTCTCCATACCTCGATTGCATATATAAGCGGTGATGCTCAAGACATCGCGTTCGTCAATGCCAATAACGATTTCAATCGAATAACGTCGATCCCGGCGTTTCGGGGCTACGAGAGAGGCGTCGCTCACGGTGGTACCTACCGGCAACCGAACGGAGGTGAGTTCGGCGGCGTTGCGGTTGCTTGGCTGAACTGGCAGCTGAAGGGCGACCAGCGCGCCGCTCTGATGTTCCGTGGACTGGACTGCGGGCTTTGCGTAAATCCGCGGTGGGTGGTCCAAAAAAAGAAGATCGACTGACATCACGTGTGTGGACAATTGTTGCGTCATCACGTGATCTTACTGGGCATCGGCGAGCGAACCCGACGCGCTTGCGATTGAGCCAAGGCCTTCGGGATCGTGGCAAGGGTCGGATTGCTGGGTTGTAGTAACAGAGCGAGTCAGCGTTGCGCAACCACCCCCCGCGCACGCAGTCTCTCTCTCGTCGGGAGCCGCTGTGGCGCAACCACCCAGCGCTCAGCGGCTCCCTGTTTTTTTCACGTGGTCGGGCAGGCACCCCCCCACGCCGTACGAAGACTTTGAACGCAGGACTGGCAGGGTAGCAACACAAGCGCGTCGCCGTTGACCCTGTGAAGGTAGATAAGATCACCGCACGTCATTCATGCAGAACCGAGTGGCAGTGACAGAGCCACAGCCCAGGGACTCAGGGATGCGCTTGAACAAAAACAATGGCAGCAGCCGCGCCGAGTATCGCCCCGTTCGACTAGGAAGTCCGGGACTTGCAGTCGAACGTAGGCAAAATGGTCTAGTATATGTGCAGAATCCGAATCCGCTCCGGACGTATCCATCGAGGCTGAGCGACCGTCTTGACTTTTGGGCCCGCGTTGCGCCCGATCGGATTTTCCTTGCTCAGCGGACTCACGATCAAATTTGGGGAGCTATTACCTATTCGGAGTTTCACCGCAGCGTCCGGAATGTCGGCCAAGCACTCTTGAACCGCCGCTTATCAGTTGATCGACCTGTCGTGGTCCTGTCGGGCAACGATATCGAGCACGCCTTACTAATGCATGCTGCAATGTATGTGGGGATTCCGTATGCACCTGTTTCCCCCTCATATTCGCTGGCGGTTTCAGAATTCACGCGGCTCTCCGAAATTCTCAACGTACTCAAGCCGGGTCTTTTGTTCGCAAAAGATCTTTCGGAATATGACCGGGCGCTAGACAGCGTCGGGCGCACCTCGGCGGAAATCGTAACATCCGGTTCGGCCTCCAACCTTCGGGCCACGTCGTTCGCCGAGCTTGTCAACACGCCAGCCAGCAGCGCCGTGGATGAGGCGAATATCAAGGTCGGCCACAGCACGATCGCAAAAATCCTATTCACGTCAGGATCGACGGGCCATCCTAAAGGTGTGATCAACACCCAAGAGATGCTATGCAGCAATCAAGCAATGATCCTTAGCATGCTGCCCTTCTTGGAAGATGAAGCGCCAATTACTGTCGATTGGCTTCCTTGGCATCACACGTTCGGTGGAAATCACAACCTGGGCGTAATCCTGTACAACGGTGGATCATTGTATATCGACGAAGGTAAGCCGATCCCCGGCGCCTATGCCGCAACGGCCAGAAACCTTCGCGAGATCGCAACGACGCTGTACTTCAATGTCCCAAGGGGCTACGAAGAATTGATCATTTGTCTACGGCATGACCCTCAGCTTCGCGAGACATTCTTCAGCCGCATCAATCTGATCTTCTACGCGGCAGCGAGCCTACAGCAGTCGCTTTGGGACGAATTGGAACGCCTCGCACAAGAGACTTGCGGAGAACGAATCACAATTATCAGCTCCTTCGGCTCAACAGAAACCGCACCATTCGCTATGTGCCCAGTCAAACAAACCAAACGCGCTGGATATGTCGGCGTACCAGCGCCAGGGGTGAAGCTGAAGCTGGTTCCAGTTGGCGAGAAACTCGAAGCGCGCATAAAAGGTCCGAATGTCACACCGGGATATTGGAAGGACGAAGCGCTCACGCGCACAGTTTTCGATGATGAGGGGTTTTACTGCATGCGCGATGCACTCGCGTTTCTGGACTCCGAACATCCGGAAGAAGGATTCATATTCGATGGGCGAGTTGTGGAGGACTTCAAGCTTTCCAGCGGAACATGGGTGAATGTGGGACTGCTGCGCGCCCGCTTTGTCGAGCATTGCAATCCGTACGTACTGGATGTTGCCATCGCAGGCCACGATCGAGACTATGTATCGGCGTTGATCTTCCCGAACGTGGAAGCCTGTCGCACGATTACTGATTTGCCTCCCGGAGCTTCCCCTCGAGAAGTCGTGGCCCATCGCGCCGTGCGCGAGTTATTTCGTCAGCTTCTCACGAATTTCGCCGCCAGAAACACCGGAAGCTCTCGCCGGGTCGCCTGTGGAATGCTGATGCATGATCGCCCATCCTTGGAAAATGGCGAGCTCACGGACAAGGGTTCGCTGAACCTGCTTGCCACTCTCCGCAACCGCTCGGCACTAGTAGATGAATTATACGCAACGCCGACAACGGACCGAGTCATTGTCGTCCATACTGACTAGCATGAGTGTCATCTGAATGGCGTATAGACGGCTCACTACGCGCGACAAGTCGAAGATTGGTGAAAAAGGTGAGCCTGGCTTTAAATTAAAAGATTCGAGATCAGGAAGAATACCCGTCTGTGTCAGAACTGTGTCAAAACCCTATCTGTTTTGGCCGTTGGGGTTAGCTTTCGAGCGAAAAGCAGATGCCCCAAGTTGTTGTAAATGAACAGAAATGGAAGGAAGCAATAGAGAGTTTGGAGTTGTCTCGCGAGCTTGCAAAGCAGGCGCGTTGCCTGTACCAAAACTGCGCCACAACAGATGCTCGCTCCCTGGGGAGCCCGCGCCTCCCTAGGAGGGGTGCGACTGTGCATCAACTGTGCGCGAATCCAAGGTTTTCATACTGCTGGGGATAGCTTTGAGCGAAAAGCAGATTCCCCGATTTATTGTAAACGTTAATAGTTAACGAAAACGGAATGAGTTGTTGGAGGCGACTGTCGGGCTTTGCAAGCATCGGCGCGGAGCAGGCGCATCCCCTGTGCCAAAACTGTGCCAGAATCCGATGTTTTCATGCCATTGGGGTTAGCTTCGAGCGAAGAGCAGATTCCCCAAATTGCTGAAAACACAGAGAAGTCAAAGTAGGGAATGGAGCTGTTGGAGTCGGTCGGTCCGCGCCCAAGGCAGGCGCGCTACTTAGGCCGTATCGGCCTCGATATGTTTCAGCATCAGGGAAAATTGTGCATGTACGACTGAGCGACAAGGCAGCGCTGTGAATGAAAAGTGGAGCAGTTCTCCCGCCTTCAGTCACGAATGTCAATAGGAACGCGTCGGGTGCACAAGAGACCAAGATTCTGTAACTCATTGATTACAAAGACCTTTAAAATTTGGAGGTGCCGTGTTTTTTGTATCAGGCGTGAACGGGGGTACGCTTTATGTCTCAATCCGCCTTTTTCCCCAGCTTTCCGTGCACGCTGGCGGAATTGCGGCATTGGCCCCCGCCACTTTTCCGCTTCTTCGACAGCTCTGCAGTGACTCTGGCTGTGATCTTCGATGCATCTACTTTGTACCGGGCAGCTGCCCATGCAGGTTGGCTTCTTTCGACAGAGTCTCGGCGGAACTGTAACCAGGGCAGTACAGATCGGGGATGAGCGAGCACATCACAACAAACCGGTTGAGGTCGGCCAGCGTCATCGCTCGGATTTGACCCTCCGCCAACTTTTCGTGGTCCACTGAGGTGCCGCCCCAGGATGTCTTCGTCTTCTTCTCTTCCCAGCCATAGACCTGGAACAGCCGATGATGGTTATCATGACCTATGCGACGGAAATAATCCAGCGCAACCATCTCGAAGTCCGCACGCGCCAGTGTCAGGAGGAAGTTTCTGCCGGACGGCCTGCAGAATGCGAGAACGCGATTCCTTCTGAACGCGAATCGCAAGCGCGAGTTTTCTGCGCTGTTCCCGCTCCTGTGGCGAGATTTCGTAATGAGAGAATTGTCGGTGCGTCTTGCAATTCTCATCCGCACAAATGCGCAGGATGGTCCCCGCCTTGCGACCGTCTACGATGATTGCAGACTGTGTCTGCGGGCATTCTCCCTCGCGTTCTGCACGACGATACTGACCTTCGTACAGAGTGTTCGGAGCCTTGGATCGCACCTGCCAGGAAGGACTCTCGGATATCTGAACAGGTGTTTTTCCCTCCTTCACCAAAGGCTCAACCCGCAGTTGAACGAGCGCCTGGATCTTCGCTTGGTAACAGGCTCGGATCCGTGCACAGAGACTTGTTGCGGATCTCTGGGAAGAGCAGAGGATTATTCCCTGTTCGTTTCGGGCAAGCCGAGCATGCGCCCGCGGCTGGCAGCAAATTGCATCCCCTGCTATCGAATGGCGCGTTTTTCAAGTCGAGCTGAATTTCGCGCTCGATCCAATCACGGAGCTGTCGCACGGTCAGCGCTTCTGCTTTGCGATCCTTGAGAATCGAATTGGTGCTGCGGTGGCCAGGAAAGCATTCCATGAGGGCACGTTCCTGATCTCTCGGTTGTAGCCGCGCGAGTTCCAAGGCGTGAGCCACGGTGAGCTTGCCCTCGTAGAACGCCGTTTGCGCGGCCGAAATCAGATCGGTGAGAGAAATGCGACCTTTCACGTATGACGGGCTCTTAGCAACCTGCGCGGCGATCGTTTCCACGGTGTAGTGATCCGGCTTCAGCTCCATCAATGAGCGATAGCCAATCCCCTCGTCCAATTCGTGAATATCGGCGCGCTGTAGATTCTCGATGAGCTGAATCTCCCGACACTCGGCGTCGGTAAGGTCCCGCACGGTTGCAGGGATCGTGTCTTTGCCCGCCAATTTCGAAGCACGAAAGCGGCGGGCGCCAGCAACCAACTCGTACGTCCCATCTAGCGCCATCGGGAGCGGGCCGGACGAGAATCGCTTGCAGGACACCATGCAACTTGATGTTCTCGGCTAACTCCCGGAGCTTCGCTTCATCAAAGGCTCGACGCGGGTTGCTGTTGGATTCTCGGATTCGATCTAGTGGAATATCCCAAACAGACGAAGCTGTTGGGGAAGCAGCCTTCGCTGCACTAGCTGTGATTGTGGTGCTCATTGCTTTTCCTTTCTTTTTGATTAAGCCGTCAGGCCAGTCCTCGTCTAAAGCAACCAGGGATAGGACCCGCCGGTCCGTTTAGCCGGATGGTTTCCTTGTGTGGCGAACAAAAGGCGAATATGATATTTTCCTTTCCATGCCCGTCCGATCCTGCAGAGTCACGATTCACGATATGGATGGGGTATCGCACACCATTGAAGTGACGGCCGCCACTCTGTACGAAGCTGTGGCCCAGGGTCTTGCGGCCCTTCGGGGCAATGAATGGGTGGCGGGAATTGCTGAAGGTTTGAATGTGGTGCGCGTGTCCGTCGCTGATGTTCGGGTGGAACACGAAGTCAAACTCGGGGATTTTACGAAATGGCTGGAGAGAACGAACGGATCTCCACGAGAAATGAGCGAACGGCTGAAAATCAGGACAATTCTCGGTATGCCAGGCACGCGCTAAATAACACATCTCACCCGTACCTAGACTGAGTAGCTGACTAATGCGGCGGCTGCGGTCAGGCTGCCGCAACGTTCTCATCTGCCTCTTCAATGCGTGAAGTTTTCGCCTCAGGCACCTCCCGGCCTCGCAGCAAAACCAAATCCAAAAACCACACCTGGTCCACCTTGCCGAGATTGATTTCCTGCGGGTGAGTCTTAATGAAATGCAAGACGTCCTTCTCCCGGATGCGGTGTATGTCATTGCCGTTCCCACCTTGCCGCTTCGTGCCCTGGAGTCGATCCCGAAGCCAGCCGTTCGCGATCCAGACTGATATTTTGTGGTGGTCTTCGCCCAGACACTGCTCGAGGTCCCGCATCGTATAGCCCTCTCGCACGCGCCGGGAGGTTCCAAGGCGTTTCAGCTTGTTCACGACGGAACTTTCAGGGCGGTGCAAGCGTTTTGCGATCGTCGCAGCGGACACGCGACCTACTAGGTGTTCCACAAGCCCCAACTCTGCTTGCGTCCAAGGCCTACGATCCATGTGCAGAGTGAGTCCCAACCGTGCGGCATGACGTTTGATGTACCAACGCGGCAAGCCTGTGAGACGAACCATCCGGTTGAGCACTTGGAAGCGACGATTCAGCCCGCCGAAATAGTGCGCTTTGAGATAGGCATCGTATTCCGGCCGCCATGTGTACTTCAGCTTGGCCATCATTATTCTCCTTGGCGGTTTGTGCTGGAACCAAGTCAGGTCAGGCGACAGTTACTGCTCGTCGTCGTCGAGGAAAACCGTCCAATCAGGCGTGGTCGCAAGAAGCTCCAAGACCTTCTCCGGCTCGGTGCCCAGAATTCGGCGGCAGGTTTCGAGTTCAAATTCAACTTGTTCGGCGATCAGTTTTGCCGCGCGGCGATAGGCAATCTCGCTGCCGGGCGGAATGTCAGCTAGTTTCATCGGGTATCCTTTGCGGGGAGCGGTACGTGAGGTATCCGGAGGCGCTGGCAAGAGGTGGGAAGCGGGGGAAAAACTGAAGCGGCGGCTATCGAGGCTACGTAAAATTCGGGCCAGCTCCTGCAAGCCCCGACTCAGAACGCCAAACTTTTGGGGCATTCCAAGAAGTCAAGCTGCGCAGTGTTGGACCAATCTAGATATGGACGTGGTTCAGATTGCAGCCGAGTGCGCTGAGGGAGTCCAGATCACGAGGGCGGGAGCGAATAGAAGCGATTTGCAATGGCTCGTCCCAGTCAGGATTGAAAACGATCACTCGCACGACCAGGGTGCCGTCTTCCTCCTCCTTACCTTCAACTGCGACGGAGTCCCACATCTCCTGGGTTCCGTGACGCTGAACGCGTTGGCCGACCTTGATCCAGGCTGAGCCGGCGGTCGCACGAAAGCGGCCGGCCGGGCCAGCGTCACAATCCACCAGGAATCCACCCTCGTTCGTAGCCGATTTCAATGTGTCCATGTGCTTCTTCTCCTAGTGCGCTACTTCGACTTGAACAAAAATCGGATGAACTTGGAGGCAGCCAGAAGGGCTGCCTCCCTTGCTGCTCCTTAATGCGATCAACGGGAGGAGGCTGTTGCCAGTTCGAGGAACGGACCAAGTTTCGCGGTCGCCTTGAACTGCGCGATGCCATCGAGGTCTTTGAATGCGCTCGTGAACGCATTCGAGAGGCTCCACATCGTTCGGGGAGCGAATTCCTCGACGTACGGGTTGAAATACAGATCATGGATGCGGCGAGCCAAATGCTTGGGGACATCCAACTCGCCCTCGACGAATGCTCGGTAGATGACGAGCTTCGCCGTTTCATCCGGAATCCGTGCCGCTTTCCAACCTTCAACTTGTTGCTTCATTGGCTCGAAATTCCGTTGCATGCGGTCCACGCCCACCGAAAGAGTGTCCACAAGGCTCAGGTGTTTGGTGTGCTTGGCAAGTACGGGCGTGAAATCCCCGTGAAACGCCATGTTATCGCACACCAGCACTCTGTAGCCGACCGTGAGGGCGAGCCGCATGGATTTGTCGTTGGAGTTCCGAACGCCGATCGAGAATCGGCATCCGTCGAATGTGGTTTCAAGGTCGAGAACACCGAACATCCTCATGCCGTCGCTTGAAACCGCGTATTCATCCCGCACTACCGAGATCTGGCGGAAGCTGAGTGTTTCGGCCAGCGCCCCGACGATCTCGAAGTGTGGAAGTGGTTGGTGGGTTGAGCTCGCGGCCGGAGTGGGAATCGCCTTCAATTCTTCCCGGCTGATCTTCGTACTCCCGCAATGAGCCAACAGTTGCGCTTGCTCCATGTGGTTCTCCTTTTCGAGTTTGCTCTGCACATCCAAGCCTCGCCGAGGACGTCCCCAGGCTTAGCTTTGGATTTCGTCGAGAAAACGTAGGCGGGTGGACTGGGATACGGTGGGGCGGCGGCGGTGACCTCAAATTTCAGTCGTCTTGGTTAGCTTCTGTCCATACATCCACGGTTGCATCTTGATTGCCGTGGCCCAGTCCTGGAAGCTGGGTATGCGCCCCAGGTCTTCGCGTACGTGTTGCTCTCCGATATATCGCACGGGCACATCTTTACCTTCGCTGTTGCGAATAGCCATGCCGAAGATGCGCTCTGCCAAAAAGATTCCTTCGGCATGGTGGCGGAGAGCCCGATGTCGAACATCTGCCATGATGGCCTTCGATTCATCGAACCATTTGTGGATCGACAAATAATCGTCAGGGACGCCGCCGAATTTGCGGGCACTACTGTTCGCGTGTTCCAAAGGATGAGCCATGGCCTAGAGCTCCCGCGGTTCGTCGGGGTGGCTAACGGTTTCATACCAGTTGTGTTCGACGCGAATGAGTAGTGTTTCGAGATCGAACGTGATCGTTCCGAAGCCGCCATCGCCGTCTTCGTAGCCTTCTGGCGCGAAACCCTCAAGGAGATCACCGAGCGCTTGGAGGTCGAGGTCGGCCGGGAGGCGCGATTCCTCGAATGGATTTCCCGCCGCATCTTGGAATTGGGGTGGTTCCGCACGCCCCTCGTCGCCATTCCCGTAATAGCTGACCGTCACTTTCGCGACTGCCGCACCGCGCAAACCATCGGAAAACTTCAATACCTCGGCCTTCCTTCCTTGATCTGTGGTCATGAGACGCTCCTCGGTTGTTGACACAAAATGGGTGAATCGCAGAGTGGAAGAGTGAGCCCGGGCGAGGCTACGAGCAGCCGCTGGTAGTTCCGCAATTTGCGCACTTGTAGCAACTGCCGTTGGGCACCATGAGCATCCCGCAGAGAGGCAATTCATTGGACGCTCCTCGGGATTTTCGGAAAGAAAAAGCGGGGGGAACTTGCTACTTCTTTCTTCCTGAAATGGGACGAGAACCGCTAATCGGCGGCCGTTCCATCGCGGCCAGAGAGCTTATGTGATAGCGGCCGTCAAGTCGGTGCGTGCGAAATCATCGCCTTTGAATAAAATCGGTTCACCCGTTACCTTCGCCAAGGCATACGCGAAGCAGTCTCCGAAATTCAGACCTGCGGGATCTCGGCCTTTCCCATACTTGCGCCACGCTACGCGCGCAATTTCGACTTGTTCGGAATCGGCTGGGACCACCTCGAATTGTGCATGATGCAGGAAAAGGTCAAACTCGCGACCCGCCGCTTCGCCTCGTCGTGCTTCCAACACAATTCCAGTTTCGAGAACATTCACCGCAGAAATGGACCTCGTTTCGGCTTCGGTTATGATGTCCAAGAATTGCTTTCTCTCTGGCTCCGCCAGGAAAATGGCAAGTAATGCTGAGGTGTCTACGACCATCAGTGGGGCACCCCCTGTTCGTCATATCCCAAAATCTCAGCCTCCGGCCGGGTGTCCCGCGTCGGAAGCCCATCGACGCGCCGCAATATGTCTTCGAGCTTGTGGTTCATGATGCGCCCGTGGCGCCGCCGTTTGAGTCGTTGTAGGCGCTCCCTGAGAGCGCTCTCGATCGCCTCAGTGAGAGATTCCCCGGCCTCCTTAGCGACTTCTCGCGCCAAGCGCTCCGTCTCGCTATTTTTTATGCTGAGTGCCATTGTTCGAGGCCCTCCTTAGACGAGTAGACTATAGCATTATAGATGTCTGGCTATACGTATATATTGCCTCGGGTAGCCCAATCTTGAACCTTTTGGGGTAGGCTGTTTGCTCTTGGTCCGGCAACGCATGATCCCTAGGAACAGCCGCTCGTGCTGCCGCAATTGACGCACTTGTAACAACTGCCGTTTGGCACCATGAGCATCCCGCAGATAGAGCAGGAAGGCGCGTCTCCACGTGCAGACAACTGTTTCTCGGGAGACGTCACCCCTGCGTTGGTCGCGGCCAGTCTGCCGGATGCCTGCGTGGCGTCCTCCTCCAAGAGTGTTCTCGCTTTGAGGTATTCCGGCGAGAGGAACTTGCCGCCGAGCCAACGGGCAATATAGTCCAGCACCGAACTCGCATATCGAATGCTGGAGTTTTCCGTGAACCCCGACGGCTCGAACCGCGTGTTCGTCAGCTTGTCCACTAAAGCTTTCAGTGGCACGCCGTATTGAAGGCCGATCGAGATGGAGAGTGCGAGACCGTCCATGAAACCCGACAACGTGGAACCTTCCTTCGCCATCTTGATGAATATCTCGCCCGGCGCTCCCTCAGGGTACATTCCGACGATGATGTAACCCTCGTGACCGCCGACCGCAAACTTGTGGGTCATTGAGTTTCTCTCATCGGGAAGCTTGCGCCGTCGAGCGCGAACAAAAAAGTCCCGCTGTTCCGGCACCTCATCACCACCGCTCTTGGTCTTCTGCCCGTTGCCCGGTTCCATCGCTAAGGTTCCCGCCGACGACCCTCGGTCGGTTGCGTCTCCTGCTGGCATCTTTCCCTCCACTGGCACTCCATCACACGGCTCCAGCACCGATCGCCAGGGCGACTGGCAGCGTCAGGAAGTGGGAGTGAGAGCAACCTACGCAATTTGCTCCACGAGCCACCGCCGCGACCGCCGCGCCGAAGGCTGGCGGAATCGCAATCTCCTCGCCAGAGCGTGACCAGAAGCGCGGCACCGGCGATCCGCTCGAATCAGTTTCATTGTTCGAAGGTTTCAATTCCATGAAGCCGTCTACTCCCCGGAACAGAAGACCGCTCTCGATTGCAGGGCGACGACCATTCTCGGATTTTCCCGGTTGATGGTGCGTGATTAGGAGTTGACAGGTGCGGCCAGAGCAAAACAGTTCGATCCTCACAAGAACGGGTGCGACTACTACTGCGTGAACTCCATTTACCGCAATGGCATCGATTGGATGGAGGCACGGGAGCGCTTCACCGTCTGGACCACAGAAGGTTACATACCGGCCCAAGCCCTTCACGGCTCCGCCCGATTCGATGCCGCGCATGACGTACCGCCCCGCCAAGTGTTGACGTTCGAGACTGACGCTAGACCGGGCAAGAATGCCTACGCTATTGAGGCGATTCAGCACTTGGCGGGACAGCGTGAGGCCTCGACGCGCCAGAAATTCCTGCTTGTTCTGCATGTCGATACCTCCCTACGCTGACTGGCGGGCCGGGATCGGACAACCCACCGCCCGGCGGATTTCTGTTTTTTGGCAACCTGCCCAGCACAGGTACTTCCGAGGATCTTCAATGGAGATCGCCAAGTTGTCGCCACTTCTGTCATGACCGGCCGCGGCGCAGGATGGGCATTGCGTTACGTAGTTCCGGCCAATTGTCCTAAACTTTCCCACGTGATCGAGAATTCGGAACTCGCGACCTGACGTGCGAAATGAGGGAGGAGGTTGATCAACAGGCGAGCGATTCCTTGCAAACTCCGGCGGCATCACTTTGCCCGCGATGAAGCTACGGAGCTGATCTTGACTCAACTTCTGGAGCCGGTTCAGATACTCGATCTGTTTCTCCAAGTCGTAATCCGCCCCATAGAACCAATACCTGCGATTGGCGCCGCGATGAATCCCAAGCGGTCCGCGGATGGCGTTCCCAAATTCTCCTGGGCGCAGCTCGTCGTGTTTCGGGAACACCTCGATCCCCTCCACCAAGCCAACGCCCTTGATTCGCATCCCGAGCCGTAACGCCAAGTCGTAAATGTAGATCCGGCATTCGCGGGCGAGGGCAGGCTGCTCCATGAAAATCCAAAGATGGCCCCCGCGTCGGCTCATTTCGAGCGCCGCCTGCACCTGATCCTGCTGGAGAAAGTATTGGAGTTTGAGAAGATCCTCCATCGCCCCAGCGTAATCGGCGTCGATGGCAACCCACTTAGATCGCTGTGTGGCAGGGTTAATCGCGTACAGGCCGATCGTAAGTTCACCTTCGAGATGCCGGCGAATGGTGCGCGCCGTCAGGTTCAATTCCTGCCCGGTTCCCTTTGCCTTGGGTCGAAAATAATAGTGACGCCCGCTATCGGGACTCGGCCGGAAGGATTGCAACGTGTATGCCCCTCGATTGACGAACAGCCGTTCGTAATCTGCGACAATCGCCGGGCTCGCTCGGATGGGTCCGCTCATGGTTCCTCCCGCGTGCTGCGAGGCAAGATTGCACGCGCGCGTGACCTACCTAAACCCGAGCCTCTTGTTTGTCAAATAAGTGAAGTCGGAGCGGCTAACGAACTGATATGACGTGAGTTGCAGAAGGTGAGGCTTTTATCGCGCGGGATTCAAGCAGGACGCTTTTCCATTTGGAACTCTGTGGCTCGGCGGGGCTGAACGCCTGGCTGAATGATCCAGCGATTTCTGCTTGGGAGGAATTGAGGGTGCTCGACGATGTCGAGGAAGTGGCACTCGTGTACGAGCTGGTCGAAGTCTCCCACCGTATAGCCGCCAAATTTCTCATCGTCAAAGTCCAACCACAGCCAAACTCTTGAGACTCGGTCATACACGTAGAAGGCGCCTGATTCCGGGTCTCCCGGAACCATAAGGAACACCAACAAGGCCCTCGGCAACTGCATCCATTTGGCGACAGTCGGGTGCTCGGTCGCTTCGAGTAACCGGGCTACGGCCCCATCAACCGAACCTCCCACTGTCTCCGGTGCGTGCCGAAGGTTGATGATCGGAACCACGTTCATTTCTCCGAACATGTACATCCTCCTTAGAATCGGAATTCACTCTGCAGCTGTGCTGTGCATCCTATGGCAAGGCTCGGGACGGCCGCGTTAACGGACAACGACCGTTCCGCTAACAGAACCGCTCCCTAGCTGAAATTGTCTTACGATATAGAACACTGAGGCCAACCGCATGTCCTCCCAATCCGAATACGACGCGATTGTTATCGGTTCCGGTATGGGCGGGCTCGCATTCGCGAGCATCATGGCCAAGCTCCGCAAGTGGCGCGTGCTCGTGCTCGAGCGCCACTTCAAGATCGGGGGATTCACTCACACGTTCACACGGCCAGGCGGCTGGTCGTGGGATGTGGGGCTTCACTATGTGGGCGAGATGGGCGAGGGGATGATGGGCCGCCAGCTGTTCGATCTCATCACCGAAAACGGAGTGAAGTGGAGTGCGATGCCGGATGTTTACGACGTCTTCGTTTACCCGGATCTGGAAGTGAGGGCGTGTAAAGGCGAAGCAAATTTCCGAAGCGCCTTGATCGACTCCTTTCCGGACGAGCGCTCGAATATCGAACAGTATTTCCGCGACCTGAGGTCGGCTGTCGGCTGGACGAACCGCTACTTCATGGCGATGGCGGCACCCGCGCCGTTGAGCTGGTTGGTTGGGGCGGTGAATCGCTTTACCGCAGGTCTTCCCCTGGAGGTCACCCAGCATTACCTCGAAAGGCGTTTCCGTGACGCACGGCTGCGCGCCGTAGTCACATCGCAGTGGGGCGACTATGGAGTGCGACCGAGCCGCAGCGCGTTCGCCACGCATGCGGTAATCGCATCCCATTACTTGAACGGAGCATGGTATCCGGCTGGGGGAGCTAGCGAAATCGCCAAAGCCACAGGCCGTGTAATCCGCGCGGCAGGAGGCGACCTCCGGCCCAACCACGAGGTCACTCGCATCCTTCTCGAAGATGGCCGTGCCGTCGGCGTCGGAGTCAACATCAGGAAAGGCAAAGAAGGAGTCCGGGCGGAATTCCGAGCGCCGACTGTCGTATCCGACGCAGGAGCATGGAGCACGTTTACGCGCATGCTGCCGGCATCTGCTCTGCCTTTTCGTGACCAACTCAAGTCGCCCCCAGAGGGCTTCGAGGTTGTCGAACTCTTTCTCGGTTTGCGGCGAGATCCGCGCGAGTTGGGTTTCAAGGGCGAGAATTATTGGATTTTTGAGTCTTTCGACCACGATGAGATGTACGCCCAGCGGAGCGAATTACTGAACGGCCGAGCGGCGATGGCATATCTCTCCTTCCCATCTCTGAAAGATCCTCACGCCCAACGGCACACCGCGGAGATTATTGCCCCGTTCTCCTATGGCCGAAGTTGTCCCGCCTTTAGTTGAAACCTGAAACAGAAGCAGCGGCTCTCGGCCCAGACTCGGATAGAGTCTGGGGTGAGATCTCTTTTTAGGAGGAGAGCCGCTGTGAGAAAAAACTATCAGGGAAAGCCAGTCAAGTCCAAGGGGAAGTTCGAAGTATGGGGGCGGAAAGAAGTGTCCGTCCAGGTGCCGCTGCCGCTGGTGGAGGTGTGGGAGGATTTGCAGCCCCGGGTGGAGCAACTGAGCGGTGAAGCTGGGATGCAGATTTTGCGGGCCATTCTGGAAGACGAGGTCACGCGGCGCGTAGGGCCACCACACCGTCCGGGGCCAGAGTCGGGTGCAGTGCGCTGGGGGCGGCAGCCGGGTTACGTGATTTTCAGCGGACAGAAAGTGGCGGTGACGCGGCCGCGGGTGCGCACACGCGAGGGCCAGGAAGTAGAACTGGACAGTTACGCGCGACTGCAACACGACGGACGGCGGCAGCGCGCGGTACGCGAAGGCATCGTGGCCGGACTGACCTCGCGGAATTACCAGCGTGCGGTCCACTCGGTGCTTTCCGGGTACGGGATCGAGAAATCCAGCGTGAGCCGGGAATTCGTCCAGGCCAGTGCGGCGCAGTTGAAAGAACTGTGCGAGAAGAAACTCAGCGATCTGGACTTGGTGGCCATCCTGATCGATGGGATTCATTTTGGCAAGCAGGTGCTGGTAGTGGCGCTGGGCATTCAAACCAGCGGAGAAAAAGAGGTTTTAGGGCTGTGGCAAGGAGCGACGGAAAACACCACGGTGGTGAAGGAGTTGCTGGAAGACCTGGTGGCGCGCGGTCTGGATCCGGAGCGGCGCTACTTGTTCGTGATCGACGGAGCGAAAGCATTGCGAGCAGGGATCGAGCGGGTGTTCGGTGAGCGGGCCGAGGTGCAGCGTTGCCAGATCCACAAACGGCGAAACGTAAAAGATCATCTGCCGAAAAACGCCCAGGGCGATTACGACCGGAGAATCCGCAACGCCTACGCGATGGCCGAGTACGCGGCGGCCAAGGCCGAGCTGGAGAAAATCTTCCGGCAACTGGAACGCATCAACCCCAGCGCAGCGCGGAGTCTGGAGGAAGGTCTGGAGGAAACGCTGACGGTGCACCGGCTGGGCGTGGGTGAACGGCTGCGCAGAACATTGGCTTCGACCAATCCTATCGAATCGTGCCTGTCGACCGTCGAGAAAGTAGCACGAAACGTGAAGCGCTGGCACGCCGGAGACCAAGCCTTGCGCTGGACAGCGACCGGGTTGCTGGAGGCGCAAACGAAATTCCGGCGAGTGAAAGGCTACCGGGAACTCGACTCATTGCAGCACCGCTTGAATCCGTCATTGACGCAACGGGTCCGGGTCGCTTAAGGTGCAATCCTTCGAGAGTCGCTGCTTCTGTTTCAGGTTTCAACTAAAGGCGGGACAACTTCCCTATGGCCCGCTGGAAGCACATCGCGATGAACCCTGGCGCAGGCGCAGCGAAGACTACGAATCTGCCAAGAACCGGATCACACGGGCGTTGCTGGATATTGTCGAGCGCCACTACCCGGGATTTGGAGACCTCGTGGAATACTCGGAGCTTGGCACACCTCTGACATTCGAATACTTCACGGCGGCGCCTTCGGGGACGATCTATGGCTATCCGGGCACTCCGGAAAAGTATTCCCAGGCGTGGCTCGGCCCGCGCACGCCGATCCGGAATCTGTATCTGACGGGCAGCGACGTGGCCTTACTCGGCATCATGGGAGCGTTGATGGGTGGAGTCTTGACTGCGAGCTGTCTTCTGGGGCGGTTCGGCTTCTTTGAAGTGATGCATTCAGCCCGCTCACACTCATAACCCGAGATGCGGTCCGCTCGGTCACCTTGGCAATTATGTCTGGGTCACGGCGTACTCAGAAGTGACGGACTTGCTTGCCTAAGCCAGTACCCCACATGTCGCTCACTCCCACTGAGATATTTTCCATTCTCGTTGAAATATGTCGGCGATTCATCCGTCTACAGAGGTAGATGAGTGAGGCGCTGAGTGTAGAGGGAATGGCTCGCGAGCAAGACCAACAGATCTCGGAGGTGGTCAAGCTCGAACGAGCGAGACTTAAGAACTTCATCCGCAGGCGTGTGCCCGATGAGCGGGACGCCGACGACATCCTGCAAGAGGTCTTCTACGAACTTGTCGAAGCCTACCGGATGATGAAGCCGATCGAGCGGGTGAGTGCGTGGCTCTACCGCGTGGCACGCAACCGGATCACCGATCTCTTTCGCAAGAAAAGGCCTGAGGCACTCGCCAGTGATCCCGTGGCGGTCACCGCGGACGGAGAGTCGCTCCTACTTGAGGATCTCCTTCCTTCTCCCGATGCGGGGCCGGAGGCGGTTTATGCCCGGAGTGTACTGCTCGAAGAGCTCGATGCCGCTCTCGATGAGTTGCCCGAAGACCAACGCCAAGCATTCGTCGCGCACGAGATCGAGGGCCGGAGCTTCAAAGAGGTTGCTCAAACAACCGGCCTGAGTGTGAACACGCTCGTTTTGCGGAAGCATTATGCGGTGGTTCATCTGCGCGAGCGCCTGGAAGCGATCTACGACGAATTTCTAAGAACGTGAGGACAAGAACATGAAGGGAAAATGGATATTCAGGGGAGTCGAAAATCGTATTGTTAGTGCTGCTCGCTGCGGCCGTATTGAGTTTTGTGGTCATGAGCCTGTGGAACTGGCTGATGCCGGGACTGTTTGCGTTGCACCGGATCAGTTTTTGGCAGGCGCTCGGTCTCTTGCTCCTGAGCAAAATCTTGTTCGGGGGATTCCGCGGAGGGCGCGGTGCACACATGCACTGGAGGGGACGCATGATGGAGCGCTGGGCGCAGATGACACCCGAGGAGCGCGAGAAATTCAAGGAAGGGATCAGGGGCCGCTGCGGAATGTTTGGATCGCGAACCGCTGAGCCCAAGGCCTAGAACCCATGCGAACGGACTTCGGTGAGGTGCTAAAGATCGAGGATTTGGGAAACCACTCTGCGGCGACCGTGATCAGCCTGGGGATTCTGCTGGCCGGCACCGTGAATGTCACGCCCGACTCGAAGCGCGAGGGTTTCTATGAAGTCGAAAACGGGTCGACCGTTTACTACATCCACGTGTCCCCGGTTAGCGGCACCATCTTCTTCCTCGCTGCGTGGGAAAACCTAGCTGCGCCTCAAGCGGAGTTGGACATGGCGGATTGTGTGTGATCGTAGGCTGCATTCGGGGCGAATCCCCGTCGATCTTTGGATGTCGACCTTCCCAGCGCCAAGCTCGACAGCACCTTCCCAACGCAATAGCGACACACGACGCACTGGCAATCACGAACACAGTCCCGCGCTCCGAAAACACGACAGAATCGAGAATAGTAAATGCGCGAAGCTGCTGCTCACTCAATCACTTGCGACGCATCGAGGAAGGGCAATGTGGATTCAATATCGAGTCAAAGAAAGGGCAATGGAAGGGCAAACGAGGCGTTTACGCTGAAATCGCTGCCGCCTCGACATGCGTGGCAGCGGGTATCGAGAGTCTCTCGAAATCGGAAGCAGCGGGTCGCTGAGCTACAAGAAACCGGCATGTCCAGAAGCTGGCTGTGCCAGTCCTTCACGAGACCGAAGAACACACGACACTGGCTATTCGCTGAAGAAACCGGAAACAAACTGCAGCAAGTCATAATTGCAGACCAGGTAGAGCACGTGGTTCACATGCGCTTCTCGACTCAGCGAAGCCGCGACATCCCTGTAGTACCGCATTGGTTTGGGGCTCCGTTCGTATTCGAGTGCGAAGCGCTGCTCACCCGCTTCGGTGCGAACCGTCACAACCGCATCGTAGTCTTTCGCGAAACCAAACCCGGTCAGCTCATTCTGCGAGCGGACCTCCATCGAGCCGATCCAGCGGACAAGTAACCCTGCCCGAAGCACACTCAGATGAATCTCGTTGAGTCCGATGGCATGAAGAACGCTTCGCTCAGCTTCCTTCCCGTTGAACCGGTCACGGCCAACCAAGCAGTACTCCCCCATGCCCTGCAGCAGAACCGCGGCGCTGCTCGCGACGGAATACACAAACTCACCCGTGCAATCTGGCGTTGTCTGCCGCCGAACAAGTTCGCGGTCCACCAATCTTCGCAGCCTCCAATCGAAAGACTTGCGACTCCGCTCGTAGTGGTTCAAGCTGCATGAATTCGAACAGCTGCGAGTGGGTGACGAATTCCGAGCGCAAGATCTTGACGCAAGAGCGGCAGGTCTCGCGACTGGTTGAGTTGAATAGAGCCTTTCGGATATCGCATCGTTCACCGCTCTCCTATGCAGACTCCAACTGAAGGCGCGCACTCCAAGGCCAGGAGACGAACGGCCGGAGGACGAACCTGCCGACGTCAGTGCGCAGCCAACTGTCCGGTCGGCATCAACAGCATCGCCTCCTGTTGGTTGCCGACACTCGCTGAAGGAAATCAGGAGCGTGCCCTTCCGACCTCCATGCCGGCGACCCCACATCCAGATGTCCGACCTCACAGGCTCTAACGACAACCAAGAAGTAGTCAGGCTGTTGCGGGGCTGGCAGCATGCGCTTGAAGAGAACCTTGTTCTGTCCCTGCCAAATGCAGGGTTCCGCGCATTCAAAGACGCTGTTGATCATCCCCAGCGGATCGATTCGGATCGAAGCCTCCGACGCCATTGAACCGCACATGGCCGACAATCCTTGGCCGGGTGCGGATCTTTCCATCGACGGGAACGCCGGTTGTATTGAAGTACGCCGCGCGCGCAAACCGCTTCGGATCGCTCTGGTTCTTGCCAAAGCGCCGTCGCCAAACACTCCCAAAACCTGTGACGTGTAACGAGCATTTCTGTCATGCCCCCTTCAAACGCTTGTTCTTCTGCCGTTCGGCATACAACTCTTCCTGCAGCCGGTTGATGTGACCGACAAGCCTGGCGCCGTCCCCATTTGCGTCGCCCGATACGGTTTGCGCCTGATTTGCCTGCCGCCGGTGCTCCGCGGTCCGTTCACCTTCTTTGACAGCGCGTCGAGTCGCATGGAAAGGTCGGCGACGACAAGTGATTTCTGCCGGAGCTCTTCCTGAAGCTTGTTCCTGATCCTGGGTCGTCGCTTCGAGCTGACCCGCGACGCGCTGGAGTTCTGCTCTTTAGACTTCTGCCTGCGTATCGCCCCAGCCGGGCCGGCCGTCGCCTGCTTCCGAGGCCTCGATCGCGCGATTGCACTGCTCGATGTGCCGGTTGTATTTCTCGATGGCCTCGGTTGCCGCCTGCCGTGCAATAGAGATCGTGGCTGTAGATGTCCGCCATCATCTCCGCGGTGACTCCGCATGCTGCGGCGGTGGTCCAGATACAGCTTGGTGTAGGCAACCATGATGAGCAGCATCCCCGCCGTCACAGACACGCTGTACCAGAAGTACGGTTCCGTCACGGTTGCTTGGAGGAAAACCTCACGCCGTTTCTCAAACCAGGCTCCGTAGTCGAAATTGCTCCGGTTGAATTGCTTCAGCAGAAATTCGTACCATGTGTCCCGGCCAACGTACCGCTGGTGCGGGGTTTGCGCTCGGACACCCGAAGCAGCAAAGAAAAGGACGATCATCACGACAAACCGCTACAGATTGCTCGCTTCATATTCCCATTCTCACTGCATGCGCCTCGCGTGATCGCGTCTGCTGTGAATTCGGCACTCTTAAAGCGGAGATTTGCACCCACGGACTGTTGCGCGGGACTGTTTGAGCCGCGGATAAAGCGCGGGCTCGAAGTGAGGCACTCGAACGTCCGCTGGAGGACGCACATGCAGGTGCGCGTGCAGTGTTCCGCGCGTGTCATCCGTCATCAGAATTTCCATTGACCTTTCGGCAGGTTCTTGATGTGCTCGTCGAGCGCGCGTGTTTCGGTGGCCTGAATATCAACCGCCCGGCCTGTCTCCTCATATCGTTCGAATCCGAAGAACTTCCACCGCTCCATGGACAGGTTGCGCCGCGTGACGCGATGCTCCGCCGAGGCCCGCAGAAAATAGCTCGCCGTTTCCTCGTCGCGGGTTCGCAGAGTCATGGTCGTGTTCGGCGCGGAGGCCACATCCTCTTTGAACCCGCGGCCGACGTGCATGAGCTGGGGGAGGCTCTGCATCGAGAATAGAAACGCCGTGTTGGTACCTCGCGCTGTTTGCAGGATTTGCGGAAAGTTCCGGTATCCAAAGGGCGCGAATTCGTCGAGCACGACGCTGAAGAGCGGCCGGTTCGTCCTGTGCGCCGCTGCTCCTCGCTTTCGTACCTCTTGCCGACAACGAGCTGAAGGTTCTGCAGCAGCATCTTGCCCAAGCGCGCGCACCGGCTCTGTGTTCTTGTTCACATTCAACGTCACGAACAGGATGAGTTCCTGCTCGATCACTTCGTCCAGCGAAAGCAGATCCTCATACGGGCCCGGTGATGACGCTCAACTCGTCGTCGAGAAACGTCATGCACTCGTTCAGCAATCCCTGAATCTTCGGAACCCGTTCCCGGTCCTGGAACGATTGGTATAGGTTCTTCACGGACATCTCAAAGTTGAGTCTTCCGCTGCGTGCTGATCCCTCGTGTCCTGCTCCAGCTGCCGCGATGCCTTCGCCACCTGTTCCCGCAATACCTGTTCGTCGATCGCCATGACGAGCACGTCGTAGAAGTTGAACTTCAGGCCCGTGTACACGAGCACCCGAACAATGTCCGCGAGGTAATTCAACTGGTGCTTGCCGAAGAACTCGTCGTGCAGGTTGAAGGAACCGAACACCATGTTCACCACCGGCATGTAGTCCTCGTCGCTACAGTGGAAAGGGTTGTACCGCACCGATATGTCCGGCCGGCCAGGGTTGAGAACACGCAACTGGCTCAGGCGGCCGGCATCGGTGGATGTGGGGAGAAGGCTGTAAAAGAATTCCATGTCACCCTTGCCGTCGAAAATCACCATCGGTATGCGGTGCCGGTCCTCGGGAGGTCCGACAACGCGGCACAAATCCTGCGTAATGATGTTGCGCAGCAGAGTTGTCTTTCCCGATCCGGTCATCCCCAACACAATTCCTTGCATCACCCGAACACGATCGGGCCAGAGCCATGGCTTGCCGTGTACGTCGTAGCCGAGCACAACGGCATCCTGCCCCCAGGCTTCTTGTGTTGCGCGCTCGTCTCTGTTGGGACGCACAACCAGCGGCGGATGAGGCCACTGCCTTTCTCGGCGCGAGCGTGCTGTCAGAAGCAGATAGGCTGCGGAATAGAAAGCGGTCGATTCCGATGAAGAGATAGCAGGCCAACTCGGCGACTTGCCGGCCCGTGAGGTGGTATCGCTCGCGCGCGATGTACCAAGCTAAACAGCTAGCGGCGAACATGATTCCGGCGATGACAACCTCGTACGTCTCGACAAGAGGAGGATGCTCACGCGGTGCTGAATATGCAGGTTCATGACTCGATGACTGCGCCTCCGTGTTCGACGGGTTGCGACTTCCAGGCAGTTACTCCAGACTCGGCGACGACGAGGTGTCATTCCGTCGCGTGGAGCTGCAACCAGATGTTGACGTGTGCACTGAGAGACAAGAACCGAGTTCAGTCTGCGGTCCGACGACCGAGCCTCGCGATGCAGTAAAGGTAAGAACGCAGGAGCGACAACCCCAGTGTGAGAAATCGGAGACAAAAGCAGCCTCCAATTGGACGAAGCTCATCGAGCAGCCATTAACCGCGAAGTTGAATACAAAAACAGACACGGCTCATAGCGCGCAACACGAATCCGGCTTTGGGTTTGCGCCGTGCTCTCGGGTCGAAGGGGTTGGGGGGCTCGAACAGCATGTTGACGATTGCTTTCCCAAGACCGATGTCCGACCGTTGTCCCAAAGACTCTTCGATCCAGGCGTGCATCTCGTGTGATGAAACCTGCGTCGGCATCTCAAAGCACCAGCGTTGCGTTAATCGGTCCCTGTGGGACCGGCAAGGAATACCAATCGAAGCACGGTTGGTTCCGTGTGTGCCTGAGGCAGCGTGATCGCCACGATTCCCGTCGTTTCCTGCCCTGGCTCGATTCGCGGGGAGCGTATCTCGCCTTTCGCCACCTCGATGGGAGTCTCACCGCCGCACTTCAATCGTGCTGCCGCGTCCGGGCTTAGCTGAAAGTTTGCAAGAGGGTAGAGCGACTCGACGGTAACTGCGGCGCATTGAGTGCCACGACCTGCGGGGCTCCGGGCACATAGGCTTTCTTGGTCTGGTTCCGAATCGTGTACCGGATGAAGACTTGCCCGTCGTGCTCGAGCAAATCCGTCAAGTAAACAGCAATTCGATTCTTTTCAGGAATCGACCCATATAAACGGACGGGCTTGGCTTCGATGAGCACTTCTGCCGGCGATGGATCACTGGCGTGACTTCGCACCGACTTCGCAGAAACATTGGCGCGGGGGATCGATAGCGGGCTGATCGATCGCGAAATCCATTTGCGGCACAGCTCCTGCCGGGTCGAGTTCGTAATTGAAGCGGCCCGACGCCGTCCACACAAACAGATTCGTCGCCACGTTCGTTTCCGTTGGTTCGATGAAGACCTTGTTCTCCCGCCACTCCACTTTGAATACGGGACTCCCCACCGCAACCGTGATGACCGGCTCGCTCATTTCGAGAACGGTCAAGTGGTTCAAGGCCGTTTCAACGTGGAGGATTTGTCACGCGATCCGGCTTCTGGACTTCCACCTTTTGTCCCCAGGCAGGCCATGAAAGGACTGCAACTGCCAAAAAAGAAAGGCAAATCCTGTTCACTTCCTTCCTCCTTCCCATCCTTATATATAGGACCGCCCAGGAGGTCCGAAGCTCAGGCCCCCTGGACAGTGTTTGGTTCAGGATGGAGTTTCTCCGTGTGTGCAACCCGCGCTGCCATCACCCGGAGAAGCCGCTTGCTCGCCGCGAGTTTCGGCACACGGTTTGCCTAAGGTGTCGTTGATCGTTTTACGGTGGTGTGCTGGCGAATGTCGTTGAACACCAGCTTGCCATCGCGGATCGTGCCCGACCCGTATCGCATCGGGAATGGCTGCACGCGATCGACGGCTTTCCCGTCCACGAGCACTTCGCCCTTCTTCGATATCTGAAGGAGGAAGATCTTGCGCTCGTGCGTGCTTCCATCGCCGTTGGGAAATTGTTCAACGAGAAAGACGCGGCCTTCCTCGTCAAACTCGATTTCACCATCCACGAGATCGGGAACGAAGACCTCGACAGGATTGCTGCCGGTCTCCTCCGCGATCTTGTCGATGATTTCCTGCGGAAAGGCATGGAAGAGAAGCGAGCCGTTTCCTTTCCCCGCACAGATGATCGCGTGCAGGCATTGGCACCAGCCTCGCCGGTTCTGCTGTTTTCCGTCTCCCCATGCTCGAACGATCGAACGCAAGGCCTGAAACTCCTCGCGGGACCGCTCCTTGTTGGCATGGACGGCACTCCGGGCGGCATTGCGCCGGCTGCGCGCTTCATTCCTGGTTGCTGGATCGTTGCGTTGGCCTCATATTCCGCCTCGGCTTTTGCCAGGGCTTCGTCCAAGGCCTGTTTTTCCTTGATGAGTTTTCCGACTTCCTCCGCGTAGATCCGATTGACCAACCGGCACTCCTGGGACATTTCCCGCGTGAAATGCTCGCCCGAAATCAACCCGTGAAAGTCGGCGATTGGCAACTTCGCGGAGAAGAAGTCTTCGACTTCCTTTCTCGCCAGGTTGTAGAGGTACCCGATCTTGTCGGTGGGCAGAACTTCGAGATGCACCGGCATATCGCTGACCCGCTCCTTGTCTTTCAACTGCAGCCAAGGCGCGAGTGGCACCTTCTGGCGGATCTCGGCGATGAGTTGCTGGTTTACCTCGGTGCCCCACTTGAGGCTGTCCAAGGCATGCTGCAGTTCATCCACGAGTTGGTAGGCTTCTCCCCGGAAACCGGCGGCATAGCAGGAGGTTTTCAGATCGGTTATGGAGCCGATCTGATTTCCTTTTGCCTGATTCGCCACCAGAGCGAGATTCCACCAGGGACTCTGCTTCTTGGTGCGTTTTGTTTTCCCTTTTTCGTGCCAATCCTGATGCGCGAAACGGCTTTCCACGAAACGGGGGAAACGATCTCCTTCGACCACGGCTACCAGGTCGAAATCGAAGTCTCCTCCGTTCTTGGCCGCTGTTTCGCTGTGCAGGGTGAAGGTTCCGTCGAGTTTGATCTGCTTCTCCACCAAATCCACGACTGCCTCATCTGTCCATCGAGCAGCCGTTTTGCTCTTCGATGACTTGCGTCACGAGGGCTACCGCCTCTTCGGTGGACACCCGCGTGAAAGGAAGCAAGTCTTCGAACATGCGGATTGGGTAGCGCACGACCAGACCCTTCGTGCACGGAACCGAACTGATGGCCCGGTCCTGAGGCAGCCAGTCCGATGCGGCAACGACTTGACCTTGATACAGACCGAGAAAGCCGTCGTCGGCAAGGGCAAAACCTGGGATTTTGAAGCCGCCTGCCGTGCAAAGCTTGAATGCCCACTTTGCAAGCAAGCGGTTCAATGCGTTGTTGATGTAGGGGTGTTTGATGAGGTAGCCGCTCGAATCCACCTTGAGCACGGCCTCCACGACGGTGTGCTCGAAGGAGGTGTATTCCGAGTCGTTCGCCTCTTCCCATGGCGCTTGTGCGTGGGACGTGCCCAGGAGTTCGATGACCTCGTCATACTTCCCGTCCTCGCACGCCGATCGCAGTTTGCGTGCTTGCTCCATCGCGAACGGAACGATTTCGAGTTGAATGGACTCCCACGGCGCGTGTTCGATCAGCGTGTAACTGCTTTGCAGTTCGAGCGTTCTAGAAACCTCCCGGATGCCAAATACGACTGGTCCCCGGTAGGTCCGAACCTCGATCTTTGGCTTTCGCCAATGGAGGAAGTCCAAGAATCGTGTGGATTGCTTGTATTCGGGTTTCACGCACGATTCCGGCAAGATGATGTCCGCCCCGAGCTTCTGAGCGACATCGTCCGGCATCACCTTGCATCCTCCCTTGGCCTGCGTGTTCTCGAATGCCAGACGGAACTGATAGAGCCGGTGCCCGGGCAGATGAAAACGCTCGAACACCGACCGCGAGATCCAGCCCCGGCAATCATTCGTTCCCAACGTGCGGTCCTTTACGACCATCACTCTTGCGTCGGGCAACTGGATTCGCTGTTTGCACGGCGAGACCAGAATCCCGAAATAGGTGATGGCTGCTTCCGGCCATTTACGGAAACGCTCTGCAATCGCCGGCTCGTAACGCTCGTCCACGGCGTAGAACTTTCCGCTCTTTGCCGAGGCGCTTGCGCCGACGAGTCTGAACCGCACGCCATCGAAATCGAAAGCCCTCATCGATTTCTGAACTTCGTTCTCCTGGTGATCTTCGAGTCTTCCCGGTGGGACATTGAGACGTGCGACGCGAATGCCGGGATAAAGACCCTGGAGGAGCGTGTTCTCGAGCTGCTCCTGTTGGGTCAATCTTGGCAACCGTCGCTTCATCTGTCCCATCTCGTTGATGTCGATCGTAATCACAGGCATCCCACTGCTTATTTCAGTTGGCATTTCTTCTCCTTATTTCCGTCCGGCAAAGGACAGACAAGGAGGCCGTTGCCGCCGGTCTCTTCGCTGTCCTGGGCCGAAAACGAGGTAAGGTTTCCGGTCAGGTTCGCGAAGAACCGGACCAGCTCAGTTGTTCATGGGCAGTTCAACGTCTTCACCTCTTCGTTGCTGCGCTTCTTGCTCCTTTGTTTGCTCGGCAACCACAAACCAGGAGTTTGCTGGCCAGCTTTCGTGAGTCCGGTTGGACACACTTCGAGCGAGCCGAGCACTGATCCACAATCGTTGGAGCTTGTGGACAGCTCTCGACAGACCTGCTTCAGTCTGTAAAGAAACTCTTGGCTATCCCGCCTTCGGCGCGCTGCGAGCGGCTTCTCGCCCGAGTTGCGGTTTCTTGCCCGAGAAATCCGCAACTCCTCGCCACTCGGAAACAACGAAGTAGCTCAGACCCGTTTTGAGTGATTCCACCATCGCCTCTGGTTCCCCGGGGAATTCCTTACCTAATTCGGGAACTCCGCCGCTTCCTCCGGATTTGGCGAGAAAGAATCGCTGGGCTTCTCCCGTACCCGGTTGACCCGTTCGCGGTCTGCGAGTCCCGCGCACCGCGCGGGGCGCTTGGCTATCCTTTCCTTCGCTTAGTGCCTCTGTCGCACTTGCCGTCACAATCGGACCCTCCCTTCCTTTATTTCATTTGGCCGCCCTGGAGCGCCTATCTCTCGACGGCCGTCCCTTCAATGTCTGTCCTTGTCGAGGTCGCTCTGTTGCAGCAAACCGGTTTCCCGATCCCCCACCATCTGTTGCTCCCCGTACTCCGCTACGAGAAGCCCGCTGGGATTGGTTTCCGAACGGCTCGTTTCGACCAGGCGCACGTTATATTTGCCGACGATTTGGTCGGTCGCCTCCGCCTGGTTCTTCACTCGGTGAATCTCCTTCACGCCGAAAACCGTGTAGGTCCACGGCGTGCCCTTCACGTGCTCGATCGAGCGAATCTCAAAGTCTGAAATCACGTGGTCGTTCCGAATTTTTCCGATCGGTGTCGTCGTCCCGAAGCTTGTTCATCGTGTATCACGCGCAGGTTCGCGGTCATCATGTTCAAAGCCTCGGCCACGTTTCGATCCACCGAGTCCGGCGTGTAGGCAAGATAGCGGGTGAGAAACTGGCGCACGACGGCCCGGCCTTCGAGATCGGTAGGCGCAACACCGGGAGGCGAATCTGAGGAAGATGCGTCGGCCGACAGATTGAACGCTCGCCGCCCTCCCGGATCACGGGGCCCACTACGGCGAAGGCATTGCCATCCTTATCCACGCGAATCACGGTAGGCGGCTGGACGCGGACATAGACCGCGAATCCCAGAGAGGCCATCGCGAGCACACCGAAAATCATTGCCAGCAGCATGCTTCGGTTCGCGTAAGCGCGAAGCATGCCGTCGTGCTCGTAATACTTCGTGTACCGAGTGATCTCGGGAAGCTGGCGAGCCCGATCGTCCTTCCTCATTGCTATTCGCCTCCTTTCAATCCCCGGTAAGCCGACCCGAGGGAGTAGCCGACGTACCAAGCCACGGCATGCGGAGCGTTGAACCCACGATAGTGGCCGGGACTCGAAGGGAAACGCCGCGGCGATGGCAGAAGAAGATACGGGTGTGACGGCCCCGGAGGGATCACTAGCCGTTGCCATTGCTCGTTGCTGCAGCACTCGCTCCGCCAGATGGCGGGTGTTGGAGACATCGACGTGGATGCAACTGCGACTGTCGACGCCCCTGATGATCCATTTGCGCCCGCAGGCAGCGGCGCCGCGGACTGTCCGAGAGAGGCAACGGCTGGCGCGCGCAGCCGGGGGTGGTGCCGGTGACGCTCCACCGCCGGCTCCTGCCATGGCCCCTTCTCCTGCACCAACGAACGAGGCAGCCGCCATACCGGCCACCGCGCTCGCCGTCGTCGTCATCGCGCTCAACGAGTGTCATCATGGTGCTGCCCACATCGCCGCGCACGATGCGGCTGGCAATGAACGGAATCAGCACAATCGAGAACGAAAAGATGCTGGCTGTGAGCGCCAGAAGAATCATCTGGCTCGATCCGACGAAACTGTTCAGGACTCCGTTGGCACCGAGGACGGCGTCGATGCTCGAAAGATTCACCGCGGACATGAGGACTTGCAGAATTGCGTAAATCAGCCCCCAGGCCTGAAACGTCATCAGGTTCACGAGATAGGTTCGTGACAACTGGCCGAGGCTCCGCGTCGGCAGCAAAGCAAGAACGAAGGGGCCGGTCACGTAGAGCACGGCGCCATACATCGCATAAAAAACGGTGAAAATGAGATAGCAAACAGGAAAGATAATGAAGGCACCGAGAATCAGCCAGAGACTGATGACCCCCGACGCCAACCCCGTGACAAGATTCCACATAGACGTGTTTCCGTTGGATTGCCAGTACTGCGCCAGTTGGGTCATCCAATTGGAGAAGACATCTCCAACGCCGGTCGAGTTGTAAATGAAGTCAGCGACGGAATTGAACATCCCATTGACATCGCGAAAGACAGTGCCGTAGCTCGCGAACACCAGGCCCAAGATCAGGTACTTGATTCCCGAGATCGCGAGCATCCGCACGTCGCCGCCCGCAGCGAACGCCTCGTAGGCGCTGTAGAGAAAACTGAGAAGAAGGATCGTGCCGGCAACACCCAGCACTGCGCTTGTCACGTTCGCGCTGTCGATCCCATTCAGTGCGGTCTGGAACAGCTGCTCGAAGTAGAACACGGCTCAGGGCCTCTTCAGGATGTTGTAAATCTGCTGCTGGATAGCGGTGGAATTCGCCGCTCCGTTCTTCACGTTGGCGCTGGCATTGGCGAGATCGACGGCCCGCACGCGCATCAAGTCCGCAGTTGCGGACTGTGTGTACGCATTGGCGCGGACCAGCCACGCATCGGCCTGCGCTTCGATGATCGGCGCGCTGCCGGGCGCAGCCGTCGCGATACTCTGGTTGATCTGGTCTGCCGCCTGCAGTTCCAGATCCGCCAAGGCATCGATCTCGATCGCCCTCTTCATCGCCGCCTGCGCCGCGGCGTCAGTCATATCCACCATGTCCCGCACCTGAGGCGAGGCTGTGGTTGCGTCCGGGACCGCTCCGTAAACCGCCGAATACTGTGCGCCTGTCTGGGCGATCTGGTTGGGATCGCCCGAAAGCAGGTTCTGTTCGAATTGCTGGGTTGCCGGCAGCGTTGCGCTGTTGACCGGAATGCGCATCACGCCTTCCATCTGGGTGAAGATCCCTTGCATGCTTGCCACGAGCGAACGCGCCTGATTGATCAGGTTCTGCGGCCAGACAACCGTTTGCTCGAAGTTCGAGATGTCCTTCTCGACCGATAGAATTGCTATTGAGGCCACCCCCAATTACGCTGCTCAGCGTGCTGCCGATCGTGTTGAGTCCGGCCGTCATGATCGCGCAGCAGGGATCGATGAATTGACTCTTGACCGGTTTTGGCGCCACGAGCAACCAACACCACGAGCAACGCGACGGTGCGCACCTTATGTCGCCAGATCCACCCGAGACCTCGCTTTACACCTTGCAGAACTGTCTTCATCGCATCTCCTTCCTTAGTGCCTCTGCAGCAGATTCAGAATCTGCGTATTTACATCGCCGCGTGATTGTGGCTCCGCGCTTTCGAAGCGCGTTCTCGTGGGCCAGCCGGGCCGCCTCTTGTCGCAGTTCGGCCGCGAGCATTTTCTGTGTGAGCGCCTGGCTTTCGATGCTGGCCGCGACGGCCGTTGCCGTCAGGAAGGGCGCCGAACCCGGAGCTGCCTGGCTGGCTTGGTCCTCGATGTTGTCGGCTGCTTGGAGCGTGAGATCATCGGCCGAGTCACTCTCCTTGAGGGTCTTGAAGTTGTCCATCGCCAACGCGTCGTCCATATCCATCATGGTGCGATCGGCGGAGCTCGCTGCGGTGGTTGTCGGGACACTGCCATAGGTGTTGCCGAACGATGCGGTGAGTGCCGCGAGATCGCCCGTCTGATGATTTCGCATGACGTTTTCGAGTGCGATTGGGTTCGGCAGCGTGGCGCTCTTGAGATTGATGCTGAAGATGCTCTGCATCAGACCTCTGTACTGGCCGATCATTTGCGTCACAAGAGCCCTCGCCTGATTGATCAGGGCAACCGGCCAGATCGCTTCCTGGTAATACTTGTCGATTGTGCTTCGGACCTGATTGATCGCCGTCAGTGCGGTCTGGATCTTGCCGTTGATCACGTTGAGCACGGATTGGATGGCTGCCACCAGGCTCGCCTGCGCCTGTGCGGGCGGCGGACTCACCAGCGCCACGGCCAGCACGCCGGCCAGCGCCAGTGCCAGCACCTGTCGCCGGGTTCTGGCAACGATCATCCCGTACGTAAAGAAGACAACGAACAAACCAAACAAAACGCCCGTCAGTGTAACCATGTAGACGCCTCCTGCAGTCTGCTTGTATGGAGACCTTTCATGACACTTCTCCTGTCACCGCGCCGGAGATCTCTTCCGGCAGTGGCGGAACCTCGGCTAATCCGCGTGGAAACTTGCGGGCCAATTCCTGGTACCGTTCGAGCAGCGGGCGGTCCGCCAACTTCTTCAGCACCCACGCCCGGTAGCGCCTTTCTCTCGGGAACGTTGTGCAGACCCAATAGTCGACCGCTGTGGGGGCGATGCGGATCGTCTGGGTTGTCTCGGCCTTCTCTCCCAGGACCAAAAGCGCGTCGGCGCTCTCTCCTTTGCGCGGCGCGCTGAATCGCTTCACCTCGTTCAGCGCAACTGGATTCAGGTACAGGTGATTGATGAGGGGAGTCATGTCCCCTGGCTGTTGCCCGATGATTTTGGTGCTCGCGTTTTTGAGGATTCCGGGCCCGTGCTCGCGCGGCTGAAACTCCGTGCCCACGAAGTCCTCGACCGTCTGGCTGATGCCCCAGACGCTTGCATTTCTCTTCCGCGCGGTCCGGAAGAGTTGAACCACTTCCGGAGCGAGTGTCGGGGAATCCAGCAAGAACCAGCACTCGTCGAGAACCGTGATGCTCGGCTGCCCGGTTTTCCCGCCAGCGCGCGATGCGACCGCATTCGCAATCAGCATGCTCATGGCGGTCTCGAGCTTCGGGTCCGAGCTCAATCCTTCGACGTTGAAGAACAGCCAATTGCTGTCGAGCCGCATGGTCGTATGCGCGTCGAACAGCTTGGCGTAAATCCCCTTTTCTCCCGTCCACGAGCGCAGCTTGATCGCGGCGAAGCGCGCCTCGTCGATCGTGCGCTGCATCCGCTCTTCGTCGCGCCATTGCGCGAGTTCCTCCCGGAGGTCGTTGAAGGTGGGAATGGGGTTCGAGTAGCGAATGGCGCACCGCTTGTAGGTGCGACCGATGGCGTCGCTCAGCAGGTTGTCGACAAGCGAGTTGTCCGAGCCTGGGCTGTCGCCGATCATGTGGCGGGTCAGATTCTTGAGAAATGCGATCTTTTCCTTGCTCGGGGTCGTTTCTCCCGTCGGCAGGTCCCAGGGATTGAGTGTCTCCGGCTCCGTCGAGCTTCACGTCGATGACGCGCCCGCCCATCAAATCGACCAGAGGCTGGTAGGAATCACCTCGCTCGATGATCGAGATTTGGGGATTGGCGCGCGCCATCATGAGCAGGAACATCTGCGCCATGAAGGTTTTCCCGCCGCCGCTCTTCGCCATGATCAGCATGTTGGCGTCCCCGAGCTCGGGTCGAAGGGCGAGAAAGGCACCAACTGCCGATAGGGCGTTTCAAAAAGCATGAGCGGCGAGTGCTGGGTCCCTCGCCAGGGCATCTCGACCGGCAAGAGATCCGCGGCGTTGAGCGTGAGCAGGTCGAGTCTCCCGCCGGTTCTCTCCTCCCATGGCGGGAAGGCCGGTGAAGAAGAGCCGCTTTTGCGCCAGCGTCTCCGGAATTCCTCGCGCCGCCGTTCATCCGCGCGAGCGCGTGGAAGAGCCGCTGCCGACGGTCCGACAGGATCCGTTCCGCCTCTTCCCGTTCCATCCGGTTCCGGCTGGGCTGGGACGTCCGCGTGGTCACGATGCAGGCTCATTTGACAGGCTTTGAGCGAGCTTGAAATCACGTCCTGCAGAACCTTCGACCAACTGCTGCTTCCGCCACCTGGGCATCCACGTTGATCCGGAAGCCGCCGTGAATATCCTTCTGGGCCGCCATCATCTTGCGCAGGCGGCTCTTGTACTGCTTGATCGACTTTGCTCTGGTCGGGGAGCGTGACTTCCGCATTCACCACCAGCGGGAAGTCCATCACCACGAGTTCACGCAGAATTCCGGGGAAAGTGGCGTCCGGAAGGTCTTTCAAGCTGATCCAGGAATAGAGCAGGCCGCCGATCTTGAGATGTTCGTCCTGCTTCATCCTCGACGTTGACGTTGGCCATCTGGCTGCGGGCGCTTTCGTACCAGAGCGACTCTTCCGGTCGGACGGTAGGGCAAGGTGTCTTCGCCGAGCGGATGGAGCGCCCGCTTGATTTCGAGAAATATCTCCTGATGGGTCATCCGGCGCATGGTCATGCCGGTCGCGCCGAGTGTCGCTTCCACTCCCGCACATCAGGCTGTTGAACTCCGCCAGCAGTTCCTCGTGCTCCCGCCGCGAGCGCTCGATGCACTTCCCGGCCGAGAGGCTCGACTTGCCGCCTCGACTTCATCTTTCGTTTCCACTCGAAGTCGGGCGACTCGTGGTGAATCCGCGGATTCCAGATGAAGTACAGGTGCAAGAAGTGTCGCAGGTAGAAACCCGCGGCCTCGCGGCTTTGCCAGAGCTCGACGTGGTGCTGATCGAGTTCGCGGAGTACGGGCTCTCGCTGCGCCGCTCGCGGATGTAACGCGATACCAGGTCCCCCGTCCCTTCCGCGATCTCAAACCGCACCTGCATGCGCATGGAGCGCTCGGGCAGCGAACGCATCAGAGCTTCGAGCAGCCCCTTGATGCGATTCCGTTCCTCGTCGCTCGCGTAATACGACTGAATGCCGCCCACCTCGTAGCCCGCGACCAGACGATCCATCGACCTGGACCGCCACGTTGTCGAGCAAATCGCGGATGCGGAGTTGCTCGCACAGAGGCGGTGCGCTCAGCGATTGCTCGTACCGTTCGGCCGTCAGCGGCATCACGAGTCTCCCTACTCGCAGGTAATCCCGCGTGAGTTCGCGGTCCCGTTCGAGCGCCGAGTACACATGGGGCTTCGCGTGAAACATCACCCAATCCTGGATATACCCTCGCTGCTTGCCGTACTTGAAGAGCATGAGTGCCGGGAATGCTCAGCACCGGGACGACGTATTGGAGAACCATGTTCATCGGCAGCCCGAACATCTCGCGGTGCAGAAATCGTCCGAGCATGTTCGCGACCACCGCCAGCGCCAAAATGGCGAACAGGTCTTCGGCTTCCAGGCCGAGAAACGTGACGCGCGTTCGCAGGTTGCGGTATACGGGTGTCACTTCAAGAGCCATCTCTCTCGTCCTCCTACTGGAATTCCCGCCGTCCCATGGGCGACAAAGAACTCCGCCAAGCGCACCAGGCCCGACAAAAGCAAACAGAGTCCCGCTACCACAAAATGCCGCAGCCATCCTTCCGTAGGGTGGATGCGCGTGACGATCCCCATGCGCAGAGCGCCAGCAGCCACTTGAAGACCCGCATACACCGGCATCAGCACGTTGCAAATCCAATCGACCAGCTCACGAGCGACATCCAGTACACGTCGGGATCGTTCCAGGCTCTCTGCGAGGCAAACGTCTCCATGCGCGCGCAGCAGGCCCGAAGCCATCAGGCACAGAAAGCCTCCGTACATCGCGGCCGCATAGGATTCCGAACGCGCAAAGCGCAAAACCGCGATGGCGAAGAACAAGCCCGCCAGGGTGGGCAGAATCACGTTTCCGGCCCAGTTCGTCAGATTCAAGATCCCGTTCGTAAATGACATCGCTCTTCCTATGCCTCCATGGATTGAACCAATTTCCAGATTCCCGAAACGCACAACATGGCGAGGGCCACCGCGACCAAGCGCATGGCCGGCCGCTTCGTAGCAAAATTGATGATGGCACCCACGATCGCGAGGCCTGCCGCGATCGGCATGATGGTGCCAGCCAAATAATTCCAAAGGCTGTCCAGAACGTCCGCCGTGGCGAACTGCGTTCCCGTGTTGTAGCTCTGGATCAACGAGTACGTTGCTTGCACTCCGAGCAGAAACATCGCTGCCAGAATCGACGGCAGAGGGTGCCCTCCTGAGGCTGTGTCCAGGATGGCTCGCAGAACAAAATACGCCGCAAGGGTCGTTACGATTCGGCCTGCGATAAATGTCGTCACAAAGTTCGACACGTCCGACTGAAACGAGCTCAACCAAGCCGTGCCAATGCCCCCCGCCGGTATCGGTGTTGCCACTCCGGACGAGGAGAACCATCCAAGCAGCGGCACGAGCGTTACGAACACGACGGCCCAGAACATCCATTTGGTGAAGCCGCCCCCAATCAAGAACGTTGTTCCACCCTCGCGCCGCAAGCTGATGCCCGCCAGAACCAGAGCGACCAGCGAGGCCGCCGGCGCGAGCTGCAAGAGCACTTGCATGATGTCGGTCAATAGTTGCGGGACAGCCATTGCGCCCTCGTTTCTTTCTCTTTCTCGCCTTGATTTCTGCAAAACAGTTCGACATAGAAGTGGAGGTGGGCGGGCGGCCCGGTTCCTTTCGTCTCCTTTCCAGAACTGCCCGCCGCCTCCCCGCTGGAGGTGTGCTGCTTCCCTTAGTTCACGCCTCCGGTTCCGTTGGTGATCCAGAACTCGATCAACCGGGTCATCCCTGAAACAGCAAGAGCCCCGCTGCTGCCGCCAGCCATCGGCCGACTCCCCGCCCATTCAGCCAGGAAACGACGGCGCCAACGACGGCGCCGCCCGCTCCTACCGGAGCGATGACGTTCCCGATCCAGTTGATGAAGTTCAGGAACGCACCTTCCGGCTGAGCCGCCGTCTGACCCTGGACTGCCACGTTCGTTGCCGGCTGGGCTCCGAGGTTTTGCGCCCAGACGCATTGGCTTGCCAGGATGAAACAGATGGCGGACACGGCCAGTGCCCGCTTCCATGCGTCGTCTATCCTTACCTTCATAGGGTGCGCTCTCCTTTCTGCTTCGCCGGTTCCCTCCGGCGAATACGCCGGCGAAAAGCGGGCCAAGTGCGGGCACCCTAAAACCCGTTTTGTTGTTTGTCAAAAAAGTGAAGGGGTACTAAAACGCGGACTCATATGCGAGAGATTGAAGCTCCGCCGAAGTGACGGCGTATACCTGGGTGTTGATTACTACAGGTCTCAAGAGGGAATTGTGCGAGAGGTTTCTCGCGAGGGACTGCCCGAAGGGGAAACGACGCTCTAATTGATGGACCAATCTTTGGGTTCGATCTCGATCCGCTCGTGTAACATGCCGGCCTTTTGCAAAGCCCTTCTCTTTTGCTCGATGTACGTTTCATCGTAGGCGCTTTCCAAGGTCGCCCCGAGTTCTGCGAGAGTCGCTTCCAGCCTCGCGAGTTCGACAGTGAAGTCCGTTTCTTGAAAGCGCCACTTTTCCCGGCACAAGTAGCAGCGGCCCTGATCGTCCAGATTCAAATATGTCCGGGCGATGCCGTGCTTATACATGTTGATCCCGTTCATCCTCCCCATGAACATAAACCCGGCACAACGCTTCTCGCCGAGCTTATCGACCAATGGTTTCCAATTCGGTTCCATTCCTCGATCAACCTCACTGCTGCGGCACTTGTTGTGCCTCGCTTTGCTGGCTGCCCGCTTGTTGGTACATAGCGCTCATTTCTTGACGGAGCTGCAGGAGTTGGCGAAGTTCTTCCATCGAGGGGGGAGGCGCAGTACTCGCCTGCTGCGATGTGGCCTGTTTGCTCCTGGCCTGCGGGCAGCGCTGCGCCGTGTTCCATGACGATGTAAAACCGAGTGTTGCCCGGGACGGTGACGACGATGTTTTGGTTGAATGTCAGGTTGTTCAACTCTTGATCGCCAGCAACCCCGATATTCGTCGCAATCCGGTCCCGCAGAAATGCGCTCTCCGAAAGCGGCGCGTTCATGCCGCCCGACCCGACAAGATAGGTAGCTGCTTGTCCGAGACCCGTAAATGTTCGCACCAGGAAATTCGTTCCTGTCTTTTTTCCGCTAACCGCACCCTTCAGGGGCCCGTAGGTCAAGCTCATGGCTGTGGCGTCAATCTTTTCCGTAGTTCCATCGGGCATTTGAATCGAAGTAAAACGAATCTCCACGTTTCCAGACCGGTCGGCCTGCTGGAGACTGCCCAGCGCTTTCGCCCCTGCGGGCACCACGATTTCCCCATCTCGTTCGTAGTTGTATTCGATGGCCGCCACGACGGGCTCTTTAACGGCGCTCGTCACCACGGATTCGAGCCGGGCGATCAATTTCGTCCCCGACGGCAATGCCAATGTTACCGGAGCTTCCTCCGGTTCTGTCGAAGCGACTCTCGTCCCATTGCCCGTTGAAGCATTTTGGACGTTTCGCACAAAGACCAGGGACGGCTTGCGAAGATCGTCTGACTCTGATTTCGCGGACGAAGCCGGTTCAGGTGCGCGCTAGCGCGCCGCCGCGTCCGAGAAATTGATCTGCCCCAGAGCGTAGGGGCCGGCTTTCGCCGGAGTTGTGGCTGTCGAGGGCTTTCGGCTGAACTCCCGGCATACGGATTGGACGGGCCGTCTTATCGACATCCTCGGCAGTCACTCCTTGGCTTCCGGGAGTCTCCGCTTGGCCGGTCTGCGCTGACAGCAGAGGTGCCACCGATCCTGTCTGTCCAGCCGTTTGCTGGCCCGGAGTCGTCCGTTGTCCCAAGTCCGGCGTCCCAGCCGGTCTCGCGTTTGCCGGTTTCCGAGAGCGGTTGGGGGACGAGAACACGCCTAGAAACAGCAGCAACACGGCGATGGCGGCTCCTACAAGCAGAAAGAGAGAACGGCTACGGTCGCGGCCAAGTCCGCTTCGGTTAGCTGGCCGATTCTCGCGTCGCGCCCTCTCGAACGCCTGACGAAAGATCTCACGCCATCCGGGACGGTCTCCCGTCTCAACGGGCAGTGCCTGTTCCACCGCCTCTTCCTCGGCGGAGCTGCCATTGTTGCGTTCATTTTCCTCTGCCATTCTGCTCCTCCCACGACGAACTCACGCCGAACCCGATCGGCGCCAAGGCCGGACGATCGACCGCCCCCGATTCCGCCACCTGCAACAAAAGCGTCTCGGTCGACTGCTTGTACGGCGGACGCACGAACACTACAACGCCGTCCGCGCGCTCGCCAAGACCGAGACGGCGTCGATTCAGACGAAAATCTTCGATGGGCAACTGTTCCGCGGTCGACCACTTCTTGTGGCCCTTTCCCGAAGCTCGTTCTTCCGCCGAGTTGCACCTGAGGCGGCATCAGCAAGACGGCGTGCTTGGTCGGATTGACGACCGAGAACAAGACAATGACTTGCTCGCCTCCATCAATCACGCGGCTGACGCCCGCGCGCACCCGATCTCCCGAGGTTGATTCTTCACCGATGTGCTCGCCGTACAAAACCGGCAACGGAGCGCTTTCTTGCTGCTCGAGAAGTTGATCCAGGTTTGAATTTGGAACGTCGCTTCGAGAGACATCAGGGAAAGCTGACGCTGAATTTCCCGTGACCGCAGACACCGTGCTTACGCGGCCAGTGACTTTCGAAATCGCCTGCGTTCCATCCGTGCAATTCCTCCGCTTTGCGTCAGAGGAACGGTCGCTCCGACCAGAGCGAAAGGAAAGCCAGACGGACCCACAAAAAAACCGTTGGGAGCCTCGTATTTCACGAGAAAATCGATGGTTCCGAGATCCGGCGAGCTGTCTCCTCGATTGACCAATAACAGGCTCACCTGGTGTCCAGTTGCTGTCGAGATCAGAAGATTTGTCTCGCTCGGTTTCTTCGAGATGGCCTTGACGAAAACAAGTTTGGGTTCTCGGTCGGAATGCTCGACTTGAAACTCGGTCGGATCACCGACCACCACTGAGTTGACCGCATCGGGCAAACGGATTGCGGTGACGAACCGCGCCGCGACCTCGACGACCGTCACTTTCCCCTCTACTTCGGTCTTGGTCAGTACGCGCGGCTCGACTTGAGGGACCTGTGCCAACGCAACGCTCGCGCCGAATAAGAAGCACGACACGCAAAGCCCACGAGCCATCTTCATCGTTCGCCTCCCGATGCTGCCGAGACATTCAAGATCGCTGGATTCCGTCCGGCCTGGATGCGCAAGGCCCGGTAGACCTGTGCCACCCGAGTCACGTAGATAAAAACCTCCGGAGACGAATATGCTAGTCCCCGCAAAAGGATCACGGACTCGCCCGCGTTATAGGCCGCGAGAACCAGACGCAGGTCCCCGCGGAATAGGCGAATCAACCACGCCAGGTAGGCGACCCCACCCCGAATGTTGTCTTCAATGTCGAACCGGTTCCGTACGCCAAAACGGGCCGCAGTAGCAGGCATGAGTTGCATCAGTCCCGCCGCCCCTTTATTCGAAACTGCGTAAGGATTCCAGCCGGATTCGACCTGGATGACGGCATCCACAAGTTCCACCGGTACGTCGTACGCCGAGGCATAGAACGCGGCGCATTTCACGGAAAACTGCCCGACGTCTGCCGGTTCCGCTGCTTGCGCGGCTGGGGCCACAAGCGCAACGGTGAAAAGGATCGCCTTTACAAGGACTTTCACTGGGCACTCTCCTCAAGCGGCGGCCGAGAGCCTTTGCGGCCGCGCGTTTCAGCTTGTCCCGATAAATCTTCGAATCTACGACCAGACCTTCGAAACCCTCTCGGAGCAGCAGCCGTCCTCGATCTCCTTCGGTCTTCGCCAGTAATGGCAACAGGATGTCTCTTTGTTCCGGCATGATTTCTTTGACTCCCAGAATTTCCAGGGCTTGCCCGAGAACTAGCATTTCGGCGATGGAGGGAGGCTTCTCCATATTCCAGCCACGGAGCGCGTGCGCCAGGCCAGCCATCTGCCCGAGTAGCCCCGCATCTTGATTCGCACTCCGCGCGGCAAGGATCTCGACTTCGCGGTCGACGCCGGGGTATTCAAACCGGAGATAGAGGCACCGTCTGCGCAAGGGATCGCCTAGCCGGCGCTCTTCATTGGAACTCAGCACGACGAACGGAACCGTTTCTGCCTTGATCGTCCCCAGTTTCGGGACCGTGATCTGCCACGCGCTCAAGATCTCCAGAAGCAGCGCCTCGAAGGCGTGGTCCACCTTGTCGAGTTCGTCGATCAACAACACGCAGGGCTTGGACTTGTAACGGAGCGCTCGGAGCAAAGGTCCCTGCGCAAAGAAATCCAGAGAGTGCAGTTGGTTTCGAATGAGATCCCACTCCTGGCCCAATCGCTCCTTCTGAGTTTCGAGGAACAGCCGTTGCAAGGACTCATCGAACTTCCCGATGGCCTTTTCTTCGGTGATCCCTTCGTAACACTGCAGGCGCTCTACGGTGGTGCCTGCTGCGGTCGCGACGGCATAAGCCAGTTCTGTCTTTCCGCAGCCAGGCGGTCCCTCGACTAGCAAAGGCTTTTGCATCTTCGCCGCGAGATACACGACTTCGAGGGTTACGGGATCGACCACGTACTGCGCATCGCGCAGGCCCTGCGCGAGTTTTTCGGCCGACGCGAACACGGATTCCACCTCCCTGAGGCGGCGGAAACATAACCCAAGAATTTGTGGTGTGCACTCAGCCGACGTTCGCCATCAGCACTTGAGATCAGAGGATGAAGCTCGCAGCACCATCGAATTCGCGCCGATATCGACTGCGAATTGGATTTGCAAGATCAGTTCTAAGCGCTTCGTTCAATGAGCGATGCGTGGTACTTAAGCGGATACCTGAAAGTCGCACTCTGCAGAATGGCTCTATTGGCCTGGAATTATTCAGCCAATTAGAGGCTTCATGACTAGCCTACGGGCATAGCCGCGAAAGCCAGGAAATATCGGCAGTTGAAGCTTTCATGGCTAGCTCTCCTTGGCTGGCGAGGCCGTGTCCGGATTTTCCGGTTTCTGCCGTCGGGCCGCGCCGGAGCTTTCTTCCGCCAGTGCCTTGTTTCATGGCTAGCCTTGGCAGAGATTTCAGCATTTCGATTTTGGGGGCGTGTTCGGTGCACTCAGACCTTACGCGCCAGAAAATTGTGCCAATCTGGCGTCTCATGGCTAGTTCTCAGTCCGGATCGCATCTTGATCGGTCCCGTGATTCTCGGTAGCCTCAGCTCGTTTGGCGACTCTGACGGATTGCTTTCTGGAGCAGCGCGTGCGCGCAACACCGCAAACGACGGAGCAAGGACGGTTTTCAAAAGTGGAACTGAGGGCCCAGGCTCTCGCCAGCCGCCAAGCGAAAAAACAGTTGCTGCAAATCCCATGGAACCGATTTCGCAAGGCTTACGAGGAATATCCTGAGTGGCTGGGTCTATCGCTTTGGAGTAGGGCTGTCGTGACCGCGAAAGGCCACGCTTCTAGCGAACTCTTGAAGACCCTGAGAGACCGTTGCCCTGGCCTTCTCGAAAGTGAAGAACCCATACGCGAACCAAACCTACTGGCCTTTCATCTTCTGGAATGGGTTCACAACACAATCTTTGGCTATGCGAAGCGGCAGGATTGGCTCGATGCGTTGACTTTTTATGGAGTCAGGCACATCCGGTCGCGGGCAGCTTGGGCCTATTGGGAACTTTGCGAAACTGAGTGGAGTAGAGTCCCACCGAAAGCGGTCCCTTCCTTCGACGAGTGGCAACAGCGTGCCCTGGGAACGAAAATCTGCGGCGAGCTCACTTATTCAGACGTGGCGCTGGCCGTTGAGAACTACATCGATTGGGAAGCAACGGCTCAGTGGGCCCGCCCTTTACTCACTGCCGGGATCAAATTGCCGACGCATGTTGTAGTCGAATTACAACGGAGGCTTTCACGTGCATGCTGCCGCCCACGGTCTACGTCGAGGAAAAATGATGGGAGTAGGTCTATAAACTGGCAATCTGCTATCAGGTTAGCCAAGCAACGCGTTCGGCACGACGCAAAAGCGGAAGGCCGCCCCGATGGTTTTATGGAATGGATACGCTTCCATCCCCGCCAGGTTCGCCTCATGGTTTGTGGGAAGCTCTGGACAAAAGAGCAGCCTGAGAAACGAGTGCGATGCTACCCGTCGTTCCCCCAGTGGAACCAAACTGCTGATCAGTACACGGAAGCAAAGCCCAAACGGACAGCTGCCACGGGATAGTTGCGAGAGATTTTGCTCTTCGCTTACTCGCTGTTCCTCCTCGAAACACAGACGTGTCGTTCCATAAAGCGTTTATATTGTTCTGGTTGACAGTCCGACTCGGCGCCCTATATGCTCGGCCTTGATATGAAGCAGGGCGAATATCAGCAATGTCGAGCGATCCCAAGTCTCCCCGGCGCAACACTTCAGAGACGCCAGCTTCCCCGATTAGTCCAGATTTCTTGACCGGGGACGTTCGCACTGGCCTCGAACGAATCAGAACCCGCCTCTTAGACCTCACGAATCGCAACAAGCTACTGAACTTTCGCCATTCAGCGGCCTCTTCGCTGCGTGTTGTCGACGTTCACCTGGACACGGTCTTTACACGATTGCAGGAAGGCGAGAAGCTTCACTTTCAAGCTGTCCCGGAACCTGATGAGAACGGCTTCGAGGAGACGCCTACTGCCGCCCAATACGCGGAGGAGTTGGGTTGGCGAACGTCGTACGAGTTAAGCGCCGTTCCGAGGCCGGAGACGTACGACGGCTCCTTGCCAGTTTTGCATTACGTGGAAAAACTCGACACGCTTTTCCGACGAATATCCAGCGCAGCTAGGACGGCGATCGAGGAATCCGGGACCAACATGCTTTATCTCTCGATGGGCTTCCTGGAATGGTACGAGTCAGACGATTCAAACCAGGCTCGGCAAGCTCCACTCGTTGTTGTACCGGTTGTCATGGAAAAACGTACTGGCCGGGGCAAAGCATTCTCCTGCGAGCTGGAGTATTCCGGTGAGGATATCGAAACAAACCTCTCGCTCGTCGAAAAGATGCGCAGAGATTTTGGCTTCGAGATTCCGCTCTGGGACGACGAAGACACGCCGGAGACTTACTTCGCACGGTTTGAAGATCTGCTAAACGTCAAGAAGCGTTGGCGAATACGCCGTGAAATTACGCTATCCCTCGTTTCATTCGGCAAGCTCCTTATGTTCCGAGACTTAGATCCGAGGAATTGGCCGGCTGACTCCCCGCTTGCGACACACTCGATCGTCAGGGAACTGTTTGAAGGCACCAAGACTTCCGAATCGGGCTATGCAGAGGAATTTCCCATCGATGCACCGGAACTCAAGCCCGAGCTGCCACCGCTAATCATGGATGCGGATAGCTCGCAGCACAGCGCGATGATTCAAGCTTTGCGAGGCGCCAACCTCGTAATCGAGGGACCGCCGGGTACGGGGAAATCCCAGACCATTACAAACCTCATTGCGGCAGCGATGGCGAAGGGCAAGACTGTTCTTTTTGTTTCGGAAAAGCTCGCCGCCTTGGAAGTCGTTCGTCGCCGGCTAGACGAATGTGGCCTAGGGATGTTTTGCTTGGAAATCCATAGCCACAAAACGCGAAAGGGAAACCTGTTTAGCGATTTAGCCGAACGGCTCAAGAGGAGAGGGTCATTCCGAGATGCGCCAGATCTTGAGCGGCACTCCGTTCTTGCGGATGGGAAAAAGCTCCGTCTGATTGAATACATAAATCTTATAAACAAGACGATCGAGCCCATCGATTCGACGGTCTTCGAAATTCTGTGGGCGCGCGAGCGCACGTATCGTGCACTGCCTTTCGCTCAAGGCGTGTTGGCTCAGGTGTTGCTCCCTTCGCTCGCGAGCTTTTCACCAACGGACTATGATCGCGCGGACGACTTCTGTCGCACCTATGCGCGACACTTGACGACAATTTTCGCCGTCTGCGAAGGGTTGGAGGAGCATCCTTGGGCTTGGGTTCTGAAGGTTCTTTCGTTTGACGAAGAGGAAGCTTGTCTGAATCGCCTCGAAGAGTTTGTCAGAAACGTCCGCGAAGTGAAGGGGTGTTTCGCAGCTTTACTCCACAGCACCGGCATTGAGCTTTCCGTGGATGCAGCCGGCTCGGACTTGGCGGGCCAGATGCTCAACACTTTGCCCTCGACGAACGATGGCATTACTCGTACTTTGCTCACTACTTGCCGCGATGACTTCGCGCGCCAAGCTCTAGGTTCGTTCGTCCACAGCGTTGAGCGCTTCCAGATAGCCCTGGGCCGCGTCTTGAGTGTCGCGGCAAAAGGGGAAGCCTTACTCGATGCTCAGACTGGCGAGAAGCTTCTTGAAGTTTCCAACTCGTTGCACTCGTTCGGATTTGACGCGTGCTCGCTGTCCGATTTGAAAACGCTCTTTACGAGCAACGTCGAAGCGGAACGCGTTCTCTCGCAGGCGCGCAGTTCATTCAAAGCATTGCGTTCATTCTTCGGGTGGGACGCCACGATTGACGCTGCGTCCATCGCGTATCTTTTGGCTGCCGCCGATACGCTCGAAAGCGTCCCAACGGATCTTCTAAATCTCCGAATGAATAGCCTCGCGCAAGAAGGCGTTGTGAGCCAGTTAAAAGGGGCGAAGGCGGAAGCCGACTCATTGAGGGGATTGAGAAGCAGGCTTGCTTCGACGTTCAGTCTTTCGCAGACAGGAATCATGGCAAACCCATCAGAACTTTCGCGTCAAGCTACAACATTGGCCCAGGCCTCTTTCTTCGAACGTTTCGGAAAGAATTATAGGAACGCGGTAAGCGCATACAAGACGCTGGCCCTGAACGGCAAGCGGGCACCGCGGGAGCAGATGGCCCAGGGGTTTAGCGATCTGTCGAGCTATTACAAGAGGTTGGCGGACTTCACGGGTAATTTCGCCTACAAATCCATTCTCGGTAACGAGTTCAAGGCGACTGACACAAAATGGGATGAAATGCTGCGGCTGGCGACTTGGTACGAAGAAGTCTGTTCGACTTTCCCTGAACACGTTCCGCAGGCCGCCTTCTTCCGTGAATTGTTTTTCAATGCGAAGTCAGATCATCTAAGGAAGATGCGTGCGGCGCTACAGGCTGTAGAGCCACATCACGCCCAGCTTGAAGCCTCGATGTCGAGCACCGCGTATGTCGGCCAAACGTTTCCGAATCCGCGCACCATCTCGGACCAAGGCGGTTCCTTCGATGATTTCGTTAACGCCGTAGCGTCCGTCAACGAGATGGTCCTGACGGCGTTGAATGAAGTAGAGCAGATCGGCGTCCCTGAGACTTTCGCGATACGTGACTTGGCTCCTCTTTTGACTGCCGCATCAGAGGCTCGATACGAGCAGACCAGGATCGAGGGCGACCAAATTGTGCCACGCATACTGGGCAACGACTTCCGAGGTGTTTCAACGGAGGTTGCGAAGCTGCGATCGACTGTCAAGTTTGCTGATGCGATGACTTCGGATGTCTTTCCGCAAGGCGCAATTGACTGGGTGCTTTGCGACGACTATGAAAGCCATCTCGCCCAGCTAAAGACTTGGCTGACGACCGCGCGGGATCTGTTGTCGAGACTTTCTACGCTGCGAGAGGAACTTTCGGAGATTGCCTACAACCAGCAATTGGCCGGTCACAATACTGAGACCTTAGAACTACTCGCAGCACGGGCACTGGAGGCGCGCGATGAACTACCACACTGGATTCACCTGCTTCGGTTGCGTGCCGAGGGTGCTGAGCTAGGGTTACAGAAGCTTACCGCTGCTGCGAATGCCCGAGCGTTCGAGCCAGAGCATCTGCCGGCTGCGTTTGCTTTTGTCTTCTATAACAGCCTAGCGCGAAGCGTGTTTTCGACTCACGACCAACTGTCGCAGATGACAGCAATGACCCTGGATCAGCTCCGCGATCAGTTCGCAAAGGCTGACCGAGACGTTATTCGACTTTACCGAGATCGGACCGCCGCCATCATTGACCGCCGCCCTATTTATGCTGGCAACAAAAGCGGCCCGGTCGGTTCTTGGACGGGCTTCGCGCTGCTGACCCACGAAGTCAACAAGCAGAAGAGGCACATCCCTATTCGTCGTTTGCTGTTGCGCGCCGGCAATACCATGCTCGCCTTAAAGCCCTGCTTCATGATGGGGCCGCTGTCCGTCGCGCAATACCTGGCTCCGGGCGGTCTGAAGTTCGATCTCGTTGTTATGGATGAGGCCTCGCAGCTTCGTCCCGAAGACGCCATTGGCGCGATCGCGCGTGGCGGTCAAATTGTGATCGTCGGTGATCCGAAGCAACTCCCACCGACCACATTCTTTCAGCGCACGCAGATGGACGGAGACGATGACGACGCCCAGAATGTCGCGGCCGTGGAGGAGGGCGAAAGCATTTTGGATGTTGCAAGCACCTTGTATCAACCGGTTAGACGACTGCGCTGGCACTACCGCTCGCGGCACCACAGCCTGATCGCCTTTTCAAACAAGGAGTTCTACAACGAAGACCTCGTCATCTTTCCGTCTGCTTACCGGGAACACCCATCCCTCGGTATCAAGTATGTGGTTGTAGATGGGGGCATCTTCGACGAGCGACGCAACCAGCGCGAAGCATCACTCGTTGTCGATGCGATGCTCGAACATATGAAGACCTGTCCCAATGAATCCCTGGGCGTAGTCGCGCTCAACTTTGAACAGAAGGACCTTATCGAAGAATTGTTCGATGCGCGAGCGCGGAATGACGCATTCGCGATTTCCTACATGGAAAAGATGAAGGGACCTGATGAGCTGTTCATCAAGAACCTAGAAAACGTGCAGGGCGATGAACGCGACGTAATCTTTATCTCAGTGACTTACGGCCCCGATTCCCTAGGCAATCAATTTCAACGCTTCGGACCGATAAACGGCGAGAACGGCCATCGGCGTCTCAATGTTCTATTCACAAGGGCAAAGAAGCGAATCGTGGTCTTCAGCTCGCTTGACCCGGAGAGAATCCAGGCAACTCAGTCGAGTGCTTGGGGTGTTCGTGCCCTGAAGCAATATCTAACATTCGCCCGCACCGGCATTCTCGACAGCTCCTTTGGCACATCGGATCAACCGACAAACGACTTCGAAAATTCTGTCGGTGCGGTACTCAAGGAAAAGGGTCTCGAAGTCGTTCCTCAAGTCGGCGTCGCCGGATTTTTCATCGATCTCGGCGTGGTCCATCCCACGAAGCCGGGAGCATATCTATTAGGGATTGAGTGCGATGGCGCCTCATATCACTCCGGGCGGTCCGCAAGGGATAGAGATAGACTGCGTCAAGAGATTCTTGAGGGTCACGGCTGGAAAATCTACCGAATATGGTCCACGGATTGGTTCAGAAGTCGCGACAAAGAAATAGAACGACTCTTCAAGCATATCGAGGGACTACTCGTGTCTAGCAGACAACCTGCAACAACAATCCGTGATGTACCGCCCGCATAGCTTAGGAGAATGCCATGCTCCCGGCCCAACTGAGCGACGATGACACTAAGACGATAAATGAGGAGGTTGATTAACTCCGCACTTTCAAAGGCAAAGTTGGGCTAACGTGCATCATTGATCTGGTTTTTGTCGTAGGCGCCACCGTTCATCTCTACCAGAAAACGACCGATTGGTATGACGAGTTCAGCAAATTGCTCCCTAATGATGAGGATGAGGACGAATATGCTGAAGACGAGAAGCCTCCAGATACAGCCACTGTCGAAAAATGGGCGCGAGCGTTAGCGGCCGATCCGAACTACATCTTCCGCAAAGGCTTTTCACAACGTCTGGACTTGCTGAAAAATATCGCCGGCGACGAAGCGGAAAAAGTATCGACCTATAGCGTCGTGAATCGAGCGGAGACAATCTTTCAGGACGAATTCAGACAGGACGCCGAGAAGAAGCTCGTGGAGGAAATACGACGGCTAAGGGAAGATGGACTCAATGTAAATGCGGTTGCCATCAAGCTTGGTATTTCAAAAGATCGCGTCAGCGGTCTCTTGTCCGTGCATTTAAGTAAACAGCGTCCGCGATGAGGTAGTCGTGTTTGAAAGCAAGAATGTCGCAGACAATGCTTTGGATGAAGCTATTTACGACAGGCTATGTTCGCTAGTTTACGCCGCTCTGAATTCTGCGCTCGACGGCTTTGAAGACCCGAAGGTGCAAATGAGGGAATGGCGTGAGTTGGGCGCCGCAGCGTTCGCTCACGTGTTAGTCATTTCGGCGTCTCCCGATTGGGCTTCTTATCCGGGAGCGTTCTGGATAAATCCCTCGACTGCCCACCGCTTGCGTCCATACACGGCTGAGAGCCTTACGCACATCGTTGAACAATGGCTGAGTGGACAGCCGCTCGCTTCACATATCAGCGAGGGACCGGAGGAAGAAGACTTCAAGATCGAGCGCTTGACGAATCTTCTGCGCACTCTTGGTGAGGATCAAAGGTAGGATACCGAGCGTATTTACTATTCCTTTGAGTATCGCACTCCGAACTGACATGACCTGTCAGCACGTGTTATAACCGACTCCAGGCGAGTTCGATTCCACTGTTCAGCCGTCGCGAGCTGAGGGTGCTTTTTGTGTTTTCTGCAACTGATGTCGCCAACTTCCTCGCTTGCCACCACGTAACGACGCTCGACCGAGCTCACGCCGCCGGCCAACAAGAAAGGCCCTTTTTCAACGACCCCGGCATTGAACTTCTCCGAGAACTCGGTGCGAAACACGAGCAGGCATACTTACATCACTTGGTCGGTCTTCACAATTCCGTCGTAGCAATCTCTAGCGACGCTTCCTGGGACGAAGCCGCTGCTCAGACGATGGATGCGCTTCGAGGCGGTAAAGGCGCGATATATCAGGGCGCGTTTCGAATTGGCCCTTGGCATGGCCGTCCCGATTTTCTTGTGCGGACCGAAAAACCAAGCGCTCTTGGCGCTTGGTCGTACGAGGCCGTCGAAACGAAACTCTCTCGGTCAACCAAGGTAGGAGCGCTGATCCAGCTCTGCTTTTATTCGGATCTCGTGTCGCAGATTCAAGAGCTTCAGCCGGAGTGGATGCATGTGGTGTTAGGCGGGAACACGGAGTCAGTGAAATATCCGGTCCAACAATACCTCGCATACTTCCGAAAGGTTAAGAGAGACTTCCACGCAGCCCAACAAGCTAGACCGAATACTTACCCGGAGCCAGCGCAGCACTGCAACGTGTGTCCGTGGGACCCGGTTTGCGATAAACGCCGACACGATGACGACCATCTGTCCTTAGTCGCTGGCATCACTAGAACCCAACGCAAGGCATTGGCGGGGCGGGACGTGACTACGGTTGCGGCTTTGGCTCGGGTTGACGTGGCAACACTTCCGAGAATCGACGGTGTTCGCCAGCCGACCCTTGTGCGTCTGCAAGATCAAGCTGAACTTCTCGTGGAAGGTAGAAATCAAGGCCATCTCGTTTACAAGACGCTCGAAATTGAGCCAAACGCAGGTCTCTGCGAACTGCCGGCGTCTTCACCGTGGGACCTTTTCCTCGATCTTGAAGGCGACCCGTACGTCTTCGGGCATGACCTTGAATATTTGATCGGGATGGTGACACTGCCGGAACGAGCTGGGGGCGAACCAACTTACCAGTCCATCTGGTCCTTCGAGCGGTTTCGCGGGCGCGGTGCATTGCAGTCATCGTAGCGAGCCCAGCTTTGTTCCAGGTTGAATGCAAGTCACCACATCAGATGAAGCTTGCCAACGCGCTGTGCCGGTACTTCGAAATGTCTCAAAGTATTTAGAAGAGGGTTTGGGTGAATGCCGGGAACCGTAGCCGGCCCGCGGATGATCCGCGTTCGTGGTGGGCCAGATGGTCGCCGATATCACGGATATGATCGAGAAGCATTACGCGCGTTAGTCCCGGCCGCAAATGACGGCTTACAGGTGCACCCCTGCGATGCGACTCCACCTACGTACAGATCTGGGAATGTCTGAAGAATGCATTACCTCGAATTGAGCGACCACATTTCTCACATCGCCGCACGATTCGCGCGTGCTTGCGCAGGGGCACTAACCGGCGAGACGCCGGTTCACCGGATGTCGGAACCCAATCCATCGAGCTGCTAAGCCATTCCCGGGTCTCTCGGGAGAGACAGTCTTGCTCAATGAAAGATCCGTAGCGCCGGCAGAAATGTCTCAGAGAAGTTTCCGTAATCGTCGGATCATAAAATCTCAGGACACCGCGCGCAATCAGCGTCTCCACGCTCTTCATAGGTAAGCCCATCGATGCCGCAACCCCCGCCCACACTCGTTTGCCCCGCGAGGGTTTGGCTGGTGGTGTGACGGCACACTCGACCGAACTTCGATTATTTGAGTTGCCCGCCGACGACGAGGCCATCTCACTACGCGGTTCTTGTACGGTGTTAGGCGTAAGGCAAACATTATTGCTTCGAATTGCCTGCAATGGGCCGGACTGCCGCAAACAATCGAGCGATTCGCGAGTTATACGAGGATCCCGCACTTCTAATAGGCCTTCGACAATAAACCGCTGGATCGCGCCCGTGGAAATATGCAGTTCACCGGCGAGAGCAGATCGGGCGAAACCTTCCATGTGAACACGGCTGCTCTTGCCAAGCGTGGTGAGGTGATATCGAATGGCGGCTTCGGAGCGATGCAACATTTTGGCAATCACGCGAACGCTCTTATAACCTGCAAGGTCTAGTAGCGTTCTCTGGTCTTCCTCAGTCCAGGCGAGGCGAGAACGCTCCTGACCACGTTTGGAAGCCCTTTGAACGAGCCCCCTTTTCCTTGCGTGCTGCCAGATTACGTGAGGCCGCCAAGCCGGGTGGCGCTTCAAAAGTTGGCAGACAGCCTCTCGCTTCCCTTGCCATCCAGCTTGGTACCCTTCGCGCAGGATTCTTTCGTCTTCGGGACTCCAGATTGAATGAGAATGTTGCCGCTGTCCGTGTGGATGTTTCAGCAGCCGTATGCGGTGCCACAGTTGTGAGCGTTGCAGCTCCGGTTCGTGCTTCAGTATTCTTTCGATCGCTGCATGAGAGCCTTCACGACCTCGCCGTGTCCCATCGCGCAGTATTTCGTCTACCTGTTCCGGAGAGAAGAATCGGAAGGAATAGCCACCCGTTGTCTGTTCCCAACGGTCCGCCATGGAAGCAAACACCTTGATACGTTCGATCGAGAGACGATAAGGACTCCGCTAGGGCTCATTCGGGATCGGTCCGTGGAGGTATTGCACCGCCCGGAGCGACCCACGTATCTCCCCCGTCCCGCATCCCAGTACCCCCTCGCACCAGGTTGAGCTTTAGCGTGCTCGGAAAAGCAGCCAGTACGGGAGGGCCAGATCGTGCCTTTCAGTGACGGGGAAGCGGTGAAATACTCTGTTTCTGGTCGGAACATCGGCCAGCGACTTGTCAGCTTTCCGAAATGCTAGAGGAATCGCGGAGTTTCAGCTCCTAAGAGGCCTGTGGTTCATCCGATCCTACGTCGTAGGTGTGGTAGGTATTGCGACCGTGGAGACCAGATCCCGAGGCCGTATGGTTACGAATCCCTTGAAGTCAGTTCCGCATGCTCGAATGGGATATTCCGGCGCTGCCGGTTAGGCCTTGGCGCGGCTCGTCCGGGCCATCTTCTGGGCCATGTAGAGAAGAATCCTCTGGTTCTTTTCATCCGTCTTTCCAAGGAGCCTGCGGAACTGCCCCAGCAACCTGGCATCCTTGCCCGAGTTTCCCCACGCGATGTCGTCAGCCGTCTTACGCTTTGGAAGGTTCGGAACCTTGGGCGGCTCCTCGCCGTCGTAGAAGAGCTGATAGAGTGGGACTTCCATGGCACGCGCGAGCTTCTCGAGTGTCTCGATCGCCGGCACCGTGTGTCCGTTTTCGACGCGCGAGATGTAGCAGCGGAGCAGCCCCGTGCGTTTCTCGATGTCCCCTTGTGACAACTTCTTCTCTTCCCGCAACTCTCGCAACCTGTCGCCGATGATCATGTCCGATTCTCCTTGCCCAGCAGTATAACCGAGACAACACGACACGGGCAGATTATCTGAGGACTCTCATGAGGTCGGATCAGAAGCTACCGAAACAGTTCTTCCACGGTACCCATCGGCAGGAAGAGTCTTCGCTCGATTTTGGGGAGCTCAAGAAATCCGTATTTCCTATAGAAAGCAACGGCCGCGGGATCCTTTGCGTCCACGATCACGCCGGCCGAAGCTATCTCCTTGCTGTAAGTAAGACTGCGATGGAGTGCGTCCATCAAGAGTGTTGCACCGTGGCCCTGTCGGCGAAATGCAATGTTTACGGCGAGACGACCGAGTAGCGTGGTCGGCACCATCGGATATTTGGGCAGCTTCTTTGCGACTTCCGGGGGGATGGCGTCGAGGTGCACCGCATATTGAGACAAAGTGTAGTACCCGGCGATCGTGACTCCGTCAGACGTGAGCACAAACGGAACGGCTACGTGCTTCCTGAGATCCTGTATCGCCTGTTTGTGAAGATAATCATCCAGAATCTGAACACCGCATGAAAAAGTCGCCCGGTCGTGTTTCGGACCGAGCGGCTCTATCACGAATCGGCGTTGTTCAGGATCGCTGGACAATCAGAGCCCCATCTGCTGCCTATACCGCCGGGCAGCCTTACGTGCGGCTTGGTTCGGCGCCGGGGGATTCAAAACTGCATTCACAAAGACTTTGCGGGCCTCGCCATGCAAAGTCAAAAGCTCGTAGTCCTTGATTGCCGCGGTCGCAGCCTCCTGAGCGCTCGCGACGACAAACTCCGTTACTGAGGTGCCGCGCAGAGCTGCCGCTTGGGCGATTAACTTCTTCTGTTCCGGAGTTACTCGAGCTTCGAGGCGTTCCTCTTTCAGAGATCGGCGACCGATTGTCGCAGCTCGCTTCATAGCATGCCTCCACTTTCCTAGGAAATTGTACGGCGATTCGCCGTACATGTCAACAATGGGCATACGAATTATCGAACGTCACTACGCCTCGTGGATTGCCGAGCGCTTCCTCCCAGCCGTAGTCAAGCGAATACACGTAATGTGCGCGGGCTGCGCCGGTTGGTATCTCGCCGAGCGAATGGACACGTAAACCCATGTTTATCCCCCAAGTGCCTTCACGAATTCCACCACGCATGTAGGCTTTGGGTCACCACGACAGTTCCTGAAAAGCAGGATAGGCATCGCGGAACGTGGCCAGCACGTCGCGACGGAAACGCTCCAGTTCCTGCGCGGCTTCCGGCGGAGTGAAGAAGTAGGTCGGACAGTTGGGGTCGCTGCACTGGCAGTGGCGCAGGCTACCAGACTTAATCATCTCGTCGAATTTCGCGCGCAATCGGGATAGGGCCTTCTCGACCGCTTGAATCTTCGCGCGCAGGATGTCGCTCCTTAACTGATGCCGGGAGGGAATCCGGTCAATCAGATGACCGTCGCGCGCCTTCCAGATGCCGGTGCCCAAGGCCTGGATGGTGTCGGTAATGGCCTGTTTGAAATCGCCGAGATTGCTTTCCTGATGGATCGGAGTGTAGAAGGCAGGACGATCAAACACCCCGGCAAACAAGGCGAGAGCCTCGTCGTCAGTGCCAGGCTGAATAGATGTGGCCAGTTTTCTCAGATCTTCCTGAGCATCTGGGAAGAGAACGCCCTCGACGAACCGCTTTAGAAGGGGCTCTCCACTTTTGCGAAGAAACTCTTCAAATTCCGGGCCGGACCATGCCTCACATTCCTGCACGCCCAAGGATTTGACGTGCTGCTTAATTCTGTCCCGCAGAGTAGCGGAGATTTTACACTGCGCTACGACGCGAAAGCGGTAAGGCACGCCGTTAGGTGCCTTCAGAACCTTTGCGATGTCTTTCGCTGCCTTGGCGAACGTCAGCTGTTTGCGGTTGACGCACTGGATGCAAACGGATTCCTGCTCGTCGTCGCTTCATTCTCGCGAACACCCCAGATGTCCCGCCCGAGATCACTTCCCGCTTGGCCGTACCATTCGAGCGAACGCCAGTCGTCAATTCTCCAGTGATAGGCAAAGACAAGACGCTCGAACTGAGCGCCGTCGAAATCCTCGAAATGAATCGGCTGCACATAGGTGGCGGGCTTTGGCATGTCGTTGCTCACTTAGTTTGGCCGTATCTCTTTTATCCTAACGTACAATATTTAAATATTGGAGGATGCGAATGTAGCCACTTCTAAATGGTAAGAAGGGGACTTGGATTCGTGTGCGAAACGACCAGCATCAGACGACTCTTTGCCCGGCTGAGCGCGACGTAGAGGAGACATCTTGCCTCGGGCTTGTCCGGGAAATTCTTCGCGTCGCAGGGCATGACGATGACGCTCTCGCACTCCAGGCCCTTCGCCTTGTGGATGGTGCTGATGGCTTTCTCCGGCGGCTTCGGGCGCGAATAGATACGGCGGTGAGTAATCTCCGCAAAGCCGTTGTCGGCGGTATCGAAATCGCCGAGGCGGATCGCTTCCCAGAATTCCTTGCGACAGTCGATTTTGATATCGGCGAAATTTGCCGTCGGTGGTCGACAAGTTCTGAAAGGCGGCGAAGCATCTTGGCGACGCCGTGGTGGTTGGCTTCGGCCACGAGAAACCGCGCGAGCTCCTGGATGGCTGCGGGCTTGCCCCGGCAGCTTCCCCGTGCATCCTTCGCGCACTTCTTTCTCGAACCTGTCGCCGAATGCCGATGGGCTGAACCCCTTGCCTACTTCGCCCATGAACGCGACGATGGCAGCGGCAAGGGCTGCGCGATCACCCTGCCCTGCAGCAGACCACGTCCACGAGCTTTTCCAGGCCGGTGCGGGTATGACCTTCCCAGAGCGGAATGCGGCGGTTGAAAAATCCACGGAAGGATCGGGCGGTATCATTGTAACGGGTCAGTATCAGAAGAGACGTATTGCGCCCGTTCAAATGCATCTATCTGTTTCCGATCCTGGCCGGAGAGCTGGTATTCAAGGTTTCTCTGGAGACTGGTTTTCGGCAAAGACGACAGTGACGCTGGGCGGCAGCCCGTTGCGCAGATCGATTGCTACCGCCCGCTTTCAACGCATTGCGCGCCGTCAGGGTCCATTGCCCCAGATCCGGACATCCGCTCGACCATCGGTGCGGAAAATCCAGCTGCTCGAATGCCTGGGCCTGACGCGTCAGCTCCTCCCAGTCGCAGGGAGGGCAAGTGCCTGACGCGCGCTCTTTCCTTGAATATCTTCTGCATGGGGTCGCCAAATATCGCGGAGCCTTGCGCCCTGGCTCTGCAGCGCCATGACGATGGAATGCTGCTCGCCACTCGAATCCTGATGCTCGTCGCAGATGACGACGCGATGGCGTTGCGCAAGCGAGGCCACAATCATCGGATAGCGCTTCAGGAGCGCGGCGACGCTAAGCGCCAGCTCCGCATATCCATCCTGGCGCTGACGAACCCAGGCTGCAACGTCGGACGGAAGCCCAAGACCGGCGTGGTAGGCGGAAGCGATGTGCGCAATGACGCTGTCGATAGTGCGGATTTCGACGCGGGAACCGGCGCCTTTGGTGCGATCCGCGAACACGGAACAGGCAGCATGCGTATGGGTCAGGATGAGAAGCCGGTTGGGGCTGTCTGCGACGGCGATTTCGCGCGCGTAGTCTGCGCCCTTGGTGGTCTTCCCGCAACCGGCTGGCGCTTCCACCACCACAAGCGGAGCATCGGATCGAAGCGCAGCATGGACGCTATCGTCGCTCACGGATTGAGATCCGGGATTTCGTCAAGATCGACCGCTTTGCGGACGGCGTTGCAAAACGGCATCAGCTGCGGCTTCAGCGCTGGCCAAATGCCGAGACTAAAGACTTTCGCGGCAAGTTCGCGGCCGCCATCGACCGATCTTGAACCAGGTCTGGCCGTGTGACTGATATTGTTTCTTCTCCGCTGTCTTGTCATCCGGGACGGTCCCCAATGCGGCCGCAAGGATGAGCGCCTTGAGGCCCAATCCGGCCTTTGCCTTAATCGTCGCGAAGTCTTTCTCCTGGATTCCCAAGCCGCTCCGCCAGCGTCCGCAGGCGCATGCCGCTTTATCGTCCTCGGGGTCGGTCAATAGCGCTTCGAGTTTGTCGTCGGGCAGGATGCCGATGACGTTTTCCTCGATGCAGCCGGACTGCCAGCGGAAAAGCAGTTTGTCGAGCTTCTGCGCGACGTTCTGCCAGCGCGTTGGGTGTTGCCCCTCCTCGTCGGCAAATCCGCCGAAACGCAACCCGCCAGCGGCGAGCGCTTCAAGAAGACCGAGCGTGGCTTCATGTCCGCCACCGTCGGTAACATGAACCCCGTGCTGCTCCAGGGAGGAGCCCATTGCCTTTTCAAGAAGAGCGGAGGCAAAACCGAATTCGGTCGCGCCCTCGGCAACAACCGCGAGACGCGCGAGGAATGTCTCCGGGTCGGTCTTACGCTGTCTTGCGACAGCCGCCGATGCAAGCTGGCCGATCCCGCCAGCATGGTCAACGTACCAGAGGCTTGCTTTGGACGCGGCAGAAATGGCCGATGGGCTATGTGTGGTCACGAAAACCTGCGACTTGCCCGCCTGCAGTTCTTCCATCAAGAGCGCGCTGCCGGTAGGGCTCAAGGCCGCGTTCGACTTCATCGACAAGCGTGATGGGAGCTTCTCCCTGATTCTGCTCGGCAATCGCAAGGGCCGCAAACCGTCTTGTCCCCGATCCCCAACTTGCCAGCGGCAACTGCACGCCTTCGCGTTGGGCTGTGAGTCCGATCAGTGCCGTGATGGACAGGCCCTGCCCCCCGTGATCGCAAGGTCCAGTTCGTCGGGCAGGCTCTTCGTCTTGAAAACCAGATCGAGAGCCTTCAGGGCCTCCTTCGCAGGGTCCGTGAGTTGCGTCCCTGACGTCGCTTTTCGCGAGCTCGCTCGCCAGCCGGGAGCGCAGTGCTTTGTCGGAAAGCAGTCGGTCAAGGGCCGACCCCTGGACGAGCCGGAGGTCGCGGTCGTTGCGGTCGTCGCCGCTCAGGCGGACGAGGCCGATGCTTCGCCGCAGTCCGACCGATAAAATGTCGGCGGTGCCATCCGGCTGCACGATTTCATAAGCCAGTTCGAGATCCTCGGTTCCGCGCACGCGCAGGCGATACACGGGTTCGCCCTTCATCGCGCCATCGCCGTCCGTGCTGGGCACCACGGCTTCGCTGCCGTTCCAGTCCCACGGCCAGGAAGTTTTGGTCTGCTGGTTGATCCCGCTCTCCGGCGGCAGCGACACGATGGCCTCGATGACAAAGCCCGCCTCGATATTCCTTGCGTGATAGTCGGTATCGGCAAGGGTGGTGGGATTTGTGGGGCTGAGAAGAAGCCCGATGGCATCGAGGATGGTCGTCTTACCGACATCGCCGCCGCCAAGAATCAGATTGACGCCCTTTGGCCGGATGCCATGAGAACGCCGTGATGCTGCGGAACCGTTCGATGGCCAAGACGATAGATGATCGGGGCGCTCATATAGCGTCAGTCGATATTGAAAGAATGTGCAGCATTGGTGTCGTCCGTTGACTTGCCGGTCGGCGCCATGCACATCATCCTAGAGTGACCCTGCCAGTAAGTCGAGGACCTAAGGAGCTTGAAAACCTCGCACCAATCGCCCTATGCCTGACATCCCTGAGATTATTCACTTGGCGCAAATGGCTGACATGGGAAGAATACCGTTTCGCAGTATCGGGAGGGACAAATGAAAGCACCGAGTCTTCGCGAACGTTTCATTGAATGGTTCGTGGGGCATGGATTATGGGAGTTATGCAAAGTGGCTTTGACGGCGGGATTCGCATGGCTAATTAGCATCGGAGGCGCGCACCTGTGGCACGCCGCAACGAGCACCGCGTTTAACATTTTTCTTGTGGTGATTGGGATTTTGGGAGTTGCTTGGGTAATAGGCGTCGTACCCATCAGAGTGACCAACAAACCATCGATTTCTCAATAACCTGATGCAGAGATGTGACGATGTCATTCTCGGATGGAAAAAACTGGCTGAGGACTACCACAATTCCCACAAGCAAGAAGGGCAACCATTGACCCTGCCAAATCCGATGGATGCTAGTTGGCGCGGATATGGATTCAAGGACTGGCTGTACCTCGTGGGCGTTTCCCAGGCATATACGAATGTCTTGCGACAGGAATTGAGAAGAGCAAACATCCAAGTCGAGGAATGGGATTATCGAATGTCGATGGCTGAATTGTTGGAGGCGTTGGAAAGGTACAGACGGCAGATATCGGCGCTGGGCAACTAGATAGCCTTTGTTTTCGCGAGTTGCTTTCTTAACGTCGGCGTGCGGCGAAGCGAGCCCGCGAAGTCGCCATCGTGAGTCCGAAGAATCGATTAGTCATAGAACCGACTGTCGTCAATGTCAAGTGTTGGCACTGAGCATCATCGATTGCGCGCCGGCTTAGGAAATTTGCCGGCTCTGGCGGACCTTTCCTAGAGCCTCATCCGCTTGCTGCAAATCCGCCAAGCGCTGCTCGAGCTCTACGCGAAAGATTTCCGCCTGCTCATAGAGTCGCGCATTCTGAATGGCCACGGCCGCGGGAATGGCAAGTGACTTGGCAAGCCGCAAATGCTCGTGTGTAAATGTGTGACCGCGCGTATCGCCGAGCGAGAGAAAACCAAGAACTCGCTGGGACGCAACAAGCGGTACGCAGAGCCAGGAACGCAGATGAGAGAAGCCTTTGAAGCTTGCCCATTCCCCCTCTTGAGCTGTATTCGTGATCAAAAAGCTCTGCTTCGTAGCAAGGATTTCCATTAGGAATCGGCTGTCCCGTGCATCGAGGGTTGCCAGCGACCGCGGGAGGCGCCGATTCGGTTCGCATTTCTGAACCTCGCGAGCGAGAAACAGGCGAGTATCAGTCTCCACCAGGATGACTTGTGCCAGTTCGCACGGAACTAGATCCAGGAGCGACTGAAGAAGGGTGTCGAGCACATAGTCCATGCTCAGGTCCTGCGTAAGCGCGAGGCTCGTCTTGCGAAATGCCTCGGCTTCCGCCCGTGCCGCTTCGGCCATATCCAAATTCCGCGCCATCTGCTCTTCCGCGGATTTCCGCGCTGTAACGTCCTGGGCGGTCCCTACAAGGCGCCGAACAATTCCAGCGGGGTCCCTAACAGGGAATCCGCGCACCCAAACCCAGTGGGTCGTATTGTCGGGCCTGACGATTCGGAATTCCTCATCGAGCTGGCCCGTTCGAACGGATTCGTCCAATCGCGAAAGCACCCGGACCCTATCCTCAGGGTGTATAACATCCTCGTATGATCTAGGATCTTCGCTTAGCGATTGGCAAGGGCGGCCCGTAATTTTTTCATATGCAGGGTTGACGTAGAGGACTTTCATGCTCTGCGCGTCCAGCATCCAGAAAATCTCCTGGATGTTGTTGGCCATCTGCTGAAATCGCGCCTCGCTTTCGCGCAGGGCAGCTTCTGCCTGCTTCCTCTGGGAGATGTCACGAAGCACGGTCACATGCCTGCCGGGAAGAAAATTGGCCTTTGCTGTGTATTCAACAAAGACAGTCCGGCCGTCACCACGAGAAACGCGCGTCTCGCTGTGTTCGTACGTGCGGTCGAGGAATCGCTTCCAGGTGGCTTTGAAGTCCCGATCACCCGCGAAGAACTTTTCAATCGACTGCCCCACTAGCTCATCATGGTTGGTTCCGAACAGCGTAAGAGCCGCCCGATTGGCTTCGAGACACGCGCCCTGATCGTCAAGGATCAGGATGCCGTCTAGAGCGTTATCAAACACGGATTTGTATTTGCGTTCTGTGGCATCGAGAGCGCTAGCAGTTTCGTGGTGCTCTTGGCGCGCGAGGAGCAGAAAGCGAACGTGAAGACCTATAGCAATGGCAAGGGCGAGGAGGACGAGAGTAAGTAGCACTGACGACAGCGGGCCGCTGTATAGGTGGGCACCGAACGCCGTCAGCAGTAAGGTCAGAGCGGCGAAGCCGATAAGCACCGAACCGACACGCATCCAACGCTGCGGCTGGCGTTTAGCCAAGTCTTCGTCACGCCCTCGCATTGCATTTTGGAGACTGTCGTCCACCGCCTAACACCCTACTTCGTTGCTGGGAAGGATGCTATGCCCGCGCGTGCGCAGAGTCAAATTTTGATGAGTCCTATAATGTCTTTTGAATTTAACCTGGCAATGTGTGCGATCATGCCGCTCCGACGGTCAATAAGGGGCATGTGATGGCAGATACGGAGAATCCACCTAAGGCTAAAGAACGAGTCGGGATCGAAAAGCGCTTCGAGCTGGCAGAAGGGTATGTTAAGACCGTTTTGACCCTGTCGACAGGTGCGCTGGTCTTATCGGTTACTTTCCTTCATGACATCGTCGGGATTGGGTCGCCAGGGCCTCCGAAAGGAATCGTGTGCCGCAGTTTGATAGTTTCGTCTTGGGTGGCTCTGTTGATTAGTGCGGGGACATCTCTTTTTTATCTCTATCATCTAGCGATTGCATCCAAGTATAGGGACGCCTACTCTTGGGAACTGGAGTGGGGGGCGAAGATCAGTAGTGCCGGTCTTGTAGCTGGTCTCGTTCTGCTCAGTCTTTTTGCCTCTGTCAATCTTCCCTAGACCGGCAGAGCTAAGCGTGCTCAAGAACCTTCGCGCTCTCTGAAGATGCGAGGTCTTTCTTGAAGAGCGGATAACTTGCCAGGTCCGGGACGCCAAGGGCCTCGAAGATCCTGTGAACCAGTTCGTAAGAGGGTCTCGAAGTCCCGTCATTCTCCAGCTTGCTGATCGCGGACTGGGAAATTCCGGCGCGATTTGCCAGATCAATCTGGTCGAGCCCGCGAAACTCGCGCAAAAGAGCCAATCGCTTCCCGAATGTGGGTGCCCTCAGGACCTTCCTAACCTGTTCGGGAGCCAATTTTTCGCTGAGAAGTGTTTCAACAAGATTGGCGGATACCTCCGAACGATTCTTTTGAACGCGGAGGGCCGCAGACAACCCATCGAGACGATTCAAGAGTTTCTCGTAGACTGGTTCACGCACCACTACGTAGACATCTTTCCCAAAACTCAACCTCTGAACATCCTTTCGGGGATCGATCTCAGTCATGAAGCCCTTCCTTATCGCGGGTCCAGTTTCCGAGACGGCCTTGGGTCGATCGAGTGGACATACACTACCCTATCTTCATCCTCGATTTCGTAGGTGACCATCCAAGCGCGATCTTCACCCGCGTATATGTACTTGACATCCTCGTCCTCTTCAAAATGCCAATAATTCCTAGGCCTTGGGTTCAGCACAAGCTGATCCAAGGCTGCCACGACTACTGCCTCATCTGCCGAGCCAGCTAGTTGTGCCAGTTGCCTACGGGCCATCTGCAAAAGCTCGACCCTATACAAAGCTCATCTCCTTATATTCCAAGTGGAATTGCTTGTCAATAGGATTATTCCTGAAAGAATAGTACCTTGCCGATACGAAACTTCACTGTGAACCTTAGCATGGGGACCTCGCGGGGTCTACGCTGGCCCCCATGCACACCCTTGGCAGGTTGTTCTCGGGCATCGATAAGGTCGGTGACGGACTTATGGTTCTAAGAGCGCCTTTAGTATTCGACGGGCCCTTTGTAGTTGCTTCACATCTGCAGTTTCAAGCAAGTGGCGCATTTGCTCTTTGAGAGTCGAGGTATTTTCCTCTGCAGCATCAAACTCAAATAAGAGAGTCGGGGAAACTTTCAAGAACTTGCTGGCTTCGCATATCAAGTCAAACGACGGCTTGACCTTGCCTCGTTCGAGCCGACTGATGTGTTTCGGATCTACATCGAGAGCCCTGGCTAGCGGTCCCTGCTTGACACCTGCGGCTATCCGTGTCGCCTTGAGTCGCCTTCCAAAGAGTTGCGCGTCGGTCACGGGTGCCTCGCGCCGAACAATAGCGGGACAGATGACGGGCGGGAACGCTCTGTAAGCGCACTTTTGTATGGACAATGTGCGTTTTTGGAGGTATTCAGTAGATCTAGGCTCTGTAGAAACTTGAGCGCTCGGTGCGTCGGAGCATTTCCGATGGGGTGACTCCAAGAGCAGTGGAGAACCTAACGAGCGTCCTCAAGGTCGGACTGACCAGTCCCCGCTCCAGCATGCTCACGAAAGTACGATCGGAATTGCACACATCGCCCAGTTCCTCCTGGGAAAGCTTCCGACTGTGTCGAAGCTGCCGTAAGACATCCCCGAAAGCTCTTTCTGGACCCGATCTCGGCTGAATATGTCTCCGCCGCGTAACCATCACGCGATCAAGCGTCTTCCCACGCAGAACATATTTCTACGGAAGATGTTCTGCATAACGTTCGCGCCAGAGCGTCAACTGCGGAGGGGAATGTGAACTCCTCCACGGCCCGTTATCCCGGATTTCCGCTCGCAACTGACGGAGTGCGCCCGACGGAGGAAATACATACAGGTCAACAGCTATCGGACGAACATTTACTTGAACGCATTGCACAGGGGCAACAGGAAGCACTGGGGTCGTTGTTTCAAAGGTATGCCCGAGTCACACGTAGCATCGCCTCACGTATCTTGAGAGATAGCTCAGAAGCAGATGATCTCGTTCAGGATCTATTTCTCTTTATCCAAAGGAAGTGTTCGATCTTCGACAGTTCGAAAAGCTCTGCCAGTTCTTGGATTATTCAGATGGCCTATCAGAGAGCGATTGAGCGACGACGGCGCTTGGCAACTCGGCACTTCTACAAACGCGAGGACCTTCAAAGCAGTTTGGGCCAAGTGGTCGGTATACCGACCACAGAGCACGATTATTCCCCAGAGGCGGTGTTTGGACGTAATGGACTAGAGAAGCTACTCGGCGCACTATCGGAAGATCAACGTGAGACACTGCGCCTGTTCTTTTTCGAGGGCTATACGCTGGCGGAAATCAGCACGAAAATTGGGCAGCCACTCGGAAATGTGAGGAATCACTACTATCGAGGTTTAGACAGGTTGCGGAAGCAAATGTTTGGGGATAAGGTTCGGGGCATTTGAGCCATATGGCGGGAAACGGGAATCATCGCGAAGAAGGAAAGTGGTCGCAGAAGCGACCGCACGAAGAATTTGTTGAACTCTGCGCGATTTCGACTACGGGTGAGCTAACCGAAGACGAACAGATGAAATTGCGCGAACACCTCGCAGTCTGTTCAGAGTGCCGGCAGGCCTTACGGGAATTCGAGACGGCAGCCGATGTCGGCGTGCCCCTCTTTTCCGCGGAACTGGCGGCGCCGAATCTGCCGGAGCGCACCTCGATAGCCGCAGAGATTCCTATACCGGTTTCGACCGTGGCGCCGGAAATCGAAGGATCGGAGTCAGACCACGATCTTGCTGAACATGGCACAGGAGGCACAGGCTCAATCCTCGCACATAGAAAGGGTCATCATCGCAGCGAAGTGAACTGGAATTACGTCTGGATGCCGTTTGCTGCCGCGGTCGTGCTTACGGTCGCTTTGGGTATCTATGCCTACCAGGCTGGACGACGTCACGCCTCTCCGTTGGTTCAAGTGACATCCGCCCCTGCTAGCGACAAGCTGACTGCCCTTGAACAGCGATTGAGCGACGCAGGCCATGAACGCCAAGTCTTGAAAGCACAACTCGACGAGCGGGATCGAATGGTCCGGCAACTACAGCGCCAGATTGCTGACGAATCGGCAGCTCTGAGTGAGGCGAAGACCGCCCAGGCTAATCTGGAACGCTCACTCCAGGATGCGGTGAACGATAAGCAGCAACTGGCGCAACAGCAAAGCAGTGCGAGCCAAAGCCTTGATGCCGCTCAAGCGTCACTCCGAAAAATGCAGGCCGAACTCGATTCCGTGAGCCAGCAACGAGACCAAGACGAAGCGCAAGCCGGGAGCCTGGAAGCGCAGATCAAGGATCTCAACGGACAGCTGAGACAGAGTCAACAGATGGCTGGCAAGCAGGAAGACTTGCTCGCCGAAGATCGAGATATCCGCGACTTGATGGGAGCCCGCGACCTCTATATTGCTGAAGTCTACGACGTGGCTCGCGACGGCGCTACGCAGAAGCCCTACGGCCGAGTCTTTTACACGAAAGGCAAATCTCTTGTCTTCTATGCGTACGACCTGGATGAGCAGTCGGGTGCAAAAAACGCCAGCACCTTTCAAGCATGGGGACAGAACGGTCCGGACCGGCAACAGGTCCTAAACCTTGGCATCTTCTACCAGGACAGTGTAGCCAAGAAGCGCTGGGTGCTTAAGGTCGACGACCCGCACACGCTCGAACAGATCAACGCTGTCTTCGTGACGGTTGAGCCTCAGGGGGGCAGTCATAAGCCGAGCGGGAGGTCTCTGCTTTTTGCGTCCTTAAGGATCGAGCCAAATCATCCGTAGCTCGACGTTCCGGCAGATACCCTGGCTCGCCAAAGTTTGATGAAGTCTGATTGATACAACTGAGAATTCTCCTGCGTAGGTCGAGAGAGTCTTGCTGAATCCTCGGTCACAGGAGAGCTAGCGTGCGACTGCGTCACATCTTGTTCGTTGTCTTGCTAAGCCTGCTTGTCGTTGCCCGTGCCTATGCGCAGTCTCCGAACGGAACGATCAGCGGGCTCGTTGTTGATCCAACCGGCGCCATAATTGTCGGGGCGGATATCCTGGTCGCAAATGATGCGACGGGCGTTCAATATTCCGCCAAGACGAATGGAGACGGCATCTACCTAATACCAAACCTTCCTCCTGGGACGTACCGCCTCCAAATCTCAAAGATTGGCTTTAAGACGCTCATCAAGCCCGACATCATTCTGAATGTTCAAGATGCCCTCGCCATCAACTTCACGCTGCCCGTGGGGGCGGTATCCGAGGTCGTCACAGTATCGGCTGGAGCGCCGATGGTCAATACTACGGACGGGTCGGTCAGCACGATCATCGACCAGAACTATGTGAAGAACATGCCGCTAAACGGACGGAGCTTCCAAGATTTGATCCTTCTTACTCCAGGTACCGTTACGCAAACACCTCAGAACAGTCCAAACTCGGCGCTCGGCGAGACCGGCGAATTCAGCGTGAACGGTCAGCGTACGGAGTCAAACTACTACACGGTTGACGGAGTCAGCGCAAACGCCGGCGCGGCGCCGGGTGTGCAGATGCTGTCCTGGGCTGGCGGCAGTGGATCAGTTCCAACTGCAAGTGCTCTGGGTACGACCCAGGCGTTGGTCTCCGTGGACGACCTGCAGGAATTTCGTGTTCAGAGTTCGACGTATTCGGCAGAGTATGGCAGAAATCCTGGCGGTCAATTCGCCTTTGAGACGAAGTCAGGTTCCAATCAGTGGCATGGAACTGCGTACGATTACCTGCGAAATGGGGTCTTCGACGCAAACGATTGGTTCAATGACTATCTGGGTGTCCCACAGCTCGCCCTTCGGCAGAATGACTTTGGCGGAACTCTGGGTGGTCCCGTGGAAATTCCGGGCGTCTACGATGGAAAGGACAAGACTTTCTTTTTTGTATCGTATGAAGGTTTGCGGTTAGTTCAGCCTCAGGAAGCGACTATAAACTATGTTCCCGATAATGTGCTGCGCGCAAGCACTCCGTCCCCGCTCCAGCCGGCGCTGAATGCCTTCCCAGTAGCGAATGGGCCAGACGTGGGCAACGGAATCGCAGAGTTTCTCTCGAGTTGGTCCAATCCGAGCTCACTCAACTCAACGAGCGTTCGGCTGGATCACGTCGTGAGCGAAAAGCTGAGGCTGTTTTTTAGGTTTAGTGACACTCCGTCCACCGTGGCTCATCGGGGGAATGGAGCGTTTGCGACGCCCGCAATGCAAGAAACTTCCCACTACCTATCGCGCACTTATACGGGTGGAACAAACAGCGTTTTTACAAACCGTTGGAGCAATGAATTCCGTTTCAACTATTCGTCAAATAATGTGCTGAGCGCGATAGCGATAGGCAGCTTTGGAGGGAGCACGCCAGTTGATCTTGCGCAACTATCGGGGTTGGGCTCTGGCGCCCAACTCGACTTGGCCTTGCTATACGGCGGCTACGAAGTGGGGATTTCACAGGGACACTCGTCGGGGACCCAGAGACAGTGGAACTTCGTTGACACTGCCAGCCTTTCTCAGGGACGCCACCAGTTCAAATTTGGGGTTGATTATCGCAGGCTGGCACCGATTGCAATTCCTTTCAGCCCATTTGTCGAGTACTTGTACCTGAGCGAATCGTCGGTCCAGTCGAACAGCGCCCTCGCGGTGCCGGCCAATTACGTTGCCGCGTATCCGCTGTATCAGAATTTCTCGGCCTTCGCTCAGGATGACTGGAGAATTGCGCCGCGGTTAAACATTTCTCTCGGTTTGCGATGGGAGTTGGATCCAGCTCCGGGCGTGACTCAAGGGCTGAAGCCGTACACGGTCCAGGGATCTAGCCCCAGCACATGGAACCTTGCCCCCGAGGGGACGGCGCTATGGAAGACGACGTGGTACAACATCGCGCCGCGCGTCAGTCTGGCGTATGTGTTGCGGGACGTGCCTAATTTCGAGACCGTTTTGCGCGGCGGCGCCGGAATTTTCTACGATACGGGGCAACAAGTTGGCTCCGTAGGAGTCCAAGGTCCCGGCTTTTCGTTGATCCATATCCTGCCCTCTTCGTCATTTCCGATCCCTGCATCGGAGGCCGCTTTCCCGGTAGTAAATCCTCCGGTTCCGCCTTACACGATTGTCGAGGCTTTTCCTTCGGACCTTCAACTCCCGTACACGACACAATGGAATGCCACCATCGAACAAGCGTTGGGCAAGTCGCAAGCGTTGACGGTCTCCTACGTGGGTTCACACGCGGCAAGACTCTTGCAGGCCGAGGAGTTCTCCGGAAGTACGATCGGAAACCCAAACGCAAGCACGTTTGTATTTTATCGGAATGGCCTGACCTCAGACTATAACGCTCTCCAAGTCCAATTCAGGCGAAGGCTGAGCCAGGGGTTGACCGCACTGGCTTCTTACACTTGGTCTCACTGTATCGACTATGGGTCTGAAAACTGGTTACTCGGATACCAACGGGGAAATTGTGATTTCGACGTAAGGCACAACGTTTCGGCCGCCTTCTCCTACGACGTGCCGAATGTGGAACGAGGCAGAGTTTTGAAGGCGATTTCGAACAACTGGGGTATTGATGACCGATTCTCCGCACGGACGGGTTTTCCGGTAACTCTGACTGGAAACACGATGTTTGATCCGACTACAGGGCAGGAGTTCTACAGCGGCTTGGACCTTGTCCCTGGCGAGCCTGTGTATCTGTACGGCTCGAATTGCGCTTCTATCCTCCAGGGGCTGGGAGACGTTCCGCCGGGCAAGAAATGCCCTGGCGGGCGTGCCATAAATCCCAATGCGTTTACGGTGCCATCTTCAGGCCTTGGCGATGCACCGCGTAATTTCGCGCGCGGTTTTGGGGCTTGGCAAATGGATTTGGCGATTCGGCGCGACTTCCCGATCTACGAAAGCCTAAAGCTCCAGTTTCGTGCGGAAGCCTTCAACGTTTTCAACCATCCCAACTTCGGTTATATCAATCCGATGTTCGGCGAGAACACGTTTGGTCAGGCGACGGGCACCTTGGCAAGTACGCTGGGGATCCTAAGCCCGTTGTATCAAGTGGGCGGCCCACGTTCGATGCAGTTCGCCCTAAAACTAATTTTTTAGACCTTAATCCTGAGCGGTCGTAGCCGCAGGACGGAAGAGGTGTGTCTCAAGTGGATTGCGGAACCCAAGGACAATGAGCGTGCGCGCGACTCTCCTTCTTGGTGTGACTGCCTGGACTTTTCTGTGGCCAGGATACCTGTTCTCGCGTGATCGGAAGATGTCTTTAACAGTTAAGGATTCAATCGAGACATGGCAATTTCTCTATCCATACGGCGGTCGCCCAGTGTTGATCTCGCCAGACGACAAGAGATATCTGGTCGTTCTGGAAAGGGGCGATGTTAAGCGGAACGGGAGCTGGGTGGAATTGCTTTCGGGAAGCACGGATTCCGTTGATGCTGCACGCAAAGCGAATATCATCGCGCGACTCTTTTCAAAATCCACGGCTTCGGCAGGAGATCTCATCAAGAATGTGCGTTGGCTGAACGACAGCCAGCACGTGACGTTCTTGTGGGACGACGGAGAGAGCCCACGCAAAATTGTCAGCGTTGATGTCAAGAATCGTCAAATCAAAACACTGTGCCAGCATCCCACTCCCATCGTGGACTACGACATCAGCCAAAATGGCCGAACAATCATCTTCATGGCCCAGGCTAAACACAACGTATCAGATGAAGCGTCCTTAGAAAGGAGGGGCTTCGCGATCACGGACCAGTCGATACGATCTATCTTGGAAGGTGATTTTGACGGTTGGACTCCGCACCTCCATTACGACACCTTCGTGCAATATGGGCCGAAAGGCCTCCTTTACAAGATTCACGAGCCACAGCGCACGTGGTACACACCACCCGAGCTATTGCGATTGTCTCCTGATGGGCGGTACGCGATAACCGTACGACCGGCCAGCACGGTGCCAGCCGAGTGGGATCGCTACACGGAGTATCTCTTCAAGGATATCTATCTTCCCGTAGCACGGCAGAATCCTGCTGGTGCCAACCTTATTCGAGAGTATTTTCTTGTCGATGTTAGCAGCAGAACAGTCCGTCCACTCTGGAACGCGCCTGAGAATCCAGTCGGAAAGATATTGTGGTCTCCAGATAGTCGGTCCCTAATTATCGGGCCAACCTTCTTGCCGGTGCCGTCTGCCAATGCTGTTGGGCTCTCGGGACAGGCGGTTGCCGAAGTAGATGCGAGCGCACGCGGCTTTGTGACTATCCCGCTCCCACGGAACTCGCGAGAATCTCAATATGGTCCCGCGCGCTGGGTTGAAGACGGCGTCTTGGAGCTAGCTGCTGCGGCGGCCCAAGGACCCGGTTCCCTACGCTTGCGATTCAAGAAGTTCCAAGGTGCATGGACTCAGATCGAGGAGGAAGGATTAGAAGAAGACCTTGGACCGGAAGTACGAGTCGACATACTGGAGAATCCCAACACGCCGCCAGCTTTGTACGCTGTTGACTCAAGGGATGGCTCACGAGACCTCATTCTTGATCCCAATCCTCAACTCAAGGACTTTACGCTGGGCCATGTTGAGCTTGTACATTGGACCGCGACTGATGGCAGGCCATGGACCGGCATGCTCTATTACCCCGTACATTACCGAGCTGGCCAAGCGAAGTTGTCCCGCCTTTAGTTGAAACCTGAAACAGAAGCAGCGACTCTCGAAGGATTGCACCTTAAGCGACCCGGACCCGTTGCGTCAATGACGGATTCAAGCGGTGCTGCAATGAGTCGAGTTCCCGGTAGCCTTTCACTCGCCGGAATTTCGTTTGCGCCTCCAGCAACCCGGTCGCTGTCCAGCGCAAGGCTTGGTCTCCGGCGTGCCAGCGCTTCACGTTTCGTGCTACTTTCTCGACGGTCGACAGGCACGATTCGATAGGATTGGTCGAAGCCAATGTTCTGCGCAGCCGTTCACCCACGCCCAGCCGGTGCACCGTCAGCGTTTCCTCCAGACCTTCCTCCAGACTCCGCGCTGCGCTGGGGTTGATGCGTTCCAGTTGCCGGAAGATTTTCTCCAGCTCGGCCTTGGCCGCCGCGTACTCGGCCATCGCGTAGGCGTTGCGGATTCTCCGGTCGTAATCGCCCTGGGCGTTTTTCGGCAGATGATCTTTTACGTTTCGCCGTTTGTGGATCTGGCAACGCTGCACCTCGGCCCGCTCACCGAACACCCGCTCGATCCCTGCTCGCAATGCTTTCGCTCCGTCGATCACGAACAAGTAGCGCCGCTCCGGATCCAGACCGCGCGCCACCAGGTCTTCCAGCAACTCCTTCACCACCGTGGTGTTTTCCGTCGCTCCTTGCCACAGCCCTAAAACCTCTTTTTCTCCGCTGGTTTGAATGCCCAGCGCCACTACCAGCACCTGCTTGCCAAAATGAATCCCATCGATCAGGATGGCCACCAAGTCCAGATCGCTGAGTTTCTTCTCGCACAGTTCTTTCAACTGCGCCGCACTGGCCTGGACGAATTCCCGGCTCACGCTGGATTTCTCGATCCCGTACCCGGAAAGCACCGAGTGGACCGCACGCTGGTAATTCCGCGAGGTCAGTCCGGCCACGATGCCTTCGCGTACCGCGCGCTGCCGCCGTCCGTCGTGTTGCAGTCGCGCGTAACTGTCCAGTTCTACTTCCTGGCCCTCGCGTGTGCGCACCCGCGGCCGCGTCACCGCCACTTTCTGTCCGCTGAAAATCACGTAACCCGGCTGCCGCCCCCAGCGCACTGCACCCGACTCTGGCCCCGGACGGTGTGGTGGCCCTACGCGCCGCGTGACCTCGTCTTCCAGAATGGCCCGCAAAATCTGCATCCCAGCTTCACCGCTCAGTTGCTCCACCCGGGGCCGCAAATCCTCCCACACCTCCACCAGCGGCAGCGGCACCTGGACGGACACTTCTTTCCGCCCCCATACTTCGAACTTCCCCTTGGACTTGACTGGCTTTCCCTGATAGTTTTTTCTCACAGCGGCTCTCCTCCTAAAAAGAGATCTCACCCCAGACTCTATCCGAGTCTGGGCCGAGAGCCGCTGCTTCTGTTTCAGGTTTCAACTAAAGGCGGGACAACTTCGGCCAAGCGTACCCTTTGGTCATTCAGACGCACGGATATCTCGCAACACGCTTCTCACTCGATGGCAGCTTTACGACGGTTTTCGCTGCGCAGGCCCTTGCGAACCAAGATATTGCTGTTCTACAGGTAGGCGGGCCCGACGGTCCCGTTGACGATTTCATTGTCAGCCCGAGGGAACCAGAGGTCTACATGGCGGGGTTTGAGGGTGCGATCAACCACTTTGTCGCGAGCGGGCTAGTGCGTGAGAGCAGCGTAGGTATCATCGGCTTTAGCAGAACGGGGTGGCTCGTTGAGTACATGCTAACACATTCGCATACGAAGCTGGCCGCAGCGGAAGTAGCGGACAACATGGACGGTAGCTATTTCCAGTATATTTTGTCGAATCCTGCGGCGAGAGGAGAGTTCGAGGCCGATAATGGGGCGCGACCTTTCGGTGATGGGTTGGAGACATGGATACGTTCGGCGCCGGGGTTTAATGTGGAGAACATTCATACGCCGCTACGCATGGAAATAGATTCCGGACCAATTGATTCCATTCTCGGTGCTTGGGAGATATTCAGTAACTTGCGATATTTGAAAAGACCGGTTGAATTGTTCGTCATTCCTAATGTCGATCACGGCGTGCACATTTTGCAGAATCCAGCACAACGTCTCGCGTCTGAAAACGGCACAGTCGATTGGTTTCGTTTCTGGCTAAAGAATGAGGAGGATCTCGATCCAGCCAAAAACACCCAGTTCAATCGCTGGCATCGGCTGAAGAAGTTGCAAGAATAAGAAGGCTTGAGGAAGAGTGACCAGGAGAGACGTCCGCGAATTTGGGAGCGCCTCTCCTGGGAGTGATTCTCAGCTTGCCGCTTACTCGTCCGCTGCGTAGGCTGCTGCTGAGGCCATTTGGGGTGGTTGCGCGTTGTCCAGTATCTGTGGGACGCTCTTGTCGGTCAGATGCTGGATTGCTTTCATTGCGGGCGCGAATTGAATAAGCGCCGGCTTTTCGTATTTCATCGTATTCACCTCCTTCCTTTTTAGGGTTGGTTGCGAGAATCGGCTGCCGCTTACTTCTCTAGTAGCGTTTGTGCGGCGGTTGCGTGGCCAGCAGAGGGACTCACTAAGCCGCCGCTGTCTCTCGAATGGGCTGACGCTCGATATTACTCATCTGCTTCGTACGCGGCACTCGTGGCCAAGTAGTCGAGATTGTCTTGGACCTTCGTGCCTTTGTTCGTCGAGCTGTGCACCGCATCGATCGCGGCCCCGAACTGAACAAGTTCCGGCTTCTCGTATTTCATAAAGTTCACCTCCTTTCTCTCTTGGGTTTACCTCAGGAGAAATCCCAGTCGAATTCTCATGATAGGCAAGACTCGGTTGAAGCACTCGGACCTGCGACGCGTGTAAAGAATTGACATTCATTGGAGACCTAGCGCGCGAATCCCGTAGCTATGAATTCTTCTCAACCACACTTCTGTTACCAGCGTGCGCATGAGAGGTAGGATAGGGAACTCTGGCGCATTATGTGTTTCCTTTAGCAATTCTTGGAGCACGTTCGCATTCAGAAGCCCGAGCGAGGCGGCAACCATATCGGTAGTCAAATTGGCCAGATCTGCCCTCTGCGTCGTGAGGGCCTTAGATGGGGATCGCGAGACAAAAGCCTTGCGTTTTCTCTCAAGCACTTCGGCAGGGACAAGCCCGGCGAGCGCACGACGCATTAACGAACGCCGCTGCCCGGGACGAACCAATTGTTCTCGCGGAACGGCGTAGAGGAATGCCAGGAGGTCGCGATCCAGATAGGGATAACGTTTTTCATGGATTGTCGGCGAGATGGCGACGGAGCATCCGAGCTGTCTCCGAAGTACATCTAGTGCGCCCAAATTTTCCTGAAACGTTGGCAATGGCCCCCACAGCCTAATCCTCCTTTGATATCCGTGCAGAGCTCCGCGATTGCGCCGGACGAAGCGCCGACTCATCCATACGGGAGGCCTTTTCGATTTCGGAGAGCTCACAAGGGATGGTGGGAGAAAGCCACGGGTCGCTTCGAATAGAAGATGCAACCAAGGCCGCCGTTTATTGAGGGCCCATACCTTCAGGGCGTGAGCGAGCATCCCGGTTTGGCCTCGCGCAAGAAGATCTTCGAGTTCCGGGATTGGTGTTGGCACTCCGCCCGTAACCTCATCTCCACCAATGCCAGACAACAGAACGCGATATGGTTGCGAGGTCATGCATGTCGCGAATTGTTTTGCTGGCTCGCTGGCACGCCCAACTGATGCGGGTGTAGGGCAGAATTGGTCATTCTCCAGTTGGAATGTGAACAACTCCTGGGAAGTGACATCGATGTGGCAGCCGGTTCGGCCACGCTTCTTTTCAACTGTGGTGAAATAAGGTCGCTCGTTCCAGTTCGGTTCGGAGTCATCGTAATAGGAAACGGTATCCAGACGTGGAACCTCGGCGGTTCCACGCCGGAGGAGTTCGTCGGCGATGCAAACAATCGCAGAGGAATCCACGCCTCCGCTCAGCTCGGCCAGAATGGGGCCGTCGCAGCGAAGTCTACGTAGAACGGCCTCGCCGAACGCCGCACGGAAATGCTCTTCGTATTCAGCATCAGTGCGATATCGAATCCTCTTATTGGGGTCGAAGTCCCAGTATTTTTCAGTCGCGCATTTCCCCTGTCGGAACCGCACGAAGCATGAAGGTGGAACTGAGTGGACTCCGACGTATGGTGTTAGATGACCGGCGGGAAAGTATGAGAACCAACCGGCGAGATATTCTTCACAGAGTGCGAATGGCTTTCCGGCAAATAATACAAGCGGATCGAGAACGGTGCTCCACGTGACCTGGTGCTCGTCGAATGAATAGTACAGATGACGTATTCCAACGAAGTCTTTCGCCAGAATCAGTGAGCGGTTGAGCGGATCCCAGATTGCCAGAGCCCAATCGCCAACGAGTCTAGCGAAACCGTCGACTCCCCACTGCTCATAGGCTGCCGCAACGATTGAAACGTCGGAAAGATCATTTCGGATTGTGCCTTTGAGCAACTGGATGAGTTCCGCACGATTGTCGAGACGGCCGTCCCAAGTGATGACCGCCCCCGATGGGGAGACGAGTGGCTGCGATTCACAGCGAGCTTCCTTCGTTGTGTGGAATGCATGATAATGAATGCTGATGCCAACGTCGGTGAAGTGGTTTACGCCATCTGGTCCGTACGGAGCGAGGACTCCATCGACTTTCTTAAGATAGTCTGGTGCTGGCTGGTGTCCCGAGAGATTCCAACTTCCGAACTGAGCACTCATGATCCCTTCCTCGCTCCAAATTCCCGATCTGTCCCTAACACCTGTCCAGCACCGCATACATTTCGGGCGTATACGGCTTGTCGTTCACCGCTTGCCCATCCACTTCGACCCAAGCGTGAGCCTTGAACGGCACTTGCTCTGCGCCGATGACCAACCAAGCGGAGACGCCATGCTTTCTCAGCAAACAGGTGGTGGCCGCCGACCGCTGTAAACAGAGGGCTTCTTTCCAATACCAAATGCAGGCCATATCAACCGCAGAGCAGATTCGTCGAACTGCATCGGGCTCGGGTAGCTTTGCGCTCTTTGGATAACTGCGGACCCTACTGTGGAGGGCGTTGAAGTTGCCACGCACAAGGTAGAAATCGAAGAAGACCAAGTTCCAATATGCTTTCAGAAAGAGAAGGAACATGAAAAACCTCCGATTTCAGGCCGAGAGTTCGAGCTGGTCACACAAAAACGCGATCCGGTCCGTTAGCGCTTCAATCCGCTCACTTAAAGGAAGTACAGGCGAATGCCCACGAAACCTGTTGTAATCGAGGACAACGGGACGGCCAGAACTGTTTGCCGCCTGTAGACGAGCAGTCATTTTGCGCGCGTGGAGCGGATTGCAATTCTGGTCGAGATCGCCGGAGACGATCATCGTGGCCGGGTAAGCAACACCGTCTTGGACCTGATGATATGGAGAGTACTGGCGCAGTGCATCGAAGTCCTCCGCGTCGTCCGACGTGCCGAACTCATCACGCCAGACATGCGCGCCATCAAAAAGGTGATAGCGGAGCATGTCCATTATCGGCACCATTGAGACCACTGCGCGGAATAGCTCCGGCCGTTGCGTCATGGCTGCACCGACGAGCAGACCCGAATTCGATCCTCCAAAGATTGCGAGCTTGTCGGGCGTCGTTCGTCCGGTTCTGATGAGCCATTCAGTTGCGGAGAGGAAATCGTCGTAAGCCGTCTGTCGGCTCCGCCGCTTGGCAGCTACGTGCCACGCGGCGCCGAATTCCGATCCGCCACGAATACTGGGAAGTGCAAAAAGACATCCTCGTTCCATCAGGAAGGCGGCGAACACGCTGAACTGCGGCGTCGTGGACATTCCGTAGCCGCCGTAAGAAGTCATGATCGATGGATGGCAACCCTCGGCAAGAACGTCCCGCCGGCCTACGAGAAACATCGGGATGCTTGTTCCATCTTTCGAGCGGAACCACACCTGGGTATGAGTCAAACATGTGGGCTCAAAAGGAATGCCTTTTCTGGCCCAAATGCTCTGCTTGCCGTTCACAGGGCAATATCGGGTGATCGCGATGGGATGAGTGAACGACTCTGTCTCGAGGAATGCTTCGTCGCTTTCGGGGGAGGCGCCAACGATGCGGATAGTCTCATCGGCAGAAGCCGTAAACTCGCCAACTTGCTTCCCCTCCAAGTCAAAGACCAAGATGCGGGCGCGGGTCTCGCCGGCGTAGGAGACGAGGATGCGATTGCTCGCGATCAACCACTGATGAATCCGAGCATGACCTTCCGGAATCACGTCGACCCACTCGTGAGTGCGGTCGGGTCGGAGACGCAGCTCTACGACGCGAAAATTCGGTGCCCCACGATCGGTGACGGCAAACACTTTTCCGTTCGCCAATACGGGAGCAAAAGTGTAGTCGGCATCGGCCAAGATGCATTCAGGAGTTCCTTCCCCATCGAAGGGTTTGAGGTAGAAATCTAATTGCCTTTTAGTTCTAAACTTGTAGACGAGAAATCCGATTCGCTTCGCATCCGAAACGAGCCCGAGCCGAAGTCGCGGTTCTTCTCCGACGGAGAAGATCTCCCGGTCCTTGCAGAATTTTGCCCCGAGGACGTGACGATGGGCCGCGCGATAGCCGGGCCTCTTCGAATCGAGGGCTTCATGGACGTAGCAAAAGCTTCCGCCATCGGGTGCGAACGCAAACCCGCGCAGATAACCCCTCGGAAGAACGTCGGGCAGGGTCGTGCGAGATTCGACATCCATGAGTGCGAAAGACCCGGTCCGTTCTCCGCCCTCCTTGATCTCGTAAAGGAGGAGTCGTCCGTCTGCAGATACCCGAAGAGGTTTGACAGCCGTGTGGATTCCCCGGCCTTGTTCGGACGGATCAACAAGCAGCTGATCCTTGCCATCAGGCCCCTCCCGCATGTAAATACATGGCTGTTCCTGATCCGGAAGCCGCTTGCGAAAGAAATAGAAGTGGCCGACCTTCTGGATTGAGTCGTATGTTTCGACGGCGAGGAACTCACGAATGCGTTTTCGGACCTTCTCGCGCCCAGAGATTTTATCGAGGTAGGAGCGAGCGTAGCGCGTCTGCTCCTCGAGCCAAAGGCGTGTCCGCGGAGAATTCTGGTCTTCGAGCCAGCGGTAGGGATCTGTGACCGGCGTGCTGTGAAGTACCTCAGTGACAGGCTCAACCGGCGTAACGGGTGGAGCTGAAATTAGCCCAGGCACAATTCGCTCCTTTCCGCAACGCGAATCGCCTCGCGGTACATGCGCCGTGTCAGGCTGCGGAAATAGCCCGCGAGAGGGGGATTCTGGACGATGTCCGCCGAGCGCCACGAGTCGTTCGCAATTGCGTAGGCAAAGACGGCGATGAGAGGAGACAGCGTCAATGCCCGCCTCAGATCGCCCGGCGAGTAGAAAGAGGCCCACGCTCGGAGATATGCAGCGCTGAGACGTTCCCCGACTGCCGATTCCTCGATCCCGCTGCGTGCCACGTGCTCACGGAGATATTCGAAGGTCAACAGGGGGGGTGCGACGCAACCCTCTGCCCAATCGAGAAACACGCAGCGATCTCCGGACACAAGAATGTTGCCTGGGTTGAAGTCTAGATGACCGAGAGTATTCGGAAGACCACAACTCGCAAGAAGCGCGCAGCACTCCTTGAGCCCCTCGGCCAGAGTTACAAGCTCGGACCGCACGAGAGGAGCGGGAGTCGGCTTCTCCTGCGCCGCCATGAGTTCACCCATTCGGGCCACGAATGGATCGATGCGTTCCACAAGGTTCGGAACGCGAAGGTCCTTCGTTTGCGCTTCGAGCAGTTCAACAGTCTTTCCGACGGACGCGATCTGAAGTTCTGCAAGTTCTTCTGCGGCTCGTTCCCATGTCGGGACATCTGTACTTTGGTCGAGCGAGACGCCCTCTACTTCCGCTGATAGCCAGCCATTCCAGGCGTGGTGAACGGCAAGGATGCGAGGAATGTAACGCGGGAAAAGACCCCCAAGAGCAACGGTGACAGGCAGTTCATGGGAGTTTGGTTCTCCGGTGGCCTTGAACCAGAGTGCGCCAGCATTTGTTTCCATACGGGTCAGGCTGAACGTCGGGCTTGCGTTTAGCTGTCGGAAAGCGCCTGTCAACCGGAGACCCAAAGGCCCAATTTGTTCCTCCGTCCACTGGAAGAGTTCCTGCAGCCAGCCGGGCCGCGCGAATTCCCCAGCTCTCTCACCCTTCGTGTACGAATCAAGCTCCGCGAGCCCATCCCGGATCGCACTTGCCTCTCCGGGATGACAGCAGCCACTAGCTACCGAGGGCGGCATCCAATAGGTTCCCACGGGTGATTTATCATTGTGTCGAACGGCCTCCAAAAGGGCGCATCTTGCTTCTCCCTTTGGATCGCTCGTTCGAGTGCTTGGCACAAATAGGCAGTACGCTTCGAGCCCCCATGCTCTTGTGACCTCTGCCGTCAGTTGTTCGGCGAGCCGCTGTTGCGGATAAATGTCAATTCGAGGGAGCGCCCACCCGGAGCCATGGGGTACAAGAAGAATCTCTGAAGCGTTTCGCCGCGTGACAATCAATCGGTAGGTGATGGCGGCTTCTTCGGTCGTTTCCATCAGAGAGCCTCTCGATTGTTCTTCGTTCTTCGCTACGTAATATTGGCGGCGCGAGCGGGCTGCAAAATGTGGTGCTTATGCAGAGTTTCGATGAACTCGACGACATCTGCACGCACAACGTCCCGATTCGCTCCGTAATCTCGACTGATCTCGTCTGCGATGCGTGACTCGTCGTAGCCTCGTTGCATCAATTCCAGGATCTTGGCTCCGACCACATTCAGGCAGAACATCTGGCCATGGTGAACGTCCAGCAGGATTCCACCATCTATAGTCTCGGTTCGCCGGATGGTGTCGGATATTCGGAACATTGTCATGGAGTGGCGAAGTTATCGAATCTGGATCGCCTCATGTGCAAGGAACTGTCCCACCTGGCGACGACGAATTCTAGAAGCAGGTCGTTTTGTTCCGTATCGGGACAACTTCTACGCTAATCTACTGGGAAAGCTGGACATAGGGCGGCTGCCGAAGATTGGTTCCTCGCTGCGGCTGTTCGCGTGACAGACATAAAAGATGGAGAAAGAAGCCGGCCTTCTTGGGAACATGAAGGAAATTAGACATTTAGGCGACCGAGGTCGTAGACGCTAGGAGTTCTAGGTAGCGCAGGTTTGTGGCCTTGAGACTGGAAGGGCTTCCGTCTCCGACGATTTGCCCTTTCTCCATCACGAGAATTCTTTTCATCCAAGAAATTGAGTGCAGACGATGGGACACAACAATGAGAGTCGCGTGCGGCAAAACCCTCTCAATCATGCGAAGCATGCCTTCCTCGGATGTCGGATCGAGCGAGGAAGTCGTCTCGTCGAGGATCAAGATTTGAGGATGGTGAAGAAGCGCCCGGGCAATCGCAACCCGTTGACGTTCCCCATTCGAAAGGTTGGAAGCGCCCGGCTCGATGTCCGTTTCCAGCGAGCCAGGGAAGGTACTGAGATACTTGGTCAGCTCAACCATCCTCAGGACGTGTTCCAAATCTGCGCAGGTCGACCCTGCTTTTCCAATTCTGAGGTTGTCGGCCACAGACCGGTGGAAGAGAATCGGCTGCGCCGGAAGATAAGACACCGCTGACCGCAGACTCTCGATTTCGACTTCGCGTATGTCTAGTCCGGCAATCCTGATCTCGCCAGCGTCGACGTCATAGAGACGCGCAAGGAGTTTTGCGAGTGTGCTCTTGCCCGCTCCATTCGGGCCGACGATGGCAACTCTTTCTCCGTGGGCGATCTCCAGTTTCGGAACATGAACGACATCGGTCTGCCGCTGGTAATGGAAGGAAACCTCTCGAAACGCAATGTGCGCCGGACGATCTTCCGGAAGTGTTTTCGCACGGCAGTGTTCCTTTACGCTGGCCGAGGTCTCAAGGGAATTCTGAATTTGGCGGATGCTCGCAAAGGTACGTTGGGCTCGTGAGTACATCTCCATCGCCGAAGTCAGCGGGTCAAAAAGTTGTACGAGAAGGGTGTAGAAGGCAACCAGTGTGCCGATGCTCAGCGCACTGCGGAAGACCATCAAGCTTCCCCCGGTGAGGGTGAGAGCAATCGCGGTCACGATTGCCAGATTTGATAAAGCTGAAAAGAGAACGCCCATTTTCCAGAGAGCGTCCTGGGAGGAAACGGTGTTGGTTAGGAGCTGCAAAGCCTTACGCTCTTGCGATTCGGTTTGCCGCAGAAGCTGGATTTGCGTTAGGCCGGAGAGATGCTCCTGAAGGAAACTGCTGAATCGTCTCTTTGCAACTTGGACGAGGTCGGCCTGTTGTCCAATCTTCCTTCTGTACCGGTGACGGAGCACCAGAAATACGGGAACAACCGGGGCGGCGACCAGAGTGAGAAGTGAGCTCAGGACTGCCATCGCTGAGAGCGTCACCCCTGTCGCGATCACTGCCCGGAGGATCGACGGCAAAAGGTCCGAACCGAAGTACGAGATTTCGTCGATTGGCCCCTCGAACGGATATAGTAATTCGCCAACGGGGGTTCGGTCGAAATAGTCCGCGGAGAGCAAGTCAAGGTGTCGCAGGAGTGACGTGCGCAGGGCCAGCGCCGTGTGCTGCGTAGCGCGAAAGGTTAGGTAGCCGCCGAGGCCGTTGAGAACGGCTCTCCCTTCATAGCTCGCGAAGATCAATCCGATGGCGACAACAAGAAGGCGGGTGTGGTGAGATGGCAGGATCGAATCGATTAGCCATCGGATCGAGAGCGGTGTAACCAAAGCCAATAGGCTCGCCACCGTAAGGCAAAGAAAACTCGCTATATGCAGGCGGAGTTGCGGTTTGATCCTTGGGAACAGCCAACGAAGTTCTGGCGGAAATGGATCTGGCATACCTCGGATCGCTCTCGAATAGTGGTGAGTAGCGAGCGATAGCTTAGAAGGAGAAAAATAGATACGCCACCAATTCCGATATCTGTTCGCAAACTGGACGTTCGCACTCGAATCGTTGAAGTTGCGTCCCAAGTGGAAGCGGGTTTCGTCAGGACGAGTGTTCGCAACGGGGACAGCCTGTCAAAGAAGCCGCCTCAAAATCGTGGTGACCTTACCGACGACCTCGGCGTCGGCGCCATCCCTGAATTGTTGCGTGCCGACTGCGCCCTTGGATAGCCATGAACGACGAGATTGCCTTCATCGAGAGTGCAGCGGCCGCATAGATAGCTGCCGTCCCGTCTCAGAATCAGGTAGAGCGAGTTCCTCACAGACGGCATCCTCCGTGAGCCGGGGAGGGTCTCCTCGCTCTACGGTTGACGACAACGAATGTGGCATTGATGAGCAGAGGATGCCACGGTGCCTTATCGCCCCCCACCCAAAACACATCCGAAAGGGACAAACCCTTGAGGCCCGTGATTTCGTCAAGGAAAATGTCGAAGGAAAAGCGGGACTTCCTCCCATTGATTCACAAGAGCAGCGAGGAAGCCGCTAGGTTCCTTGGACCGCTCCTGGCCGCGCGACCCGGAGGCCGTGATTTCGGCCAGCACCCGCCTGGGAATGAGCTCGTCCGGGATCGGCTCGCGCCCGGCTTGATCGAGGGTAAAGCCAGACGCGCGCAGAAATTGGTCGAATCCAATGCAGTACAGACACACAAAGTGTGATGATCTTTTCGATGTGCCGCGGAGGTCCCGAAAGCGTTTCGTAATCCGAGAGCGTGCTAGCGGCGGCAAAGTACTGCTCATCCGAGAGGGCGTCCGCAATCAGGCGGCTGATCGAGGATGCCTCACGAAAGGATAGTCCCACGCTCATGCGGGAACGCCGGAGAAGACCCTTGAGGCTTGTGCATTCGTCCAGGGGTGCGAGTCGCGGCTTCCGCAGAGCCGCAGATTTCGACGATCACTTGCCTTGGACGATGAGAGGACACCGGGCGAATTTCGGCGTCGATCATCGCCGAGGATTCTGGCATCTCCTTCCGATCTGTAACTCGCGCTCTACACAAGGCCGTTGCGGGCAATGCAGCAGGACCCGGTCCTTTGCGAGCAGAATGAGCCGCGAACATGTCCATCCGAAGTCGTGCTCCACAAGGAAGAAACGGCCTTCGGCCGTTCGCGTTACTGACCGAACGGCAACTCTGCCAGGCGCGCGTATCCACTCTGACGATGCTCCCAGGGGCAAAATACGGAAGGGCATACAAGTCCTGTTCGCCAACCTTGGCATAGAGAAACTTCCCACTATTCAGGCCGAACAGGTCCCTCGCCCGTTTGGGTGGCGCCGACGTTAGGAAGTGCCCCAGCGGAGCAATCGAAGGAGCCGGATCGGCCTCCGGCCTCTCAGCGAACCAGGGAATCCACGCGTACGTGTCGTAGACTGTCGAATCCAGAATGGTGGTCTGTTGCCTTGGAATCAGCAATTGTAGCCGGGAAATTGCGTTGAGATCGAAGCCGAATACCGCGAGCCAGTCGGACAGTCGATAGTCTGTGATGTGACTCAGGGCCAGGATTTGGTAAATCGTGGGTTTCGAAGTGGGGCGTGCGAGATCGTAATACAAGTTGTGCGGGACATGAAAATGCGACGAATGGCCAAAGATTTCGGCGGACTTCCGAGATAGGCTGTAGAGAGTCAAGCCTCTCGTTGCGAGGATCCTACGCACTTGCAGCGCCCTGTCCATTTGAAGGCACACCCCAAATTCCCTCGGTGTATATCGAAGGCAGCGTGCGATGGGGGAACAATTGTGGCTTTGGCTGCAATTGCGACCAATCCCAAGATTTTCAGCAGGATGGGCGGAACGCGTGTATAGATAAGCAAAGATTCACGTAGCTGGACATAAAAGGGGTTACAAGCGTAGGATTCCCGCCAATGGTCGCCCGCAGGCCGAGTCCGAGTGCTGGAGAAAAGCTAAAGGAGTTTCGCGCGCGTCTGGGGCTGACCACGCGCGATGTCGAGGCGAGGAGTCAGCAAATCGCGGAGGATAGGCACAACCAGGAATACTACATTTCCCACGCATGGGTGACCGACATCGAGAACGGCAAATTCACGCCGACCATTTACAAACTCTATAGCCTCAGCGCCATCTATCATGTAGGGTACACGGAGGTGCTCTCCTGCTTCGGTCTGCCGATTGGTGACCTCGGTCGTTATCGCACTTCGATCGGCGTCCCCAAAACACATCTATTGGGTGGCGGAGCCGATATCGAGGCGGAGAAAGTGTCCCTCCCGGTCCGCTTTAAGCCGGAGTTTCAACTAGAGAAAACGAATCTGCTTGCGCAGGTCGTGGAGAAGTGGGAGCAGATTCCCGTCGGCTTCCTGCAACATCTCGACCTGCACAAATCCGTCTATGGCTATATCGGCCTCGAGGACTATACGCTCTATCCGTTGATTCGCCCCGGCTCGCTAGTGCAAATTGACGCAAGCCAAAGGAAGATCAGCACTGAGAAGTGGAAGACGGAATTCGACCGCCCGATCTACTTCGTGGAACTCCGGCATCGGCTACGTTTGCAGTTGGTGCCAGGTGGATCGTGGCCAGTTGATCGTTATTCCCCATCCGCACTCACGCCAGGATGTCCGTCGATTTGACTATCCGTCTCAGGCCGAAATCGTGGGCAGGGTGACTGGGGTCGCGATGCGTATTGTCGAGGAACGAGAACCAGGCGGCGGACAGAGTGCCCGTACTGCTCAAGAGTGACCGGCCGCGCCGACCGGCGGGAATTGCCGTCTGAGGAAAAGTTGAATCGCTTGGGTTGGTGGTCTCCGCAGCCACTGTCACGAGGGGAACAGGCGTGAAAGGCTATCGCAGCGAGCCTGGAACGTTTGGCCTTTGACATCTGAGGCGGTCGCATTTTGCAACCTGAAATTGGAGGTACATGGCGAAAACCACTGCAATTCTGCCCGCCGAGAGAATTGAGTCGCAGATCCTGCTGATTCGCGGGCACAAGGTCATGCTCAGCTCTGACCTGGCCGCGCTTTACGGCGTGGAACCGCGCGCCCTGGTTCAGGCAGTCAAACGGAACCGCGAGCGGTTTCCCAAAGACTTTATGTTCCAACTCAGCGCGCGGGAGTTTGCGGTCTTGAAATCACAAATTGTGATTTCAAGTTGGGGCGGCGCGCGCCGGGCGTCCCCCTATGCGTTCACCGAGCAAGGCGTGGCCATGCTCTCCAGCGTGTTGCGGAGCAAGCGGGCCGTGCTGGTAAACATCCAGATCATGCGGACATTCGTCCGCTTGCGGCGCCTGCTAGCCTCCCACGCTGAATTGCAGCGGCGCTTGGACGACCTGGAAAAGAGGTACGATAAACAGTTCAAGGTCGTCTTTGACGCGATCCGCGAGTTAATGGAACCCCCCGAGAAGCCGACGAAGCGGATCGGGTTCCAGAGCTAAAAGCCTTCGATCTCGAATGTCGGCACCAAAGGAATTGGGGAATGTCGTAACTCTAGTCTGCCCGCTTGCGCATACCTGCAACGGCGCAGTCCTGCACTACTGAAGGTGCGCACCCATGGAGATTACTTGGTACTTCTTAGCGCCGGAATTGAAGGATGGAAACCATTGCTGGCGCTGACAGCCTCTCTCGCCTCTGCTAAAGTTGCCACCATTCTAAGTCACAATTGAGCGGAGATGCTGCGGGCACGAACTACGGGGCAGATATCGTGGCTATCAAGAAATCAGAGCTATACAGCTCGCTGTGGTCAAGCTGCGACGAACTGCGCGGCGGCATGGATGCCAGCCAATACAAGGACTATGTCCTCGTCCTGCTCTTCATCAAATACGTCAGCGACAAGTATGCCGGGCATGCCCTATGCGCCCGATCACCATCCCGCCCGGCGCCAGCTTCAAGGACATGGTCGCGCTCAAGGGCAAGCCCGACATCGGCGACCAGATCAACAAGAAGATCATCGCGCCCCTGGCCAACGCCAACAAGCTGTCCGACATGCCGGACTTCAACGATGCCGAGCAAACTCGGCAGCGGCAAGGAGATGGTGCGACCGGCTCACCAATCTCATCGCGATCTTTGAGAACAAGGCGCTCGATTTCTCTAAGAACCGCGCCGAAGGCGACGACATCCTGGGCGATGCCTACGAATACCTGATGCGGCACTTCGCCACCGAGAGCGGCAAGAGCAAGGGCCAGTTCTACACCCCGGCCGAAGTCAGCCGAATCATGGCGCAGATCATCGGCATCCGCGAGGCGAAGACTACCAGCGCCACCACCGTCTATGACCCCACCTGCGGCTCCGGCTCGTTGCTACTGAAAGTGGGCGATGAAGCCAGTGCCAAGGTGACGCTCTACGGGCAGGAAAAGGACGCCGCCACCAGCGGCCTCGCCCGCATGAACATGATCCTGCACAACAACCCCACCGCGCTCATCGATGCAGGGCAACACGCTGGCCGACCCCAAGTTCAAGGACGGCGACACGCTCAAGACCTTCGACTACGTCGTCGCCAATCCGCCCGTTTCGCGACAAGCGCTGGAGCACCGGCCTCGACCCGCTCAACGACCCGTACGAGCGCTTCAAGCCTTTCGGCACACCGCCCGCCAAGCAGGGCGACTACGCCTATCTGCTGCATATCGTCCGCTCGCTCAAAAGCACCGGCAAAGGCGCATGCATTCTGCCGCATGGCGTGCTGTTCCGGGCAATGCCGAGGCCGACATCCGCCGCGCCCTCGTCCGCAAGGGCTATATCAAGGGCATCATCGGCCTGCCCGCCAACCTGTTCTACGGCACCGGCATCCCCGCCTGCATCGTCGTTATCGACAAACAGGACGCGCACGCCCGCAAGGGCATCTTCATGATCGACGCCAGCGCGGGCTTTATGAAGGACGGCCCCAAGAACCGCCTGCGCGCCCAGGACATCCACAAGATCGTCGATGTATTCAACAAGGCGGCTCGAAATTCCGCAAGTATTCCCGCATGGTCCGCGTCGAGGAGATCGAGAAGAACGAGTTCAATCTCAACCTGCCGCGCTACATCGACAGCCAACAGGCCGAGGACCTCCAGGATATCGAGGGCCACCTGCGTGGGGGCATTCCGGTGCGTGATGTGGATGCTCTCGGCACGCTATTGGAAGGTCTGCCCGAAGCTCAGAGACGTGTTGTTCAAGGCTAACCGCCCTGGCTATGTCGATCTCGCCGTGGAGAAATCGGCCATCAAGTCCACCATCTACGAGCATCCCGAGTTCGCCACGTTTATCACGGGCATGAACGCCCACTTCGCCGTCTGGCGGGAAAAGAGCGCCAAAACGCTCAAGGCCCTGCAACCAGGCTGCCACCCGAAGGAAGTCATCGCCGCGCCTGTCCGAAGATCTGCTCACCCACTACGCCGACAAGCCGCTCATTGATCAATATGACATCTATCAGCACCTCATGGATTACTGGGCAGAGACCATGCAGGACGATTGCTACCTGATCGCTACCGATGGCTGGAAGGCCGAGACCTATCGAATCATTCGAGAAAGACAAGAAAGGCAAGGAGAAAGACAAGGGCTGGACCTGTGACCTTATGCCCAAGGCCCTCATCGTCGCCCGCTACTATGCCAAGGAACAGGCTGCCATCGAGAAGCTCGCCGCTGAACTGGAAAGTGTCACCGCGAGGCTCGCCGAACTAGAGGAAGAGCACGGCGACGAGGACGGCGCCTTCTCTGAGCTCGACAAGGTGAACAAGGCCAGCGTCACCGCCCGCCTGAAAGAGATCGAGGGCGACAAGGAAGCCAAGGACGAAGCCACAGTGCTGAACGATTGGCTTAAGCTAAACAACGAGGAGGCCAACCTCAAGAAGCGTCTCAAAGACGCCGAAGCCGACCTCGATGCCAAGGCTCATCGCGAAATATCCAAAGCTAACCGAGGCGGAGATCAAATCGCTAGTCGTAAACGACAAATGGCTCGCCGCACTCGACGCCGCCATCCACGGCGAAATGGACCGGATCAGTCAGGCGCTGACCCAGCGCGTGAAGGAATTGGCCAAACGATACCAAACCCCGTTGCCGCAGATGGTCAGCTGCGTAGGTAATCTTGAAGAAAAAGTGAACAGGCACCTCAAAAGCATGGGGTTCTCATGGTGAAGGGGGCGACGTTACGTGTCGATGGAACGCAACGCATTGCGGCAGAGCCGCACATCCCGAGCGGCTATAAGCAGACCGAGGTGGGGATCATCCCTGAGGATTGGGAAGCTAGACAGATCGGTAGCCTAAAGCCTTTCGTCACTAGCGGCTCTCGCGGTTGGGCCGCATTCTATTCAGACTTCGGTTCGCCATTTATCCGCATCACAAACCTTTCTCGAAATTCTATCTACCTCGACCTCGAAGACTTGCGGTTTGTGAACGTCGCTCTGGATGACAGTGAGGCTGCCCGCACACAGCTTCAGGATGGCGATGTTCTGATTTCGATTACCGCCGACATCGAAGTTGTCCCGCCTTTAGTTGAAACCTGAAACAGAAGCAGCGGCTCTCGGCCCAGACTCGGATAGAGTCTGGGGTGAGATCTCTTTTTAGGAGGAGAGCCGCTGTGAGAAAAAACTATCAGGGAAAGCCAGTCAAGTCCAAGGGGAAGTTCGAAGTATGGGGGCGGAAAGAAGTGTCCGTCCAGGTGCCGCTGCCGCTGGTGGAGGTGTGGGAGGATTTGCAGCCCCGGGTGGAGCAACTGAGCGGTGAAGCTGGGATGCAGATTTTGCGGGCCATTCTGGAAGACGAGGTCACGCGGCGCGTAGGGCCACCACACCGTCCGGGGCCAGAGTCGGGTGCAGTGCGCTGGGGGCGGCAGCCGGGTTACGTGATTTTCAGCGGACAGAAAGTGGCGGTGACGCGGCCGCGGGTGCGCACACGCGAGGGCCAGGAAGTAGAACTGGACAGTTACGCGCGACTGCAACACGACGGACGGCGGCAGCGCGCGGTACGCGAAGGCATCGTGGCCGGACTGACCTCGCGGAATTACCAGCGTGCGGTCCACTCGGTGCTTTCCGGGTACGGGATCGAGAAATCCAGCGTGAGCCGGGAATTCGTCCAGGCCAGTGCGGCGCAGTTGAAAGAACTGTGCGAGAAGAAACTCAGCGATCTGGACTTGGTGGCCATCCTGATCGATGGGATTCATTTTGGCAAGCAGGTGCTGGTAGTGGCGCTGGGCATTCAAACCAGCGGAGAAAAAGAGGTTTTAGGGCTGTGGCAAGGAGCGACGGAAAACACCACGGTGGTGAAGGAGTTGCTGGAAGACCTGGTGGCGCGCGGTCTGGATCCGGAGCGGCGCTACTTGTTCGTGATCGACGGAGCGAAAGCATTGCGAGCAGGGATCGAGCGGGTGTTCGGTGAGCGGGCCGAGGTGCAGCGTTGCCAGATCCACAAACGGCGAAACGTAAAAGATCATCTGCCGAAAAACGCCCAGGGCGATTACGACCGGAGAATCCGCAACGCCTACGCGATGGCCGAGTACGCGGCGGCCAAGGCCGAGCTGGAGAAAATCTTCCGGCAACTGGAACGCATCAACCCCAGCGCAGCGCGGAGTCTGGAGGAAGGTCTGGAGGAAACGCTGACGGTGCACCGGCTGGGCGTGGGTGAACGGCTGCGCAGAACATTGGCTTCGACCAATCCTATCGAATCGTGCCTGTCGACCGTCGAGAAAGTAGCACGAAACGTGAAGCGCTGGCACGCCGGAGACCAAGCCTTGCGCTGGACAGCGACCGGGTTGCTGGAGGCGCAAACGAAATTCCGGCGAGTGAAAGGCTACCGGGAACTCGACTCATTGCAGCACCGCTTGAATCCGTCATTGACGCAACGGGTCCGGGTCGCTTAAGGTGCAATCCTTCGAGAGTCGCTGCTTCTGTTTCAGGTTTCAACTAAAGGCGGGACAACTTCCCGACATCGGTATTATTGGTTACGTGTCTGCCAAGTTGTCAAAGCCCGCTTATATCAATCAGCACATTGCTTTGGTGCGATTTGATACAACAAAAACTAATCCGAAATTCGTCAGCTATTTTTTGGTGTCCGAGAAACCGCAAAGACTATTCCATGCACTGACTGACTCAGGCGCTAAAGCTGGTATGAACCTGACGACAGTTCAACAATGCCATCTCGCCCTGCCTCCGACCAGAACCGAACAGGAAGCCATTGCCGAGGCGCTGTCCGATGCTGACGCGCTGATCGAGTCGCTGCAACAACTCATCGCCAAGAAGCGCCAGATCAAACAGGGCGCCGTGCAGGAATTGCTCACCGGCAGGAAGCGTCTGCCCGGCTTTCAAAAAGCGCCCGGCCACAAACGAACCGAAGTCGGAGTAATCTCAGCAGATTGGGAAGTTGCACCGCTTGGCCAGTTGCTAAAGAGAGTCCCGAGTTACGGAATCAATGCACCCGCGATCCCTTTCGACTCTCGATTCCCCACATATTTGCGCATCACTGACATTACGGAGAACGGTCGATTTTCTGAAGCAACAAAGGCATCCGTGAATCATCCTGCATCAGAGGCATATCTACTAGAACCTGGAGATATCGTCTTTGCTCGTACCGGAGCGAGTGTCGGCAAGCCCTATCTCTACAACCCGGAGGACGGTCGCCTGGTGTTTGCCGGATTTCTAATCCGCCTAACTCCCAAACCTGACAATCTGGTACCAGCATTTCTCTCGTTCTTCGCACAGAGCCACCCGTACTGGAATTGGGTCAAAGTCAATTCCATGCGCAGCGGGCAGCCCGGAATTAACGGGCGAGAATACGCCTCCCTTCCGATCGCCCTCCCGCCCACGAAAGCTGAACAGGAAGCTATCGCGGCTATTCTCTCTGATATGGATGTCGAGACGGCTGCGCTGGAGCAAAGACTCGCGAAAGTCCGACAGATCAAGCAGGGCATGATGCAGGAATTGCTCACCGGAAGGATTCGTTTGAGATGAGCGACATCGGCAAACCCGAACGCGCCACGCAGAACCGCGTCATCGCCCTCTTCCGCGATGAACTGGAGTATCGCTATCTCGGCGATTGGACCGACCGCGACGGCAACAGCAACATCGAGGAAGGCCTGCTCTCGACCTGGCTGACGCAAGAGCGGCTACACCCCAGCGCAGATCAGCGCCGCGCTCTACAAGCTGCGCACCGAGGCGGACAACCACAACCGCAGCCTCTACGGCAACAACCAGGCCGTCTACAACCTGCTGCGCTATGGCGTGCCGGTGAAGATCGAGGCAGGCAAGGTCACGGAAACCGTTCACCTCATCAACTGGAACGAGCCGGAGAAGAACGACTTCGCCATCGCCGAGGAAGTCACGCTCAAGGGCAACCATGAGCGGCGGCCGGACCTGGTGCTCTATGTCAACGGCATCGCCATCGGCGTGCTGGAACTGAAAAACAGCCGCGTCAGCATCGGCGACGGCATCCGCCAGTGCCTTTCCAACCAGCAGCCGGAGTTCAACGAGTGGTTCTTCAGCACCGTGCAGTTCGTCTTCGCCGGCAACGACTCCGAGGGGCTGCAATACGGCACCATCGGCACGCCGGAGAAATATTTCCTGAAGTGGAAGGAAGACGAGCAGGACAACAGCCGCTTCAAGCTCGACAAGTATCTGCTGAAGATGTGCGACAAAGACCGGCTGATCGAGCTGATGCACGACTTCGTGCTCTTCGACGGCGGGGTCAAGAAGCTGCCGCGCGTGCACCAGTATTTCGGCATCAAGGCCGCGCAGGAGCATGTGCGCCAGCGCAAGGGCGGCATCATCTGGCACACGCAGGGCAGCGGCAAGAGCATCGTCATGGTGCTGCTGGCCAAGTGGATTCTGGAGAACAATCCCAACGCCCGCGTGGCCATCATCACCGACCGCGACGAACTGGATAAGCAGATCGAGCGGGTCTTCACCGAGGCGGGCGAGGCCATCAAGCGCACCAGCAGCGGCCGCGACCTGATGAACCAGCTCGGCCAGGCCACGCCGCGCCTGCTGTGCTCGCTGGTGCACAAGTTCGGCCGCAGAGGACGTGGACGATTTTGACGCCTTCATCAAGGAACTGGAAGCCCAGCCCAGCCAGACCGTGGGCGAGGTGTTCGTCTTCGTGGACGAATGCCACCGCACCCAGAGCGGCAAGCTGCACCGCGTGATGAAGGCGATGATGCCCAACGCGGTGTTCATCGGCTTCACCGGCACGCCGCTTCTCAAGAAGGACAAGGCAGACCAGCCTGGAAGTTTTCGGCGGCTACATCCACACCTACAAATTCAGCGAGGCGGTCGAGGATGAGGTCGTGCTCGATCTGGATCTATGAAGCGCGGGACATCGACCAGCGCCTCGGCTCCGAGGACAAGATCGATGCCTGGTTCGAGGCCAAGACCAAGGGCCTCAACGACTGGCAGAAGGACGAACTGAAGAAGAAATGGGGCACGATGCAGAACGTGCTCAGCTCCAAGTCCCGCATGGATCGGGTGGTCAGCGACATCATCTTCGACTTCAGCGTGAAGCCGCGCCTTTCCAGCGAACGCGGCAATGCCATCCTGGTGGCGTCGAGCATCTACGAGGCGTGCAAGTATTTCACCCTTTTCCAGAAGACGCCGTTCAAGAGGCAAATGCGCGGTCGTGACGTCCTACAACCCGCAGGCGAAGGATGTGACGCAAGGAGGAAACCGGCGCCAACACCGAGACCGACAAGCAGTTCATCTACAACACCTATACCGAACTGCTGAAGGACGTCGAAGCCAAGCCGGGCATGACGAAGACCGAGACCTACGAGGAACGGGCCAAGGCCCTGTTCATAAAGGAACCCGCTAACATGAAGCTGCTGGTGGTGGTGGACAAGCTGCTCACGGGCTTCGACGCGCCGCCCTGCACCTATCTCTACATCGACAAGTCCATGCAGGACCACGGCCTGTTCCAGGCCATCTGCCGCATCAACCGGCTCGATGGCGAGGACAAGGATTTCGGCTACATCGTGGACTACAAGGACCTGTTCAAGAAGGTCGAGAACGCCATCGCGGTTTATACCTCCGAGCTGGATCACAGCGCCGGCGGGCGCTGACCCAGAAGTGCTGCTGCAGGATCGGCTGAAGAAAGGCAAGGAACGGCTCGATGATGCGCTGGAGGCCCTCGCGCTGCTCTGCGAGCCGGTCGAGCCGCCCAAGGGCGAACTGGAGCACATCCACTATTTCTGCGGCAATACCGAAATTCCGGCCGACCTGCAGGAACGCGAGCCGCAACGCGCCGCGCTCTACAAGGCGACCGTCGCCCTGGTGCGCGCCTATGCCAACATTGCCGACGAGTTGGAGCCCGCTGGATACAGCACCGCCGACATCGCCCGCATCAAGCAGCAGCTCGACCACTATCTGAATATCCGCGAGATCATCCGCAACGCCAGCGGCGAAACCCTCGACCTCAAGCCGTATGAAGCCGACATGCGGCACCTGATCGACACCTACATCGAGGCCGACGAGCCGCGGAAGATTTCGCCCTTCGACAATATGGGCCTGCTGGACCTGATCGTGAAAACCGGCATCGCCAATGCCATCGCGACGCAACTCGGCGGCTTGAAGGGCAACAAGAACGCCATCGCCGAGACCATCGAGAACAACGTCCGCAGCAAGATCATCAAGGAGCACCTGAACGACCCGGCCTATCTACGAAAAAATGTCGGCGCTGCTCGATGAGATCATTGCCGCCCGAAAGGCGAAGGCCATCGCAGTATGAGGAATACCTGAAACGCATCGCCGAACTGTGCGAAGAGGGTGGAGGCCGGGCAAGCGGAGGAAACGCCGGAGAAGCTGAACACGCCCGGCAAGCGGGCCCTCTATAACAATCTGGGTCAGAACGAAGAGCTGGCGCTGAGGATTGACGACGACTGTCAGGCAAGTGCGGCCTGATGGCTGGCGCGGCGTTCAGGCTCGCGAGCAAGTGATTAAGGCGGCGCTGTATGACGTATTGCAGGATGTAGGCGAAGTCGAGCGCATCTTCCTCATCATCAAAGCGCAGAGCGAATACTGATGGCAACACAGTTCGAGCTTGGCGAGCATCGCGGTTGATGTGGTGCTGAAGGACATCAAGAACGTCCATCTCAGCGTCTATCCGCCGACCGGGCAGGGTGCGCATTTCTGCCCCGCAGCGGATGAATCTCGACACCATCCGCCTCTTCGCGATTTCCAAGCTGGGCTGGATCAAGCAACAGCAGACAAAGCTCCGGCGCAGGAACGCGAAACGCCGCGCGAGTATCTGGACCGCGAAAGCCACTACGTCTGGGGAAAGCGCTACCTGCTCAAACTGATTGAGGAACGCTCGCGCCGGCGGTCGAGCTGAGATCACAGCAAGATGATCCTGCGGGTGCGCCCGGGAACGAACCACGACAAGAAAGCACGCCATTGTTGCCGAATGGTATCGAGAACAAATCAAAGCGGCGGTGCCTGCCCTTGATCGCAAAGTGGGAGCCGGCTATGGGCGTCAACGTGCAGCAAGTCTTCGTGCAGAAGATGAAAACCAAATGGGGAAGCTGCAACCCCGCGCCGCGCAGCGATTCGCCTGAACACCGATCTCGCGAAGAAACCACGCGAATGCCTCGAATACATCGTCGTCCACGAGATGGTTCACTTCTTTGAGCGCCATCATGGGGACAAATTCGTTAGCCTCATGGACAGGTTCATGCCGCAGTGGCGGTCTCACAGGGATGAACTTAACAGGCATCCTCTGGCGCATGAGTATTGGGAATACTAATCGAGAAATCGGCCCGGATTTCTTGTCGATAGGACCAACGGCGCGCTGACCGTGAAAGGGCGCGAAAACAGAACGTAATTGATTAGATAATTAACGCGTAGGCAAAGGAGTCCCATGTTAGCCTTATCCCAGGGGCGCTTGGGATGGCGAAGCTTCCGCTCAGCATCTATATGTTGAAGCAGGACCGCGTGTCTGCATTCGAAAAGGATTTGCATGTCACTCCGCAGACTGCCTTGCCTCTCGCGGCCCCTCTCGACGGCTATGTACTTCCTCTTCCCGTCAAATCGACTGTTCCCCAGTGGGTCGGTGTTCTAAATTCCGCGCTTCAAAACCCGAATGCCCTCTCTCTCATAGGGGCTTCTCCTGCCGCCCTATTGGTGGTTCGCCGCGGCCCGGAGACCTTCGTTCTGACGTTCGGGCATGCATGGATGAAATTGGACGATGATTGGAAGGAGGGGGATTTCGGCAGACGTGTCGCGCTCAATTCCATCCGACCCGATAAGCTCGTCGAGATTGAGATAGAGCAAGTGTTTGCGAAGTGGCACGTTGCCCGAGAGCGCGCGCCGCGAGCGTCGGCCGTGGACGAATTCGGAGTCGAATTTGATCGAGACCTAGTAGCCAGTGTGGGCGGGTTGCCTTCGCACAAGATTTTCGGCAAGAAACTGCGAGGCGGAACTAGTCTACGAGTAGACGTGGAGTTCTCGACCCTTGGCGATGTGTTGGATAGATCGAGTCAGCTCTTCAAAAGCACTGCCTATCGAAAATACTGGCCAGAAATCGACAACCTAAGCGTGGTTGTAGATGAAGTTCTAATCGACACGTTGGAAGAGCGGTTCGACGAAGAATTGAAGGACGGGTCAGCAGAGAAGAAATTGGTGATGTTTGCCCCTACCTACCTTCGGGAACAGGTGGATTCGATCGATTCGTTTGTGTTTGGACGCATGACAAAGGCGCCGGTGACGATCCCTTATCTGTTCATCCAAAGCTGGCTGAGTTATCTGGAACGGGAAAAGCTTGAGAACACCGTATCCCAGGCGCAAGCGACGACCGTTCACCTGCTAGACGATAACAAGGAGTCATTCGGTCGATACAGCGTTTTCCAATGTTTCGGGTATGAACTTTCATTCGGCGGTCAGCACTACGTTCTCTCATCGGGCGTTTGGTGGGAGGTCTCACAGGATTTTCTAGCAAGGGTCAATAGGGAGGTTGCCAACCTTGAACCTCCACAGATCGTGCTACCTGCATGGGATCCGGCTGAAAGTGAGGGCGAATACAACGCGCGTTGCGCGCGGGCCGCCGGATTTACGTTTTACGATGCACAAAAACTCTGGTACGGTGGCGGCCAGTCACAATTAGAATTTTGCGACGTGCTGCACCTGAAGAGTAAGACGCTCTACTTTGCCAAGATCCCCACAAAATCTAGCGGCATGAGTCATCTCGTAGAGCAAGTTCGGAGGACTACCGACCTCTTCTTCAGTCCTGATGATGACTATCGGAAGGAACTTAGGCGGCTTACGAAGGTCCAGCACAAGGGGCTGCCCATCGACTGGCTCGAGACGAGACCCCGGCAAGGCGATTGGAACATCTGCCTCGTCTCCCTTGGTAAGGCTGCGGCGCAACTGCCGTTCTTTGCTCGATGCGGCCTATACACTCTCAATCGAACATTGCGCAAAGCGGGTCACAAGGTCTCATTCCTCAAGGTCTAAGTCGAGGCGCTCCCAAATTTGCGCAACTGGATAGAAACCATCTGTTTCTGCCCCCGCAAGAATTCCGGCACGCCCGGTGTGGTTCGCGGGGAGTTACAGCAGCGCTGCGCGAAGGGGATTTTGCCCATTGCCTCACCGACAAAATTGGGGTCGTGGGGTGCTTCCCCACAACCCTGGCAATTCTCGCTAGTTCGAAATGCGGCCGGAAGCCAGCTGCGATTTCAGGAGAACTACAGACCATATAGCGCCAGCGCCCGTTCCACGCGCGCGAGATCAAAGTTGTGGATCCGAAGAATCTCTAGGTACCCCAGCTTATCCCCCAAGCACAGCTTATGGTCCGCCTGGAGCTTGTAGCCATGGCAAGTTCCACAGATACACTTGAAGGTTTTCGCGTCGGTCTGGATTGCCAGCCTTCAATCGCTTGATTAGCCTTGCGGGCACGATGTGGTCTACATGGCGTCGAACTCCAGCCTGTTTGAAGTCCACGCCGCAGGATTCCACCTCGCACCTTCCGCGCAATGCGACAGCCCGATGTTTCTTCCACCCTTTCCGCGACGGGCGCGGTCCCGGCCACTTCCGGTTTAGGTGGTTCCAAGAGACTGGCCTCTCTTGTGTGCTAAAACGTGCTTTGCAGAAAGAGCACCGCCGCACGCGGTACGTGTTGCGCCCGCGATACACGGTCCGCAGCACTTCCGTTCTTGCATCCCCGCACTGTGGGCAAGACATCAGACACCTCCTTTCGGTGATTCGTTGGTGCTATCGCTGACGGAGGAATTCCTTTAGCTGGAAGGGGCTCTCGATTGGAGCTGGGCCGTGAAAGTTCAGCGGCGAACCGCAGTAACGCTATCGATCACCTGCGCTATCGAGGAAATGGGCCGATGGGGTGGACAAGCGGGACTTCTCCCAATCAGGTAGTCCCGTGACATACGGATACTGGCCTGGACAGTCAAACTCGGTGTAAGTTGAGTCCACGGCACCGACATGACTCAGTCATTTTCATCCTTGTATCTCGGTCTCGATCTGGCCGGCACGGTTGCCTTTGCTTTGAGCGGGACTTTGGCAGGCATCGAACGAGAACTTGATCCGTTCGGCGTATCCGTCCTAGCGATCGCTACCGCCTTGGGAGGGGGCGTTTTGAGAGATGTCTTGATCGGGGCAGTGCCGCCGGCAGGAATACAGAATTGGGGATACCTGACCGGGATTCTCGCCGCAATCGTGATGGGCTATTTCTGGTATCCGCGGATCAAGCGATGGTTTCATGTCGTGTTGGTTTTCGACGCCGTCGGCTTGAGCATTGTCTCGGTCGTCGGAACCCAGAAGGCGCTCAACTACGGGCTGAATCCCGCAATGGCCGCGCTGCTCGGGGTGATGTCGGGAGTAGGGGGCGGAGTCCTGCGCGACATGCTTACCAGCCAGATTCCCGCAGTTCTTCAAAAAGAAATCTATGCAATGGCGGCGCTATTGGCGGCTGCAGTGGTCGTATCAGGGCACACGCTCCGCTTGCCAGCAGGACCAGTATCACTGATTGGAGCCGTGCTCTGTTTTGTTTTGCGAATGCTAAGTATGCGATATCACTGGAGTTTGCCTCGGGCTTGGGCGAAATGACACCTGCCTTGCTAGACGGCACCGGCTTTGGTGGCGGTTGTCCGAGTTCTTAGACTTCACCACCACACGGACACCCATCTCTGCATCGACCCCAGCCCTTATGGTTCCTCTTCCAGTATTCGCGCAGTTCAGGAGACCAGCGAGACATTTCACGCTCTCGTCGCCTGCCAAATTGTCGAAGTCCAGAGTCTCGACGATGATCCCGGCAGGTACCGTGTCTTCACAGACCTCCGCAACTCCGCCTTGCACCGTAACGAATATGTGGTGGTGTTTCATTCTGAATAGCTCCGTAACGTGATAGCGAAGGGAAGAGCGACTTCGGTGGCGAGCTTGGGTGTGGCCCTACGCACTCAGTGCTTGACTGGGTATTCGGTCAGCGGGACTCGCTGTGAGACGCTGTGTCTCGCCACCCGATACAAAGCCGACCGCCGAATCCGAATGGTTGGATGTAAACTTCCTTCAGTCCATGGTGATCGAACAGGTCGCCATGAGGGAGGCTCAACTGATGCCCTCTCGAATATGCTGCCCGGACAACCATTCAACGAAGGGGATTTCGATTCACGAAGCTGCCGTCGCCGTCTCCGAGGGACGAGCAATTGGCGTGTGCAAGAGATGTGGGAAGGAACTCGAGTTCCGAATCGACCATGTCTATGCGAACGATCCGAAAAGGAAGCGATACACCTTTACTCTCACGCGGGCGGTTCGGTTGGGAACTCGGCTGGCGGTCGGCGAGAATTATGACCCATTTCTTTTGGTACTCCACGAAATCAAAACTGGCGAGGAGCAAATTCTTCCCACGTTTTGGGCGCATGGCCGACACAACATGCAGCGTGGCGGTCAGTTTCCCCCGCTCCTCAGCCTTGAGGAATGGAAGGCACTCTTCCATCGACTCGATGCAAGCTTCGACGAATTGGAGGAAAGAATCCGACTGCGCGCCTATGAGCTTTACGAAAAGCGAGGGAAGCGGGATGGCTATGCCGTGGATGACTGGCTGCAGGCGGAGGCGGAGTTAACGGAGCAGACGAATCTCCGCGCTGCTGCGTAGCAAAGCCCGGCTCGCATCAGCTCCGATGCGCGGTCTTGTAACTGAACAGTTTTTGGCATTCTTGCCGGCTAAACCCTCCGATGACGGGATGGGGTGATCACCCTTCTCGAAGACCAGCCGGCAGGAGATAAGACAAGCGCGCCACTTGTAGTAGAAACCGGCAAGGTGCACTCAATCACGGACGAGGAGTTCAGGGTGAGGGCGATTACCGCTGGGCGCATCCGCAGATCGTAGTCGAGACGGTTCAGGAGCGCAAGGTTACGGTGCCGCGCTGGAATTGCCGCAATGCTCGGCTCGGCACTCGAAAAGCGTTAAGGCAGGAATTTCAGGCGGCCAACGAGATCTACCGGCAGCTGCAGAAGCCGCGCTGAATTGTTCACCGAGAACCGGTAATTTGACTCGCAGACGCTAGCTCGGCATTCCGCACAGGTCGTCGCTGCACTTCACGCCTGCGGGCATGCGGATGGGGCGTTCGTCGCGCTTCAATCCGACCTTGGGGCGCCACTGATCCACCGAGGCGGATTTCACGAACCGGAAATCCGTAGTGAGCCACAGCGGATTCGACTCCCCGCCAACGACCACGATGTTGATTCCGCTTGGATCGTAAAAAGGCGCAATCAGCGCGTCGCTGGGCAGCATCGACCACGTTGCGAAAGGTTCGACTCCTGCACGCGCGAGCGGCCGATTGAACGCGTAAATGACGTCCGCGCCCCAGTACTGCCCGGCCGGGATTTTCGTGTTTTCCGAAAGCCAGCGCGCAACATCTGGCTTGGTTTGAAAGCCCTGTTCCTTCAGGCCCTTGGCAACCAGCGGATCCATCACCAGCAGCGCAACGGAGTGCAGCGCCGGAAAAGCTTTCAGCATGATGGCGGTTTCTTCCGTCGCCGGGCGGACCGAATTGGCCGCGCCCATGCTGTTGATCACGCTCCATCCACGAAAAACGCTCACCACGCTTTCGTCGCGCTTGAATCCTTTCTCAACGTGAAAAGGCTCCCAAGCACTCTGCTCCTCGTTTTCGGCACAGCACATGTTGTTGTAGTTGAGGTTGTGGCCCGTGGATGCGAGCAGCGTGTCGCCCAGCCGCGCGTTGCCCAGGTTGATGGTCATCAGCGTCCACGCGCGGCCGATCACCGAATTCGCAAAATTGAACGGGCTCAGCGCGCCGAGAACGGCGTTCATTGCGATTTCCCTGCGAATCGGCCCATTGACGATCACCGCTCCGGCGAACGACGTGGTCGAGCTCGGGAACGCGGGCTGCTCCGTCGACGCAATTGCCAAAATCACCGGAAAATGTTCCGGCCGCGCTCCAGCCATCACCGCGTTAATCGCGACCTTTTCGACCGTGTATGACGTGAATTCGCCGCGATGCGCCACGGCCATCTGGCCGACGACTTCATCAGGCGCGTGGCTGGTGCCTTCGAGCATCTCCGCGACGCGCTCTTCCGTTGGCAGCACGATCGGCAGGCCGTCCGTCCAGCCATTTTCGATGAAGAGCCTCTGCAGATTTGCTTCGGTATCGGCGTTGAGCAGGCGCGAGCGCTGCGGAGCCGCAGGCCGCACGACCGGCTTCTTCTCCTCGCTCGTCAGCGGCTTCGTGAGCGCATCGATGATTTCGCGCGAAAGCGGCAAACCGGAGACGGGATCGTTCCCTTCCACATATTCGCGAAGTCGCGCGGCGGGCATTCCTACCACGGGGAAAGGGGTAAAGCTGAAGCGCAGAGGCATCCCGTGGGCCTGCAGGTCGCGGCGGATGTAATCGGAAAATCGCGCGGTGGTAATCGGCGCCGTGGGAATCGCGGAGTCATTTTCGAGCTTGCGGCAGTGCTCGGCGACCGCCGAGGAGCAGCCGTCTCAACCGCCGACGCCGAAGATGACGGCGTGGCCGTCGCGCTTGATCTCCGCCCACAGATCGGGCGCGTCCAGGAACATATTTCCGGGCTTGCGCTTCAGCACCGTGCGCGTGTCGGGCATCCGGCGAGAGAACCAGTTGCGCAACTCTTCGAGGAACTCGTAGCCACCGGCGAAGCCGACGTCGACGAGATAGACGGTTTTTCCTTCGAGCGTGTCCATGCGCGGGGCCATCGACAAGTATTTTTTCGTGTCCACCGGAGTGCCGATCGGGTCCAGCACCGTTTGCAGCGAACGCTGCAGTGCGCTCTGGCTGCTTGCAATCGTCTGCGCCATACGTCACCTCCCAAACGGGGCCGGCGGTTCGTTCTTCGCGCCAGCTCAATTGATTTTAACCGGAAAATTCTGTATCGCGACGTGAAACCGGCAGCCAAGAATGGTCTTCTAAATCACGAGGCTTGCTGAAATCGAATGTGACTGGTCGCCAGCAGAGTCTCAGTGTGCCAACCATCCAGATCATCCAACAGAAGTCTTATTGCGTCGGTGGAGGGCGCACGGCAGGTAACAGCGGCATCGAACATCCCAGTCAGCATGCATACATCGAGCAGAAGAATTCCGTTACTCTCTGCAATTTCGCGGATAACCCGGCGCGCAAGCGAGACAGGTCGAGTTGTTCCTTCCATCCGGCGCAATAGGATCACGTAGGTGTTCATCGACGCTATTTCTGCGGGACGATCTGGTTTATCACCTTACTCCGTGCACTCTGATCGAGCTTTTACTACAGACGTGTAATTACTTCAATAGGTACTATTCACCCTGCCCAACAATCGGGCATTCGATTTCTCGACCTGATTCGGGGCGCTCACGACAACGAGTCTAAGCGTGTGCCGCAATCGTCTTGCTTCGGTGGGAAGAAGGCAGGGAGTGCGTGGCGTTCTCGATTCCCCGGATGTGCCAGTCGATGGCCCGCGATTCAGGCCCGGCCAACAGTTCGCTCGATCCGATCCACATTGGCTCCCAGTCTCTGAGCCGCTGCAAAGCGTCAGGACCAACATTGGCTGCGTGTGCCCGGATACTCCGAACCCGATCTCGCAGCACGCCAAGGGACTCTTGAATGTATGAACTGCCCAGATCGAAAACGCCGCAATCGTCAGTCGTGAACGAGACCCGCATGCCGAGCGAAAGCGCGACATCGTACGCTTCATGGATTTGTCCCGCACATTCATCGACATCTCGGGCGCTGTTGGCGGCGCGACCGGCACTAGCGTAGTTCACGGCCACCATTAAGAATTGGAACACTAATATCCTTCGCTGGTCCGCTTCGAGTGCGATCGTCACGGGTTTCATCGTGTGCGCTCCCTGAAAAGTCACAACCGGAAATAAGAGGTGACGGGGTTGCCCAAGGGAGACAACCCCGCGATTCTCGAACGGTGGCCAAGCGGCTAGGCGTTGCCGCTTGGGGTCAGATTGGGATGGGCCGTTCAAGAGAGGTCGCTCTGTATAGCTGTTCATAAGGATTTCGTCAATCCGCAATCATACCTACGCCAATCTACGAAACGGCGCAGGCGATTTGCGGAAACTTCCGATAGAAAGCAGAAACCACGGATGAAAGAGTGGGACCGTTCATCGGTTCCGGCCTCACGACCATTCTGAGGCGCGCCCATGGTCAACGGTCGATTATCTTGCGAACCGAGCGGTACACGATCCCATCGTTGAAGTTGAGACCATTTGACCCACTTCGAAACGGAAGAGCGAAGTACCAGCCCGGAGGTGTGCCGGAGTTGAACGAACCGATGGCACGGCATTCATTTAAAGTAACTGCGGCCTAAACTTCCGCGCGACGCAGCCGATTCAAATGTCGGACGTACTGCTGGTGAAGGCCTGTCGCATTGTCGCTTTGTTCTGTGTTTTCACCTTAGCGGCAGACGCATCTTCACTCGATCCATCGAAGACGGTTTTAGCGGTGCACGAGTTAAGACTCTTGCGTGCCACATTCGGCACAGCGGCTTGCCTTGATGCGAAGTGTAGATACCTGCTCACCAATGCTCACGTTGCGATGCTTGCATCGCCCTACGCCATTCGTGGAGATCCAGTCGTGCAGAAGCTCTTGGCAACGGGACCGGACGACGACGGTGCCCTTCTGGAACCGGAAGGAGTTGAGGCGATCACACTCACTCCCGTACGCGACCTCGCAATCTATGAACTCGTCAGACCTATGAAGGGTTTTGAGGGGATGCCGTTCAGTCTGGAACCGCTGACAGACGGAGAAGAAGTGGAAATCATCGCCTTCCCCGGACGAACGATCGGAATGGAAGACTTCTATCGAAAACTGACCGTGTGGAAAGCGACATACTTTGCCGACAATGTGAATGGATGCTTGCTATTCAAATACGAGCTCTCAGACCGGGGTGGCAAGATTCGTCCCGGCAGCAGTGGCGGCATCGTGGTACGTAACGGTGCGGTCGTCGGAATCCTTAGGGGAGCCTCAGACTTCATGGCTGAGGCGGTTCCTATATCGTCGCTCGAACAGTTTCTCGCCAAGGTGAACCCTTATTTGCACGCTCAATTGTTTCCAGAAGCGACTGTTGTAGAGCCGGCCTCGTTGGATGCGTTTCCACCGTGGACCACTCCCCCGTCAACGCCCGGCGTATTAGAACGGCATACTGTCGAACCTGACGACGTGCAACGGGTCCGAGCAAAAGGTCAGGAATTGTACGGCTCCATGAAGTACTTGATGGCTCGTGAGTTCGTTTCATGGAGTGAGGGTGGCCCGCCTAAAATGGAGGCTGAATACGATTTGAAAGTGCGTGACGGCGTGGAGATTTTTTCGGATGGCAAACACGAATACACGGGTGAGATCCCCTTCCCGAACATAAACGGATGGGTCGGACCGGGACAACTGTGGTTAAACGCGCCTCGCTACGCCAATGATCTGTCCTTGCGTATCCGACATGCCGGACTAACAATTGTCAACGGGAAGCCGATTGATATTTACCAATGGCAATCGCCCGGACCAGAGTCGAAATTCTGTGAGTTCGATGAGGTCTCGCTCTTCGCGTTTTTTCGACATGAGACGGTCTCCGACGTGGGTTGCCACGGCGAAATCTGGCTTTCCGCTGAAGGCGACATCGTGCGTATATCGGAGGCGTACGATGGTCCGCTGAGAAAATGGTCGCACTACGAGTCGATTGTCATTTATCGCAAAGTCGTGTTGAACGGCGAATCGCACCTAGTACCGATGACGATCACCACGCGCGTGCAATTTGGAAGGTCTAGAATGTTCTACTGCGACAGTATTTTTTCTGACTACAAATTGTGGGGGTCGCAGGTACGGCTTGTCCATAGCAGCGAAACTACGCATTAGATCCTTGATATTCTCACTTCTGGTCTAATCGACGAACCGGACACATCGAGGTCGCGTTTAGCGGGCGCCGACCCGGTGTGTCGGACGCCGGTCTAGGCCGAGACTTTTTCCTGGTTTCCGGTGTCCCAAAAAAGTATTGGAAGGTTCCGAACCAGGACACCATCGCTGGCTCTCCTTACACTACTCATGAATCAAATCCCGCAGTCTGAATGTGTTGGCAATCCGGCATGCCTTGGAACCCTCCGTGCAACGCTGCTTCCTAGCGTGATGTGACCTCGTAAGCATTCGGGAAACTGGGCCATCGCGCGGTGTAGTGAACTCGCTCGTCGATTGGGTCAGTCTTCTTTTTCCAGGTCGTCGTATCGACGAGTCACTGGCCGGAGGCTTCGATCATGTCGTTTCCGCGGACGCAGCTCAATTCTCGAACTTGGTTAGCGTTAGTCACTTATGGCCTTGCCGTGTCGTTGCTAATTTCTTCGATGGGATGCGGCTTTACAGAGTCGGCAGGGCCGCCCAACATTCCTCCCGGAGAACCCAATGTTGTCTCGGTCGATCCAGCAAATTGGTACATCTTCTACAGCGCGGGAATGCCAGCTCATCCTTCCCCGGACCCGCAAGGGGCGTGGTCCTTCGACTTCCCGAAATCGGAGAATGGCGGCTATTTGGGCTACGTCGAGACACCGTTTAACGCGACGGTGGCGCTTCGCAACGTGACCATAACGTTCTATGTTGAGGACGATGCAGCGCAATATGTCGTCCACGACCCGAAGGATCACGGGCCGGCGACATTCCGGCTGATGATTGAACAGCAGAACGACAACCTCAGTGACCCGAATGGCCGCTGGTGGGCGCAGGCAAGCATGTACGACCTCGGTTCGCTAGACAATCAGATCTTGACGATCAGCGTGCCGCTCACATCCGATCAGTGGAGCAACGTCTACGGCAAGTACGATGCCCAGGCGTTTGCCCAGGCGCTCCAAAACGTCGGATGGGTGGGATTGACATTCGGCGGGCAATACTTCGCCGGACACGGCGCTGCAATCAGCAGCGGCAGCGCGAAATTTATCCTAATCGATTACAGCATCAATTGATCTTTGAGCGGCATTAGGTAGTTCTCTCCTGAGATGACAGCGGATAGCTCACAGCGTCGCAGGTTGTTATTCCCCTCTTGGATAACGCAGGTTCCGAAGTGCACCTGCTTCGATAACGCGGCACCTTAAAGTCCTTTAATCAGCGTACTCGACGCGCCACTTCTTCGATCATAGTCTTTATGTGAATCTCATTCAGGAAATGAGTTTCATTCGCTGAGGCGTCGATTCGTGGGTGTTGCAGTGAACACACCGAGAGATCGGCCGATTTATGGATGAACAATCAGCCGGGCCGACGCCGATTTCGGAATCGTGCTTAGCTCATAGGCATCCCACCCGGCATCGGCTCCCCAGATTGCATCGACGCCCACTACTGTGATTGTCGGAGCCCTGTCATTCGGATCGCTTCGCTTCCAATGACGACAGAGCAGTATGCCCGCCGCTATCACGCCCGCCCGAGGTGCGTACAATTCCAGCCGACCGGGCTTCTTTCCAAACAGCGGATTGACCTCCGAACAGTTGGCCAAACGCTCGCAGCGTATCGTCATCTCAGCACTCGCCACCGAAAGCGACGCTGCTAGTCCCCAGCCGAACCAAAAGGCTTGCCCCAGTTTCGAGCGGACCTGAATGACATCGTAATGTTTTGAAGCTGGTTGGAGTGAGAAGGCCAAATCTGCGGGCGGCGGCGGGAAGACAACTTGATATTTAGTGGCTGATCGCGATGTGTGTGAGACGAGATTTGGACTAATCTGGCCCCGCGCAGGAGTGTTAAGCATCAAGAACAGCAAGCTGACTCCCCAAATTGGCACGCCTCGGTGAGCTGCACTCATTATCTTTCCCCTTTTTTTCACGCCCCTGTCGAATGGGGTTGCACATGGGTTACCAATCGAGATGAGGAAAACTGCGGACGGCTTTTTGGGAATTGAGAGGTCAAGGAATGCCCCCGACAAGCGACGGAAACGCTGTGTTTCTATATGCTCGCCTCCAGAAGGAAGCACTCAGTTCTCGTGTTCTGAGATATCGGCGCGAGTCTCGTGAAATTCCGCAGGGCCTTAATTCCCCTTTTGGATGACCCAAGTTGCGAAATGAAACTGTCTCGCTAACATGCAAGCCTTAAAGTCTTTTAATTAAGGCCTCTTCTGAATGCAGCATTTCGGCCCATAAAATGCCTAATCCGTTTCGATTGCTCCTTTGCGAATAAAGTCTGCGATCAACAACGGCTTGATGCCGAAGAAGTTCTCGAGAAAGCCGCACCGACATTCACTTCTGCGGAGGTGTGCGCCATGTCTTTAAGCGAAGAAACGAGGGCCGCGCCACAAGATGCCCTTCAGAAGAGAACGCGAACTGTCTTTGCGGTTCGTCTTGCCCTATGGGGCAAGCAGTGGGAGATCGCCATGAGCATTTCGGACCGGGCTCCATTACAAGACGCGCTGTTACCCACAACCAGGCCGCCTTGGAGATCCTTCAGTCTCGGAGCCCTCCTCCAAACCATCATTCTTTTGGCCGTGATATTGATACCCTTACTTTTTCCAGACCGCGTCATCGATTTCCGCCACTACATAGCGACAGTGATCGCGCCTTCCCCAGAAGTCGTGAGGGCCTGGAAGCCACAGCCACCCCGATCGCGACGAGTTGCTTCGGCGAAGATTGAACCGTCTATCGTTTTACCCGTGACTCCGCCGACCATTCCCGCGCCTGTGGCGTCGATGCCCGTGATACGGAAAGTCAAGACTACCGTCAGTGCCGACGCCCCCGATATCGCGACTGAGCGGCCGGCCGTGCTCACTCTGAATACCCCGACAGTCCCGAATTTGGAAAGGCCGCGCCCAGGAGTTCAGATAGGTGGGTTCGGAGATCCGAACGGCCTTCCCACAGACTCGCGGGCGACGCGAGTGTCTGACATAGCGCAACTCGGAAGCTTCAATCAGCCTGGTCTCGCGGGACGCGGCGGGGGTGTCGCAACTTTCCAAGGATTAGGGGCAACCGGCGCCGTCCGCCAAGGGCTGTTTCCTGACGAGAACGCCGCCAGAGTCGCTCGGAGATCGAGAAGAAGCGATGAAGCGCCGACCCAAGCAAGACCGGTCGAGATTCTATCCAAGCCGAGACCGGTCTATACCAGCGCGGCACTGTCGAAGAAGATCGAAGGCGACGTACTCCTCGAAGTCCGCTTTTCCGCTTCGGGCCAGCCGACAGTCTTGAGAGTTGTTCGTGGCCTGGGATACGGACTGGACGAAGCCGCCGAAGCGGCCGCCAGCCAAATCAAGTTCCGACCAGCGCAGAACGATGAGGGCCTTGCGGTCGATTCGATCGAGACCGTTCACATCGTGTTTCGACTGGCCTACTGAAAGGGGAAGTCATATGTGGGTATCCAAACCGTGGGCCGCAGTATTACTAGCAGCGCTCATTGCGTCTGCAAGTCTCGCACAACCGGGACAGGGCGACCCCCAACACAATTCTAATGCTCGGAGCAATCAGGAAAAGTCGTCAGCGTCTGAGGGGAAACCGTCTGCGTTTGACAGGGTTGTCGAGCAAATCATCCAGCGCGAGCAGAACGAAATCACTGCTTTCGCTCTCTACAAACCCATCGTCGAAACCTATATTCAACAGCTGAAGCCGAATAAAGAGATGGGTTTCCTGCCCGATCACGATGCTTACTTCATTGGCCAGGCGGACCTCGCTCGCGGAGTCGCGGTTCGCTCGATGCTACCACGGGTAGGAGGTGTACTCGGCGTCCTTAGTCCCTGGAGCGAGGAGCCCTGGAATCCCGGTGGGTTTTTGCAAATGATCTACGTCGACAGAGATCACTTCGATCGCGAGCATTACGAATTCCACTACGCCGGCCGGGATTTCCTCGGCGAGGTCCGATGTCTGATGTTCGACCTCACGCCCGCGCACAAATCCGGGAAAGGCCGCTTCGAAGGCCGGATTTGGGTAGAAGACCACGACTACACGATCGTTCGTTTCAGTGGAGTTTACGTCCACGACAGACTGATGACTCACTTCGATAGCTGGCGACTGAACGTGCAGCCCGACCTATGGCTGCCGGCGTATGTTTTCGTCGAGGAGCTGAAGCCAAAGGCCATAGAACTACCTCGCTTCAAGGCGCAGACCCATTTCTGGGCCTATAGCCCGACAGCCGCATCCCACGAGGACGAATTCAGCGATTTGGTGGTCGAGGGCGACAACAAGCGAGTACAAGACGACAGCGATCACGAGCACGACCGCTCGCCCGTTGAGGAAGAACGTGAGTTCGAACGGGAGGGAGAGGACAACGCGATCGACACACTGGTCCGGGCGGGCCTGATCGCGCCGGAGGGGGATGTGGACAAGGTTCTCGACACCGTGCTCAACAATCTTGAGGTAACGAACCACCTCGACATCGATCCCGAGCCTCGTTGCCGGGTCATGCTGACCAGCAACATCGAACTATTCTCGGTTGGGCACACCATTGTACTGAGCCGCGGGCTCTTGGATGTTCTTCCGGATGAGCCGACCCTTGCCGTCATGCTCGCTCAAGCGCTGAGCGAAGCGATGGCGTCGAAAGGAGCCATCAACCAGTACGGGTTTGCGGATGTGCTGCAGACCCCTTCAGATCAGGCTCTGAAGAGGTTCTCGTTCAAGGAAAGCCAAGAAGACTGGCAAGCGACGGGCGCGAAGGCCCTCGAAATCATCGGGAATTCGCCCTACCGAAGCAAACTGGGTACAGCGGCATTGTTCTTGCAACAGTTGAGCGAGGAGTCCAAGCTACTACCGCATCTCATTGGCCCGCATCTGGGCAATGAAGTGTATCCCATTGCCGCGCTGGTGAATTCTGGGCCGAGGCTGGAGCCTGACAAAACTGACCAGATCGCGGCGCTTCCCATGGGTTCTCGCATCAAGCTTGATCCGTGGAACGACAAAATCGAAATGACGAAGGCGGCGCCCGTGAAGCTTCTTTCCGCGAGGGAAAAGATGCCTTTCGAAGTTACGCCGTTCATGCCGTATCTGACCCGCTATCACGACACCACTGCGGGGGCGAACTCTGCCCAGACGAGGATGAGCAGTGAGGAACAGTCACAATCGCCGCCCAACAATTAGTAGATGGAGCCGCCTGGTCTCAGCCAAGCTTGGACTGCGACACACCGTTCACCGGCTCGTAAGCAATGAATCGAACCCCGACGTGGGAAGTGTCCTGGCAAGAGTCGCCCCGCCCCACGTGGATCACTTGACCCCGCCAATGCCACTCCGGGGAAGGGTTCCCGATGACTTCTGGCGGTACCTTCAAGAACACACTGACCGCGGTTCCGGCGACAGGAGCCTTGCTTGTCGAAAAACATACACCCCCGGGCGAAAGATTCAGAATCTCGCCGAAACGCATATCGTCCGATGGCGAAGTGCTTTCCCGAAAATTAACAGGAATTCTGATGACATACCGACGGGTTTGGCGGCGCTCGCACTGTTCCATGGTTCCCGCCTCTGAGTCTTCGCGGTCAGGTGCGAAGACTCAATGTGGTCGTGAATGCTGTGCCGTATATCTGCGGCGACTTATCGCTGACCATTGCGATTACGCCCCAGGCTCATGACGCAGGAGAATCGCCGAAGCACGATTCGCAGCAACCAAATCGGAGCCCGAGATTTCCTCCTCTGTTTTTTCGGGAATCTCGCAGAGGAAGACACGCGCCCGATCTCTCGATAAGTTTCTTTGGCTTTTTGCCAATGTTGGAACCCAAAGTAGTCTGGTTCGGCGTCCGTGGTCTCCTTCGGGACGCGAGGGCTCGTCTTTCCGTGCGCCCACGGTATCCACTGCTCGTAATCATCCGGGCCCTGTTCGGTAATCTGCAATCGGGAGAGCTCCCGCATTAGGTGCACAATTTCGTCTCGCTCGTCCCGGGAATGCCGAAGGTTCGCGACATAATCGCGAAAGTCTTCGTCAGGGTACGCATCCTGTGCAATAAGCTCGTCAACGAGATTCCCCAATTCATAGATGCGTTCATCGAGCATCCGAATCCGTTCCTCCGGGGTTATAAACATCTTTATGTCGGGGCTGTTTTGTGCCTTCGAAACCTGAGAGCGGATTGGAATGATCGAGTGCTGTCCGGCCCGAGAGAACGGCAACAACGATTGCGACACCCGTGCGAGTCGTCGAATAGACATCATGGTACCTCCTGTCTGAGTGAGAAGGACCGTCTACTATTGCGCTACTCTTTCGCTTGGAGATGCCAGAGACTTTCGCCCGGTCCGAGCGTCCCTGTGGGACGCCCGAGTCGTCTGAGAGGCCCCTTCTTTCGGTGGGCGGCCCGGGGTGAAGCCGTCAATCTGGGGCGCAAAATAAACTTTAAGCGGAAGTCTGTCAACTCAAACTACTACTTAACTCTGTAGTACGTATTGTGCGCAGATGCGGTGCCGTGGTTCTTGAATGCGCTCGGCGCCAGAAAAAGAGAAAGAGACTCAAGCAAGAATTGCTCTTGGAGCTAGGCGAATGCGGGGCTTTTGAGACCGTTGAGGAATTGACGCGCAGAACGGGCGTCTCGCTTGACCTTTGAAGGAATCGCGCCTTTCCGATTTGTTCCCGCCCGCCATTGCAACGTTCTCTTGCCTTCATACAGGAGGACGGCGGCCGGGCCTCGACGAAACGACAAGTTAAAATCTCACAAAGCGCGTCGGGGGATAGAACCATGTATGGGCATGGCCTTCTCGGCAGTAATAGTATTCAAGCGTTGTATTGTTCCTCAATACACTTTTGCGGAAATTGCGGATTGACCGACATCGGGTCTGTTTTGTATTTATGGCTTGCCCCGCAATAGGAACTGCGCGTGGTGGTCCGCCTAGAGCATAGGGAGGTCGCGGGGCTTACAGCGCATCCGGGATGCGACTGCTTGAATTGTACATTTCAAAGAGCGTTCGAAATGCTTGAGGCAAAAAGGGCTACGGAACACCGAGGCGACCTCACACTTGTTCAAGATGCCGGCTCGGCTGAAGCTCCTCGTCATCCAGGTTCGAAAACCTGCTCTCGTGTTGGGGAAACCCGGGCTGACCACCACAGATAACGTGAGAGGCGATCAAAAGGTCACTCGCGAATATAAAAGGCTAACCACAGGAATTCACGCTGGGGACTTTTCGAATGGACGCGTCGGACTCTCTTGGACCGCCCTAGGATCCTCCTGCACTTTTCCCTTTCGCTCGATTCTCCCGCTCAAGAGAGTTGATGGCCTTTCGGACATGGCTCAACGCGTTCGTGAGTTGGGCCGCTCGCGCATCGTCTTCGCCAGCCTCTAGGATCAGCCTAACTAGCTGCGACTCGACTTCTTCGAGACACGTACAGCAGAGCATAAGCTTGCTGTCCATGTGGGCCTCGCTGTCGCCGGGGAGCGGCGGGTTCTCTCCGGGGAAAATTCGTGGTTCGTGATTGTGCTTACGATAGAGGGCCAGAACAACCGCAACGCTGCGCAATCTTAGCAGATTTCCCGCACAACGCGGTGATCGGCGTCACACACGGCATTCGTTTGCTACCTGATCCCAGCGGCCGATTCTCAAGGTTTGTGGGTATTGGAGATTCGAACGGCATGTTACGAACATGGGAAGGGCCCTCAGCGTTGGGGGGGACTCATGAATACAGGCGTTCCTCAGGGGCCTAGCGATGTACGTACCTTCGTCGCCCGAACCAGGAATCAACTTCTTGGAATCGCCGACGACATAGCCCGTGTGGTGCGGGATAATCCCCAAACCATGATTCGCGCATCCCTCATGGAAGCGCAGTCCTTCCTGAAGCAGAGCGCTTCCGTTTTGGCCGGCGCCCGGGACAAGCTCGATGCCGAGCGGACTGCGTGAGAGATACGCAAGAATTGGGAAGTCGGCGGGGTTCTCTTACCTTCTCCGGGCAACCAACCCCGCCAACCACTCGGGAGTTTCGAGTCGCGCGAACCACCCGCGCTATGGTCGCGACGTAGGGTGTCATCCTAGATTCGCCATCTCACACTTGCCGCAGTCCAAGCCTCCCGGCCATAGCGCCTTCGTTGCGTCTCCCGATCGCCTGCGCCCTCTTTTCCGGTAAGGACGTCCGTAAAGAGTCTTCTGCGAAGGATCGACAATTTTCCTTGACAAGCTTCCCTAGCTAGGAGTACAAGCCTCTTCCAAAGAGAGCGAGCGCTCGCTTTGATTGCACGAGCGTGGCAGCGCGCACCTCGGAATCGAACGGAAGCAAGTGCCTAAGCTGCTCGCCAACACCTTCGAGAAGAAGAAGCTGAAGATCGAGCGGGCCGCCCTGCGACTGTTCACCCGCAAGGGATTCCACGGCACCACCGTCCGCGAAATCGCCAAGAAAGCCGGCGTGTCGATGGGAAAGCTCTACATCTACTACGACACCAAAGAAGATATTTTCATCGATCTGGTCGAGCGATTGGCAAAGAAAATGGAGGATCTTCGCCAGAAGGAATTGATTCCCCTGCTGATGTCCCTCGATCCCGGCTCGATGAAGAAGCTGGCTCTCACGATCGGGCGAATCGTTTCGGAGAACCTCGATTACTGGCGGTTGATGTACATCGACGTCGTCGAGTTCCGCCACAAGCACTTCATTCACAGTTTCCGGGAAATTGCAGGGGGGTTGCGAACCTACTCGAGGGCGTTGGCGCAAACATCAAATATCGAGTTTCCTCCCGGCGTCGACCCTGCGCTTGCCGTGACAACGATCTATCTGGATTTTTTCACTTACTTCCTCGTGGAAGACCTTTTCGGCGCAAAGCGTCACCTGGGGATGTCTGACGAAGCGGCGATTGACCAGATGATTCAGCTGTACATGACCGGGCTCAAGAGCAAAAACGGAAAAAGTCTAGTTACGAGTTAGAGGAGGCCGACAATGCAGATGCGCAGATTCATGGGACTCGTGGTTATCGTTGCGACAATCCTCTTGACGACCACTGGGGCAAACGGACAGACAGCCACCACCGGGCAAATCGAAGGCGTGGTGACGGATCCCAGCGGCGCCGTCGTGGTAGGCGCAAAAGTCGCCCTGACGAGTGACGCGGGTCTCGAGCGCGAAACCGAGACCGGTGACTCTGGCCGTTATACGTTTGCGCTGCTCGAACCAGGCGCCTATCGGCTGGATGTGACCGCCGGCGGATTCGCATCGGTCGACGTGGAAGGCATCGTCGTCAAGATAACCCAAGTGTCAGTCGTCGACGTTGCTCTCAAGGTTGCCAGCGCGCGAACTACCATTTCGGTCACGGCCGAATTGCCGCTGGTGCAGGCGGAAACCTCCACTCGCGGCACCACCATCAGCGGGGATGAGGTGCGCAGTTTGCCGCTGCCAACCAATAACTTCCAGCAACTGCTCACGCTCACGCCAGGCACGTCCGCTTCGATCAGCAATTCCTCCGACCTCGGACGCGGCGACACCGCGTTCTACGTCAACGGACAGCGTTCGCTTTCCAACAATGTGATCATCAACGGTGTTGATGCGAACTCCATCGGCACGGGATCGACGCCAAATCTCGCCGTCCCTTCCATCGACTCGCTGCAGGAATTCATCGTCCAGACCAGCATGTACGATGCATCGATGGGCCGCAACGCGGGTGGCGTCGTGGCCGCAGTCACGAAGTCCGGCACCGACAGCTTCCATGGCGATCTTTACGAGTTTCTGCGGAACACCGTCTTGGACGGTAATAATTTCTTCCTGAACGAAGAAGACGCGCCGCGGCCCACCTACATCCGCAACCAGTTTGGTGGCACTTTGGGCGGCCCGGTTCTGAAGAATCGCGCCTGGTTCTTCATCTCCTATCAGGGCACCCGCGAAATCAACGGCACGTCGCTGACCAACTCGCTGGCCACCGTATTTCTGCCGGCCGATTTGGGATCACAGCGCGATCCTGCATCTCTGGCCGCCCTTTCGGTATGCTACGGGTTGGGTGGATACGTCGATCCTGTGGCTACGGCGGTCCTCCGAGGCCAAGCTCCCCAACGGACAGTATATGATTCCTCCGATCCCCGGCGTCACCACCGGCGCCGGTTGCACACCGGGGGTGCCGGGCAACCCCGTTCTCCAGACAATTCCCTCCAACTCGACTTACAATGAAGATCAGTTCAACACCAATCTGGACGTCAAGCTGAATGGTGCAAACCGCTTCTTCGGCAAGTTCTTCTATGCCGGCAACCGGACTAATCAGGCACTCTACGATACGTTTGGCGACGGCAGCCCGTTGCAGGCGCCCGGCTGGCCGACCGAGGAAGACATCACCCAGGCGCTGCTTTCAGTAGGGGTATCTTCCGTTCTCTCGACTCACGTGCTGAATGAAGCCAGTTTCGGCTGGAGCACGATTTACGGCCCCGGGAAACCATCTCAACCCATTACTTCCTCCCAGTTGGGAATTGAATCTCCGTTAAGCAATTTGTTCCCCGGAATGCCGACATTGTCCTTCTTGAACATGTTCACGCTGGGGCCGACTCCACTTGGCATCAACTACGCGCAGACTCATACCTTCGGCCCGAGCGACATGGTGACGTGGACGAAGGGCCCGCACACCATGAGATTTGGCGGCGAATATAAGCGCCAGGAGTTGGACGCTCCCTATTTCGATGTGTTTCCCAACGGGGAAATCTTCTACCTTGGGTTTACCGGCAACGTCTTCGAGGATTTTCTAGGCGGTCTTTCCGGCTTGTCCGTGATTGGTTCGGGCACCAACAGCCTGCACAACCGCGCCAACGACTTTTCGGCTTTCTTCCAGGACGATTGGAAGGTGACCCCCCGCCTCACGCTCAACCTCGGGCTGCGCTATGACTACTTCGGTCCCACCACGGAGACCGACGGCAATTTTGTCGGCTTTGATCCGTCGAAGGCCGTCACTACTCCTCTGGCCATACCAGGGCTTGGCACTGATTGTCCAGTTGTGTTGAGCACCTGCGGGTCGGTCGTCACCGGCGGCTTCGTTCAGGCTGGAAATGGAAGTTTGCCGGGCTTTCCCAAAGTCAGCAACGGCTTGGTGAATCCCAACTATCGGAACTTCGGGCCTAGGTTGGGCTTCGCTTACCAACTGACGAACGCTGGTAATCTTGTCCTGCGCGGCGGTTACGGCATCTTTTATGACCGGCCCAACATGCGGCTGTATAATAGCCAATTGTTCAACATGCCTTACGAAATGGTGGCCACCGCGCTGGCTACTCCGAATGAAAATCCATTTGTGCAAGTTCCACAACCGAGCGCCTTCCCGCTGAAGCTCAGCGATACCAGCATTTTCCCATTTGGCGGATATCCGGCTGTCCTCCCAGTGACGTCCTACAGTTTGGGTCCCATTGAGACTCCCGTTCCGGCCACCGGGATCTATCCGGACCTGAAAGACTGGAGCATCCCTTACGTCCAAGCCTTCAATCTCGGAGTGCAGTGGAGCTTCTCCAACAATTGGTTGCTGGACGTGGCCTACGTCGGTTCAGAGGGACGCAAGTTTCCGCGATTGTTCTCGTTCAATCAGGCGGCCACTCCTGCGACGGTGCTTGATACTTACGCGGCAGGAAGTCTGGGCGGACCTTTCTTTCCCGGTTTCGGCAATCTGACAGCCCCCGGATTGGGCAGCTTCCTGATGGAAAGCAACTCGAATTCCAATTACAACTCTCTCCAGATAACCGTCAACAAGCGCGTCTCCAAAGGCCTCGAAATGCTGCTCGGCTACACGTACTCACACTCTCTGGACGACTACTCGGGGAGTGACGTCAGCGATATCTCCCTCATCCCAGGCGACATGGTCAACGAACAGAGCAACTATGCTTCTTCGGATTTCGACCGGCGGCATCGCTTCATCGGGAGCTACACATATAGTCTTCCGGACGTTTATCGCGGCGAATCGACTTTCGGGAAAAAACTGCTGAACACCTGGAGCGTGTCGGGAATCGTGACCCTGCAATCCGGCACCCCGTTCTCCATCTTCGGCCAGGATTCTGCCTTTGAAGCAACCAGAGCCGACCTGGCGCCCGGCCGAACGTTGGCATCAGCCATCAAGAGCGGCAACGTAGCAGACCGCTTGAGCGCCTATTTCGACCCGACCGCCTTCGTGCAACCCCTGGTGATCGGTGACACCGGGTTCGGGCAGTTAGGAAGGAATATCATCCGAGGTCCGAAACAGATCGATACGGACTTCTCCATCAGGAAGTTCGTTCCGGTCACAGAGGGCCAACGGATCGAGTTCCGGGCGGAGTTCTTCAATCTGTTCAACAACGTGAATTTCGCCGACCCCGTCAACATCATATATCCCTCGGTTGACTTTGGGCAGGTCGTGTCAACCACTACGGGGCCGCGAGTGATTCAGTTCGCGCTGAAGTACGAGTTTTAGGAGTCCATGAAAACCACAGGTCTGCGGGGTAAGGTCGTCGTCGTTACCGGCGCCGCGGCGGGGATCGGCCGGGCCACTGCCAAACGGTTTGCATGCGAAGGTTGCCGTGTGGCGGCGTGGGACATCAACGATGCCGGCCGGGAAGAACTGCTGCGCGAACTGTGCTCGCTCGGAGGAGAGCCAGTTTTCCGCAAAGTCAACGTGTGCGACCCCCGCGATGTCGAGGAGGCCGTCGAGGAAACCGTCGCACGCTGGGGTGCGGTCAACGTATTGATCAACAACGCCGGGATCACCCGCGATGCGCAGTTGATCAAATGGAAGGATGAACGAGTTGCGAGCCTCATGAGTGACGAGGCCTTCGACGCCGTGATCTCCGTGAACCTGAAAGGCGTCTTCGTCTGCACCCGGTCCATCGTTCCGCACATGATCCGATCGGGCGGGGGCGTCATTCTGAACGCTTCGTCGATCGTCGGCCTGTACGGGAATTTCGGGCAAACCAACTACGCGGCGGCAAAGGCAGGAGTGATTGCGTTCACGCGAACATGGTCTCGTGAGATCGGCAAACACAACATTCGAGTGAATGCCGTCGCACCCGGGTTTATTGCTACGGAAATGATCCGCAGCATGCCGGCGAAAATCATCGAGAGCATGGTCGAGCGCACGCCGCTTGGAAGAATGGGGTCACCTGAAGACGTGGCCGAGGCCTACGTCTGGTTGGCTTCCGATGCCTCATCTTTCATAACCGGTGCGGTGCTTTCCGTCGACGGAGGATTGGTAGTGGGCACATAGCTGGTTGGGAAGGCCATGCTTGAGATAGAGTGCCAGCTGCAAGTGATCCGCTCAAAGGGAATGCGATGCCTCCTGAGAATTTTCAGCAGAATTTCCTCAAAGTGACCAGGCCCGCCCAGGGTCGCGTGTCGGGTGACGGTGTGACTCTCGCCTTTGGCTATTGGCCCGGCCGCAGCGCGGCGGTGGTTGCGCTGCATGGATTGACCGCTTCCCACATGAACTTCCTGGGCATCGCAGAGCGTTTGTCGGGACGATGTGCTTTGTTTGCGCCCGATCTCAGAGGCCGTGGCGATTCCGACAAACCCGAAGGGCCTTACGGCATGGAACAGCATGCGCGCGATGTAGCGGCGTCGATGCGCGCGATGGGGCTTGGGCCGAGCATCATCGTGGGTCATTCGATGGGCGCCTTCATCGCAACCGCGCTCGCGGCCCAGGAGCCGGACCTTGTGTCCGCCCTGGTCTTGATAGACGGAGGTTTTCTGCCTGATGTACCCGCAGGCGTTTCCCCTGAACTGGGATTGAACGCTGCCCTTGCCCAACGCATCACGCAGTTGCGTCAAACCTATCCTTCGCGCCAGGCCTATCGGGAGTTCTGGCGGACGCAGCCGCATTTTCCTCCCGAAGAATGGAATTCCTGGATCGAGGCTTTCTTGGACTATGAAGTCGGCGGCGATTCGCCCGTTCAGCCGAAAGCCTCTGAGGCGGGAGTGCGCGCCGATCTTGGCGCAGCCTTCGAGCGCGACGCGATCATAAAACGGCTGAAATCGATTCGCGTGCCTACGCTATTGGTGCGAGCCGAGCGGGGTTTCACACCGGCTCAGCCATCCCTTTTCCCGGATGAACTCGTGCCGCAAATTCTCACTTACGCGCCCCACGTGGAGGACCACAAGTTAGCGGGCACCACTCATTACACCGTTGCTCTTGGCGATCGCGCAGCCACAAGGATTGCAGATCTGATTGTTGAGCTCGCCCATCGACTTCGTCCACGAGTAGGGGCGTAGCCAAAGACAAGATGCACCCGTTGAAGGGACTGGACCGACATGACAGAAGCGGGTTGGGCAACCGGAACGGCTCATGCTGCGGGCGGTTCGCGCAATTACAAGCTTTGGGTGCCCGCGACAATGAAAAAGGAGAAGCCAGCTCCTCTCGTGATGATGCTACATGGCTGCACACACGATGCGGAGGACACGGCGGAGATTTCCGGAATGAATGGGGTCGCGGAAGCGAATAGGTTCCTGGTTGTCTATCCCGAGCAAAGTCGCCTGGCCAATCTGATGAAGTGCTGGAACTGGTTTGCCCAGAAAGATCAGTCGCGCGATGCCGGCGAACCGTCGATTCTTGCAGCGGTCATCGACAAGGTTTGCTCCACATACAATGTTGACGCGGATCGAACTTATCTTGTCGGCGTTTCCGCAGGCGGCGCGATGGCCTCGATTCTCGGCGCGACCTATCCGGACCTTTTCGCCGCTATCGCTGTGTTTGCTGGGGCGGAATTCAAGGCCGCCACGAGTGTAGCGGCTGGGCTTGCCGCAATGAAGCACGGCGGGCCGGATCCCGTTAAGCAAGGACAGCTTGCTTTCGATGCGATGCTCGGTGGACTCGCGCAAAAGGAGAAGCAGAGCATGCCGGTTATCGTGTTTCACGGAACCGCCGATACTACCGTAAATCCCGTGAACGCAGACCAGGTTGTGGCCCAATGGAGCAAGACGAATGCATGTCTTGCGGTGCGGTCACCCGGCGGCGAGTTCGCCCTTTCGGAGAAGGTCATCGACGGCGAAGTGCCGGAAGGTTATGCCTTCCGCAAGTACGTCTACACAGATCAGGCTGGTTGTTTGTTGATGGAGAAATGGCTTGTTCAGGGTCTTGGCCATGCCTGGTCCGGCTCACGGAAGGCAAGCAAATACGGTGATCCCAAAGGCCCCAACGCCAGCGCCGAAATATGGCGTTTCTTCTGTGAAGCTGGCTCGCGGTTAGGGGCTTCTTTGCTTCCTCCATCTTTGCATCAAGAATCGAGTGAGAAAATGAAATGAATATTGGTTCGCTACTTCCTGGGCACGCCCACTATCGTCCGGATCATACCGCGGTGGTGTTCGAAGAGCTCCGGCCGACTTTTCAAGAATTCAACGTACGAGTCAATCGGCTTGCAAACGCGCTTTCTGCTTTGAAGGTGGGAAAGGGTGACAAAGTTGCGACCGTCCTACCTAATTGCCTGAGCCTGCTGGAGACCTATTGGGCGGTGGCAAAGATTGGCGCCGTGGTCGTGCCACTCAGTCCCCTTTTGCGGGAGACGGCCATCGCGCCGCTCATTCAGGATTCCGACACAGGCACGATTATCGCGAGCCCGGATTTTGCCGAGCCGCTTGCCTCCATCAGGAACGGACTCCGAAATGTTCCGGAAGAACGCTTCATCCTTACCGGGTCGTCGCGTGTCTCGGGATTTCAGAGCTACGAAAAACTGACGGCTCTAGCGAGTGAGGCCGAGCCTCACGGAATCGAAATCTCAGACAACGATCCTTACAACATCATTTACAGCAGCGGAACAACCGGCACACCCAAGGGAATCGTGCATACGCACTACGTCCGCGCCGTTTACTGCATGCTCTTTGCGTCAACGTTCCGCATGACTCCCGAGAGCGTGGTGCTCCATTCGGGCTCGATCGTATTCAATGGCGCCTTCGTTACACTCATGCCGGCGATGTATCTGGGCGCAACGTATATCCTGCACAAGAGCTTCGATCCGCGGACATTTGTCGAAACGGTCGAGCGGGAGAGAGTAACTCACGTCATGATGGTGCCATCGCAGATCGTCGCTCTCCTGAGTTCTCCCCACTTTGCGTCGCATGCTCTTAGGTCCCTTGAAATGATTTGCACCATCGGTGCCCCTTTGCACCGGGAGCATAAGGAAAAGCTGAATCGCAGCCTGCCGGGCAGATTTTATGAGCTCTACGGTCTGACAGAGGGATTCATTACCGTCCTCGATAAAAATCATTACGCGTCCAAGCCTAATTCTGTCGGGCCACCGCAACCATTCTTTGAGATGAGGATCGTAAATGAGCAGGGTGAGGACCTGGCCCCGGGAGAGGTCGGCGAGATTGTTGGCCGTGGACCCGCGCTGATGCCCGGATATTACAAGCGCCCGGACTTGACCGCACAGGCGATCGTAGACGGCTGGTTGCATACGGGCGATCTGGGCTATGTCGACGAAGAGGGGTTTCTCTATCTGGTGGACAGAAAAAAGGACATGATCATCAGCGGCGGCACGAATGTTTTCCCGAAAGACATCGAAGAAATCCTCGTTCAACACCCGGCGGTGCGCGAGGCTGCGGTATTCGGCATTCCCCATGAGAAGTGGGGAGAGACTCCGCTGGCAGCGGTGGTTCTACACAGCGGGAAGTCGGTCACGGAAGATGCATTGCGTGATTGGACGAACGAACGCGTTGTGGCCAAGTATCAGCGTGTCCACGCCGTGGTGATCATGGAGGAATTCCCTCGCAGCACAGCAGGTAAAACGCTGAAGCGCGTTCTGCGAGAGCCGTATTGGGCAGGACGAGACACCAAGATTTAGGAACAACCGGTCCGTGCGTCGTTTTGGACTGACCGACAGCTACCCTGTGACGTCGAGGCTTCGCCGCAAATGCAAAGGCGTCGTGCGAGACGGTGGCTACTCCTGCGCGTGCCTTCCAATTTTTCCTCACTCGGAGTCAGCCATATCAATCGCTTCATTGAACCCTCCGGCACCGCGGGGCAGTAAGGGCCGAGGCGTTCGCCGGGTAGAAAGCGGCAGATGAAGGAGGGGCTAGGGCTCGGCTGGAACCAGGTGCGGGTATTCGGGAGTCCACTGCGTGGCGGCGACGCGATCATGCAACTCTTCAGGTGATGTGCGCTGCGCAACGCCCGCCTGCTGCGCCTCGATGCCTACCTCGAGAGCGATCTTCCGCGCGATCGTCGGGAGATCCTTCAAAGAAGGAAGTAACGCAGCTGCAGAATCAGACAGCACGGGCGAATTCTCGCCCAATGCGCGCCCGGCCGCCATCATCATACGATCCGTCACTCTCCGCGCTCCGGACGCGATCACGCCCAGACCGACTGCCGGAAACACGTAGACGTTGTTGCACTGGGCGATTGGAATCTTCCGGCCCGCAAAGTCTATAGGCGCGAACGGAGAACCTGTGGCGACGATTGCCCGGCCGTCGGTCCAGCGCATCAAGTCTTCTGGAACGGCTTCGGATCGGTCCGTCGGATTCGAGAGGGGGAAAATGATCGGCCTGTCAACCTTGCGCGCCATTTCTCGCACGATAGATTCGGTGAAGGCACCGCCGAGCGTTGACAGGCCGATCAAAATGGTCGCATCGATATTGCGGATCACAGTATCGAGATCAATGGTACCGGACGAAGGCCGCCGCCATTGCGCGAGGCGTTCCAGTGGCTGGGCGTAGACCCGTTGCTCGGGAGTCAGGTCGGTTCGATCCGCGTGCAGGATTCCGCCTCGGTTGATAATCCAGAATCGCCTCCTAGCCTCTTCCTCAGACAGGCCGCTGTCCACAAGCGCCATGCGCAAATAATCCGCCACGCCAATGCCTGCAGCGCCCGCTCCGTAGAAGACAATCTGCTGGTCCTTCAACCTTCTGCTTGATGCCTTGATGGCCCCAGTGAGTGCGCCGAAAACAACCGCCGCTGTCCCCTGAATATCGTCATTGAAGGTCAACAGTCGATCGCGGTAACGATCGAGGAGTGGCCGCGCGTGTAGATTGGCGAAGTCTTCCCACTGCAGACACGTGCCAGGCAACTCCTGCTTCACAGCCTGGACGAAGAGGTCGACGAATTCGTAGTAGGCATCGCCGGTGATACGCTCGTGGCGCCAACCGAGGTACTCGGGTGCTTTCAATCGGTCCTCGTTATTCGTTCCCACGTCAAGCACGACCGGTAAGGTTCGGGCCGGGTGAATGCCGCCGATCAACGAATAGAGAGAAAGCTTTCCGATGGGTATCCCCATGCCTCCCACGCCTTGATCGCCGATTCCCAGGATTCGCTCGCCGTCTGTCACCACAATGACGTCGACATCCCGGTACGGCCGGTTCCGCAAGAGGCTGGGAATCGAGTCGCGAAGTGGGTAAGAGATGAAAAGGCCGCGTGAGCGGCGGTAAATGCTGCTGAACTGCTGGCAGCCCAGAGCAACCACTGGCGTATAGACGATGGGCATCATTTCTTCGATATGGGCGCTCAGCAGTTTGTAAAACAAGATTTCGTTCGTATCCTGGAGCGCACGCAGGTAGATATGACGTTCGAGATCGTCCGTTTTGCGACGATAAGCTTCATATGCGCGGGATGTCTGTTCCTCCAGCGATTCGATGTGCGGTGGCAACAGGCCATGAAGACCGAACACCGACCGCTCTTCGTCGGTAAAAGCGGTGCCTTTGTTGAAGACGGATGTATCAAGAAGATGCATACCACGAAGGCCCACATGCAGGGTGGGAACGCTCATAGCTGTAGAATACAGGAGCCCCGTCTCCTTGCCTCACGTTTTCGGCTGGTGAAAAACCGTTACTGCCCGATCAGTCAGATGCCGGACCAGGAAGAGGACGGCGCATTCAGAGCGGTCTGGCACCGGTAGTGGGTCAGTTTGAAGATTTGGGGCGATTTTCTTGGTATGCTACGTGCCAAGGAGGTCATCCATGCCCAGCGTCTACGATCTTCTCTATCAGGCCATATCCCAAAAGAAGCAGGTAATAGCTGTGTATGACGGCTACCCGCGAGAAATGTGTCCGCACGTCTTGGGGTGGAAGAATGGCGTCAGGCACGTTTTTTCATATCAATTTGCTGGCGGCAGTAGTACGGGTTTGCCAGCGGAAGGCCAGTGGAAATGCATGGATGTGGACGGCCTGTCGGGCGTGTCTCTACGCGAAGGCCCGTGGTATACGGGCACCAGAAAAACCGACAAACCACAAAGCTGTGTCGATCTAAGTCAAATCGACATCGAAGTAGCTTTTTGAGATAACGCGCTGCTCTTTAGTTTGGCGTACTCGGTTGCCCGCTCTCGTGCGAGAGGTCCGGCGAATATTGCGATATAGACATCGCCAGCCTTAGAGTCGATGGCTTCGACTCTCCAATCGGTGGGATTGTCGCGGTCTGGAAAAACCTCGTATTGCAGACTTGCGGCGGTTTGTGCTTGCATTGTCCACACTCCTACAGTAGATTTTCCTCAGTGTGGCGCTACGTGGCCCGACCGTGAATCGGGCCTTTGGCCTATTTCGACCGCGAAGATTACCTTAGATTCCTCCGTTTGGCAATTCCCTCATGCGGCTATTTTTTCGTTTGTTTCGAGCAGCTTGACCAATTCCTCTATCGTCCAAACATGGTCAGAGATGCCCGCTTCCATCGCGGGAGTGACGCGCAAAGTCTGATGCACGCGGCAGAAGTTATAATGCATGTAGTGCAGCGCGATAGCCGCAATGTGATTCTCGACCTTCTTAGAGAAAGCATTTGTAAGTCGCGTGAATCGGCGCATCTTCATCCGCATCGTTAGATTCTGTCGTTCCACGTGGCTGGTGGAAATGTGCAGGGGGTTTGGTCGGCCCACTATTCCTACTGTATGGGTGCCAATGCACTCCGCAGGACTATAGCGCGTGTCAGGTTCCGAATCGCTCCCATAGAGCTTGACTAACATGGCGTAGTCTACTTCGCTTCCAAACGCGCTCTCGACGGCATTCAAATAGACGCGATGGCCGTCCGTTGTTAGCTGCACGCGATGAGCCAGACGTGCCGCGAGATCATCCATGAATGCTTGGGCGGTCTCTGCTCCGCGCGTCCCGACCGCAAACGATGGCACTAGCTTGGAATCAGGATCAATCGCTACCCACGTCCACACGTCCCCATAGCCGAATTGTCCTTGCTTGTCGGCGGGCACATTCTTTGCCTTCGCATAGCAAAACGACCAGATTTCATCACACTGGATTCTCTTGCAAGACAGGTTACGGAGCGTCTTGTCCTGATACTCAGCGCAAGCACGGCCCAAGTCAGTGAGCAGCCTTACGACTGTATTCTTGGCGACGCCGGTCATCCTTACGACCGCACGGATGGAATTTCCTTCGACTAAACCTGCAATTACTTTCACCTGCTCGTCTGTGGAGAGTCTGTTCATAGTGACTATTATGCTTGACGCAGATTCCAGCGTCAAGCATAATAGTCATTTAGAGTACTCAAGTACTACAAGCCGCTAGAAACTCTCTTGATTTCTTAGAGGAATAGTTGTATACGCTGCCTTCCCAGTTTTGCTAAATTATGGATGTCTACTTGCGGGACCCTTAGATCGCGTACAGGACGTGGTGTAACCAAAACGTCCTTAGTTCCATCTAAGCCGCGAGGGGCCAAAAGGTCAACGGTGGATATAAATACAAATGCGTTTCGCGTGGTTCAGGAGTCAACAGGACAGGCTCCTAAAAAGTCAAGGTCAAAATCGAAAGCCGGAAAGCTAGGAGGCTTAGCCAGAGCATCAGCACTCTCTGGCACACGGCGACAACAGATCGCCCGCAAGGCGAATGCGGCGAGATGGAAAGGAGGAAGCCATGGAAGCGGTAGAGAAGAAGTCAAAACAGGGCACAGAGGATAACTGCTCAATCTTTCAGGGTAAGGGTAAAACCCAAGACGGAGACGTCCACGTTGTCGCTATCGGCGCGCTGAAGGTTGTGATCGCAAAGGACGGCGCGAACTCGTGGTTCGCTCAGGGCCTAGACATCGACTATGCAGCCGAGGGAACGAGCGTCGAAAATGTAAAGGAAAATTTCGTCAACGGGCTTGTTGCCACGATTGATCTGCATCTAAAAGCCTACGCGGACCTATCGAAGTTCTTGAAGCCCGCGCCGCAAGATGTGTGGCAGGAAATGTTCTATGGCCCTCTAATGGGACATAAGACGACCGTCGCACAAAAGTACTATCAGATTTCGGTTCATTCGAAGGACAAGGTGCAGAAGATAGGCTACTTCGAAAATATCGCATATTTCGAGCTTGCCCTAGCCGCTTGAGGTCGGCGAAGGTTGACAGAGAAAAGCCGATGTCTCATTACAGGACGTTCTCGCTACCTTGATCGGGAATGGTGTCACTGTTACAGAAAAGACCCGTGATGGGAAGACGTGCTACATACTCGAAAAGGGAGGAGTTCTCGAAGAGCACTTTCTTCCGCCCGAGTTAGGCCGCAGGCAACTCCAATATTTTCAGCGCCACTTCGAAGTTCCCATCCATAAATTCTTCAATGCTCCCGAGATCATGCCTGCTCCCGCTAAGGCCGCTGTTGCTGCGAGGCCCCGCATCGTAAAGCCGGAAAAATCCTGCTAATTTCAAACTGACCCACTACCCTGGCACCGCATCACTTGACCTGCACGGAACGCTCTGTCACAGTAGACGTCCCTTACGATTCACCCTGCCTTACCCTTCAGAGGCGAAAGAAGGAGAAGGTATGGCCACATCCGAGCGTCGAATCACTCCACGTTTCAAGCTCCACACGGCTCTGTCGTTTCATCGCATAGAGCCGGTGTCCGGTGCCGAATATCAATCCAAGGCAGTAAACATCTCGACGGCGGGCGTCTACTTCGCAACCAAGATTGTCCTGCGTGTCGGTGAGGCGGTTGAAGTTGTGCTCAAAATGCCAAAACGGGTAACCGGTGTGAAGACAGGAATTCGACGATTCAAAGGCCGAGTCACGCACATCGAGTCGAAGAACATGCCGCCAGGGGTAGCGGGGATAGGTGTGCAATTGCTCTACTTTGAGCTTCGATTCGCAGGGATTTCGCCACCCTCATCGTTATGCGCTGTGCGTAGTCTTCCAGGGCCGTAAGTATCAGTGCGGATTGACTAGGTTACCCTCGAGACCTATAGGTTTCGTCCAGAAAGCCAAGGCGGCGTGAGCGGCATGCCCAAACGCTCGCTTGCCGCGTGGCGGCGATCGGCGGGGCGGGAGATTGCCCTAGGGGGCAACACGACCCCGCCCACCTTCTTCATTGCTCTCAGGTGTCGATGGCGGCGAAACCGACCGCTTAAAACTAGGGTTGATGCTGGTATCGAGGTTTCTTGAGACCCAAGGTGAGGCCGCGTTGGAGAGTTCGGGGTAGCGCGTTCCTGGGCAAATACCCAGCCGACTTGGTGGCACTTTTTCTGTCGAACCAAAATGGCCGGTGAACGATTTTCGTCCAGGGTCCTCGTCGTTGAAGATGACACGGCAAATCTAGAGATTCTACAGACCACTCTAGAAGCTGAAGGTTTCGACGTGCGCACTGCTAAGGACGGCTTCGAAGCGCTGGTCGTTCTCCGGGGCGCACTTCCCGAGGTCCTGGTGAGCGACCTTGAATTACCGAGAATGTCGGGATTTGAACTCCTTTCGGTCGTCCGGCGCCGCTTTCCTCAAATCGGAGTGATCGCCGTCAGTGGAGATTTTCGAGTAGACAACCATCCAGGGGTCTTGGCTGACGCATTTGTGCCGAAACCATTTCGGGCCAAGGAAATACTAGACGCGGTGGCAAAGGTTATCAAGGCAGACTCGATTCAGGCACAGCGAACAAGGACTGAAGCTGCTTCGATTTGGATACCGCGACAACCGGCGGGGTACTACGTCATCACCTGCACCGAGTGTTTGCGTTCATTTCCCATATCACCTGATCTGCATTCGGCAGTGGGAGAACGCTCTGTGGACTGCCTCCATTGTGGCGTGAAATTGCGATATTTTGTTGGGACGACGAATATGCCCGATTAACGCCGTTATGGAGGAGCGTGCTCTGATGTTAGAAGTGCGCCGAACTTGGCCACGCTTCTGGAATGGCCGTGTTTCTTCCCAAGCCTTTCAGACGCTAGCCGCGTATGCGATTCCGTCGCGCCGTCAAAAGGGCGAAGTTCTGTTCATTGAGGGGCATCCGTCACGGGGCGTGTTTATTCTCTGCTCGGGCCGCGTAAAGCTATTCACAGCGTCGGAAGACGGAAAGACGTTTACTCTGAAGTTTGCCAATCCGGGAGAAATATTGGGCTTGGCTGGGACGCTGTCATGCCAGTCTTACGAGGCTTCGGCGAAAGCGGTCGAGCCTGCAGCGATAGGGTTTGTTGAACGTAAAGCCCTGGTTCATATTATTCGACATGATGGTGAAGTCGCGACGCAGGTCGCTATGCAGTTAAGTACGTACCTTTGTTCCGCAATCGCCGGAGTGCGCACGACGGGCCTTTCGTGGTCCGCAACCCAAAGGCTTGCGAGATTTCTTCTCGATTGGTACGAGAGCCATCGCGCGCTTGATGGTGAGACTGGGCCACACTTCAACTTAACCCATGAGGAGATTGCTCAGGCGCTTGGGATTTCGCGGGAGACGGTGTCACGGATTATGTCGAAATTCAGGAAGGAGGGGCTGATTGAATCGAACGGCTGCAATCTTGTGCTCGCGAACAAATCCGCTTTGAAGAGTTCGGCGACGAGCTAAAAGGCAGAATTCGTTCTTCAAACCTCCCCCGCTAGTTTCGTAACTCCCGGTAAGTCCTGCGGGTTCAGAGGGTCGGCGCAACACTTGCGCGCAGTTTACTCGCTGGAGTCTGAAAGCCCAAAGTTTTTCGCGGGCGTTGATTTAGGCGTAGTGCGATCTTATCCAGTTGAGATTGCGTGTAGCCGGAAAGGTCGGTTCTCTTCGGCAGGTATTGTCGCAGCAAGCGGTTGGTGTTTTCGTTGGTTCCTCGTTGCCAGGGGCTGTGCGGATCACAGAAGTAAACTTTCACATTCGTGGCCACCGTGAAGGTTTTGTGTTTGGCCATCTCCAGCCCGCGATCCCAGGTCAATGATCGTCGCAAGGATGTGGGAAGCCTGCGAATTTGCCGGCTCAATGCGGCGACGACCGCAGCCGTGTCTTTGCTTCGCACCTTGACCAGGGCAGTAAAACGTGAATGCCGCTCCACCAACGTCGCGATGTGACTGTTTTTTTTGCCACCAATGAGATCGCCCTCCCAATGACCGGGAACGGCGCGGTCCTCGATTTCTGCAGGTCTCTCCCGGATGGAGATGGCATCTACGATTTGACCGCGCGCGTCTTTAAAGATACGCGAGTGCTGCGAGCGGCGGATGCGGCGCTTGGATCGCAGGTGCCCCAGCAGCTCTTTCTTCAGCACTCCGCGGGCTTGGATGAACAAACTGCGGTAAATCGTTTCGTGAGACACGCGCATGCTCTCGTCAGCGGGATACTGGATTTTCAGCCAGCCGGAAATCTGTTGCGGCGACCAGTCCAGAATCAGTTTACTCGCAACCAGCTTCCGCAACTTCACGTGGATGGCCAGAAGGCAACGCTTGGGCCGCAGAGCTGACTCCCAGGCTTGGTGATCCGCTTCCTGGGCCCGATACTCAGGACGGCCGCCATGGCGTGCGACTTCCCGGCTCACGGTCGAAGCCGCGCGCTCCAAACCTTTCGCAATATCGCGGATCGACGAACCAGAAGCGAGCCCTCGCGAAATGTCCTCTCGTTCAACCGCAGTGAGTACGAGCAGTGAGCGCCGACGGACTGGCGGAACAATCCCCCCGTGCTGCGATAAAAAACCATGAATGGAGTTATGCGGCTTGCCGAAGGCGCGCCCAATTACGTGCAGCGACTGCCCTGCCTTCCAACGGCTCCATAGCTCGGTCCGCTGCGCCGCAGACAGGGCCACTCGTTTTCCTTGGGTCATACACACCACCTTTGAACAGCAGTTTTACACTAGATGGTGTTGCATCGACCCATTGAGACCACCCCGCTTTTGGGAAGTTTGTCGAGGCCGATTGAAGACACTGTTCTCGAGTGACGGCCGGCTCGGAAGCTTTGCAGCCGGCGATGCAGTTGGACGTTCCGTTTTGCGAAATTTTGCCGATGGATCAGCTCTGTCCACTAGCGTCTTTCCCGCGGGACGGCATTCTCAGGTCGTTCGTCCAATTGGTTCCGTAGCTTCCTCTCAATGCAGACAGGGTTCTTAGTCATCTGGCTCAACAGCATTCTTATCTTGGCCTCGCTATACCCAAGTCGCCGCGCCAAATCGCAAATGGTCGCATACTGCTCCGCATTTTCGGAGGATCCCACAGCTTCGCAGATCTGTTCCTCTGTCAAACCATTGTTCTGGGGGTAAAACTCCTCGGCAATCTCCGGAGCACGTTCCTCCTCGCTTTCCCGCACAACGAACTGTTCCGATTGTTCACCGCCACAAGCAGCCTGCGCTTTCTGAAGCAGTCTCGCGGGCTCCGTCATATTGGTGATGAGGCTTTCCAGCGTCGTACCTCCAATCTCCAGGCTCAGAATCGGGACAACTGAGGTTTCCCAGCCTCCGATTCTTCCGGGATGCCAGCGCATCTCTGGCGTGACCTTAAGAGTGGCTTTGACGCCTTTCAAACGGCCCCCATTCCAGCTATGCAGTTGTGCGACCGCATTCGACAGGTTGGGGACCGAGGTCTTGCCCCCTGTGTGCAGTCGACAGACGGCGCCCAAGCTAGGGAATTTCTCCAAGATGAAGTACAGGTCCCCGGAAGGCCCACAATTGCCACTTTCAAGTTCCGGGCAACCGGCGCCGCAACCTTCGACCGGCTGGCCCTTCTGCGGTCCATCCAAGTACTTGCGTTCGCCCGGCCAAGGCTCTCCCTCCGGGTGCTCCCTCGTCCTTCGGATCGCCTGCATTTTGTAGTGCATCCCATTGCCGTTCGCGATCTGCACCAGCTCTCCGTGGCAGAAGCGGCCTCTCCGCGTCCATAGGGCGTATTCCGACGGGAATACCTCTCTCGGGTCATCATGGAGGAAGATGACTCCCAACTGAGTCGGCTTCTCCCCATAGACCTCGGCGATGTCCGGCGCGGACTCCCAATACACAGATTGCCCGCGCATGACCTTCCGCTTGAAAACGAAATGAAACAGCGCTCGCGGATTGCCGTTCTCATCATCAGGGTCGGGACCCTCGCCGATGGCAACCTTGATCGCCACCGGAAGTTTCTCGAGGGCCGCGCCCTTCTCATCGTGTGTCAGTCCGAGAATCCCCATCGCATCTCTCCTTCTCTTGTTACGTGCTCGCTCAGAACAGCGCGAGCTGTTCGTCTGGCATTCGCCGAGGCCGACCGCCGGGAACTTTTCCGACCGGGCGATTCCATTGCCGATCTGAGTGGTGACAATTGGTCGGCGGGAGCCGAGGTCGCTTCGATCAACGGAATCTCCGGTACGCTTCGGTCGGCCTCCGTTTCCAAATCCTCGGCCACTCGTGCGGGGAGCATCTCCTCTTGCTTCTTCTGAAGTGTTGCCCACACCGCGTCGGCTCGCTCGCCGATCCCTTTCTCCGTGACGAGTTCGCGGGCCATGGCCATCAGGATGTCGTCTTCGTCGTTGATCGACTGCAATCCTTCCGAGGAGAACTTGCCCTCCATCGCCAGAGAGACCAGCAGCTTCTTGCCCATCAGCCGAAGGCAGGTCTCCTGCATGGTTTGGGCGTAGTGCAGGAATTTCACCTTTACGGGAAGGCGCTGGCCGATCCTCCAACTCCTGCGGCTTGCTTGTCGGAGGACATAGATCGAGTAGCCGGTCTCGTAAAACAAGATCGTTGGAAACTCGATCAGGTCAAGACCGGTCTGGACGAGTTTCGGGTGGCAGATGACGGCCTGCACTCCTGCGCGGAGTTGGCGTTCATACCAAGCTTCCCGCGCCTCAGGCGGCACTTCAGTCGTGAGCACTGCGACTCGGATTCCTTCATTGGCGAGAATTCGCTCGAGCCTACGAGTAACGTCGCGCTTCTGCGTGTAGACGGCATAAATTTGACAACGACGGCCGCGCGCCAATTCTGACTTCACTTCCTCGACGAGGCGGCGCTCCTTCGCATAGACGTGGTTCTGGTTCAGATCTTGTGTCTCGTGCGATGAGAAACCGTTCGCGCTTTCTGGTCTCGGGATCGTATTCGTACCCATAAAGGTCACCGAGGCCAAACGGGCGGTCCGGATAGAGGAGCAACGCGTTCAGCGCCACACTGATCACAGTTGGATTCCGCCGATGTTCTTGCAGAGCCTTCTTGATGTCCTCTTCCAGCTTCTTGTAGGCGTCGCGCAGCGGAGGGTCCATCTCCACGCCGATGACTTCTTCGCGATAGGGTGGCAGTGCGTCGGAAATATCTTCCAGCGAAATGAATGCTCCCAGACTCATGAGGAAGCGGCCAAAGAGAAGCGGCGAGGCACCGGGGCGACGGCGAATGCGTTTGGTTACGCGACCGTCCGAGCAGGCGTTATCCGATGGCTCGATGACCGTGATCTTTTCGAGCAACCCATAGGTTTCCGTGAAAGAGCGCAGTCCAGCCTCGCCGCACTCGAACCCTTCCCCCACCATCTTTGCCGGCTGCAAACGGAAGAGAATGTTAAACAGCTCGTCGGCGTAGCCTCCGAGAAGCGTCCCGGTAAGCACGACGGTGCGTTGCGCACATCCCGCCAGTGTGCCGAGTGCATTCCCCTGAGCTGTGTCGCCTTTCAGCTCATGCACCTCGTCGGCAATCGCATAGTCAAAGAAGTTGGGCATGTAGCGCCCGATAAAGTCCACCGGAGCGAAGCGCCGAACCTTCTTCCCGTCCGCCTGCCACAACGCGCTGTACAAAGCCCTCCGCAATTTGGCGGGTTCCTCGCCATTCTGCACCGCCTAACATTTCACTTAACTTGGCCTTCGCGAAGTCGGAGGACAGAAGCCGCTCCCCGTCTCCATTCAGGTAAATGGGGCAGCCGCTGTCTGCGTTCACCACACTCCCTTGGTAACGCCCGCAACGAGCTAAGCCATACGCGTGCCGCCAGAAATAACTGAGCTTCCCGCGGTCACGCCCGACCACGAAAAGAGCCGGCAGTCCGCAGATCGATTCCCAACGGGCGCGAGCAGTGCGAGAGGTCTTCCGCTGCCGCAACTCCGTGAGTGTCGTTCGCAGCCCTTCCCGGACGATACGGCCATGTCGCAACCTGACTTCGTTGACTCCAGCGTGGGCCACGGAACTCGTCGGGCCGCGAAGGCCGTCGATGAAGAAAACCCGCACTCGGGGTAGCGTCAAGAGAGCCTCTCTCGCCCACTTCTCAACCAACTGCGGTGGGACCATGGCAAGGGCCGTGAAGGGCCTTCGATCGCTGTGGACATGAACGGCTCCCAGCGAAATCAATGTCTTTCCGGTTCCGCATTCCGCAATCACCGCCGCCCCCCGCGCCTCGTGCCACCGTTTGACCACTCCCATCATCGCGAGAACCTGTGCGGGGAAAGGCCTGCGCAGGAGATGCCCGATGAGCGGTGATGCGGGATCACCGATGCCGTGAAGTGGCGGGTAGGTCCGAAGAATTCTATCGGCCAGCTCGGAGGCGCGCGCACGCAGGTATTCGTTGATGTCCTTGGGGAGTTGCATGTTTTTGTCCTCATGACTTTTTCGGGTAAGGCGAGATGTATCGATCGAAGACGGAGAGGTCTAATTGGTGGCAGATGAGAGAGCGGATTCAATCATTTGTTTCGAAATCTCGGCGGTGGTCACGTAGGTGTCGCTGTGCTTTATGAGGGCGTTGAATGCGATTCCCCCGTCGCGGACGATCATCTGGGAACACTCCACTGCCCCAATCTGGCTTTCTGGTAGACCGAAATCGGCCTCAGCAATCACTGCTTCTCGCGTGTCAATTTCGAGGGCTTCAATCGATTCCTCCAACTTGAAACACGCTTCCAGGGCCGCTCCAGACTTCGACGCCCGGTTGAGCCAGGGACTGAAATACTGGGCTGAAGAATCCCAGTAGTACGTCTCGCTCAAGGAAGAATCGAGGATTTTCTGCTCGCAAAGCACACTGATTCGCCGGAGAGCGAGCTTCAAGAATACTTCGCCGACTTCCACGACTGCGTAATCGCATCCGCCGCCGTAGTGCGGATCGCTGCTCCAAGCCTTGAGAACAATTTGCACAAATCCCTCCTTCCTCGCGTTCTTGCGCACCGGCGTTACGCAGTGGCATTCGCATCCGTTTCGGCCTCCAATATTGGCCGCTCCAGGAAAGTCCTCGGCAGCTTCCAAGTGATCGAGCCATTCTCTTCCGGAATGCGGATCGAGCCTTCCTTCAGCGCCTTCCCGATCCATTTGAGGAAGGTACCTTTGTTTCCACTCACCACGACGGGTGAGCATCCCAGCCCCAGCAACGGCCGGATTGCCTTCCGGGCCTTGAGTTCTCGCATGAACCACGGCGCCCACACCGGCACTACTGGCAGGCCAAATCGGCAGGCCACCCGATAGAGCACGAAAATGGGATCGTCGTCGCACAGAATCGTTCGCGCTCCCTCTCGATCCACTCCGGGCTTCGTCTTGGCAAGCTCTGACGAAATAGCCACCAAGTGGCGGACGGGCCGTTCTCGGTTCGAGACTACTGCGCTGCCGCGAAAGCATTGGGCCTCGGGACCAAGAGACACCGCCATCGCCGGACGGCCCGGCAGATGAATCTGAAACAACGCTCCTTCGGTTACTCCTGCCCACAGGGCACCGACCTCGGAATCTCCCCCGATCAGGGAGATCAAATGGGCGCTCGCCTGACCGCGTTCATCTTTCGGCGGATTCGACGACCGCTCGGTCAAAGTGGACGCGAACGCGGGTCGTTGTGTCCTTCATCTGCTTTGTGAATTCGAGGGTTCCGAAGCGTTCGTGTGCGTTCTGCATTCCGGTCTCCTCTGGAAGATCTCTCGTGCCGCCAATCTCCGAATCGGGCGCGAAACGATGTTTTTGGTCAGCCACGGAATATGAGGCCCACGCAGCTCGCACTAAGAAGTTCGCGCTCCTGGTCTATTGAATGGTCGATTGGGTTTCTTCACCGCAGCAGTCTTGATGACAGCCACCGCGGATTCGTAGACTCTCCAATACGTGCGCGCGTCGTTCACTTCCGCGGCCTGGACAATACCGCCAGCTTCCACCCGAACTGCTGGGTAGTTGCTCTCATGGAGAGCTTCGGAGTAGTGCCATTCCTTCCCATCCGAAACAATGAGGTGATCTCCGAAGGCGCCCGGACACGATCCGTTGCACACGATGAAGGGAATACCGCTAAGAGCCGTGAATTCATCGTAGTTTCCGTTGTTGGCTTCCTCTGCGGCCATCACCACCGCACCCGGAATTTCGCCGCCGTCCACCGACAGGGCCCGCGATTCTTGTAGTTTGTAGCCCATCTTCTCGAAAACATCTTTGTCTCGCTCCGCACAAACGAGGGTTGAATAGCACCGGTCGCTCATAGTGCACGTCCTTTCTCCGTTGAGGATTTACTTCAGGCTGGCAATCTCCCCTGTGCTGAAGACCACCGTCAGTTCGTTCGAGAATCGCTCCTTCTCTCGAATGACTGTGGCTCCGTCTTCTTCCTCCTCGGACTTGTCGACGAGTTTGACCGACTGCCAATGCGCGATATGCCGCGCTTCTCCCTCCCCGAAGATCCCGTTGAGCATCCCTGCCGTACAGAGCAGGCCGACATGCCCGCCATGCAACGGGGTCAGTGGGCGCCCGCTGACGTCTGACTGCGGGGCGAAGAGGACGGCAGAGGCTTGGCGATAGGCAGATGACTTCGGAAGGAGGTCTTCAATTTGGTCTAAAGGAAGGCCGCGGTACACCAGTCGCACCGCTGCGCCGCGCGGAATGCTGTAATAACGGTCGGGCTCCGAAGGAAGTGGAGAAAGTTTCTCTGGGTCTCTCGCCACAGCTTCGTACCAGAGCCGCGCCCTGGTTATCTCGCCATCCTGCACACGGTCTCTCTCTTGCCGGGTGCGGCGGACTCCGAACACCGACGACTTGTTTGTATTTGACGCTTTCGGGTTCGGTAAGCCGGTAGACGTGGACATCCTTGAATTGAAATGAGAGGACCTGGCTGCAGTCGCGGATGTAGTCCGAGGGAATGACCATCACCAGAATGCCCGTGCGCTTTAGCCAACGATAGACGTGCTCGAGAAACAGCCTCTCCATGCGCTGCGATCTTTCCTCGCTGACTTCGAAATCGTAGGGAGGATTCAAGTAAATCAGCGAAAACGACTCGACCGGGCACTGCACATCAAAGCAATTGCCGTGAATCACTTCGTCGGCTGATGAGGTGGCGAGTCGTGGCTCTCTGCGCATCCAGCTCAACCCCGTACCGGATTGCCCTTGCATCGCGCGTGACCTCTACGAACGCGACGCCCTCTCCTATGCATGGGTCAAGAGCCGAGCACGACTCTGCTCGGGGAATTGAAGAAATTTGCGAATTCGTTTGGCCTCCGCAATCGGAAGAGGGTAGAACCCCAAACGTTCACGTCCAGCAAGACGCATCGGAAGCCCTCCTGTTGCTTGCGTTTTCCAAGACTGTTCGGAATTTCGAACCCACGACGGAAGGACTAAGACGGACAAGGGTTGAGTCGAGCGTTCCCGACATCCCGTAAGCCGCTGCATCAGAAGATTGCTGAATGGCCCCACTTATTTGGCAAGACGATGGGCTGGTGCTAGAGTCCGCGCCACTATGGATGTCGCAATCCAGGCCAGAACCAACCCGCCACCGAATGTGTGCCAGCGACTGGTTCTGAGAACGAATCCAAAAGGCACGAAGACGGAATGCGTTTTCGCCGATGGCACCGCCATCTTGGTCTCGAATCTCTTGGCGCCCTTCATTCACGCGCGCGACGAATTGCGCTTTCCCTTGGAGCTTGAAGCAGCGGACGCTGGGCACACAGATTTACATCCGGAATACGAATCCGGAGGAAAGAAGAAGGGACATCTTTCAGGCAGACATCGGCTACGTCACACAACCCAGAAAGGACAGGCGGGACAACCTCTTCGTCACCGCTGAAGTTCGCGGCTCCTGCCTGGGTATCTCAGCCATTAACCTTCGTTGCGAGGCACTGAGGGATTATTTCTACGTCGGAAATCGCCGCCGCCCTTGGGACCGCCAGCCCTCGTTGTACGAACTCTTACGCGTCGATCCGAGCGTACTGCCGGCAGAGCTGCGCATCGCCTTCAAATTGCGCGGCCTTGAACTCCGCACAGCGCACGCACCAGCGGACGACCTTCATACGTTAGAGCGCGCCTTCAACACCCTCGCGCAACCAGAATTGCGAGCTTGCTACGACGCGCTTCGGAGTGAGCCTGCGACCCCTGTGCTATTCCCTTATGGTGGCTTTGGTTCGTTGCTTGTTGACGGAAATCTCTCAAAAGATGGGAAGGCCTTTTACGCGTCTCGCATCCTATCCTTTCGGCCCGAGCAAAACTTCAAACAGCTCCAAGCGCCGGTGCGAAAGATCACGTTTTATGGAGACCACGCAGTCTTCCGGGATTCACGGCACCGGATTGAAGTTCACTTCGACCAAGCATCGCTGCCGCTGTCATGGGACTCGAGTTGGAATCAGTGGAAACATTTGCTAGGCGCCAAGGTAGGAGTCAAGGCTCCCTTCATTCAAAGCGGTAAGTATCAACACCGAGCGGGGGCATGGCACCTGGTGAAGTGGGAAACTGCCCTTCCGAGCCGCCTCGAAGTCGCGCTGCCGTCAATTATTGGTGAAAGAGTGGCTGAAGCCCGAAGAACCCATCATCGGTTCGGCGAGTTTGCTGAGGCCCTCGATCACATTCGAGCGCGCCTGGAATCTGTTCCGATCGAGAGGAATGAACTCCAAAAGCTCTGCTCTCGCTTGGGCATGCCGGGCGATTTCGACGTTGTTTTGATCACCTGGAAGCCCGACTACGATGCCTTCTTCTACAAGCAGCTTTGTAAGCGTGCCCGGTGTCTTTATCTCTTTCGGTCCGAGTACATCTTCGACCTCGAGAGAACGGTAGTCGTGGAGACCCCCCAACTCGGCCATGCCACATACCTCTTTTCCAAGCCTGCCAGCATGTCCGAATTCCTGACACTCTACAGCAAGGTCGCCAGGGAAGACATTCTTCGAAACCGCGCCAACGTGGCTGAAAGGCTAGGATTCGTGGGCCGTCTGATCCACGGTCGTAAGCCGGGGGCTTGGTTGAAGGATCTGAAAGCGCGCGTCGGTGAATCTCTTGATTACGCCGAGGTTTCGGTCGGCTAAGGAGCGAAAGTTAGCCATGAAAGATCCGATTGGCGAAAACAGTTCGGTGCGGAGAACCCCCCGCTGGGGAATGCCTTGATAGTTCGTCCTATGTATCCCCGCCAAGACCACGCGGTGTGGGAGGGTAGTTAGAAATAATGTATTTGGTGAAAAAATCGCGGAGAGATGCTGCAACAACGACACCACTAAGGGCAACGCCCACATTTCAAATGGGCGAAAATCTCTCTCCTTCTAAACAAGGTACTAGAGCGAATCCAAAGATTTGATGTCGTGCTCTGAGAGGGCAATAATCTCAGCCTGGTCGTCACAGCTATAGCGCAGAGGAAAGAAGTCATGACAAAGAAAGACGGTCTTCGAGCGACACTCTGTTAGTTCAACGTCGGAATCAATGCTTTCGGCATCACAAACACCGACTCCCACTCACGCTGAGCGGCACTATGCCGTTACCGAACTCGCCGAGATGTGGAATCTGAGTCCAGACAAGGTTCGCGATCTGTTCGCAAATGAGCCGGGCGTCCTTGCGATAGGTGAAAGGGGTTCCCGGCGTAAGCGACGGTACGTTACCTTGCGCATCCCACAGTCCGTTGTCGAACGGGTTCATTCTCGTCTTTTGTCCAAGGCAGCGAATCGTTAAAGATGTGAGAAATGTCGCGCAGACATTGAGAATGTTGCGGGTCATCCGAGTCTCCACGCTTTCTGTATCTCGCTTTCCAGCGCGACCTGCCGCGACTTGACCCACGGATTGTAATGCTTCGCAGTGACGCGGCTATTTGAATGTCCGAGCAGGACCGAAACGGTTTCGAGCGGGACGCCCGCATTCAAGAGATTCACGGAGAACGTATCTCGAAATCTATGAGCGTGTCCCCGCACACCAGCAGCTTTGAATACTCGCGCAAGGGTTCTTTGCCAGTCCGACACCGCCGATTTCGGGAGCCCGTTTCCCGACCAGAAGAAATAATCGCCGAACTCCTTGACCTCTTCCAAATGCCCAACTAAGAGGCGAGGAATCGGCAGCCAGACCGGTGTTCCCGTCTTTTGCGTGTAGAGAAAAAGCTTCCCGTCTTTCAGCGCATCAGTCCGCAAACAAACTGCGTCGCGTATCCGCAGCCCCGAATACTGAAGAAGCAGAATAAACGGTTTAACCTTTTTCCCGTACTCGCGCGACATCGGGTAGATCTCGGGATATCGTTCGGCCGCCCAGAGGATCTTCTCCGTCTCCGCATCAGAGAAGGGCAGCGTGGGCGTCGGTCTTCCCTGCGGTGCCTTCAAAACTTTCGCCGGGTTTGTAGAGCTCCATCCCGACTCCTGGCAGAACTTGAAGAATGTGCGGAGCCGCTCCAGCTTTTTCCCCGCCGTGACCGATGCGACAGTCCACCCTTCCCGGTACGATCGAAGATCGTCCACAGATAAACTTGCGACGTTCTGCTCGCCGAACGCCTTCTTCAGTTCCTCGGTCAGGAGTTTGTACTTTCCAAGCTGCGCGGTCCCGAGCTTTCGCGCTTCGCAATCTGCATAGAAGCGCGCGCACGCTTCCCTGACGGGCACTGACCGCGCGCCGGCTCCTGCTTCCCACTCGCGCACCAGCCGTTGCGCCGCTTCCCAATTTCGCAGATCGAGCGATCTCTTCAGCCACTTTCCGTGAAGCGTCCCCTGGACCCAGATCGGACACCCACACTTCTTGTAGGTACGCAGCCGGTGCGGGCAAGACTTCAGATGACGTCGCCAGAGGTTCAGCATGCGCCGATGCTACCATGAACTGGAACGCCTCTGGAACATGTCATCTCCAGAGGCGCTAAGTGTGTATATATAAGTCACTTATAATATGGAGGCGGGGGGAGTCGAACCCCCGTCCGAGAAGCTTTGCAACCCGAAGACTACATGCTTAGCCCGTTCCGTTTTGTTCGTCGATGGAACTCAGAGCGGGCAAGACGCGCCACCGACTAGTCCGATGATCTCGCCGCCGCATTACGGACCGAAACGCGACGGCCAGCCTACTGTGTGACGCCTCATCTCAACCGCGCAGGCGACGCTTGAGGAGACGCGCTACCTACTTTTGGTTAGGCAGCGAGAGCTAGCTGTGAGTTGCCAGTTAGTTTGTTTCCACCCGATTGCGGGCAGGTGGAGCCCGGCATGCCTTCGAGCCGCGACAGCTTCCGTCGAAACCGTGTCGCCCCCGTTGGTCTTACCATTATACCGCCGCGCCTGAAGCGGACCAAATTCGCCTCGGATGAGGGTTCGTAGCCGGTGCGGCGAATCAAGCTGACGTTTTCGCGTCTTCGGCGGCCAATTCGTCTAGTGCCTTGGCGGCTGTCGTCAAGTCGTCGACGCCAAACACCAACATCCCCAGCGGCGATTTGGGATCGGAGCCGCAGTAGGAATAGTCGATGTTGATCCGCTTTTCGCCGAGCCGTGCGGCGGCGCGACCCAACGCGCCGGGACGTTGAGCCAGCCTTACCACGACAGCTTCCGTCTCTTCGAAGATCATGCGCAGGCTGCCGAGCACCGACTTTGCTGTAGCCATATCATCGGCGATGAAACGGGCCACGCTCTCGCCCTCCTCGACGTATGATTGAAAAGCGAGGATGTTCACGCCGCGGTCCCCGAGAGCAGCGAAACACCTTCCGAGAGCGCCGGGTTTGTCCTCGATCTTTACCGTGAACTCTTTCGACCTCGGCATGCGTATGGGCCCCTTTCAGGAAATGTGAGCGTTTGTGAGTGGCTGGAGATTTTATCTCACGTGGCCTTCGGTTGTCTCGCAGCGCGTGCGCGGGCCACTCGATCAGAGGCCGAGCGGTCCCTCCGGCGATCGAACGCAAGGTCCTAGCAGGCAAGCGGAACTGCCCGTATAATCGACGCTCCAGAAACGCAATCTTAGCTTTTCGCAAACGAAAGGCGGCGAGGTGCCTCCCGAGACGACCGATTATGGACTTCGGAAGGGCGTCCTCTCGCCCATCGAGATTCTGGCGCAGTCGGTTTCGACCATCTCGCCGACCGCGACTCCGGTGGCGACGATTCCGCTGGTTTGCGCGCTGGCGGGCAATGGGACGTGGCTCGCGTACGTGCTCGCAACATGTGCGATTTTTCTCGTTGCGCTGTGCGTGAGCAAATTCGCGCGGTATTCGGCTTCGCCCGGCTCGCTCTATTCGTTCGCGGCGACGGCGCTGCCGCCGTCGCTCGGCGCGATCACCGCATGGAGCCTGCTGCTGGCCTACATCGCGACGGGTTCGAGCGTGATCGGCGGCTTCTATCATTACGGGAATCTGCTGCTGCACGACGCGACGGGCCACGGCACTTCGACCGTCGTGCTGTCATTGCTCGTCACCGGCGTTTCGATGTGGATCGCCTGGCGCGACGTGAAAATCTCGGCGCGGCTGATGCTGTGGATCGAAATCGTCTCTGTGTCGTCGATTCTGCTGGTGGTCGTGTTGGTGCTGGTGCGGCATGGATGGCACATCGACCGGGAGCAATTGGGATTGCACGGCATGACGGGCAGCGGGTTGCGGCTCGGCCTGGTGCTGGCGCTTTTCAGTTTTTGCGGCTTCGAAAGCGCCACCACGCTCGGCGCGGAAGCGCGCGATCCGCTGAAGACGATTCCCCGCGCGGTGATCCAGAGCGCTCTGCTTTGCGGCGCGATCTTCACGGTCTGCGCCTACACGGAGGATCTCGGGTTGCGACTGGCGGGGCAAGATTTGGGCACCAGCACGGCGCCGATGCGCGTGGTGGCCGCGGTGGGCGGCGTGAGGATGCTTGGCGAAGTGATCGACATCGGCGCGTTGGTGAGCCTCTTCGCGTGCACGCTGGCTTGCATCACTGCCGCCGCGCGCGTGCTGCTGCTGATGTCTCATCACGGGCTTGCGCATGGATCGATGCGCACCACGCATGCGCGCAACGAGACGCCGAGTCGCGCGGTAATCGCGACCGGAATCGCTGCGGTGCTGCCCGTGGTGATCCTCGCGGCGCGCGGCGCAGGCGGGCTCGATGTTTACGGCTGGATGGGATCGCTTGCGACGTATGGCTACATTGTGGCGTACGCGCTGGTGTGTTCGGTGCTGCCACGGTACCTGCGGAAGCACAATGCGTTTCGTCCGGGAGCACAGGTGATTCCGTGGCTCGCGTTCGGCGCCATGCTGCTCGCGCTCGTCGGGAATTTGTATCCGGTCCCGGAGGGGCCGTACGGCAAACTTCCATATATTTACCTCGCGTATTTGGCCGCGGGGCTCGTGTGGTTCTTCTGGAGCCGCAAGAACAAGGGAGCTGCGGTGGCTGAAGGCTCGGAATTATGACGAAGCAGCGCTACGAGCCAATCGATTCGGGCGTCACTCCGCGATTCGCCGGGCATTCCACTTTCATGCGGCTGCCGGTGGTGGAGGACCCGTGCGAGCTCGACATCGCGATCGTCGGCGTGCCGTGGGATGGCGGCACAACCAACCGGCCGGGACCGCGCCACGGGCCGCGGCAGGTGCGCGAAATGTCGAGCTTGATCAAGCGCGTTCATTCGGCGACGAAGGTTTCGCCGTACGCGCTTGCGAGCGTGGCCGATGCCGGTGACGCGCCCGTGAATCCCATCGATCTCGATCGCTCGCTCGAAAGTATTCGGGCATTTTTCGCGCGAATCGTGGATTCTGCCGCGATGCCGCTCGCGATTGGCGGCGATCATTTGAGTTCGCTGCCGATTCTGCGCGCCGTGGGGAAAAAGCGGCCGGTGGGCATGGTTCATTTCGACGCGCACTCGGATACCGTCGACACGTATTTCGGCGGATTGAAATATACGCACGGCACGCCGTTTCGCCGGGCCATCGAGGAAGGGCTGCTCGATCCCAAGCGAACCGTGCAGATCGGGATCCGAGGATCCACGTACTCGGCCGATGAGCGCGACTGGCCGCTCGCACAGGGCATTCGCATGATCACGATTGAGGAGTTCGAAGAAATGGGCGTGGACGCTGCGATCCGCGAGGCGCGGCGCGTGGCCGGGGATGGGCCGACCTACATCAGCTTCGATATCGACGCGCTCGATCCTGTTTTCGCGCCCGGCACCGGGACGCCGGAATTTGCCGGGCTCACTTCGCGCGAAGTGCTGCGGCTGTTGCGCGGCTTGCGCGGGCTGAATTTGGTCGGCGCGGATGTGGTCGAGGTCTCGCCGCCATTCGATCCTTCCGGGACCACTGCGCTGGCGGCAGCGAATATTGCGTTTGAGATTCTTTGCTTATTGGCCGAGGCCGCGGCGAAACGAAAGAGCTAAACCGAGCCGAAGATTCCCACAGGGCGTTTTGGGCGATCGCCGGCAAGGGCTACGCCGGAACCAACACATGCTGCGAGAGCTGCAGCGCAACGGAAGGCGCTTCGCGCCGTGTGGTTTATGGCGGGGTTGAAACCCCGCCCTTCCACCGTTCTGGCGCTTCGCGCTTCAACCCTCCACCATTCTTGCGCCTCGCGCTCCAAGCCTCGACCGTCTCGCGCCTCAATCTTTCACTGCTTCGCGCCTTAGATTTCCATGCGCTCGCGGACAAGGGCGATGAGGTTCGCGCAAATTTCATCGTAGAGGGCGCGGCCGGCGGCGGCGCTAGCGGGCGAGCTGCTACCGAGCACGCCGCGATTCGAGAGCTTGGCCGAGTCGATTGGATAGGTATAGACGCCGGCTCGCGGAGGCGTGGCGTTGTCGACGCGCGTGGCGCCGACCAGATCGCTTCGCAGGTGCAGCATCAGAGATGTTTCGCAGGCGCTGGCGTGTTCCGCGTGCCATCCAGTGAAGCGATCGCCGAAAAGCTTCTTCAGCAGTTCATCTGAGACGAGACTCCACCAGCTCGCGGCGACGACGCGCGCGTCTTCGAGTTGCCCGGCTTGCCGGCAAAGCTCGAGTGCCTCAAAAATGAAGGCTTCGTTCTCGTAGTGGCCGTTGAGAATGACGATCGAGCGAAAGCCCGAGGCAACGTATCCGGCAATGACATCCTGGAGGTAATCCGTCAGGACGCTGCCGCGGATGGAAATCGTCCCGGCAAAGCCGGGGCCGCCGCCGCTCTGCGGCAACGAACGCGCGCCATACGGAATCGCCGGCGCGACGATTGCCTTCACCGCTTCGGCGAGCGCCGACGCGATCCTCGTGGGAATTTCCAGATCGACCGTCAACGGCAGGTGCGGGCCGTGTTGCTCGACCGTGCCAACGGGCAGCACGAGGATGCTCTTGCCGCCCTCGGCGCGAACGTTTTCGGTGTGGAGTTTTTCGAAGCTGCTCATGGAATCGGAAGAGAATAGCACTGCGGCTGCGAAAAACACATTCGCATGCCTCGCGCAAAATTTGATCGCCTCGACCGACACATTTCCACAGCGGGTTGTGTTAGCGTACGACGCGAGGGGACCCATGGACATTGTGAAGGGCAATATGGGTTGGATCGAGGTGGTGGTCGGCCCGATGTTTTCCGGCAAGAGCGAGGAGTTGATCCGCCGGCTGCGGCGCGCGGAGATCGCGCGGCAACGCGTGCAGATTTTCAAGCCCGCCATCGACCAGCGCTACTCGACGAACGGAATCGTCTCGCATTCGGGGCTCGAGATTGCGTCAGTGCCGGTGGAGAACGCGGAACAGCTGCTGCGGCAAGTGGAAGAGTCCACGCACGTGGTCGGAATCGATGAGGCGCAGTTTCTCGGCGAGCGGCTGGTCGAGGCCTGCACCACGTTGGCCGATTCCGGCAAGCGCGTGATCGTCGCCGGACTCGACACGGATTTCATGGGGCGGCCATTCGAGCCGATGCCACAGTTGCTCGTGGTGGCAGAGGAGATTACCAAGCTGCTCGCGATCTGCGTCCAGTGCGGGAATCCGGCGGTGCACACGCAGCGGCTGATTGCTTCGGAGCAGCTGATTATGGTCGGCGCAAAGGGAATGTATGAGGCGCGCTGCCGGAAATGCTTCGATCCGGCGCTGCGGGCGGAAAAGGCGAAGGTGGCGGGGAAGTCCGTTTCCTAGGCGAGCTTCGTCCCGGCTAAGGGAATTTGTCCGACTGTCTAACTTATCAGGCACTGACGCGTAAAACGCCGTAGATTTGCACGTGCCGGTCGTTTGGTTGAAGAAGGTAGGGATGAACCCTGAACAGTTCTCAGAATTTCGGCACGACGCGGTGCATGAACTCATGCGCTTGAATGAGGCTTGCGAGAAAGAGTTTCACATTGACTCGTGGCCGCGCTGGGATTACGACCTTGAACGCGGTACCCTCACTTTTTCTGAAAACGGCGTGCCGAAGGTTATGGCCTTGATTCAGGTTATCGGCACCACTTCTGTTTCGAGCGGAACTTGGATGTGGGGTTGGGCGAACGACAATCTGCCCGCGAACGTGACGAAGGCAGTGGCGAAAGTGCGAGAGTTCGGCCAAGCTGGAAACATCTCCGAACTCACGGAAGCCAGACTACCAGATGATGAATACCTCGGATGGGGTATGACTGCAGTTGCCGCCAAACTTCTGAGTGCAAAGGGAGCTTATCGGTGTCCCGGCGAAAATGGCTTTGTTTATGTGGCGTATTCTTCTATCGGATTCGCCGCGAGTGACAAGGACGTGGCGAAAGGGTCAGAGCAGGTGGAGTGCGCCGATCATGGAACCGGTTTCGCCACTTATGCGTGCGAACATCTTATCTCGAATCCAGCTCAGGAGTGGTTCTCGCGGGAACCTGACGGGGAACACAAATGGCCGGATGCTTGGTGCTCGGCTTGCGATGCTTTCTTTCAAGAGCAAGGCGAATGGAACGAGAAAAATGAGTCAAAGATCAAAATTCAGCTTCTTTGTCACCACTGCTACGAAAGATTGCGCTCGCAGGGCAGATTCACCGAAACCGAAAACTAAAGCTTTTCTTCCGTTGCTCCTGATAGCGCACTAATCGGACAAGTCCGTCTGCGGATGGGACAGGGGTTTGCCAAAGGCACTTCCTGCGGGAGATTGGCGTACCCAACGGCACACAATTATATTGCGCGCTTGGCGAGCCGATCGGCTATGTATTCCGCCTGGCGGATGGCTAGAGCGACGATTGTCAGCGTGGGATTTTCGGCGCCGCTTGAGGTGAACTGGCTGCCGTCGGACACGAAGAGATTTGGGACGTCGTGGGCCTGGCCGAAGCGGTTGACGACGCCATCGCGCGGCCTTTCGGACATGCGGTTGGTGCCCATATTATGCGATGCGGGGAACGGCGGGACGCGCACGGTGCGCTTCGCGCCGACCGATTTGTAGAGCGCCTCGGCCTGCGCGTAGCCGTGATCGCGCAGGGTGAGATCGTTCGGGTGATCGTCCGAATGGACGTTCGGGATCGGCATGCCGAACTTATCTTTTTTGTCCGCGTGCAGCGTGATGCGGTTCGTCGCGCGCGCCAGGTCTTCTCCCAATATCCAGAGGCCGGCGATATTCGCGTAGCTATCGATCGTGGAGGCGCGGTCGCGTCCCCAGGCGCCGGGCGCGAGATTCAGCGCGAAGCTCGCCAGGCCCTGCGCGAGCAATTCGAGATTGTAGCCGCCGACGAAGCCGCGCTTGGGATCGAGGCGCGCTTCGTCCATCACGATCGAGGATTGCGTGGTGCCGCGGTAGAAATGCACCGGCCTGTCGAAGATCGCGAAGACGGCGCCGCTCGTGTGCCGCATGTAATTGCAGCCGACCTGCCCGGATGAATTGGCGAGGCCGTGCGGAAATTGGCTCGACGATGAATTGAGCAGCAAGCGCGGGCTTTCGATGGAGTTTGCGGCCAGCGCGACGGCGCGCGCTTTCTGCCGCTGCATCGCGCCCGTGCGGTCGGCGTAGACGACCCCGGTTACCTTGCCGGATGCGTCATGCTCGATGCGCAGCACCTGCGATTCGGAGCGGACTTCGCACTTTCCGGTTGCTTCGGCCGCGGAGATTTCGGTGTAGAGCGTGGACCACTTCGCGCCAAACGTGCAGCCCTGGACGCAGAATCCCGCCTGCTGGCAACCGGAGCGACCCGCGTGCGGCACGGAATTGATCGCCATCTTCGTGGCTTGATATTTCGTGTAGCCGAGCTTTTTCGCTCCGGCGACGAGCACCTTGCCGTTGTTGTTCACCGGCAGCGAAGGCATGCCGTGCGTCCCGCTGACGCCCATCTTGATTTCGGCGCGATCGTAATAGGGCGCGAGCTCCTGCAAACCAATCGGCCAATCCATCAGATTCGCGCCGGCGACATCTCCGTAGCGCGTGCGCGTCTTGAATTCGTGCTCCTGAAAGCGCAGCGCGCAGCCGGCCCAGTGCACGGTGGTGCCGCCGACAAGCTTGCAGGTCCACACCGGAAGATCGGGGGACGTTTTCGCGACGGACCAGTTGCCGGAGGTGGTGCGCGGATCAAACCACGAGTAGAGGTTGAACATGGCGATTTCGTCGTTCTTGAAATCGCCGATCTCGATGCGCTTCCCTGCTTCGAGGACGACAACCGAAACGCCCTTTTGCGCGAGCTCGTTGGCCAGCGTGCCTCCGCCGGCGCCGGAGCCGATGATTACGACGACGCTTGAATCGTTGAGTTCAAAAGGTGCAGGCATATTGATTCCGGCGGGCAAGGCGCTCAAAGGCTAAAAGCAGATTCCTCGACTGCGCCACGCGCCCGCAAAAACCGCGGGAAAGACAAGAGCGCGCGGCTCCGCTCGGAATGACAATCCACACGTTGCGCGGAGGCATCATAGCCAGTCCAGATCGTTGAAGCCGCGATGGAGATATCCGCCGAGCGCGGAAGAGGGGCCCTGGTAGCCGAATTTCGCCCATATTTCGGGCTGATTGTAGAGTGGCGTGATCGTGTCGCCGTAGACTTTGGCGAAGAAGGCGCCGCTCTCGATCTTCTTTATGGCGGCGACGCGAACGCTTTCGTCAGGCACATCCGCGTAGGGTTTGCCGCTGCTCGTGTTGGTTGAGGCGTCGAGCTGGGCGATGCCATCTGTGAGCAGCCGCCTCGTGGATGGATCGCTCTCAGCTTCGGCGACGAGTGGCGCGATCGCCTTTTCGTAAGCCTCATCCGGAAGACGATCGTGCGGGAAAAGGTCGCGCGTGAACTTCAGCAGCGTTCGCGACTGCTCGGCCGTGAGACCAGCGGGCTCGGCGGCGCCTGCGGCTGGCGGATCCGCGAGGAGTGTTTTCCCCGCAATAGCGGCTACAGCAATCGTCGCCGCGCCACGCGCGAGAAAAACGCGCCGCGACAGCTTCGTGGCCCAATCGAGCAGCTTCATCGTACTCCTCGCGTCGACGAACGCGCTTCGTTACGGCAGGCTGAAGACGAACACGGAACCGCCCGCCTCGGCTTCAACGTACTGCTTGCCATCGACCTCATACGTGATCGGATTCGCCCGCACGGAATTGCCGAGCTGGATATGCCAGAGCGGCTCGCCGGTTTCCGCGTTGAGCGCGAAGAAATTGCCGCCGGAGTCCGCGCAGAAGACGAGATTGCCCGCCGTGACGAGCGTGCCGGTCCAGGTGTCGCCGATCATCTTGAATTGCCACTTGCGCTCGCCGGTGGTGGCATCGAGCGCGCGCACAGCGCTGTACGCCGCATCGCCGAGGACGACTTTCTGGCCGCCGCCACCGCCAATATCGCGCGGATTGTGCGGCTCCATTTCGGGATGGCCCTTGAAATAGTAGGCGCCCTGCTCGCGTGTATCGACGTAGACGAGGCCCGTGAGCGGGCTGTAGGACGAACTCGTCCAATTCACCGACCCGGTGATGCTGGGATAGATGAGGTTGCCCTTGGTGGTCGGCTGATTGTCCGGCAATTCGATTGGGCGGCCGTTGGCGTCGAGTCCCTTGGCCCAAGTTTGCTTCGCGAAGGCCTTGCCGGCGATAAATTTGCCGGTGTCGCGATCGAGAACGTAATAGAAAGCGTTGCGATCGGCCTGCACCACGAGCTTGCGCATTTTGCCATCGATCTTGGCGTCGATGAGAATAGGCGGTTCGGCCGCGTCCCAATCGTGCGTTTCGTGCGGCGAGAACTGGAAATACCATTTCATCTTGCCGGTGTCCGCATCGATCGCGAGCAGCGAGCAGGAGTAGAGGTTGTCGCCCTTGCGCGCGTCGCCATTCCAATCGGGGGCGGGATTGCCGGTGCCCCAGAAGAGAGTGTTCGTCTCGGGATCGTAGGCTCCGGTGTTCCAGGTGGTCGCGCCGCCATACTTGTAGCTGTCGCCTTCCCAGGTTTCTACGCCCGGCTCGCCGGTGGTCGGTATGGTGTAGAGCCGCCAGAGGCGATGACCGTCTTTCGCGTCGTATGCATCGATGTAGCCGCGAAGGCCGCCCTCGCCTCCGCCCATGCCGACGATGATTTTTCCGTCGATGGCGAGCGGCGCCTGGGTGATGGCAACCGCATCCGCGTTCTTCCCGATCTCGCTGGTCCACTTGACAGCGCCCGTCTTCGCGTCGAGCGCGACGAGATGCGCGTCGATCGTCGCGACGTAGACAGTGTCACCAAGGATTGCGACGCCGCGGTTGGTCGGGAAAAGGCCGATCGTGAGCAGGTTGGGCGGCAGCGGCGCGGTCCATCGCCAAATCGGCTTGCCGGTGCGGACGTCGAGGGCCGTGACCGTGGTGGGCGGCTCGGTGACGTACATGACGCCGTCGGCAACGATCGGCGACGATTCGAAGATCCCCTGACGCTTCAGTTGGTAGACCCACTGAATTTTCAGGTCTTTCACATTTTGCGTGTTGACCTGCTTCAGCTCCGAGAAACGCTGGGAGGCGTAGGTGCCGCCGTAGGTGAGCCAATCCTGCGGATGCTCGGCGGCATGCAGAATCTCGTTGTATGTGACATCTTGCGCCCAGGATTTCGCACGACTGCCCAACACGAGGGCGACCAAAACGAAACCACAGAGAATCCATCGATGTCGGCTGGTTTTCATCGTTTTCATCGGGCGGCCCCCAGACTGGCGAGATATGCCACAAGATCGTTCAACTGCGTTTCGGTCAGCTTGTCTCTATAGCTCGGCATGAAGCTTTTGCCCGGCACGACCTCGATTTTCGAGGCAACCAGTTTGTTGATGGAGTGGAGCTGGCCCTTGGCATCGCGCAATTGGAGCGTGAAGGAGTCTTCGTCCAGCCGCACGCCCTCGATCACTTTGCCGTCTTTCATCACCACGCGGTACATCGTGTAAGCAGGATAATTCGCGCGCTCCTGGAGAGACGCGTCGCTCTGCGGCAGGGTCGCTCCGGGATCGAGCAGCGCATCGTGGAGGAAACCCACGCTGCGGACGCCGCCGATGTGGCTGAGGTCCGGGCCGGAGTCGCCGCCCTGCGATCCGATCATGTGGCAATTCGAGCAGCCGTTCGCGTCGTAAACTTCTTTTCCTTTCGCGGGATCGCCCGTCGCCGCTCCTCCGCCGGGCTCGCCGAAGCTGCTGACATAATTCACGAGCAGCCAGATTTTATCTTCGCCGAGGCTCGAGAAGGCGGGCATTCCGGAGCCGATCGCGCCGCCGCCGTAAATTACGCTGTAAATGCCCTCGGGGCCGAGAATCTTGCCGACCCCTCGAATATTGGGACCGTTCGCGCCGCTGCCGTCGATGCCGTGGCAACCGGCGCAGGTGCCTTCGAAGAGAGTCTTTCCTTCCGCGAGGCTTTGCGTTGTCGGGGTCGGGTGCGGCGAGTGCGGCGGTGGCGCCGCGGGTCCGATCTGCGCGGAGACGGGTGAAGTCCACGCAAGCATTGCGAGCGCGAACAGAGCAATCCACAGGAATCTATGATGAGCGTTCATTCCCCCTCCCAATTGAACCCTGCTAGGTAATACGAGCGGACCGCGACTGTCAAGGCGTGTGGCCGTTCATTTTGCCTACACAACTTTTGACGGCGAGAGAAACGAAGAAGTTGCCGCAAACGCAGAGAAATTGCGGCCCTAGCATAACGGACGAAGCGCTTCAGAAGGTCCGCTAGTGACGGCGGCCGTGTGTCGGGCGAGCGATTCCCTAGAGGCGGCCCAGAAAAAACATCATCAAAAGGACCAGCCAGATCAGGCTGAATCCTCCGTTTGGATAAGAACCCCACTGCTTGCTGCGGGGCCAAGCTGGGAGGCTCGCCGCGAGAGTCAGAAGAAGTAGAACAAGTCCAAGTATGAACAACATAGCCCGTATCCGTTTCTGCCGAGGAGAGAATCCTCGCCTCGCCTGCCGGCTTTCGCCATCAGGTAAAGAACGTAAAACTCGAGAGATTTTTCCCTTAGGCATGGAACGCGTGCCCGGTCGACGGGCCTTTTTTTGGGGGTTGCGTAGCATCGACAACGAATTGGATACTAGGGTGCTCAGACTCCGGGAGGCAGGAACGCTCAATGGGAAGTTTTATACGCAAGTGTAACGATTCGCTCTCGGCCCTTCTCTCACCGCGAGCCCGCTCCTCTCGAAGACATCTCTCGCGCTCTGCGAGTAAGGAACTCTTATGGCTCACCATTTGCGGCAAATTCTTTTCCTTTCTTTGATCGTGCTCGCGGCTTGCGTGGTGGCTGCGCCTCTTCAGGCGGCTGAGCCTCCCGGGCCGATCCGTCTCGAAGTCGACGCAACGCGAGCCCCGCAGAAGATCCTGCATGCCCACATGGAGATGCCGGTGAAACCGGGGCCGCTCGTTCTCTATTACCCCGAGTGGATTCCGGGCGAGCACATGCCGGACGGCCCGATCGTAGACATGGCCGGGCTCAAGTTCGCCGGGAACGGAAAGGCGATCCCCTGGCGGCGCGATCTGCTGGATATGTTCGCGTTTCATCTGGATATTCCGCAGGATGTGAGCAAGCTCGACATGGACTTCGACTTCCTGCTCGCCGCGCCGATAAAGGGATATTCGGCGGGAGCGTCGGCCACGGCCTACCTCGACCTGATCAGCTGGAACCAGGTGGTCCTATATCCCCAGGGCTATCCGGTGCGGGACTTGACCTACGTGCCGAGCCTCCGTCTGCCGGCCGGATGGAAATTCGGCACGGCGCTGCCCGGCCCGAAAGTGGATGGGGACGCGATCGATTTCTCTCCGGTTTCGCTCAACACGCTGGTCGATTCACCCGTGCTGGCGGGAGCGAATTTTCGCGTGATTCAGTTGACCCCGGGCGAGCATCCCTCGCACGAGATCGATATCGCCGCCGACAGCGCGGCCGAGCTTGCGATGACGCCGGAAACCGAGATGCACTTTCGGCGGCTGGTGGCGGAAACGGGCGCGCTTTTCGGCGTGCGGCACTATCGCGATTATCATTTTCTGGTGACGCTGAGCGACGACGTGGCGCATTTCGGCCTCGAGCATCATGAATCGAGCGACGATCGCGACGACGCGCGCAGCCTGATCGACGACGAGGAGCTTGTCGGGTTTTCCACCTTGCTGCCGCACGAATTCGTTCATTCTTGGAACGGCAAATACCGCCGCCCGGCGGACCTGGCCACCCCCGATTATCACCAGCCGATGAAGGACGATCTGCTGTGGGTCTACGAAGGCCTGACGGAATATCTCGGCCAGGTGCTCACGGCGCGCAGCGGCCTGTGGAACATGCAGCAGTCTCGCGAGGATCTCGCGCGCATCGCGACCGAAATCGGCGCGAGTCCAGGGCGCGACTGGCGCCCGCTGCAGGATACGGCCGACGATGCCTCGGTGCTCTACAACTCCGACGCGGAATGGGAGAACTGGCGCCGCGGAACCGATTTCTACGAAGAGGGCGAGCTTCTCTGGCTCGACGTCGACACGACTCTGCGCCGCCTGACCGATGACAAAAAGTCCATGAACGATTTCTGCCGCGCATTTTACGGCGGGCCGGGCGGCGAACCGGCGCTGAAGACATACACATTCGACGATATCGTCGCGGCGCTCAACCAAATTGCTCCTTACGACTGGGCCGGCTTCCTGCGCACGCGGCTCGATTCCGTGGCGCCCGACACGCCCACCGAAGGTCTTCGGAACGGCGGCTGGAAGATCGTCTACAACGATACGCCCAACGAGATCGAACAAGACCGCGACAAGATCCGGAAGCGCGTGACGCTGACCTTTTCGATTGGATTGAGGCTCGGCGAGAATGGGAACGTCGTCGACGTCATCTACGGCGGCCCGGCGTATAAGGCCGGCATGGGACCCGGGATGAAGATTACGGCGGTCAATGGGCAGCAGTATTCGCCGGACGCGCTGAAAGATGCGATCACAGCCGCCAAGTCGAGCAGCGCGCCGATCCGGCTGATCGTGGCGAATGGCGCGGAGGTCGAGGCGCGCCAGATCGACTATCACGGCGGCTTGCGATATCCGCACCTGGAGCGTGATTCGAGCCATCCGGACTATATCGGTGAAATTTTCCATCGGCTGGCTCCGTGAGGGTGATCCCGGCGCGTCAGTAGTTTCCCGATATTGACATCCCGCCGCTCGGGGTGAGATGTTCGGCGGCAAATCTAATTCCCTCGGAGGGCTTGGATGCAGCCATCGAGGAGACACTGTCTCTATGCATCGCTCGCGCTGCTGTTGTGTCTGCTCGCTCCGCGAACGCATGCGGAAACTCTGACGATTACGAGTTCGCCCAAGGGCGCGACCGTCGAAATTGACGGTTTGGTTGCCGGCTCCACACCCTACGAGACCGATTTCCCCGGCGGCTATTTCCACAAGACTCACACGGCTTTCGGCGAGCGCCTCGATCACTCGATGGTGGTGCGGATATCGAAGGACGGATACCTTTCGCAGAAAATCACGCTGACAAATGGGCCGTTTGACTGGGTCGCCATCACGGGTCGCAAGCGCGGAACGTATTTCCTGATCAAAGCCCGCCGTTTCGACGTCAGGCTCGATCCCTCATCGGATGGATCGGGCGCCCCGGCGGAGACAATTGGAAATGATGGCCCGATGCGGCCTGCGTACGCCGCACTGAAATCGGAAACTACCCCGGACCATCGCGACACGCACGCTTCGTCAGGCAGTGTGACGATTTCGTCCGATCCCGCGGGCGCGGAAATTTACGTCGACGGAAAATTCGTCGGAGAGACGCCTTCGACAATCGAGCTGCCCGCCGGCTCGCACCGTGTGCAAGTGAAATCGCGCGGCAAGCGGGATTGGGCGCGCGATCTCGACGTGCTTAAGGATAGCCAACTCACGCTGCACCCGGTTCTCGAATCCTCGGCGCCGTAGGGGCCGGCGGTTGCCCGCTTCGTCGCCGGGCCGAAGCTATCATCACCGCACAGCCGCCAGAATCGGCGTTGACATCTCCGCGCGTACCTCTTGTAATTGAATTTCTCCTATACATGCGCATGTCCGCCCGATTTCGCTCGCGACAATTCCGGGGATGAGCCACCCCCGCCAGGCTGTATCGAAGCGCTACGCGTTCCTTGTGGCCGCGGGCATTTTTCTCAGCCGCATCGCGGGGCTCGTTCGCGACCGCGTCTTCGCGCACTATTTCGGTCTTTCCAATGTGGCGGACGCATTCAAAGCGGCGCTCCGGATTCCCAACGTCCTGCAGAACCTCTTCGGCGAAGGCGTGCTCTCCGCCTCGTTCATTCCGGTGTACGCTAGCCTCCTCGCCCGAGGCGACAAGGAGGAGGCGCGCCGCACCGCGGGTGCCGTGGCTGCGCTTCTTGCCCTGACCGCTTCGATTCTGGTGCTCGTCGGAGTGCTCGCTACTCCTTACTTGATCGACGCGATTGCGCCGGGATTTCACGGCGAGACGCGCGTGCTGGCGATTCGAATTGTGCGCATCCTGTTTCCGGGCGTCGGACTGCTCGTTCTCTCGGCGTGGTGCCTCGGCATTCTCAATAGCCACCACCGTTTTTTCCTTTCTTATAGCGCTCCGGTGATCTGGAACGTCGCGATGATCGCGACAATGTGGGGCTGGGGAGGACGCAATTCGCAGGACCGGCTGGCGATCATCCTCGCGTGGGGCTCCGTGGCCGGGAGCGCGCTACAGGTGGCCGTTCAACTGCCCGCGGTCCTGCGGCTGCTGGGCGGATTGCGCCTCTCGTTGGGCTATCACGCGAAAAACGTGCAGACGGTGATTCGGAATTTCGGCCCAGTGTTCATCAGCCGGGGAGTGGTACAGATCAGCGCCTACGTGGATACCTGGCTTGCGAGCTGGCTGCCCACCAGTGCTGTCTCGGCGCTTGCCAACGCGCAGACGCTTTACCTGCTGCCGGTAAGCCTTTTTGGAATGTCCGTATCCGCAGCCGAGCTTCCCCAGATGTCCGGCGCGGTCGGCAGCGAAACGGAAGTCGCTGAGGTGCTGCGCGGGCGTCTCAATTCCGGGCTGCGGCAGATTTCGTTCTTCGTTGTGCCATCGGCGATCGCTTTTCTGGTGTTGGGCGATGTGATCGTGGCGGCGATTTATCGCTCAGGCCGCTTCACGCAGGCCGACGTGATGTATGTGTGGGGAATTCTCGCTGGATCGGCGGTGGGCCTGCTCGCGTCGACGCTCGGCCGGCTCTATTCCTCCACTTACTACGCGCTGCTCGACACGCGCACGCCGCTCCGCTACGCCATTATTCGAGTGGCACTCACGACCTTGCTCGGCTACCTGTGCGCGATTCCTTTGCCGCGCCTGCTGGGTATCGATCCGCGGTGGGGCGTCGCGGGGCTCACGGTTTCGGCTGGAATGGCTTCGTGGGTCGAGTTCACGCTGCTGCGGAGGACACTCAATCGCCGCATCGGTTCCACAGGCCTGCGCACGGGCTATCTCGTAAAGGTGTGGGGTGCGGCGATCGTGGCGGCCGCGGCGGGATGGGCGATCCACCACGCGCTCGGCACGCATCGTTCGCCGATTCTGGCGGCGATTCTCGTGCTGCTGCCCTACGGCGGACTCTATTTCGGGATCAGTGCGCTTTTCGGCGTCGCCGAGGCGCGCATGTTCTTCGGCCGAGCGATGAGCAAACTGCGGGGCGCGTAACGTTTATGACTTCGGGCCTCGGTCAGAATTTGAAGACGACGCCGGCCGAAAACTTCGGGCTGATTTGGAAGGTGCTGAAATAATGCGTGCCGATCGCATCTCCCGCGAGGCGCAACGCCCAGCGCTGTTGACGAATGTTAAGGTCGACGCCTGCGCCGGTCTCGAAAGCAAATGCGGAATGGTTTCCGAACGCAGTCTGCGGAAGAAAATTCGAGTAGCCCGCCAACCCGTGCGCCCAAACCTCGATGCCGCGCGGTCCCTGCCACCGGAATCGCGGCCCGCCCGCTGCCATAACGAATTTCGTAGTGCAACCGGGAGCGGAACCAAACGTGCCGACGAACTCCCCATCGACGCCGATCCACCCTCCGCCCGGGTAGTAATCCAAGCCCAGATTGAGACCGTTCATGTTATTCGTGAGCTTCGGTTCCAGATAGAGACGGAAAAACGTGTAGCCAACGTACGCTTGCAGGTTGTATGACTGGAAAACGCTTTGGACCAGCGACGCCGGAGCAGGGTCGGGCTGCGCGGGTTGAGCCAAGAACGAGGACGGAGTCGCGGGTGTCGACGCGACAGCGTATAGGGTGTCTGGAACTGGCGCGAGCGAGACAACGCTCGAAGTTGCCGGCGTCGAAGATGCTGGATTTTCCAAACTGTCCTGAGCGCTGGTGCTTAGCGCGCAGAGAACCACCGCCCCTAATATAAGCCCCAAGTGCCTCATCGCCTATTCTCCCCTTAACTGTCGCCCCCGCCTCGGCGACCCCCTCTAATTTGAATGAGAACCGCCCGGCGTGTCCACTCAAAATTCGGCACAGGGACCAAAAACGGCATCCGAGCGGCGGTCCAGCGCAGGGCTCGCGCAGGCCCCTGGCCGAATTCGCCCACCTACAGAGATGAAATCTGCGGAGCCGTGGCTGCGGAGTGTATGTTAAAATCCTAGCTTCGACCTCCGATGCGAGGTGTATTCGCGTTGGATGTATGTGATTCACCCGAAGTTAGAGGCTGATACGCATGAGCAAACCGCACCCTTGGGACGCTGATCGAGCCTTAACCCTTATCAAGGAACGGGAATCCCTCCCCGGGGCCCTCCTTCCCATATTGCATGCATTGCAGGACGAGTTTGGATACATTGACAGGGCCGCAATCCCGCTGATTGCGGACGTGCTCAACCTCTCACACGCGGAAGTCCACGGCACGATCAGCTTCTATCATGATTTTCGCCATAGCCCGGCTGGGAAGCATGTCCTGAAGATGTGCCGCGCCGAGGCCTGCCAATCGATGGGCTGCGAGAACACGATCCGGCACGTCGAAAAGAAGCTCGGGGTTCGCCTCGGGCAGACCACGGACGACCGCAGTTTCACCGTGGATGCCGTCTATTGCCTTGGAAACTGCGCGCTTTCTCCCGCGGTGATGCTCGATGGTAAGCTCTATGGACGCGTATCGCGGGAAGTGGCCGACTTCCTGATTGATAGCGCACAGAGGCACGCATGAGCGTCAAAGTCTACGTCCCGTGCGACGCTGCGGCCGTTTCGGTCGGCGCTGATGCTGTCGCGAAATCAGTGGCGGCGGAGATCGCAGCGCGGCGCCTGAACGCCACCTTGGTTCGAAACGGCTCGCGCGGCATGTTCTGGCTCGAGCCGCTGGTCGAGGTTGAGACGCCGCAAGGCCGCATCGCCTATGGTCCCGTTTCCGTGGATTCGGTCGCGGGCCTCTTCGACACGGGATTCCTTGAGGGCAAGCCCCACGCGCTGCACCTTGGCCCCACGGAAGAGATTCCATTCTTGAAGCGCCAGGAGCGGCTCACGTTCGCGCGTTGCGGAATTACCGACCCATTGTCGCTCTCGGATTACGTCAGCCACGGCGGCTATCGCGGGCTCGAACGAGCGCTCAAGCTCATGCCCGAGACGATTGTGGAGGAAGTAGCCAATTCCGGGCTGCGCGGGCGTGGCGGCGCTGGATTTCCCACCGGGATCAAGTGGCGGACGGTGCTCAACACGCCGTCCGACCAAAAGTATATTGTATGCAATGCGGACGAAGGCGACAGTGGCACCTACGCCGACCGCATGATCATGGAGGGCGATCCGTTCGTCCTGATCGAAGGAATGACGATCGCGGGTATTGCCGTCGACGCGACGAGCGGATATATCTACGTTCGTTCCGAATATCCGCATGCTTTCCGCACTCTGCGGCACGCCATTGCCATCGCTTACGAGAAAGGCTATCTCGGCGAGAGTGTCGCGGGAAGCGGAAAGCGATTCGATCTCGATGTGCGGATGGGCGCGGGCGCGTACATCTGCGGTGAAGAGACGTCGCTGCTGGAAAGCCTCGAAGGCAAGCGTGGCCAGATTCGCTTCAAGCCGCCGCTGCCGGCGATCAGCGGTCTTTTCGGCAAGCCGACCGTGATCAACAACGTGATCTCGCTCGCGACCGTGCCGATCATCCTCGACAAAGGCGGCGAATATTACAAGAATTTCGGCATGGGCCGATCGCGCGGCACGCTGACGATCCAGCTGGCGGGCAACATCAAGCACGGCGGCCTGGTCGAAAAAGCTTTCGGCCTCAGCTTGCGCGATGCGATTTACGATTTTGGCGGCGGCACTGCTTCCGGGCGTCCGCTGCGCGCCGTGCAAGTGGGCGGGCCGCTCGGCGCATATTTCCCGGAGTCGCTGCTCGATACGCCGCTCGATTACGAAGCGTTCGCGGAACGCAAGGGCATGCTCGGCCACGGCGGCATCGTGGTGTTCGACGATACCGTCGATCTGGCGCATCAGGCGCGGTTCGCGATGGAGTTCTGCGCGGTCGAAAGCTGCGGCAAGTGCACGCCGTGCCGCGTCGGCTCGACCCGCGGCGTCGAGGTGATCGACAAGATCATCGCCGATCAGGACCGCCCGAGGAACCTCGAGCTGCTCGACGATTTGTGCGAAGTGCTGACCGATGGCTCGCTCTGCGCGCTGGGCGGACTGATTCCCTTCCCGGTGCAGAGCGCAATTCGCCATTTTCCGGAAGATTTTCATAAGCCGGCGTCGGCGAACGGTTCCGGTCAAGTTTCAGGCAAGGTCTCGAACAAAGTTGAGGAGACACGACCATGGCACTGATTCGAGAAGTCGATTACGGCACGCCGAAACGGACTTCCGCGACTGCGGTGACTTTAGAGGTCGACGGGAAGCCGATCACCGTGCCGGCCGGCACGTCGGTGATGCGCGCCGCCGCCGAAGCGGGCGTGCAGATACCCAAACTTTGCGCGAGCGACAATCTCGAGCCGTTCGGCTCTTGCCGCCTGTGCCTGGTCGAAATCGACGGCCGCAAAGGCACGCCCGCTTCCTGCACGACGCCGGTCGAAGCTGGGATGAAAGTGCACACGCAGTCGCCGAGGCTGGCGAAACTGCGCCGCGGCGTGATGGAACTCTACGCCTCGGATTTCCCGGCTGAGGCGTTGAACAGCTCCGCAGGCGTGACCTCGGAATTTCAGGAAATGGCGGTGGCCGTCGGATTGAACGAAGTGCGCTACGGGCTTTCGGGCCGCAACCATCTGAAGTCCGAAAAGGACGAATCGAATCCCTACTTCGCGTTCGATCCGGCGAAGTGCATCGTCTGTTCGCGCTGCGTGCGCGCCTGCGACGAAGTGCAGGGCACGCTTGCCCTCACGATCGACGGCCGTGGCTTTGCTTCCCAGGTTTCCGCCGGCGACAAGCCGTTTATCGAATCGGAGTGCGTTTCCTGCGGCGCGTGCGTGCAAGCGTGCCCCACCGGCAGCTTGCTCGAAAAATCCGTGATCGAAAAAGGCGCGCCGGATCGCAGCGTGGTCACGACGTGCGCATACTGCGGCGTCGGCTGCTCGTTCAAGGCGGAATTGCAGGATGACACGGTCGTTCGCATGATGCCTTTCAAGGAAGGCAAGGCGAATCACGGGCACTCCTGCGTGAAGGGCCGCTTCGCCTGGGGCTACGCCACGCACAAGGACCGCATCCTGAAGCCGATGGTCCGCGCCAAGATCACCGATCCGTGGCGCGAAGTAACCTGGGAAGAAGCCATCAACCACGCGTCCAGCGAATTCAAGCGCATTCAAGCCAAGTACGGGCGCGATTCGATCGGCGGAATCACGTCTTCGCGCTGCACGAACGAGGAAACCTATCTCGTCCAAAAAATGATTCGCGCCGCCTTCGGCAACAACAACACCGATACGTGCGCGCGCGTCTGCCATTCGCCGACGGGCTATGGGCTGAAGACGACTCTAGGCACCTCGGCCGGAACGCAGGATTTCGACTCGGTGGAAGCGGCGGATGTGATCATGATCATCGGCGCGAACCCGACCGACGCGCATCCGGTTTTTGCGTCGCAGATGAAGCGCCGGCTGCGCGAGGGAGCGCGGCTCATCATCGTCGATCCGCGCCGGATCGATCTCGTGAAGTCGCCGCACATCAAAGCCGATTACCACCTCCCGCTGCTTCCCGGCACGAACGTTGCGGTGATCAACGCGCTCGCCCACGTCGTGGTCACAGAAGGCCTGGTCGACGAGGCTTACGTGAAGGAACGCTGCGAAACGGAAGCCTTCGAGCAGTGGCGCAAATTCGTCACCGAAACACGGAACTCGCCCGAATCCCTCGAACACATCACGGGCGTGCCGGCTGCGGATATCCGCGGCGCGGCCCGGCTCTACGCGTCGGGCGGAAACGGCGCGATCTATTACGGCCTCGGCGTCACCGAGCACAGCCAGGGTTCCACGATGGTGATGGGCATGGCCAACCTCGCGATGGCGACCGGCAACTTCGGGAAGAACGGCGTCGGCGTGAACCCGCTTCGCGGGCAGAACAACGTGCAGGGATCCTGCGACATGGGATCGTTCCCGCACGAATTCCCCGGATACCGGCACGTTTCCGACAATTCCGTGCGCCAGGCATTTGAGAAGGAATGGAAGGTGCCGCTGCAGTCCGAGCCGGGGCTGCGCATTCCGAATATGATCGACGCGGCGCTCGACGGCACGTTCAAGGGCCTCTACGTTCAGGGCGAAGACATCGTGCAGTCCGATCCGGGTACGCAGCACATTTCGGCGGGCCTCGCGGCGATGGAGTGCGTGGTCGTCCAGGACCTTTTCCTCAACGAAACGGCGAGCTACGCACACGTATTTCTGCCGGGGTCGTCGTTCCTCGAAAAGGACGGCACATTCACGAATGCGGAGCGGCGCATCAGCCTCGTGCGCAAGGCCGTTCCTCCGATGGCCGGATTGGCGGATTGGGAAGTCACCGTCGCGCTCTCGAATGCGCTCGGGTACCCGATGCGCTACAACCATCCGTCCGAAATCATGGACGAGATCGCGCGGCTTACTCCGACCTTCGCGGGCGTCAGCTTCGAGAAGATCGACCGGCTCGGCAGCCTGCAGTGGCCGTGCAACGCGAAGGCTCCCGAAGGCACGCCGGTGATGCATGTCGGCGGCTTCGTGCGCGGCAAGGGCAAGTTCATGATCACCGAGTTCATCCCGACCGACGAGCGCACCACGGGTCGTTTCCCGTTGATTCTGACGACCGGCCGCATCCTCTCGCAGTACAACGTAGGCGCGCAGACGCGGCGCACGGCCAACAACGTGTGGCACGACATGGATGTGCTCGAAATTCATCCGTCCGACGCCGAGAATCGCGGCATCACGGAAGGCGCCCTGGTCTCGCTCACGAGCCGCGCGGGCGAAATCACGTTGCCGGCGCGGATTTCCGAGCGCATGCAGCCCGGAGTCGTTTACACCACGTTCCACCATGCGATGACGGGCGCGAACGTCGTCACGACCGATTTCTCCGACTGGGCGACGAGCTGCCCCGAATACAAGGTGACGGCGGTGCAGGTGCAACTCGCACGGCATATCTCTGCGTGGCAGGAGCATTACCGGGAAACGCGCCGCTTGACCACTCGAATCGAAAAAGAGACGGCGGCTAACGACTGAGCGATGCAACCCGAGCACATGGTTCACATGGCGAATCAGATCGCCCTCTTTTTCGCCGCGTATCCCAAGGATGAGGCTGTGGCCGGCGTCACCGACCACTTGCAGAAATTCTGGGAGCCGCGCATGCGCAAGCAGATCATCGAATACGTGGCGGGCGGCGGGGGCGGCCTGCACGAGCTTGCGCTCGAAGCTGTGAAACACCTTCAATAGGCGCTTCTGCAGGAGAGCCCGCTCTCAATCCCACACGCGCTCGGCCTGTTTGTGTTACTTTGGCTTGCGCCCAGCCCCACGAAGGAAGGGAGCGCGTTCATGGCGACTGCTGTGACGGAAGGTGCGGGGACGCAAAACCGGCATTTCGTTACGATTGTCGCCGCGGTTTCGGCGCTGGCCGGGCTGCTCTTCGGCTACGATACCGGCGTCATCTCCGGCGCCGTTCTTTTTGTCCAGGAAGATTTCCACCTCACCACGTTTCACCAAGAAGTCGTCGTGAGCGCAGTGCTGCTTGGCTGCTTGGTCGGCGCAGCCTTTAGCGGCCGCCTGGCCGATCGCTTTGGCCGCCGAAGCGTTCTGATTCAGGTCGCGTGCTTATTCATTCTTGGCGCGATAGGAACGGCCTTGGCCCCCGGAACCATTTCGCTTTCGATAGGCCGGGTCGTTGTCGGAATAGCGATCGGCATCGCGTCTTACACGGCGCCGCTTTACATCTCGGAGATCTCGCCCGCCGATGTGCGCGGCAAGCTCGTCTCGCTGAATCAGCTGATGATTACGATCGGGATCGTCTGCTCGTATCTGGCGGACTACGGGCTCGCAGATATGCGCGGATGGCGCTGGATGTTCGGCTTGGCGGCCATTCCGGCCGGAATCCTTCTGCTCGGGCTGCTCTTCGTGCCGGAAAGCCCGCGCTGGTATATGCGGCAGCTCTTGCGTGAACGCGCGCGCGAGGTGCTCGCGAAAATACGAAAGCCCTCGGACGTCGACGCGGAACTCGCCGAAATCGAGGCGAGTTTGAACCAGCAGCAGGGGAGCTGGCGCGAGCTGCTGAGCCCCTCCCTGCGTCCGGCGCTCGTGATCGGGATCGGGCTTGCGGTATTTCAGCAGTTCACGGGCATCAACACCGTGATCTATTACGCGCCCAGGATTTTCCAGCTCGCCGGACTCCACTCCAACTCCGCGGCGATCCTGGCTACCGTCGGCGTGGGTGTCGTCAACGTGCTGATGACGGTTGTCGCGCTGGAATTGCTCGACCGCGTCGGGCGCCGCCCGTTGCTGCTCTACGGCTTGGTGGGAATGATCGTGAGCCTCGGAATTCTCGGAGCCGCCTTCTTGTCGACGAACCCGTCGAGCGCCTTGGCGTGGACTTCGCTCGTTTGCGTCGCCGCGTACGTCGCGTGTTTCGCGATCAGCTTGGGACCGATTTTCTGGCTGATGATTGCGGAGATCTATCCGCTAAAAATTCGAAGCGTGGCAATGAGCGTCGCCGCGGCCGCAAACTGGGGATCGAACTTGCTCGTCGCCTTGACATTTCTCAGCCTGCTTCAAGTGCTCGGGCGGCCGTGGACTTTCTGGCTGTACGCGCTGGTGGGCGTCTTGGCGTGGATCTTTGTCGTTCGGCTGGTCCCCGAAACAAAGGGCAAGACCCTCGAGGAAATTGAAGCCGAGTGGCGGGCGCGAGGACTCCCCGCGTAAGCCTCAAGAACAGCCTAGCGCCCGAGCATCGACTGTTCCTTGCAGAATTCGACGATCCGCCCTTCCGCCCAGAATCGGCCATCGCCCCTCTCCTGCGAAATGAACGCGCAGTGCCCTCCGCGGCGCGTCGCGATCAGCGAAATATTCGGGTTCCCGCGCAACGCCTCGTTTGCAAACATCGCGAACGGCACGACCGGATCATCCTCGGCCGTCACAATCAGCGTCGGCTTCCGGATCGCGCCGATCACGCGCATCGCGCTCGACTGCGCGTAGTAATCGGCGGCATCGCGAAAGCCGCAGAAGTGGGCCGTGATGCGGTCGTCGAATTCGCGCACGCTGCGCACGCGCGCCAGGTCGCCATCCAACCCCTTTGCGTAGCGTTCTGGAAAAAGACTCGCCTTGTGCCGCATCCGCCGCTTCAAGCGCGTCACGAAGTGCCGCTCGTAGAGAAAGTTTTTCGCCAGTTCGAGCTCGGCGGCGCACGCAGCCAGATCGAATGAGGGCGCCACGGCCACGAACCCGCGCACTTCGCGCGGCGCCGCGTCCGCGAGTTCTCCCGCCATCTTCAGCACCAGGTTGCCGCCCATCGAAAATCCGGCCGCGAATATTTCGGGCAGGCGGTCGCGTTCGATCAGCTCCAGCACCACCGCGCGAATGTCGCGGCTCAAGCCCGAATGGTAGAGTGTCTCGGTGAGCCCCTCCGTGCCGCCGCAGTTCCGCTGGTTGAGCCGCACCACGTTGAAGCCGGCGACCCACGCCTTCTCCGCCGTGCCGATCATGTAAGCTGATTCGCTCGATCCTTCGAGCCCATGGAGCAGCACGAGCGTCGGATGCTCGCGCGGATTCTCGTGGAAGTTGCAGTCGCCGCGCACCTGCGTTCCCGGCTCGGTTTGAAACATCCTGGGGACACCCACGGGCAGGCGCGGGTACGCGCGTCGCCAGAATGACGCGGCGATGGTCATCAGGTGGCCGTTGCGCAGGCCCTTGTGCGGGATGAACTCTTTCACGGACTTCCCATCGTAGGGAGTCCGCGCGTTTCCCGCAACCTCGCCTTTGCGTTAGAATCCGGGGCGCACACGCGTCTTTCGCGTCCATTGCCAAGATGCCATACCGCGAAACGCCGGCGCAGACGCAAGCCAGTTCGATCTGGCGGCTGGGCGGCCTGTCGGTCCGGCAGCTCGCGCGAGATGTGCTTCGCGACGTCTCCGAGAACAATCTTTTCGGACGCGCATCCGAGCTGGCTTTCGATTTCCTGTTCGCGCTCTTCCCGCTGCTCTTCTTCGTGCTCACGCTGGTCGGTGTGTTCACTTCGCACCGCGCCGATCTTCAAGGCGACCTGCTCGCCTATTTCGCGGATTTCCTTCCTCCGGCAGCCTTCGCGCTTCTCAACGCGACAGTGACAGAACTCGCGGCCAACGCCAGCAACGGCAAACTCACTTTCGGGATCGTCCTGGCCCTCTGGTTCGCTTCGGGCGGTGTGAGGTCGATGATTTCGGCGCTGAATCTGGCTTATCGCGTCGAGGAGCTGCGCTCGTGGATCAAGGTCCGCGCGATCGCACTCTTTCTCACCCTTCTGATCTCGATTCTTGTTCTCGCGGCCTTGGTGCTCGTGCTGATCAGCGGCCGTGCCGTGGACTGGCTGGGCGCCGCGCTCGGCCTCACACCCGAGATCGTGGCTTTATGGAAGGCGCTGCAGTGGCCCGCGGCCGTTGTCTTCATGATTTTCTCGAAAGCCCTAATCTATTACTTCGGCCCGAATCTCAAGAACCGGCGCTGGCATTGGGTCACGCTGGGTTCGGCCTTCGGCGTGCTTCTGTGGCTCGCGGCCTCGCTTGGTCTTCGCGCGTATCTCCACTTCTTCAACACCTACAGCGCCACCTACGGCTCGCTTGGCGCGGTGATGATTCTGCTCGTGTGGCTCTACGTCACCGGGCTTGCATTCCTCATCGGAGGCGAAATCAACGCCGAAATCGAACGCGCTGCCTCGGGCCCGATTTAATTTTGCCGACATTCATCGCGCCGAGCCGCGCTGTTTGCAGTACGATTCCCCCGGCTGGCACGTCAGCTGAATTTCCGCACGAGGAGGCTCATATGATTCGGATACTCCGTAATCCTGCCCCACCCTTCCTTATCCTGATTGCCGCTTTCGGAATCGCTGCCGCGCTTTCACTCGGTGCGCAGCAACCGCCGCCGCTCCCCCCGGGCTACGTCGTTCCCGGCCCTGCCACCGCGCGAGGCCTGGCGCCGAGAATGCACGGACAGCAGCTCCCTACTGCCGAGTCGCGCACCTTCGAGGTGATGTTCGGCCCGGGCGACGAAATCATGTCGGGCCTCACAGAATTCGCCGAGAAGAATCACATCACCAAGGGCTACATCAGCGGAATCGGCGGCCTCGCCACCGCGACGCTCGGCTGGGGCGATCCGCAAAAGGGCGGCGTGAAGACGATCCCGATAACTGACAAGTGCGAGCTGGCGTCGTTCCTCGGCAACATCTCGATGCAGCGAGGCAAGGTCTACGCACACGCGCACGCTGTCGTCAGCTTTTCGGACGGCAGCACGAAGGGCGGCCACGTCGTCGACGCGCACGCGAACCCCTTCGTCGAAATCTACATTGTGACGACCGACTTGCCCGCTGCGGCTAGCTCCGGCCGGTAAGGCGTGTCAGCGGGTCCTCGGTTGCGTCCAGCCAGACACGCGATGGAGAGTCGTAGTACCACGTGGGTCTTGTAAGTAAACCGATTGTCTGGCACTTAGGGCGGCACGGCGCACCCGTCCCGTGGCGCTGCAGTTGCTCCTTCGAAGAGCAGCAAAACTGTTCGAGGAGCAAACTGTGATCAAGCGCATTGCGGCCCTTGCGTTCATCTTTGTCTGCACATCCATCGCGTGGATCATCTTGGGCGCCACGATCTTTGCCCGCACGGATTCTCCGCTCTCCAGTGAATTGGAATCGCGCGTTGCCAAAAGCTGGGGAACCGCGCAGGAGCAATCGCCACCGACGGCAACTTACCAGCATGAAGTTGTTCGCACCGTGCAGGATGAAAAAGGCACGCACGAGGTTAAGTCAACGGAGTCCGTCCCGTTCGCCATAGAAGCCAGCAACATTGATGTTGCGCTCGATCTCTCTCATCGTCAAAAAGGGCTCTTGTGGTACAGCACGTATGCAGTCTCGTTCGCGGGGGATTACACGTTTCAAAATTCAAGCAGCCAGGATCAGGACGTCATGTTCCAACTCAACTTCCCGTCTCAGCAGGCAATTTACGACGACCTCGTCCTATCGGTCGACAACCAGCTATTGTCCGTCAAGAACTCCGGAGGAGCCGCCGTTGGATTCATGCGCGTTCCCGCGGGTAAGACCGTAGTGCTGCACGCGGGCTATCGCTCGCAGGGTCTCGACACGTGGCAATATGATTTTGGCCGGGGGATATCCCAGGTTCGCAATTTCACGCTGAACATGCACACCAACTTCAAAGACATCGACTTCCCCGAGAACACACTCTCTCCCACAACGAAAGAGCAAACCGCCGTCGGCTGGAATCTCACGTGGAACTACAAGAACCTGATTTCGGGATACGAAATCGGGATGGCGATGCCGCAAAAGCTGCAGCCCGGGCCTCTGGCCGGGCAAATCAGTTACTTCGCGCCCGTCTCCCTGTTTTTCTTCTTCTTTCTCATCTTCATTATCACCACGTTGCGCGGCATCGATCTGCACCCGATGAACTACTTCTTCCTCGCGGGCGCATTCTTTTCGTTTCATCTTTTGCTGGCCTACCTGGTCGACCATGTCTCGATTCACATTGCTTTTGCGATCTGCTCGCTGGTTTCGATCTTTCTCGTCGTCAGCTATCTTCGTCTGATCGTCGGAATCCGTTTCGCCGCCGTCGAGGCGGGCCTCGCGCAATTCGTCTATCTCGTGCTGTTCTCGTACGCGTTTTTCTTCAAGGGCTTCACGGGGTTGGCGGTCACGATCGGCTCGATCTTGACGCTCTTCGTCGTCATGCAAGCCACCGGACGGATCCGCTGGCAGGAAAAGTTCGCGGCGGCCAGGGCCTGAATCGAGTCGGCGCCGTCTTGCTTTCGCCCTGCGATGCGCCTAAAATAATCGAATATTGATGACGGTCGTTTTCGATAAGACGAACTTCTTCGAGCCCAGCGCCCCTAGCTGGGCTTCGGCGTTTATGGGGCTACAAAATACCCATAGGAGACGCAATGATTGACGGAAATGTTCCCGAGGGGCTGACTTTCGACGACGTTCTGCTGTTGCCGGGCAAATCCTCGGTGCTGCCCGCGCAGACCGACACGCGCACCTGCCTTTCGCGCAAGATCGCAATCAATATCCCGATCGTCGCGGCCGCGATGGATACGGTGACCGACGCGCGCCTAGCCATCGCCATCGCGCGGCAGGGCGGCATCGGATTCGTCCATCGCAACATGACCATCGACCGCCAGGCCGAAGAGGTCGACCGCGTGAAGCGCTCGGAAAGCGGCATGATCGTCGATCCAGTGACGATTTCGCCCGAGCTCACAGTCCGCCAGGCGCTCGATATCATGAACAAGTACAAGGTCTCGGGCCTGCCCGTCACGCGCGGGCAGCGCCTCGTCGGCATCCTCACCAACCGCGACCTGCGCTTCGAGCGCAACCTCGATCAGCCGGTCGGCAACATCATGACGAAGGACAACCTCGTCACCGTGGCCGTCGGCACCACGCTCGAGGAAGCCGAGCGCCTCCTCCAGCAGCATCGCATCGAAAAGCTGCTCGTCGTCGACAAGGACTATCACCTCAAGGGCCTCATCACCGTAAAAGACATCCAGAAAAAGCTCGAGTTTCCAAGCGCGGCCAAAGACGAGCAGGGCCGCCTGCGCGTCGGCGCTGCGATTGGCGCGACTGGCGATTTCCTCGAGCGCGCCGAAGAAATGGCGCGCGAAAAGGTGGATGTGATCGCGATCGATACCGCGCACGGCCACACCACGCGCGTGATGGACGCCATCAAAGCCGTTAAGCACCGCTTGCCGGACATGCAGCTCATTGCGGGAAACGTCGCCACCGCCGAAGCCACGCGCGACCTGATCGCGCTTGGCGTCGATGCGCTCAAGGTCGGCATCGGTCCCGGCTCTATCTGCACCACGCGCGTCGTCACCGGCGCGGGCGTGCCGCAGATCACCGCGATCGCCGAATGTACTCGCGCCGCGCAAGGCAGCGGCGTGCCTCTTATCGCCGATGGCGGCATCAAATTTTCGGGCGACATCACGAAGGCGCTCGCGGCCGGCGCCCAGGCCGTGATGATCGGCAGCCTCTTTGCCGGCACCGAGGAATCGCCCGGCGAAACGATTCTTTACCAGGGCCGCACCTTCAAGTCCTATCGCGGCATGGGATCGCTCGGCGCGATGGAAGCCGGCTCCGCGGACCGCTACGCGCAGGAAGGCGCCGAGCGCGGCAAGTCCGTCCCGGAAGGAATCGAAGGGCAGGTGCCTTACAAAGGGCCGCTCTCGGCACTCGTCGAACAGCTCGTCGGCGGCCTGCGCAGCGGCATGGGATATTGCGGCGTCGCGAATATCAAGGAACTTCAGGAACGCGGCAAGTTCATCCGCATTTCCGCTGCGGGCTTGCGCGAAAGCCACGTCCACGACGTGATCATTACGCGCGAAGCTCCCAATTATCGCTTGGAATAAGCGAGCTCCGCGCAATCGAGAGCGGCAATCAAACGGGCGCATGACGCAAACGCAAGGAGACACATCCACAAGCTGGCTCGCGCTCTGGTGGCCGGCGCTCGCCTGGGCCGTGGTGATTTCGCTTTTCTCGACCCACCTCTTTACTTCCCAAAACACGGGACACATTATCATCCCCTTGCTGCACTGGCTCTTCCCAAGCGCTTCGCTGCAAACTCTCGAGTTCATGCACCACATCATTCGCAAGTGCGGCCATTTGACCGAATACTTCATTCTGAGCCTGCTGCTCCTGCGCGGAATTCGCGCCGGGCGCCATGGGATGCGCCTCGCGTGGGCAGTGCTCGCGATCACGCTCGTGGCCGGTTACGCCTCGCTCGATGAATTTCACCAGAGGTTCGTGCCGGGACGCACGCCGAAGGTTACCGATGTGTTGATCGACACCACCGGCGGCGCGGCCGCACAGGCGATTGCGGCGCTGTTCGCTCTGTGGTTTCACGTGCGCGAAGTCCGGCCCCGCGAAAGCTAATAGACTGCGGGACAAAACCGCTGACCTGTCATTCCGAGGGCGGGGTTTGCCCGAGGAATCTGCTTCTTCTCCGGCTAAATACAAAAGCAAAAGGCCCGCCTCGCAGTGCGAGGCGGGCCTGCGAAATTGCGATTGATTCGAAAGGGAGCTACTTCTCCGCTGCGACCGCTTCCTTCTCTTCTTCCGGTGTCTCCGCCGCAGCCTTCTTCCCCTTCTTTTCCTTTTTCTTCAGCTCCGACCCGAGAAACTCGAGGATCGCGAGCTCTGCGCCGTCGCCGATGCGCCAGCCGGTGCGAATGATCCGCGTGTAGCCGCCGGGACGGTCCGAGAAGCGCGGCGCCAGATCGGCGAAAAGTTTCTTCGTCGCATTCGGCGTCATCAGAAACGCCGCGGCCTGCCGCCGCGAATGGAGCGAATCCCGCTTGCCGAGCGTGATCATGCGCTCGGCGATCGGGCGCGCCGCCTTCGCGCGAAGGAGCGTCGTCTGGATGCGCTCCTTCTCGATGAGGTTCGTCACCAGATTGCGCAGCGTCGCGCGGCGATGCGCCGGTTGACGTCCGAGTTTCGAGCCTGAAACGAGGTGTCTCATGTTCTGGTCCGCGAGTTAGATTGCGGTCGCGTCCCCTTCCGAGGGAGGAGGCGCGGTCTGGCTCGGCAGCGGCGGCCAGATCACGCGGCCGTGCTCGTCGAACTTCATCCCGAGGCTCAATCCCATTTTGTTCAGGATGTCCTTGATCTCGTTCAGCGACTTGCGCCCGAAATTCTTGGTCTTCAGCATTTCGGACTCGGTCTTCTGCACCAGTTCGCGGAGATTCTGAATGTTCGCGTTCTTCAGGCAATTGTAGGAACGCACCGAGAGCTCGAGCTCCTCGACCGAACGGTCGAGAAATTCGAGGCGCGGGTCGGCGTAGTTCTCGATGGCCTCTTCCGGCAGCTCCGGCTGTTCTTCGAAGTTGATGAAGATGCTCATGTGGTCCTTGATGAGCTTCGCCGCGAGCCCGATCGAATCCTGCGGGGTGATGGCGGCGTTGGTCCAGACCTCGAGCGTCAACTTTTCGTAGTCCGTCATCTGTCCCAGGCGGGCCGCTTCCACGGCGTAGTTCACCTTGCGGACGGGCGAATGAACCGAATCGATCGGGATGTAGCCGATCGGCAGGTCCTCGTCGAAGTTGCGGTCGGCGGCCACGTAGCCGCGGCCGTTCTTCACGCGCAACTCGAGTTCGAGCTTGCCCCCTTCGCTCACCGTCGCGATGTAGATGTTCTTGTCGAGCACGGCGATGTCCGAGTCTTCCTCGATCTTCGCCGAGGTTACCGGGCCGGGCGTATCGACCACCAGCGTGATCGTTTTCGGCTGGTCGTTGTTCAGCTTCAGCGGCACCTGCTTCAGGTTGAGGATGATGTCCGTCGCGTCTTCGACCACGCCGGGAATCGGCGAGAATTCGTGCAGCACGCCTTCGATCTTCACCGCAGTGATCGCCGCGCCTTCAATCGAGCTGAGCAGGGCGCGCCGCAAAGCGTTCCCCACCGTCGTTCCCCAGCCCCGCTCGAACGGCTGCGCCGAAAACTTTCCGAACTTGTCCGTAAGCGACTCGGGTTCGGCCGCCAACCGCTTTGGTTTCTGAAAGCCCTTCCACATATTCGTACCTTCCTTCCGGCCCGCTTACCGCGGACCACGCAAAGCCCGTCTTTTCGTAGAAACTCGGAACGCGCGCTACTTCGAGTACAGTTCGACGATGAGCTGCTCGTTCATCGGCGGCGTCTGCACGTCTTCGCGGCGAGGCTGCGCCACCACGCGCGCCTTGAAATTCTCGCGGTCGATATCGAGCCACGGCGCGATTCCCTGGCTCTGCGCCAGGTTGCGCGCCTCGAGCACCATCGCGTTCTGGTGCATGCTGTCCTTCAGCGCGATTTCCTCGCCCACCTGCACGAGGTAGCTCGGGATATTCACTTTCTGGCCCTTCACGCGAATGTGCCCGTGGAGCACCAGCTGCCGCGCCTGCGCCCGCGATCCCGCCAGTCCCATGCGGTAAACCACATTGTCGAGACGCCGCTCGAGCATGATCACGAGGTTCGAGCCGGTGGGCCCTTTCATGCGCACCGCCTTCTCGAAGTACGAGCGGAACTGCCGCTCGAGCAGGCCGTAGGTGCGCTTCACCTTCTGCTTCTCGCGCAACTGCACGCCGTAGCCCACCATCTTCGGGCGGCGCGCCTGGCCGTGCTGTCCTGGAACGAAGTTGCGCTTCTCAATCGCGCACTTTTCCGTAAAACACCGGAGGCCTTTCAGGAAAAGCTTCTGCCCTTCCCTGCGGCACAGCCGGCAAACCGCTTCACGATGTCTTGCCAAGTGCTTCTCCTTCTCGAACCGTACTTCAGGGGCTAAAGCCCGCTGTTATTCGTTGGGGCTGGAAGCCCCGCCCTACAAAGAATCTTAAACGCGGCGGCGCTTCGGCGGACGGCAGCCGTTGTGCGGCACCGGCGTCACATCCTTGATCGCGTTGATATGCAGCCCGGATGATGCCAGCGCGCGGACAGCCGACTCGCGCCCCGCTCCCGGCCCCTTCACGCGTACTTCCACCGATTTCATCCCGTACTGGTCGCGCGCCACTCCCGCCGCCGTCATGGCCGCCTGCTGCGCGGCGTACGGCGTGCCTTTGCGCGATCCCTTGAAGCCCACGGAACCCGCCGAGGCCCAGCTCACCGCGCGGCCGTCGGGGTCCGTCAGCGTGACGATCGTGTTGTTGAACGTCGCCTGAATGCACACCACGCCGTGCGGCACCACCCGCTTCTCCCGCTTCTTGCGAAACTCTTTCTTGCGCTTGGACGGTTTTGCCGCTCCTGGTGCAGCCGCTGCGTCCTGAGGTTCTTTCGCCACGCTATCCCTCTCTTCTTTCCCGCGGAATCAGGTCGATCCGATCTTACTTGCGCGCCATCGTCTTCTTCTTCGCGGCGACCGCGCCCTTGCGCGGGCCTTTCCGCGTGCGCGCGTTTGTGTGCGTCCGCTGGCCGTGCACCGGAAGATTCCGGCGATGCCGCAGGCCGCGGTAGCACTGGATTTCGATCAGCCGCCGGATATTCATCTGCATCTCCTTGCGGAGATCGCCTTCCACCCGGCCTTCGGCCTCGATTGCGGCGCGCAGCCGCGTCACTTCCTCTTCGGTCAGGTCCTTGATCTTCTTCGTCGCGTCCACATTCGCCTTCGCGGCGAGCGAACGCGCGCGCTGCTGGCCGATGCCGTAAATCGCCGTCAGCCCGATCCAAAGCCGCTTATTCGGCGGCAGATCCACACCTGCAATGCGAGCCATGCGTTTTCTCCCTTACCCCTGGCGCTGGCGGTGCTTCGGATTCACGCAAATCACACGCACCACGCCGCGCCGGTGAACGATCTTGCACTTCATGCAAATTTTCTTGACCGATGCTCGAACCTTCATCTTCGGCTCCTACTTGTATCGGTAAACGATTCGCCCGCGAGTCAGGTCGTAGGGTGAAAGCTCGACCGCCACGCGATCTCCGGGAAGGATGCGGATGAAATTCTTCCTCATCTTTCCCGAAATGTGAGCGAGCACCTGGTGCTTGTTCTCCAGCTGGACGCGAAACATCGCATTCGGCAGAGGCTCGATCACCGTCGCCATCACCTCGATGGCGTCTTCCTTCCCACTCTCGCCCGGCTTCTTTTTGTCCTGCTCTGGCCGTCTCGCCATGCGCTCCTGACACTTTGGGACGCAGCAAGCGTCTCCATTTGATGCTTTGCCGGGCCAATCGATCTTGGAAGCCCCGGCCCGCTAAATCCAGTCCTACCAGACCGGCCCAGTCGCCTCGCGCGGCCTAGTCAGAATCCACGGCCCGTTGTTCGTCACCGCGACGGTATGCTCGAAGTGCGCCGAATCGCTGCCATCCGCCGTAACCGCCGTCCACTCATCGTCCAGCAGCCTTACTTCCGGGCTGCCCGAGTTCACCATCGGCTCGATTGCGAGAACCATGCCTTCCTGCAACCGCGGCCCATGTCCGGCGCTGCCGTAGTTCGGGACCTGCGGCTCCTCGTGCATCTTCGTCCCAATCCCGTGCCCCACGAACTCGCGCACCACCGAATAGCCGTTCTTCTCGACCCATTCCTGCACCGCCGATGAGACATCGCCGAGACGGTTGCCGGGCCGAACCTTGTCGATCGCCCGCTCGAGCGACTCGCGCGTCACCCGCAGCAGCTTTTCCCGCTCCGGCGCGATCTTCCCGACGGGTACCGTCAGCGCGGCGTCGCCGTAATACCCTTCCACCTCGACGCCGAAATCCATCGAGAGAATGTCGCCCTCGCGCAGCTTCCGGCTGGGCGACGGGATGCCGTGCACCACCTCTTTATTGATCGAGGTGCATACCGACCCCGGATAGCCCCGGTAGCCCTTGAACGCCGGCCGCGCCTTATGCTCGGCGCAATACTTCTCGGCGAACTCGTCGAGATCCTTCGTCGAAATGCCGGGCCGGACCATCCCCCGCATCTTTTCGAGCGCGCCCCACACGATCAATCCGGCCCGATGCATCTTTTCCAGTTCAGCCGGCGACTTACAGATGACCATTTCTCTTCGCTTCCAAGCGCTTCAAGAGCACTTCACCAGCTTTTCGAGAGCGCGGCTCACTTCTTCCATCGGCGCCCCTGCATCCAGCAAATCCAGCGCGCCGCGGCGCCGGTAATACTCGGTCAGCGGCTTGGTCTGCTTCTCATAGACAACCAGCCGCTCTTTCACCGCTTCCGGCCGGTCGTCCGCGCGCTGCACCAGCTTGCCGCCATCGCGATCGCAGATTCCCGCCACCTTCGGCGGCGCCTCGTGAATATTGTAAATCTCGCCGCCCACGCTGCACATCCAGCGGCCCGAAATGCGCTTCACCAGCTCATCCGGGCTGACGCAAAAATCCACCACCTGAGGCTTGCTGAAACCCCGCGCCTCGAGAACCTTGTCGAGCTGCTCGGCCTGCGGCAGCGTCCTCGGAAACCCGTCGAAGACGAAGCCGGCTGCGCAATCCGGGCGGCCCAGCCGCTCCTCGACCATCTTCATCACCAGGTCGTCCGGCACCAGCTCGCCGCGTTCCATGATCGGCCGCGCGATCCTTCCGAGCGGCGTTTCACGGCTGACCGCGTCGCGCAACATGTCGCCCGTCGAAAGGTGCGGCACGCCGCAGCGTTGAGCGACTTTCTTCGACTGGGTGCCCTTGCCGGCTCCCGGTGGCCCCAGGAAAATTAACGCCCGATTGAGCGCCATGCTCTCCGCCGAATTCGCCTTAACCGCGACGGCTTCGTACCCGGCCCTTTTTCACGAACCCTTCGTAATTCCGCATCACCAGCTGCGCTTCGAGCTGCTGCACGGTATCCATCGCCACGCCCACCACGATCAGGAGCGACGTGCCGCCGAAATAGAACTGCACGTTCAAGCCGTACAGCACGAAATTCCACATGTGCTGGTCAAACCACGCCCCGACCGCACCCGGCAAATGCTGCAGGTGAATCCCGGCGATCATCCATTCCGGCAAGAGGCAAACGACCGCCAGGTATATGCCCCCCACCAGCGTGAGCCGCGAAAGAATCCGGTTGATGTATTCCGACGTGTTTCGCCCCGGCCGGATGCCCGGAATGAACCCGCCGTACTTCCGCATGTTGTCGGCCAGCTCGGTGGGATTGAAAATGATCCCCACGTAGAAAAACGCGAAAAAGATGATCAGCGCGACGTAGATAACCGTGTAAAGCGGCTCGCCCCAGCTGATCATCGCCGCAAACTTCTGAAAGAGGCCCGTCTGGTTCTGCCCCTTCTGAAAGATCATCGCCGCGGTCTGCGGGAACGTGAGCAGCGAGCTCGCGAAAATCGGCGGAATCACGCCGCCGGAATTCACGCGCAGCGGCAGATACGTCATCTGTCCGCCCATCACCTTGCGCCCCATCACGCGCTTCGCGTACTGCACCGGAATGCGTCTTTGCCCGCCCTCCACAAACACAATGAATGCGACCACCGCCAGCATCAGCGCGATCAACCCGATCAGCGCAATCGGCGTCAACGAGCCCCACTGCTGGTTTTTGGCCTTGTCCCACAGGTCGCCGATCGCTCGCGGCAGTCCGACCACGATTCCGGCGAAAATGATCAGCGACATCCCGTTGCCGATGCCGCGGTCGCTGATCTGCTCGCCGAGCCACATGATGAACGCCGACCCGGTCGTGAGCGTCAGGATCGTCATCAACATGAATTTCACGCCGGGGTGGTAGACCAGCGACTGCCCGGACATCGACTGCCGCTGCAGCGTCAGCGCGATCGTGAACGACTGGAACACGCTCAGGATGATCGTCAGATAGCGCGTGTATTGCGTGATCTTGCGCCGCCCGAGCTCGCCCTCTTTCTGCAAGCGCTCCAGGTATGGCCAGACCACCACCAGCAACTGCAAAATAATCGACGCCGTGATGTACGGCATGATGCCGAGCGCGAAAATCGTCAACCGGCGCAGATTGCCGCCGCTGAAGAGGTCGATCAGGCCCAGCACCGAACCCTTGCTCTGGTCGAACAGCTGTCCGAGGAGCGTCGTGTTGATTCCCGGGGTCGGAACGAACGCGCCGATGCGATACACTCCCAGCAGCGCCAGCGTGAACAACACGCGATAGCGCAGATCCGGCGTGCTGAAAATGTTTCGAAACGCCTCGACCAGCTTCCTCATTGCAGGATTTCGACCTTCCCTCCGGCGCGCGTGATCTTCTCTTCAGCCGACTTGCTGAAAGCATGCGCGCGCACCGTCAATGCAACCTTCAATTCACCGTCGCCGAGCACTTTCACTCCGTCGCGCATCGCGCGAACGATCCCGTGGCCTTTCAGCGATTCCGGCGTCACCGTCTCGCCCGCCCCGAAAGCGTTGAGGCTTTCGACGTTCACCACCGCGAACGTCTTGGGAAACGGGCTCGAAAAGCCGCGCTTCGGCAATCGCCGGTGCAGCGGCATCTGGCCGCCCTCAAAGCCCGGGCGCCGCGAATAGCCGCGCCGCGATTGCTGCCCTTTGTTGCCCGCGCCCGACGTCTTGCCGAGCTTCGAGCCCATGCCGCGCCCCACGCGCACCTTGCGGTGCCGCGAGCCGCGCGGAGGTTTCAGATTCGAGAGTGTCGGTGTGTTTGCCATTTTCTCTTAGCCTTGCACTTCCACCAGATGGTGGACCTTTGCGATCATGCCGCGCGTTTCGGGCGTGTCCGCGCGCTCGACCACCTGCTGCATCCGCCGGAAGCCCAGGCCGCGTATCGTCTGGCGCATGTCGCGCGGGCAGCCGATAAAGCTGCGCACCCACTTGATCTTCAACGTTCCCGATTTCTTTTTCGTCGTCGTCATTTTCGTTTGCGTCCTGCCTCAATTGCCCGCGCCGCTAGGAAGTCGTTGCCGCAGTCGCTTCCTCTCCGGTTTTGCCGCGGCCTTCCGCCACGCGCGCCGCGTCTTTCAGGTGCAGCAGCGCGTCGAATGTAGCCTTGATCACGTTGTGCGGGTTCGAAGTGCCGAGCGACTTCGTCAGCACGTTCTGAATTCCCGCCACCTCCATCACCGCGCGCACCGGGCCGCCGGCAATTACGCCGGTGCCTTCGGGCGCGGGCTTCAGCAAGACGCGTCCGGAGCCGTAGTAGCCCATCACCTGATGCGGGATCGTACTGCCCTTCAGGTTGAGCTTGACCATGTTCTTCTTCGCTTGCTCGATGGCCTTGCGGATCGCCATGGGAACTTCGCGGGCCTTGCCCATGCCGAATCCGGCATGGCCGCCCTGGTCGCCCACCACCACGAGCGCCGAGAAGCTGAGGTTCTTGCCGCCCTTCACGACTTTCGTGACGCGGTTGATCGACACCACCTGGTCCTTCAGGTTTGCCTGATTGGTCTCGATCGGCCGGCGAACGGCCAACGTGTCTTTCAGCTCTTGTTTCGGCATAGTTTTTAGAACTTCAGGCCCGCCTCCCGGGCCGCTTCGGCAAGCGCCTGCACGCGGCCGTGATACTGATAGCCGCCGCGGTCAAACACCACTTTCTCGACGCCTTTGGCGCGAGAGCGTTCCGCAATCACCTTGCCGACCACTTTCGAAGCCGCAATGTTGCCGCCGCCCTTGATCTGCGCGCGGACTTCCTTGTCGAGCGAGCTTGCAAACGCCAGTGTGGTGCCCGAAGCGTCGTCGACCACCTGCGCGCGGATGTGCCGCGTCGAACGGTGGACGCACAGGCGCGGACGCTCCGGCGTCCCTGAAATCCTTTTCCGCATGCGCACGTGAATCCGCCGGCGGTGCGCCTCGCGAGATAGCCTTCGAACCGGTGCTGCCACAGTCGTTCTCCTTTTCCGTGTACTGCCGCGCGGGCGACCTTATGCCGCGGTCGTCTTCGCGCCCGCCTTGCCCGCCTTCTTCTTCAGCCGCTCGCCGGTGATGCGGACGCCCTTCTGCTTGTAGGGGTCGGGCGGGCGCAGCCTGCGAAGGTTTGCCGCCACCTGGCCCACTTTGTTCTTGTCCGCCCCGGAAACCGTCATGTGCGTCTGCTTTTCGATCGCGATCTGAATTCCCTCGGGAATCGGAAATTCGATCGGGTGCGAATAGCCGAGCGCGAGGACCACGTTCTTTCCCCTCACCTCAGCGCGGTAGCCGACGCCCACGATGTCGAGGTCCTTCTTGAATCCCAGCGTCACGCCGGTCACCGCGTTGGCTACGAGCGCCCGCGCCAAGCCGTGCAGCGCGCGCTGCTCTTCCGACTCGCGCTTGGCGATGAGCGTGCTGTCCTTCTGCTCGAACTGAATTCCGCGCGGCAGCGGCACGGTCATTTTGCCCTTGGGGCCCTGCACGTCCACCACGCCGTCTTTGATCTGCACCTTCACGCCGGACGGCACCGGAATCAGCTTGTTTCCAATTCGCGACATGGCTCTCTTAAAACCTCGCTCGATTCTTTACCAAACTTTTTCTACCAAACTTCGCACAGCAACTCGCCGCCCACGCCTTCCTTGCGCGCGGCGTGTCCCGTCATCAGGCCGCGGGGCGTCGAAAGAATCGCGATGCCCATTCCGCCGACCACGGCGCGGATCTTCGTCTTCCCGACGTAGCGCCGCGAGCCGGGACGCGAAACGCGCTTCAGATCGGTAATGACGCCGTGGCGGTCCGGCGTGTAGCGCAGGAAAACGCGCAGCGTCTTTTTGCCTTTTTCTTCCACCACTTTGAAATTCGTGAGATAGCCCTCGTCCTTCAGGATGCGGGCGATCTCAACCTTCAGTTTCGACGACGGCAGATCGACGCGCGGGTGCTTGGCGCGCACCCCGTTGCGGATCCGGGTCAGCATGTCTGCGATGGGATCGGTAGTCATCTCGTTTTCACCAGCTCGACTTTACGACGCCGGGGATTTCGCCCTTCAGCGCGTGGCCGCGGAAGCAGATGCGGCACATCTCGAATTTTCGCAGGAATCCGCGCGCCCGGCCGCAGATGCGGCAGCGGTTGCGCTGGCGGATTTTGTACTTCAACTTCTTCCGCATCTTTGCAAATTGACTGTCTCGAGCCATGCTTCTCCGTTTCTCCTCGGCCTAGTTCTGCGCGCGGAAAGGAACGCCGAGCTGTTTCAGCAGCTCGCGCCCCTCTTCGTCGCTTCGGGCCGTTGTCGTAATCGTGATGTTCATTCCCTTGATCTTGTCCACGCGCGTGTAATCGATTTCCGGAAACACCAGCTGGTCCTTCAAGCCCAGCGTGTAGTTGCCGCGGCCGTCGAATGAATTCGGCGGCAAGCCCTTGAAATCGCGCACGCGCGGCAGAACGATCGACGCGAGCCGGTCGAGGAATTCGTACATTCGCTCGCCCCGCAGCGTCACCATGCACCCGATCGCCATGCCCTTGCGAATCTTGAAATTCGCGATCGACTTCTTCGCCCGCGTGATCACCGGCTTCTGCCCGGCGATCTGCCCCAGCTCGGCCGCGGCTGTATCGAGCAGCTTCACGTTCTGGCTCGCTTCGCCCATGCCGATGTTGAGCGTCACTTTCGAAACCCGCGGGACGGCCATCGCGTTCTTGTAGCCGAAGCGCTTGGTCAGCGCCGGCATGGCCTCCTTGCGGTACTTTTCATGCAGCCGGTTCGTCATTTCTCTCGCCTCTTGCTAATTCTCAAACGTCGTGTTGCAGCGCCGGCAGACGCGCACCTTCTCGCCGCTCGGCAGCGTCGTATGTCCCGCGCGGGTGTGCTTCCCGCATCCCGGGCAGACCAGCATCACGTTCGACACATTCATTGGCCCCTCTTTTTCGAGGATGCCGCCCTTGATGTTTTTCGACGGGTTCGGCCGCGTGTGCCGCTTGATCATGTTCGCGTGCTCGACCGTCACGCGGCGCTTCGCCGGATCGACCGAAAGCACCTTGCCGGTCTTG
>CAWFEC010000008.1:0-103512 GCA_963814735.1 uncultured Acidobacteriota bacterium | reverse complement strand
CCTAACAGAGTGCGCGTGACAACCGAGGTTGATCCTGTGGAGTGCGGGAGCTTGCTCCCGCGCTTGCCGCCCGGGCTTGCCCGGGCGTGCTCCCGCACACGCCACGTGCTCGGTTGGGGGAAGCGCGGGCCTCGATGCCACGCCCTTTGATCTAAGCCGCCTTGGAGTACGCACTAGCCTCGTCGAGCAGCCGCACCGCCTCCGGGCTCAGCGTCAATGCCGTCCCATCGACGATCTCTTTCAATTGATCGAGATTCGTGGCGCTGGCAATCGGCGCCGCCATGCCTTTCGCGACGAGCCACGCCAGCGAAACCTGCGCAGGCGTCGCTCCAATTTCCGCCGAGACCGTGTCGAGGGCCTTCAGGATCTTGAATCCGCGCTCGTTCAGCATATCCTTTACCCGATACGCTCTTGCCCGCCCCGCCAGATCTTTCTCTGAGCGATACTTCCCCGTAAGGAATCCGCTCGCCAGTGAGAAATAGGGAATCACGGCGATATTCTCGCGTTTGCACAGATCCGCCAGCGCGCCCTCAAAGTCCGCTCGATCGTAGAGGTTGTACCATGGCTGCAGCGTTTCATATCGGGGCAGGCCTTTTGCCGCGCTCACCTTCAGCGATTCCGCCAGGCGATCCGCTTTGTAATTCGAAGCTCCGATCGCCCGCACTTTCCCGGACTTGATCAGCCCTGCGTACGCCTCGAGAGTTTCCTCGAGTGGAGTTTCCGCGTCGTCCCGGTGCGATTGATACAAGTCGATGTAATCCGTCTTCAGCCGGCTGAGCGAGCGCTCCACCTCCCGCAAAATGTATGCCTTCGAGAGGCCGGTCTCGCCGGGAGCCATCTCCACGCCCACCTTGGTTGCGATCAACACCTTGTCGCGCCCGCCTCTTTTTTCAAGCCAGTTGCCGATCACGGTCTCGGATTCGCCGCCCTTGTTTCCCGGTATCCACTTCGAGTACACGTCTGCCGTATCGATCAGATTCAGCCCCGATGCCACAAAGGCATCGAGCAGCTTGAAAGAGGTCGGCTCATCCGCCGTCCACCCGAAGACGTTCCCGCCCAACGCCAGCGGTCCCACTTCCAATCCTGTGTTTCCAAGTTTGCGCTTCGTCACGTCGTTTCTCCCCTTCACAGTTCGCTCTGTATGCCGCGATGATCTTAGTTGAGACTCGATAGGAACCGCAACTCCGTCAGCCGTGACCCGCCCGCGCCGAAAATCGGTGTGACGCCGCTGCCCCTCGCGCCCGTCTATTCATATATATGGATGCGCGACAAAACGCCGCGCACGTTGCTATCATTGGACTGGAAGACCCGAAGATTGCATCTAACTACTGGTAGCCAAGGGGACTGAAATTCTATGAAATCGGGCCGCGATCAGAGTTCTTCGAAGAGCAAAGGTTTCGCCGCACGCAGCATCATCATTTTCGGACTCGCACTCGCCGCACTCATAATCGTGTATGCGGGCGCACCGATTCGCCCCGCGCAGGCGGACGCTCCCAAGCCCCCCACGACAACCGCGGAAGGCGCCTATACGGATGCGCAGGCCAAGCAGGGCAAGGACGTTTACACCCAGAGTTGCGCCAGTTGCCACCTCGACGACCTCAGCGGAAGCGGCCAGGCGCTGCCCCTCGCGGGCGATGCGTTCATGCAATCGTGGGAGGGCCAGACCGTCGACGATCTCTACGAGGTGATCCACGATACGATGCCGCAGGATAAGCCCGGCACCCTCACCGCGGACCAATCGGTTCAGGTGATTTCTTACATTTTGAAGTTTAATAGGTTCCCGGCGGGCCAGACGGCATTGCCGAGCGATCCGGCAGCCATGAAGACCATTCTCATCACGACCAAGAAGCCCGCAGGCGCGCCGCCCGCGCAGCCTCCATCGGCTACGCAACCTCCGCCGGCGACACAGCCCCCCGCGACACCGCCTGCGCAGCAGGGCAGTGGCCACTAATTCTCGCGCGGAACGGTGCTTCGCCTTTGAAGTTCGCGGTGCCCTATCCTCGTCTTGCGAGGGTGGGGTCTTTGCGTCCAATCAGTACGTACGCACATCTCAGCTCTGGTTCTGTCGTCTAGTCTAAGATTTCAAAGCGAAATTCTTCGATCACGGGATTCGTGAGGACGTCCTTTGCAATCCGCTCCACCTCGGTCTTCGCTTCGTCGTGCCCCATGCCATCAAGCTCAAGAACGAAAAACTTCCCCTGCCGCACGCTCTGCACCCTCGCGTGACCCAGCGAAGAAAGCGCCCGCTGGATGGTCTGTCCCTGCGGATCGAGTACCGTCGATTTCAGCATCACCCAGACGTGTGCTTTCATTCTTTCCCCGTGTGAAGCGCGATTATACCAGCCCAGCGGATTTCGCCGCCGTTTGAAAATTGTCGAGCAGCTTCCGCTTGTCCGCCGGCGGCAGAAACGCCGCGCTGAAACTCTCTTGCGCCAGCTGCAGGAGCTGCGCATTCGAAAGTCCGAGCGCCGCCGCGTGCGAGTATTCCGTCAGCAAGTCCGTGTGAAAAATCCCCGGATCGTCCGTTGAAAGCGTCACCAGCGAGCCGCTCGCCAGCAGCTTCGCAAGCGGGTGATCGGCAAACGACGCGTTCGGTTTGCCGGTTTGCTTCGCCAGCGCGCCCGTAGCCACGTTGCTCGCGATGCAGTTTTCGAGCACCACGCGCCGCGTCGCCAGCGTGTCCGCCATTGCCGCGTCATTCATCACCGCGATCCCATGTCCCACGCGCTCGGCGCCCAGAATTTCCACCGCGTCGCGCACCGATTCCGGCCCGCCGATTTCACCCGCGTGGCAAACGATGTGCAGCCCGCCTTCCCGCGCAAGATCAAACGCCGGCCGGAAATTCACCGCCGGAAACGCGAGTTCGTCGCCGCCCATTCCGAACGCAACCACGCCCTCCCGCTCGAGCTTCGCCGCCACCCTCGCCACTTCCAGCGCCGCATCCGGCCCGAACTGCCGCGTCGAATCAAAAATCCACGCCGTACGGAGGCGGTTGAAAATCACGCTTCCTGCGGTTTCGCGGATCGCCGCGAAATTTGCTTCCACGTTTTGCATGCGGCGCAGCATCACGCCTGCGGAAATCGTAATCTCGGCATACGCCACGTTTTGCCGGCCGAGGTCCTCGAGGGCGGTGCGCGTGATGATCGCGTAGTCCTCGGGCTCCCGCAAAAAAGACGTCACCCACTTGAATGTTTCGATGAATCCCGCGAAATTCGAAAAGCGGTAGCGCGCCGCTGCCTCCTCCTGCGTTACTTCGACGTCGTGGCGCGCGGCCAGCTCGACCGCCGTTTCCGGCCGAATCGTTCCTTCGAGGTGAAGGTGTAGTTCGCCCTTGGGAAGGGTGTCGACGATCGTCGCTTGTCGGGTCTTCGTTTCGATCACGACACGCTCAGTTCGCCGGCAGCGGAGGCCGCCCCGCGTTGATCCACGCCGTCATCCAATACGATCCCACATCGGTCGACGCGTCGGAAAGCTGCCGGATCAGGACGGCCCCGGCCTGCGCGTAAAATCGATCGTAATATTGGTCGCCGTACGCCGAAAGTCCGGCGTGAGCGTTCCTGTCCGCGAGCAGAATATTTTCGAGCCACGAATGCGCGCCGAGCGCCATCTCGAATCCTTCATCGGTTGGATCGCGAACGAAGGCCGCCTCGTTCGGCTTCACGAAGAAGAACAGCTGGTAGCGATCCACGAGCCCGTCGCCGAATCGTTCGTTCACTCCCATCTGGTCGGAAAGCTTCCCGTCGCCGTTCATCGTCGTGTTGAACGGGTCATGCGCCGCCGCCACGTAGTGCGCCAGCAACGCCGCGTTCACCTTGGCTTCGGCCCAGTTATGGTCGCGCAGCGCTTCCGTCAGTTTCTGGCTGTAGAGGCCGATCTGCCACGGAAGCAGCCCGTATCGATCGATCGCCCGCCGCCCGTACTTCGCCACCGCAGCGGTATACGAACGCGGAAGCGTGCTGAAAGGGAACTGGCCGTAGTGATCGAGCTCGATGAAATTGTTGTGCAGGTCCGCAGGGGTTTTCGCGCTTCCCTCGTCCGGGTCCGTTACATGCTGGACGAAGAACTGCCGGTTCGCCCCGAAATATCCCACCATCTCATCCGGCAGCGTGTCCACGGCCTTGTTCGTGATCAGCCGCTCGGCATTCTCTCCCCAGCCGAAAGATGCGGGCGACACTACCAGCAGCGCCAACACGACCGGCGCCACCCCGGCGTAAGCCCTTCGGCGCACCCGGCGGCGCATCAGAGAACTCCGTCTTTCGCACCGGCCGCCTCGAGCTTACCCGTTGCCAGTCCGCTATGTTTCCGTCCGTAGAAGTGGTACACGACCAGACCAATCAACAGCCATACGAAAAAGCGGAGCCAATTTTCGACCGTCAAGCTTGCCATCAACACGAAACAAAACACCACGGACGCGATTGGAATCCACGGGCTCCACGGCACGTGAAATCCGCGCGCGCGCTCCGGTTGCTTCTTGCGGAGAATCAGCACCGCGATCGACACGAGAATGAACGCGAAAAGCGTGCCGATATTCGAAAGGTCAGCCAGTGTCCCGATGTCGAAAATTCCCGCGGGAATCGCCACCACGACGCCCGCCACCCACGTGGCCACGTCCGGCGTGCGAAACCTTTTGTGAACGCGCGAGAAAGCGCCCGGCAGCAGTCCGTCTCGCGACATCGCGAACCACACGCGCGCTTGCCCCAGCTGAAACACGAGGATCGACGAAATCATCCCCATCAGCGCTCCGGCTGTCACCCAACGGTTCACGCCGTTTAGGCCGATCGCTTCGAGAGCGTGCGCCACGGGCGCGGCGTTATCGAGCGTGCTCCAGTGCTGGATGCCCGTCAGTACCAGCGCTACCGCGATATAAAAAAACGAGCAGACGAAAAGCGATATCAAAATCCCGATTGGGAGATCCCGTTTCGGATTCTTGCACTCTTCGGCGGCCGTCGATACGGAATCGAATCCGATATAGGTGAAGAACACGATCGCGCCGCCGGTCAGCACTCCCTGAAATCCGTTGGGCGCGAATGGCTTCCAGTTCGACGGGTGAATGTACTTGCTGGCCGCGACGCAAAACACCACGATCGCCAGCAGCTTGATGCCGACCATCAGATTGTTGGCGCCCGAGGATTCGCGAATGCCCACTACGAGCAGCACCGTGAGAATCATCACGATCACGAAGCCCATAATGTTGAAATGCGGCGCCCATCCCGTCTCGGGCGAATACGCGGGCGTGCTCAACCAGTTCGGAAGGTGCAGTCCAAACGAATCGAGCAAGTTATCGAGGTAGGCCGAAAATCCCACCGCAACCGCCATATTCGATACGGCGTATTCCAAAATCAGATCCCAGCCGATGATCCACGCGACGAGTTCGCCCATTGTCGCGTACGTGTACGTGTAAGCGCTCCCGGCGATGGGAATCATCGACGCGAGCTCCGCGTAGCAAAGCCCCGCAAGCCCGCAAACCACCGCCACTACAAAAAATGAAATCGCAATGGCCGGCCCGGCGCCCGGACGGCCGCTCACGCCGAGCGCGTGCCTCCCGTGCATCAGCACGTCCAGCAGCGGCGCCTTTAATATCGAGGGAAATTCAACGGATTCGCCCGCAGCCGCGGTTCCCGTCAGAACGAAAATTCCGCTGCCGATGATCGCGCCGATTCCAAGCGCCGTGAGGCTCAGCCAGCCGAGGGATTTCTTGAGCCGTTTTTCCGGCCGGTCGGCGTCCGAGATGAGCTGGTCGATGCTCTTGGTGCGGAAAAGCTGCGGATCCAATCGTCACCTTCCGTGCGACCGGAAAAACTCTACCTTGCGCCGTCCCTCCGCGCAACCTGTCCTTCGGGGCAAGTCACGCGATTTGCAGATTCGCATAGCGCTCGACCAATTTCTTCGGGCCGTAATCCTGGAAGCTGACCGTCAGTTTCCGCTCCTCGCCTTCGCCCTCGACCTCGATGATCGTCCCGATTCCGTATTTCGAATGGCGCACACGCGTCCCGATCAATGGATCCCTCGACGAACGCGCCGAGCCCGCGGTCGATCCGGCGCGTCCCGCCGGAGGCCGCCCATACGACGAACGCCCGTAGTTTCCCTTGCCGTAGTTCGTCTGCGGGTAAGCCGAGCGCGCCTTCCGGTAACCGTAGCCTTCCGAGAATTCCGGATCAGGCTCGTAGCGCCGCGTCTCGCCGGGTTCCGATTGCGAACCCTCCGCCGCTTCGATCAAATCTCCCGGCACTTCCGCCAGAAATCGCGAGGGCAGGGAAGCGCGCAGCCGGTCTTCGCCGTAGCTGCGCCGATAGACGGCGCGCGAAAGCACGAGCGATTCTTTCGCCCGCGTCATGCCCACATAAAACAGCCGCCGTTCTTCCTCGATCTCCGCGTTCGTATCGATCGACCGGCTGTGCGGCAAAATCCCTTCTTCGAGCCCGGCCAAAAACACCGCGTCGAACTCGAGCCCCTTGGCGCTGTGCAGCGTCATCAGTGACACAGGAACCGACTCGTCGTATTCATCCGAATCCGCCACCAGCGCTGCGCGATCGAGCACATCTTCGAGTGTCTGTCCCTGCTCGGTCGCCTCGGCCATCGCGTTCGAAAGCTCGCGAAGATTCTCGGCGCGTGTGGTGTGCTCGAGATTATCTTCCTGCTCCACCCAGCCGAGATATCCGCTCTTATCCAGAACGCGTTCGACCAGTTGCGCGGGCGCCAGCTCGCGGCACTCCTCCTGCAAATCCTCGATCATGCCGCGAAAATAACGCAGCGCACCCGCCGCTCTTTTCCCCTCCAGAAACGCAGCGTCGCCGATCGTTTCCCACAGCGATTTGCCGGTCTCTTTGGCCCGCGCTTCGATCGCCCCGACGGTCGTCGCGCCGATTCCACGAGGCGGCACGTTCAACACGCGCAGAAGCGCCACATCGTCCTCGGGATGAAACAGCAGCCGCACGTACGCCAGCGCGTTTCGCACCTCGGCGCGCTCGTAGAAACTGAATCCGCCGACCACGCGATGCCGCACTGCGAGCCTGCGCAATACTTCTTCGAAGGATCGCGATTGCGCGCCGGTGCGATACAGCACCGCCACATGTGCGTCCGGATCGTTTCGGATCAGCGTCGAAATCTCGCCGCAGATGAACTCCGCCTCGGCTGTCGAATCGGGCGCCTCGAAAAATTGCAGCTTCTCGCCCGTTCCGAGCGTGGCCTGCAAATTCTTGCCCAGCCGGTCGGTGTTGTTTTTCACCACCGCCGCGGCTGCATCGAGAATCGTTTGCGTCGAGCGATAGTTTTCTTCGAGCCGAATGATCTTCGCGTCCGGAAAATCCTCGGTGAAGCGCTTCAGATTCCCCGCGCGCGCCCCGCGCCACCCATAGATCGACTGATCTTCGTCGCCCACCACGCACACATTCCTGCGCGTCCCCGCGAGCAGCCGGACCAGCTCTTCCTGCGCCGCGTTCGTGTCCTGGAATTCGTCGACCATCACATATTCGAATCGCCCGCTCCATGCAGCGCGCACTTCCGGATGCTCCCGCAGAATCTCGACCGCCTTCAGCAGCAGGTCGTCAAAATCCACCGCGGCGGCCTTGTGCAATATCTCGTTGTACGCGCGGAAAATCTTGGCCACCTCTTTCCGCTCGCGGTCCTGCATCTGCGCGGCCTGCGATTCCATTTCGTCCGGCGTGATGCCGTGATTTTTCGCGTGGCTGATCTGCGCTCGCACGCTCCGCGGCGGATAATCCTCGGTGGAAAGATCGAGCTGGACGAGCGCGCGCTTTACGGCCGCCACCTGATCGTCGTCGTCGTAAATCGCGAAATCGCGGGGCAGCCCAGCGTGCCGCGCCTCGCGCCGCAGCAGCCGCGCGCAGAAGGAATGAAACGTCGAGACCCACACGTCGGAACCGTCCGCGTCCGCTCGCGCGCAGCAGATCGCTGATGCGATCTTTCATCACGCCCGCTGCCTTGTTCGTAAACGTCACCGCGAGGATCGCGCCCGGCGGCACGCCCTGTTCGATCAGCTGCGCCACGCGATACGTGATCACGCGCGTCTTGCCCGTCCCCGCGCCTGCGAGAACGAGCACCGGTCCTTCGGTTGCAAGCACAGCTTCGCGCTGCTGCGGGTTGAGTCCGTCGAGGAGTGTCATCGCGTGCGGGGAATTGCTCAAGCACGAATTGTATCCGACGAGGATCGATTCGGCAATTTGCGTTCCGCGCCTTCTGTTTGCGCGTTCACGTTCACGGGGCGCTTCTGCAAACTCTGCTACAATCACACGCCTTCATTTGGCACCATTCGAGAATGAATCACCTCAAGCTGCCGCACTGGCTGGCCAAAATCGTCGCGGTGATGGGCGGCGGAGGACTCTTTCTCGTTGCATTTTTCGATTCCTCGGTGCTCAGCTTCCCGTTTATTCCCGATGCGCTCGTAATCAGCCTCTCGGCCCAAAGGCCCGCTCGCATGCCTTACTACGCCGCGATGGCCGCGATCGGCTCGCTGGCCGGCTGCATCTGGCTCTACCTGCTCGCGAAAAAAGGCGGCGAGGCATATTTCCATCGCCACGGAGGCAAAGCCGCTCTCAAAGCGAAGCAGTGGGTCGATAGCAACGCCTTCCTCAGCGTTTTCATTCCCGGGCTTCTGCCGCCGCCGTTCCCATTCAAAGTATTCGTTCTCGCGGCCGGCGTCTTTCAGGTTCCGCTGAGGACATTCATCCTGGCGCTCCTCCTCGCGCGCGGTTTGCATTACACCGTCGAGGGAATTCTCGCCGTCCGCTACGGCAACGCGGTGCTGTTCTTCCTCACCGCGCACAAAGCCGCATTCATTCTCGTGGTTCTCGGCACCCTCGCGCTTCTCTATGGCATTACCCACTGGCTCTTCCGCGGCGGCTCGCAGTCGCCCTCCTGATTTTCCAGGTTGCGCGGGCTCGATTGCGTCGAATTTCCGCCCGAAATCCCACCGGGATGTCGAGAAAAGTGGGCGCTGCGAGGGTGCCACAGCCGTGCCGATTAGAAGTGACGCCCGTCGTTTGTTTGCAACGAGTTGCGGCCATTTCTAATCGCCAAATGTCGATTAGAAATTGTGAATTGTCAGTGGTGATTGGTGATTAGTGGGGAGGGTCGGGTGGCCGCCATTCGCAGCTTGCGCGCAGCATTTTAGGCTGGTGGCCACGGCGTTCCGTAGCGTTTTGATCTTTGCCGTTCTTCGGCCCGAGTTTCAAAGAGCATTCGGCTCTCGTCGAGAGAGCGGACGATCTTTCATCGTCCTTACCACGATGACAGATTGCGGCGCACGAATCACCTGTACGCGAGTACAGATTTGGCACAGGCCGGCGGAGCCGTCCGCCGATAATCTTGCGATGGTTCCATAGCGGCCTCATCGCCAACAAATGGTGTGGTATGCTGCGCTTTCGCACCGATGTCGATGCGCGAAACCACCGCTGAACGGGAGCGAATCTTCGACGCGCTGATCCAGCTTTCTCTGGTGCGGCGCCGGATGTATAAGCATACCTACGGGAGACGGAAACGATGAGATCACCGGGAACAGATTCAACTATGTGCTTCGGAGCAATTTTGCTGGCCGCCGTGTTACTGTCACCCTCGCTTTCGCGCGCACAAGGAGGCTCTACCTCCGGTCCAACTTCCAATGCATTGACGCAAATGGACGCGGGCCAGGCGTATCAGCAATACACCGAAAAATATATGCAGCAGAATTTGGGCAGTCCGAGAGAGGACGCCGCCTACCGGGCTTTTCACAAGCTCCCCATGCAGGATGCGGACAAGAAAATCAAACTGGGGCTGGCGTTCATCAACAAATATCCCAAGGACATTTACACGGAGACGGTCTACGTTGAACTCATCGAGACGTACTATGCAAAGCGGGATTTCGACAATTTCTATACCTACTCGGATAAGGCCTTGTCAATTTTCCCTGACGATGTGCCTACGCTTGCGCTGACCGGATGGGTGATCCCGCGGGCCTACCAACCGAACGAGCCTGGCGGAGACAAGAAGCTCGACCAGGCCGAAACCGATGAGAAACACGCGCTTCAGGCGCTCGACGGGCTGGCGAAGCCTGCGGCTATGAACGATCAAACGTTTTCCCAATACAAATCCGGGGAAGCTGCCGTTGCGCATAGCGCGCTCGGAATGGTTTACTTCCGGCGCGAACAATACTCGGACTCCGAAAAGGAAATGCAGCTATCCATGGCGGGAGAAGCAAATCCGGATCCGACCGATCTTCTGGTGCTGGGAGCCGACTATCAGAATTTGGGCCGCTTCAAGGAAGCAGCGGATGCCTTCAATCGGTGCGCGCAAGTGCCCGGCAATTACCAGGCCACCTGCAAGCAGCAGGCGGACAACTCGCTAAAGATGGCCGCCGACGCCAAGTAGGCAGCGCCCTCACCAAAGGCCTTGCTCGGCGAAGAGCCAAACCCGCCTGCTACGAAGGCAAGCCGACCCCGGCGGCCTGCCGTTTGACTGCGTTCAGGGCAAGGGCCGCCCCTAAGAAAGCCGACCGTCGCGCGTCACGCCATGCCAAGGATCACGGATACGGAGACGAGGCGAAGCGGAAGCCTTGGCGGCGGATCTGCATTTCGCCACTGACGTCGACGCGGACGAAGATGTTGGCGGGCTGCTTGTCGTCGGACGGGAAGCGCAAATCGTGGATTTCGACGCGATAGTCGCCTTCGAGCGGGCGGACGATCGCGAAGGGGAAGCGCGCGTAGGTGAGGAACCGAGCGGCCGCGTCCGTTTTTTCCGCCACGTCGAGCGCGGGAGACTCGCTGGGCTTGAAGCGGGTCTCGCTCATGTGCGGATCGAATTCGCGGCCGGGGCCGAGCGGGACCTCCACCTCCTCCATTGTGTCGTCCGTGACGACGACGCCGTGCCAATCGAATGGCGCGGATGATTCGGGAAACGCGCCGGCAGAAAGCGCGACGCGGCCGTGGTATTCGCTCGCGAGCAGCATGTCGACCGCGCGCGCGTGCAGATTTGCGAGCCAGCCGATATATCCCGCGACGAGAATGAGCGTGACGATGCCCGCGGCGCTGCTGCCGCGTCCCCGCTTGCGCGCGCCCACCTCTTCGTTGACCATGCGCAGCAGCAGCGGCAAGAGAAGCCCCACCCCCAGCAGGACCAGAATCCACAGATCGAAATTTGTGACGAGGTCCCAGGCCGACCAGTGGCCCCGAAACGGCCAGAGCAGCTGCACGCCGATGCCGCTTGCGAGATCGAGCAGGATGTGTCCCGCAACGCCGATCGCGCAGATGGCGAGCGCCGCGACGAATGTGAGCGGGCGCGGCGCCTTCACCTGAATGTTTTTCTTTGGCGGGATGCGGCGGTCGGCGATGTAGAACGCGGTGGCGACGGCGCCGGCCGTCACGGCGGCTCCGGCGAGCGAGTGCAGCGCGGTGCGATGAAATCGCAGGAAAGCTTCGGGACTGAAGATGTAGCTTGCGTAATCGAGATCGGGGGCAACACCCGAGACGATCAGCATCGCCGTTCCGAAACGTGGCAGGCGATCTTTCCCGGCCTGCGCGATGGCCAGCGACGTGAATGCGTGTGTGAATGGTTCCACGGCGGGGCGATCTTACAGGAATTTCGGGATTCGTGTCAGGCTGTGTATTCGTCCACATGATTAGTCGATGCTCGATTTTGAACTGAATCTCCCGCCTTGGTGGTAGGCTCCGGTCTGGCAGTCGCGAGGACAATCGAGCATGACATTTAGGCTCGTCCATGGCGGCGAAAAAATAGAAGCTGCATTCCGCGAACATCCCGGGGTGCGTCAAGCCGCCGTCGCCCTGTGGGAGACCTCCCCGATGGACCGCCGGCTCGTGGCATACGTCATTCCGGATGACCAATACTTCGACGGAACGCTCGCGAGCGCCGACGATGAGTCGCGGCGCATCCGAAAATGGCAAAAGACTTACGAGCTGACGCAATTGGGGAAGGAATCAAGCGTCTCGCAGCCGGATTTCAACATCCTGGGCTGGAACAGCAGTTACACGCGACTCCCGATCCCGGCAGATGAAATGCACGAATGGGTTGACCTCACCATACAGGAAATATTGAGGTGCGAACCTTCGGAGGCGCTCGAGCTCGGGTGCGGCGCGGGCCTCCTATTGCTGCGTCTGGCGCCCCGGTGCAAGCGCTACGTCGGCGTGGACAATGCCCCGGCGGTGGTTCAGACGCTGAAGCGGCAGATGCAACAGCTGGGCGGCGACTGGACGCAAACGGAAATCCTCGAGCGCGCGGCCGATGATTTCGCAGGGCTCGGCGAGAATTCGTTTGATACTCTGATTCTCAATTCCGTGGCGCAGTATTTCCCGAGTCTCAGCTATCTGCTGAGTATTTTGGAGAAAGCCGTTCGCGTGGTGCGACCGGGCGGCAAGATTTTTCTCGGGGATCTGCGTAGCTTACCACTCCAGGGGGCGTTTTCGACTTCAGTGGAATTGTTTCAGGCGCCTCCGACGGCGAGTGTTTCCGAACTGCGCGAGCGCGTCCGAAAACGGATACGCCTGGACGAACAACTGGTCCTCTCGCCCGCACTCTTTCTGGCCCTGCGGCAGCGCTGGCCGAAGATATCGCGAGTTGAACTCCAGCCGAGGCGCGGGCACTTTGACAACGAAATGAACCGCTACCGATTCAACGCCATTCTTCATATGGGCGGCGAGTCAGGCGAAAACGTCCGACCAACGTGGGTCTCGTGGCCCCGGGAAGGAATGACCCTGGAGTCATTGGCGAGCATGCTCAGGAAACAAAATGCCCAGTCGTTGGGGCTAGCGGGGGTTCCGAATCGCAGAATCGCTCGGGACGTCCTGGTTCTCGCCGAACTGCAAAGGCGAAACGGTGCGGACACACTCGGCTCTTTCAAGAAAGAGACCGAAGAGACTGCACCTCAGGGTATTGATCCGCAAGATCTTTGGTCGCTGGGCGAGAAACTTGGCTACGACGTTCAAATCAGCTTGGCCGCTTCGCGGGTGGACGGCAGCTACGACGCGGCTTTTTGCTCGAAGAACCCGAATACACCTTCGAACGGCATCGCGGTCGCGTGGCCGGACTATCCAGTAATCTACGATGACTTGGCGTTGTACGCAAATGCGCCCACGAAGGCGGTCCCGCGGGAAAAGCTCCTGCAGCAATTGCGCGAGCATTGCGAGCAACGGCTGCCCGAAACAATGAGGCCTCGCCAGATCATACTGTTGAACGGGTTCGCTCTCGCTCCGGATGGCGGAGTGAATCGCCAAGCGCTTCCCTCGCCAGACGGCGTTGAGCTCTAACGACAATCGGGTTGCCTACTGGACATCGGGTTTTGCGCGGGCCTGGGCGATCATATTGGGCGAACGGACTGGTGGGTGCGCGCGGAGCCGTGGTGCCAGGGAACGCCATTCTCTTCGATGGCGGTTTGGACTTGGCGTGCAGGAACGAAGAGCGCCAATCGGGAGATTGGCGTTCGCAGGGGGCTCGCTTAGTGCGGCGCTGGCGCGACAATGGAGAGCGCGTCGGGCACGATCTTGAATTCGATCGGGAGCTGTCCAACTGGCTCGCCATCCACCTGCGCGAACACCGGATCGCTGCCTGCGGGCTCCATGATCGTTTCCGCCGATTTCCAGGCTTCGATGCCGTCCATTTGGCGGAGCGTGCCCATCCAAATCGCGGGCAGGCAGGCGAGATAGCCGAGGCGGCTTTTGCGCGAATTGGTGAGAAACTCGAACGAATTTTCGTAGAGATTTGCGCCCGTGGTGATTTTGAAGGGGCCGCCGTAGTTCACGGTGCGCCCCACGATCAGGATGGTCGCTTTGCGCTCCTGGCCGCCGGATCGAATGCGCATTTCCGGGAAGCCGTAGCCGAAAAGCTGCCGCACGCCCTCGACCCAATACGCGACGACGCCGGCGCTGTCCTTGAGTCCTTTGTGCACGCCGTTGACAATCGCGCCGTCGGGACCCGCGCCGCCAACCGAGAGAAAATAGCGGCCGCTGCGCGGCATGGCCTCCGATGCGTTGCCATTCAGCGGGAATGCGATGCCGAGCGCGATGCGGCGGATCGTCCCGCCGGGGATCAGGCGCGCCGCATGCGGAATATCCCACGGGATGCCCAGCTCTTTCGCGAGAATATTTGCGGTGCCCGCGGGGAGCAGCGCCATCGGGACGTGGCTGCCGGCGAGGCCGTTGATTATTTCGTTGATCGTGCCGTCGCCGCCGCAGGCAATCACCATGCCGCGGCGCTTTTCGACGGCTTCGCGCGCAATGTGCGTGGCGCTGTTGGGGCCGGTGGTCGGGGCGATCTCCGTCGCGATGCCCGCGTTCTTGAGGAGGCGCGCGGCCTGCTCGATTTCCACAAAGCGGCGATGGCGGCGTCGCCCGCTCGTCGGGTTGTAGATCAGAACCGCGTCTTTGATTCCATGGGGCATTCGTTGTCCTAAAAGGCGACAGTCAAACGCACATTGTATAATATCGCGGAGCTTTGCCCGACTCTCTAACGCCGAGGTTTCCATGCCCAAGGCCGGAACCGCAAAGGCCCGCGACGCCGCCAAAGAGATCGAACGTCTGCGCGAGGAGATTCGCCAGCATGAATACCTCTATTACGTGGCGGACGATCCGGAAATTTCCGACGCCGAGTTCGACCGGCTCATGGAGCGGCTCAAGAAACTGGAGGCCGAAACATCCCGAAATTGCGCACGCCCGATTCTCCCACGCAGCGCGTGGGCGGCGCGCCGCGCGCGGGATTCCAGGAAGTGCGGCACTCGGTGCCGATGGTCAGCCTCGACAATGCATTTTCGTTCGAGGCGCTCGGCGAATTCGACCGGCGCGTGCGCGAGCTGACCGGCCGCGAGAAAATCGATTACGTTGCCGAGCACAAATTCGACGGGCTCAGCCTTTCGCTGCTCTACGAGAAAGGCGCGCTGGTGCGCGGCGTGACGCGCGGCGACGGCACCACGGGCGAAGACGTGACGCCGAACGTGAAAACCATCCGCTCGATTCCGCTGACCATCGATCCCGCGCTGCTGAAGAAGGCCGGAATGCAGCATGGCACCTTCGAAGTGCGCGGCGAAGTGATCATGACGCGCAAGGCGTTCGAGGCGCTGAACGAGCAGCAAGACGAGCAGGGCGGCAAGATTTTTGCGAACCCGCGCAACGCCGCGGCCGGCGCGGTGCGCATGCTCGACCCGAAAATCACGGCGACGCGCAAGCTCGATTTTTTCGCCTACTACGTGCTGGTGGATGGGCGCGCGGCGAAGAAGCGGCTTTCGGAAGTGCTCGAGATGCTCTGCCGCGCTGCATTTCAAGGCGAGCGACGATTGGAAGCTGTGCCACTCGCTCGAAGAAGTCGAGCGCTACATCGAGCAGCTGGGAATCGCAAGCGCGAAAAGCTGGCGTACGAAATTGATGGCATCGTGGTGAAGGTCGACGAAGTTTCGCTGCAGAACGAGCTGGGATTCACGTCGAAAGCGCCGCGCTGGGCCATCGCCTACAAATATCCCGCGCATCAGGAGACCACGCTGCTCAAGTCGATCGAGGTGAGCGTGGGGCGCACGGGCGTGCTGACGCCATTGGCCGTTTTCGAGCCAGTGCAGATCGGCGGCGTCACGGTGACGAAATCGACGCTGCACAATCTGGATGAAATCGAGCGGCTCAACGTGCACGCGGGCGATACGGTGCTGGTGGAGCGCGCGGGCGAAGTGATTCCGCACGTGCTGAAAGTGGTGAAGCACGGCGAGGAAGAAAAAGAATTCGAGATGCCGAAGAAGTGCCCGGTGTGCGGCATGCGCGTGTATCACACCGAAGGCGAAGTGGCGTATCGCTGCGTGAATGTTTCCTGCCCGGCGCGCCGCCGCGAAATCGTTTCTGCATTTTGCGGGGCGGCACGCGATGAATATCGACGGGCTCGGCGACAAGATCGTCGACCAGCTTCTGGAGCACGATCTCGTGAAGGATTTCGCCGATCTCTACAAGCTCGACCTCGAAACGCTGGCGGATCTCGAGCGCATGGCCGAGAAATCGGCGCAGAATCTATTGGATGAAATCGCCGGCGAGCAAGAAGAACGAGCCTGGCGCGGCTGATTTATGCGATCGGGATTCCGTTCGTCGGCGAGCGCACGGCGCAGTTGCTGGCCGCGCATTTCGGCTCGATGGACAAGCTGCGCGACGCGACCGAAGAAGAATTGACGGAGGTGACGGAAGTCGGCCCGAAAATCGCCGAAGGCGTGCGCGAATTTTTCGCCGAGTCGGCGAATCGCAAGCTGATCGAGCACCTGCGAGCCGTCGGCGTGAATATGAAAGAAGAACGCGCCGCGCTGAAGGACACGCGCTTTGCCGGGATGACGTTCGTCTTCACGGGCACGCTCGTGAAGCGCTCGCGCGAGGAAGCCGAGGCGCTCGTCGCCGCGCACGGGGGCAAGGCCGGCTCGTCGGTGAGCAAAAAGACGAGCTACGTGGTGGTCGGCGCCGACCCCGGCTCGAAATTCGAGAAAGCGAAATCCCTAAAAGTCCCGATCCTCGACGAATCGCAATTCGAAAAACTTCTCACCGCCTGAAATTTCGCGAATCTCCCACGACGAAAATTCACAAACGTGCCACAGTAGTTTCGCCGAGCGTTCGCCATGCAAGATCTGTAGCAACAACCGCAAGGTCTTTGCTTCCGATAGCAGGTTAAACAGCCCTAAATGGACGGAAAAGGAGGAGTTTGGCAGCCTTGTGGGCTTTTAGCCGTTTGCCGAGTGAGAGGCGCGGGCGAAAGTCGCCGCCACTCCAAGGACTTTTGAGGATAGAATAAGGATGGCGGATGAGCTGGGCGATCGCCGGTCCCTTGCGCGAGCGAGCGGACGGGAGGAAAGTCCGGACTCCGGCTGTGGTGAGCTCGCAAGAGTCGGCCACGGTAGGGCAACGCGCCTGGTAACGCCAGGGGGTTGCGACTCAAGTCGCGACTACGGAAAGTGCCACAGAAAATTAAACCGCCGGTGAGTTCGCACCTCGGCGGCCGGCCTTCGGCAAAACCGGAGGCTGACCTCTTTCGGTCGAGCGCATTTGGCAAGGGTGAAAAGGTGGGGTAAGAGCCCACCGCCCCGGCAGCAATGCCGGGGGCACGGAAAACCCCGCGTGGAGCAAGGCCAAATAGGAGGGGAGGGCTGGCCCAGCCCGCATGCACGCCGCTTGAAAGAGTGGCGCGCTCTGACCCTCGGGTAGGCTGCTTGAGTCCCGGAGCGATTCGGGACCTAGAGGAATGATCGCCGCGTAGCGCGGGTTGGCGGCTGACGCAAGTCAGCACGCGGCACGCGCGGCGGACAGAATCCGGCTTACAAGCTCATCCGCCAAAAATTCTTCTGGAATCATCTTCTGCCGAGGTTTCCGGTAACGAACTCTCCTCGACCGAGTTCATTGCCGGATCGCCCGTGCGCCAGGAAGCCCAGAAAGCCAATGGGTTCGACAAAGGAGCAAAACCTCCGCTCCCGAAAAACTGGCTCGAGCAACCTCTTATATCGCGCCACGACACGGGGATTCATGTCTACCACAACAAATCGATAGAGATTGTGGTTTTCCGCCAGAGCCAGCGCCATCAGGTACTTGAAAAAAGAGTCCGCCTCTGGCATCGAATACCCGATGATACAGATTCTAGAGGCAAGCTTCAGTTCTTCTACGGCCCTCGACCAAACTGGCTTCATAATGTCACGATATTCACTCTTGTCCCAAGACGGGGGAATCAGCATGGGCTGGAACTCTGAGTGATTGCAGTTCGGACACTGTCGCGCTCTAAACTCGGCTGGTGATGCGGTGACCTTTTCCTGGAGCACAACCACACGGCCGCGGCAACTTCCGCAAATTCCCCAATTCGTTGATCCGTGCAGCTTCAACACCGGGCGACGCGCCGACCGGGGTTCGTGATTTTCGACCTCCGTGTGCTCTTCGGGCAAGCAATAGTCAGGCTCGATCCCAACCCTGCGCAGCGCATCATCTAGAAGGAGGTCATAGTTGAAAGTTATGAACGTATTGGCTCTGGATGTTTGCCTGCTCGGGTCATCTAGCAAGCCACTGGCAAGGCTTGCGAAATAGTGGTACGGATCCGCCGCAAGCATTTCGTCCGAATAACCGTCCGGGTGATAAAAGGTCTCGGGTATTTTGGCTCCTGCCTTGACCATTTCTTGATTCGGCCGGAAATCAATCTCGCCGACCCTTTGGGAGCGCGTGGAAAGTTCGAGCGTCTTGGCGATGACGTACACCGTACTGTTTCGCGTCTCAAGGCTTTCACGCCCAAGCCGCTGGGAAATTTCCACCAGGCCGAAGAGTTGCTCAATGTCGTCGAGGTCGATCCTTACTTTTTCTCGCGCCTGGGACATCTTTCGCTTGAAATCGAGAAATCTCTTGAAGTGTTCGCGTTCTGCGCCGTCAAGCCCTGAGGAAGGGTCATCAAAGTAAATCCGCGACCGATCGATGAAATCGTGCACCACTGGAACGCCGGCAGCAGCAGAAAAACCGGCGCCGAGTATGTACACGTTGCGGTCTCGCACGCCATCCATGAGCGGCACCTCGCGAGTTCATCGTCTAGCGCCAGTATCTAAACTGTCAGCGCTCTTCCGGACGGCCCATACGTCATAGCAGCACAGTCACCGCGATTGTGACACGCTTTGCCCGATCCAGTCGCTCTCTCTGTACGGTGCGACCTGTCCGCGTTCTGGAGGGACCTAGACATTCGCCGGGCCCTGGGGCTGGTTGACCGCGGGCGGGTTTCCGTCCGCGGGTGGTCCTTTCGGAGGGGCGGAGTTCTCCGCCTGCTTCAGCTCGGCCAGAACTGCTCGAAGCCTTACGATACCGCTTTGTTGTGGATCCATTAATCGCTTGGCCAGATAGTAGTCGGACCACAGACCGAAGATTACGAAGAATAGAGAGAAGCTGATATAGCTCGGATTTCGGAGACCCGGGGCGAAAATGAGCGCTGTCAAGCCCGCCCATCCCGTGGCGTGAAGAGCCATACCGACCATGTCGCCCCGCACGAGTTGCGCCGACGGAGTCCACAGCGCGTTGTACCACATGCTCCACTGCTTGGCAGGGATTACGCCTTTGACGCTTATTCCGTACCGCTTCTCCAGCAGGGTCGAGGCTGCACGTCCCCAGCATTCGATTACCTCGTCAGGAATCTGCTGGTTGTTGAAAAACTTGGATTGCCAAGAACGAAATCCCCACTGGAAGAAGCTCACCCAGACGACGAACCACGTCCCGATTAAGTAAGCTAGCGCTAGAGCGACTGCCAATAGCCCCCAATTCTCCAAGAAAGGCATCGATTCAAGCGTACCTACGATTGCCCGAACGCGCTCTGGATTGGCAAGCAGGACCGAGATTTCGAAGAACAGTCCCGGAATAAATCCCGCGAGGTAGGGATGGATATCGTCGGGGACGAGCTTCGCGAGAACTTCGCTTGCAGTCTTCGGGAGCACGGTCAAATTTAGTCGGGAACCTGGCCTGGAGGCAAAAGGAATGATGCAGGTGATGCCTTACTGTGAACGTATCATGTTCATGCCAGCCGACGCTGAGGCCCTGCAGCCTTATGATTATCGAAATATGCGAACTCTCGTTTATAAGAGAACTCACAAAGGCGACCCGCGCAAAGAGGGATGGTTCGGCGTCGAAGACTGCATGGGAAGGGTTCGAGCTTGGGATTTCGATGCGGTTGTTGGCGTCGGTGGCATAGGCCGATGGGCGAAATCAGGGGGAATCAGCGGCAAGGTAAATTGGATCGGGATTAGCCCGCGACGAAGGCCGTTCTCGGATATGCGTGGTCCGATTGTTGGATTCAAGCATTTTGTCTTGTTCGAAGAAAAAGGCCCGCGCTTTAGGGATATCGCGCCAGCTCTTGCGCGGCGGTTATACCGTCGGAAGTCTCCGCGATTCTTATTTAAGAACCTCAACGCAGCGGAAGAGACGGAAGTCGGCCGCATATTGCGGATGGCAAGAAATGCTCCCGCATCAAGTAAGCGGTCGGGACGGTTTCTCGATTGTAGGCGGATTCGTTGCGGCTCGGGAGGCTGTCCGTCGCGCTGAGACCTTGATCTGCGCGACCCGGCTCGCCCGCGCGGTCCGCTGAAATTGAATCGAGCAGCGGGTTTTGGCCTCGCCTCCGCAGGATGCCGCGCTGAAGACCGCGGCGCTACATTTGAGTCTTCGAGTCGACCTGACGGAGGCGCTGCGCGTCGTCGTACATGTTCCTCGACGCTGGACTGCCAGTTGGGTGGCGCACCTACGGCGCTCGTGCGATTCAATCTCTGCGTTTTCCCAGCCCTTCCGGGCTGGGCTAAATTGTGCCGCGCGTCCCGCGCTCAAGCGAAGGTCGCCGGCCCCGTCGCTCGTTCCGCATCGATGTCCGTGACGAACAAAGGCCCCACCCTCGAAAACCGAGGATGGGGCGTCCGCAAAAGGCGAATCGGCGCTTTGCTCCGGCGCGAAAAAGCAGATCCCTCACGCCGTCCGCACACTGCGCGGCCGGGTTCCCTTCGCGAAGAAACGCTCAGGGCAGGCGGGATGACAGGGCGAGCGCAGTGTGTCCAAACGTGGGTCAACCGTCCCTCCGGGACTTGGGATTATTTCGCTGGGGTTCCCGGCACTCCGCTGCGCCTGCCTCGCGGCAGGCGGGCTGCGTGCCGGGCTAATGACAATCGCGCCTCCAGCGCTTGAACGGCGGCGGCCCGCCCACGGCGCGAAAAAGCAGATCCCTCACGCCGACCGCAGACTACGCGGCCGGGTTCCCTTCGCGAAGAAACGCTCAGGGCAGGCGGGATGACAGGGTGAGCGCACGGGTCCGGGAGGCGCGAATTACCTTGGCGCGGGGGCTGGGCGCGGAGGTAGGGTGCCGCCTTCGGCGAGGGTCTTCATGTTTTTGAGGGCGCTCATGAATCGCGCCTTTCGATTGGCGATGTCGGCGTCGCGGGCTGCGTCGTCGGCGAGCATCGAGTTATCGAAAACCAGCGTGTAGACGAGCTTGGAAGTGGTCGCCGTGACTGGCCGGGCTTCGAGCGTGCCGTGATAGAGGTTGTAAGGCTGACCTTCGCGAACAGGCTGAGTGTAGGTGTAAGAAAGCTCCGTTTTGCCCACCATGACTTCGTTGCCGATCGATCGGACGGCCCCGACTTCTCCGTCTGTTCCCGAAAGAATCGTGCAGGGCACCTGAAACCATTCGCTGATGTCGCAATATTTGCCGACGCGCTTCCAGACGTCCGCCGCCGGGCGATCGACGTCGATTTCCATCTCGATCGAAACATAGTGCGGATTCGGAATCGCGAGCGGCGGCGGCGCTGGGCGAGATGCAGCCGGAGCTGGGGGCGGAGTTTGATTTGCGGATTGAGGTTGGCCCTGAGCCGAAGCCTGTCCCGGCGCGCCGAAGGAAAGGCAAAACAAGGGAACAGCGAATGTTGCGGTCAGCAGTCGATTCACAAGTGGCTCCTTTGGGCGCAGATCGTTGCACACCTTGATGGGCCAATCAAGAGCATGCGTGCGATATCGGAGACACACCGAACCAGAAGAAACGGTCCCTTCCTGCGTCCCTTCCTTCGTCAGGGCAAGCAGGGCAAGCAGGGCGGGATGACAGGGGTGAGCGCGGTGTGCCCGGGGCTTGGGGCGAGCCGAGTGCGGTTTACAAACGCTGCGTGATCGATGCGCCACCCGCGGCGAAGCCGGAAGATGCCGCGCTGAAGACCGCGGCGCTACATTTAAGTCTTCGGATGCGCTTCCCGCCGTCGTACACGTTCCTCGACGCTGACTGTCAGTTGGGTGGCGCACCTACGGCGCTCGTGCGGTTCGATCTCTGCGTTTTCCCAGCCCTTCCTGGCGGGGCTAACTTGTGCCGCGCGTCCCGCGCTTAGTCGAAGCAAATGCGCCCACCTAGAAGCGAGGCGGCCCCTACAAAGGCACCGGAAAACCCTAAGGCCAAAACCGCCGACTACGACTGCGCTCCCTTCGCCACGGCACTCCCTTCCTGCGTCAGGGGACTCAGGACAAGCCGCTACAAAGGCAACCGACAAACCATACGGCAACAACCGCCGACCTGAAGGTCGCCGCTACGAAGACAACGTCGACCACAATACCTCTTGCTACATGGGGAGCCAGAGACGCCATTGACATGACTTATGGCGTGGCCATAGTATATATGAATAATTGCATATTCGCATGCCACAGCAACTAGCCAACTTCAAGGCGGAGTTCTTCAAGGCGCTCGCTCATCCAGTGCGCATCCGGATTCTGGATTGCTTGCGGGCCGGCGAGAAGAGCGTGAATGAATTGAGCGAAGCGCTCGAGATCGAGCAGGCGAACGTCTCGCAGCAGCTGGCGGTGCTGCGCCTTCGCAACATCGTGACGGGAACGAAATCCGGATCCAGCGTGATCTACTCGGTTTCCGACCCGGCTCTCTTCAAGCTCCTCGACGCGGCTCGGGACATTTTCAACAACCAACTCATCGGCGTGCGGCATATGCTTGAAGAAATGAAGGAAAGGCGCCGAAAGTAACTATATGTCGATGGAGTTTGCAAGTACGGCCCTTTTTCTTTCCTTCGCAGCGCTCGCTCTCGTTGTTCCGCTGATCCTGTTGGCGGGTTCCGGCGCAATCGCGCGCAGGCTCGCCATCTCGCTGATCCTCGCGGCAGGCCTCGCTTGTGGCGTCGTGGCCGTGTTTGGCTTTGCGGGTGGCGGTGCGCCTTCCCTGAACTTGTCGTGGGTGACGCCGTTTCGTTTCGTTATTTCAGTTGACCGCCTGAGCGGGTTCTTCCTCCTGCTGATTTCTTCCGTGGCCGTGCCGGTCACGATTTTTGCCGTGCCCTATTTCGATCGCCACTATTCCGAGCGCCGTCGCCGGTGGATGTGGGCCTTCTTCTCGTGGTTTCTCCTGTCGATGATTGTGGTCGTCACCTCATCCAATGGTTTCGCATTCCTGGCAGGATGGGAGTTGATGACACTCGTCTCCGCCGCGTTGATACTGATCGAGGGCGATGCGCCGGAGCGGCGCCACAATGTTTTCATCTACTTAATGATGATGCACGCAGGGGCGGCTGCGGTCGCCGCCGCGTTTTTTCTGTTCCTGCCTTACTCGCACAGCCTGGATTTTTCGGCGATGCGCGCTGCAAGCTCCGCGATGCCGGGAGCGATTCGCGTTGCGATTTTCCTTGCGGCATTTGTGGGATTTGGCGCCAAAGCCGGGCTGATTCCGCTGCATTTGTGGCTGCCGCGGGCTCATCCGATCGCGCCGAGTCCGGTTTCAGCGCTGATGTCCGGGATCATGCTGAAGACGGCTGTATACGGTTTCGTGCGCTTCGCCTTTGATTTCCTCGGCGGCGGGCCTTGGTGGAGTGGCTACGTAGTTTTGCTGGTCGCGGGGATCACGGGCGTTCTGGGGATTCTCTATGCGATCTCCGAAAACGATCTGAAGCGATTGCTGGCCTATAGCAGCGTGGAAAACATCGGCATCATCTTCATGGCGCTCGGGGCTTCGCTGGTCTTCCTGGCGCATCACGCGGCGCTTGCAGCGGCCCTGGCGCTCGTCGCCGCCCTGCTGCATGCCTACAACCATGCCCTGTTCAAGAGCCTCCTGTTCCTTGGTGCGGGCAGCCTTTCGGATGCGACCCACACGGTTAACTTGAACCGGCTGGGCGGCTTGCAGCGCCGCATGCCCTTCACGGGCGCAGCCATGCTCGTGGGATGTTGCTCGATTGCCGGTCTCCCGCTTTTTAACGGATTCGTCAGCGAATGGCTCACATTCCGAAGCCTTCTCGCTGGATCGATATTGGCCGGCAGCAGGGCCCAGATTGTGCTGCCGTTGTTTATCGGGATTCTTGCTCTGATCGGCGGCCTGGCGGCGGCTTGTTTTGTGAAGGCTTTCGGAGTGCCGTTCCTGGGCCGGGCGCGAAGCGAGGAGGCCGAGCAAGCCCGCGAAGTCCCCCGGGCCATGCGCGCGGGAATGTGGCTGCTGGGCGGCGGCTGCATTTGCGTCGGAATATTTCCGGGCATATTGTTGCGGCCCCTTGTCTCAGTGGCTCAGTCGCTTCTTCCCGGCGCCGGCGTTCCGGAAGAAACACTGAGCATCGCTCGCGTGCTTCCGTGGGCCGCCTTAATCGTTCTGGCCGCCGGCGGGGTCACCTACCTATTCAAGCGGAGAGAAAGAATCGTGCGGACGTGGGCCTGCGGTCTTCCAGGACTTTCGACGCGCATGCAGTACACGTCCACCGTTTTCTCGAAACCGATCCGTTTTGTCTTTGCGCGGGTTTACCGGCCCGATCGCAAGGTGGACCAACTTCCCGCCGATCAGCCCTATTTTCCGGTTTCCATTTCGTACCAATCGGTACGGACGACTTCCTACGAGCGATCCCTCTATCGGCCCTTTGTGGACTCGGTCGTCTTGCTGGCGCATCGTTTGCGCCGGCTACAAACGGGCAACATACAGGTGTATCTGCTCTACATTTTCCTGGCTCTGGTGCTGTTGCTCGCGTTCCTGAGGTTTCATCCATGAGGATTGCGATCGACGTCGTACAGGCGCTGTTGCTGATTCTGGGCGCCCCTTTGCTGCGCGGGATCGTGGCGCGCGTGAAGGCGCGGTTGCAAAGGCGGAGGGGAGCGAGTATCTGGCGTCCGTATTCGGATCTGCTGAAGCTCTTCCGTAAGGAAGAATTGGCGCCTCCAACCTCATCCGCGGTATTCCGGATTGCTCCGGTGGTGATGTTCGCGGCGGTTGTCTGCGTAACGGCATTCATACCCGTCGTGCATCCCTCGGCGCTGCTGGCCTGGAGCGGCGATTTCTTCCTGCTCGTTTACTTGCTCGCGCTCGGCCGATTCTTTCTCTCGCTCGGCGCCCTCGATGGGGGAAGCGCTTTCGGCGGAATGGGGGCGAGCCGCGAAGCACTGGTTTCCAGTTTGGCCGAAGCCCCTTTTCTGCTGAGCTTAGTGGCAATCGCGATTCTGGCATCGCATGCGGACATCGCGGGCATGGTCGTTTGGACGCTCCAGCAAAACTTCTTCAACATTTCGACAGTCCACATTCTGGCGTTTACGGCTCTGGCGATGGTGACGCTGGCGGAAACAGGCCGGATGCCGGTCGACAACCCGACCACCCATCTTGAGTTGACGATGATTCACGAGGGGATGGTGCTGGAATACTCCGGGCCGAGTCTGGCGCTGATCGAATGGGCAAGCGCGATCAAGCTGCATGCCATGTTCGCCCTGCTGATCGCATTTTTCTTTCCGTGGGGAATGGCGGCCGGAGATTCATGGGGGAGGCTGGCGCTGGCAATGCTGCTGTACGGCGCCAAAGTCGGGCTTTTCGCGATTCTACTGAGCGTTATCGAGAGTGCCGTCGCCAAACTGCGCATGTATCTCGTCCCCGATTTTCTGGGCGTGGCCGCTGCTCTGAGCGCTCTCGCGGTGATTTTCACGATGTGGGTGAAGAGGTAACGACATGGGCCTGATCGGAATCGCGACCGCCAAGATTCTGAGTTCCTTCTCGGTGTTTTTGTTTCTGACGATTATCCTGCTGGCTGTCGCGCGCCGGATCTCCACGAGCGTGCTCCTCTTCGGTCTGCAATCTCTGGTCATCACAGCGGACGTAATCGCGACGGGCTTTCAAGAAAAACTCCCGGAAGCCTACGTCGTCGGTTTTCTTGTGTTTGTGATTAAGGTTGTCGCGATTCCGTGGGCCTTTGTGGCGATTGCGAAAAGGCTCAAAACCGTGCGGGACGTGAAAGCCTCGACCACGCCGACGCAATCCGTCTTCATCGTCGCCGCCATCATCTATCTCTCGTACGCGGCCGTTCGCTCGTACGCCGGAGCGGTTCATGGTTCGGACGATGCCCTCGCGGCAGCCATCTCCCTGATCTTGACCGGCTCGTTCCTGATGGTCAGCCGCAAGAAGGCGCTGATGCAGGTACTCGGGTTGCTCGTTCTGGAGAATGGAATTTTCCTGGCTGCCTTGATCACGACGTTCGGCATGCCTCTGGTGATCGAGATCGGGATTTTCTTCGACATCCTGATGGGCTTGCTCCTGATGGGCATCTTCACGTTTCGGATCAGCGACACGTTCGACCACCTGGATGTGTCGAAGCTACGGCGGCTGAGGGGCTGAGCGAATGGTACTCCTGCTGCCACTGGTGATACCGATTCTCGGAGCGGCGCTCCTGCTGTCCTTGAGAAATCCTCGCGCGGCGACCCGCGTGGCGCTGGGGCTGGGCGGGCTGGAAATCATCGCGTTAAGCGCGGTGGTGTGGAGCGTTCACGCGCGCGGAGAGGTGCGACTGGGATCGTATCTACGCGCGGACGCTCTTAGTTCCCTCTTCCTGGTGATCATCGCCTTCATTTCGGGGCTCGTGCTGGTGTACGCCTCGGGTTATTTGCGTCACACGGGAGAGGGCCGATTTTCCTCGCCGCGCTGGTTTTACGCGCTGACGTTCCTTTTTCTCTTCACCATGATCAGCGTCTGCGTGTCGGCAAATCTGGGCCTGCTGTGGATCATGATGGAGGGCACAACACTGGCTTCGGCCTTGCTCGTCGGCTTCTACAATACGGAAGGCGCCGTCGAGGCCGGGTGGAAGTATCTGATCGTCTGCACGGTGGGAATCGCGTTTGCGCTTTTCGGAACCATCGTGCTGTATCTGGCGGCGGTGAGGGCCGGGATGAATCCGGCAGCGGCGCTCGATTGGGTATCCTTGATGAACGCTGCGCCGCGCGTCGGATTCGATCCGCACCTGGTGAAGCTGTGCTTCGTTTTCGTCGTCGTCGGATATGGGACGAAGGTCGGCTTCGTTCCCATGCACAGCTGGCTGCCGGACGCGCACGCCGAGGCCCCCACGCCGATCAGCGCGTTGCTCTCGGCGGTTCTGCTGACGTGCGCGATGTACGCGCTCTTGCGTTACGACGCGATCGTTTCTCGCGCCGTGGGTCCCCAGTTTTCGCATTCCCTTCTGCTCGTCTTCGGCCTGGCGTCGATGATTGTGGCCGGCCTTCTGATCCTGGTGCAGCGAAACCTGAAGCGCATGCTCGCCTACAGCAGTATCGAACACATGGGAATCATCGCTATCGGGCTGGGCTTGGGAGGCCCTTTGGGACTCTTCGGGGCGCTGCTGCACACCTTCAATCACGCGGTAGCAAAATCTCTTCTATTCTTTGGCGCTGGAAACATCCGCCACAACCTGAATACACTGCGCGTGGACTCGATTCGCGGCATTTCGCGCTCGATGCCGCAAACCGCGGCGGCGCTTGTCATTGGCGGACTGGCAATCGTAGGACTGCCTCCATTCAGTTTGTTCGTCAGCGAGTTTGCCATTTTATCCGAAGCGTTCGCACAGGCGCATTACGTTGTCGCGATTCTCTTTCTGCTCACGCTGTCGGTGGTTTTCGGCGGATTTGCATTCCATTTCCTTGGCATGCTCTCCGGAGAGCCGAATCAGCGGCCGGAGAATTCCAGGCTGCTCCCGTCTGAGTACACGGCCATGGGTTGCGCTGTTCTCTGCCTGTTGTTTTTCGGGGCGCGAATTCCTCATGCCTTTACGGCGCTCATCCAGCAAGCGATGGCGGTCTTGAGATGAGCGATCGAGCGGTAGCATTCCGGGATCACGGCGAGACCGGAGCCAATCCTGCAATTCCGCCAGCTGCGAATGGTGAACCCGCGCGCCTTGTCACGATCTTTGGCAGCATCGGCCGCCAGCGGGAAAAGCGCGCCCACTACATTTACGATCTCGGCGCCCCGAACTACTCCGAGATGGTCCTACCGGCGGACGGCCCGCTGCGCTCCATCGCCCGCCGAGCGCCAGCTGCGGCATGGTATGAACGAGAACTCCACGACAAATACGGCGTGGAGATTGTCGAGAGCCCTGACTTGCGCCCGCTGATATTTCACGATAACTGGCCCGATGGCGTGCATCCGATGGTAGATCCAGTTGACGCCGTGCCTTGGGCGAAGCGCGACTATCGTTTTCTGGAGGTTCAAGGCGAAGGCATCGCGGAAGTTGCGGTCGGTCCGGTCCACGCCGGCATTATTGAGCCCGGGCACTTTCGATTCAGCGTTGTCGGCGATACGGTTCTCCATCTCGAGTTGCGCCATTTCTACACGCACAAGGGCACGGAGAAACTCTTCGAGGGGAAGCCCGCCGCCGATGGCGCGATGGTGGCGGAATCCGTCTCGGGCGACAACTGTTTTGCGCACGCGGTGTGCTACTCGCAAGCGGTCGAAAGCGCGCACGGAATCGAAGCGCCAGCCCGCGCCGCCGCGCTTCGCCTAATTGGTCTTGAGATCGAGCGCCTTGCCTGCCACATTTCCGATGTCGGCGGACTTTCCACGGATGTCGGGTTCGGCGTCGCGGCAGCGTATGCCGCTCGCCTGAAGGAATCGCTTCTGCAAGCGTCCGCGATATGTTGCGGAACGCGCTACTGGCGCGGAATTTCCGTTCCCGGAGGCTTGCGCTTCGATTTTGATTCCGGCCAGGTGGCGACGCTCGCGCAAGAGGTGTCGCGAGTGCACCGGAAATTCTCGGCGATGGCGCGATTGATCGTCGGGACTCCGTCGATTCAGAACCGCTTTGAGGCCGCGGGAGTTCTCAGCCCTGATGCTGCAAGGGATCTCGCCGTTGTCGGGCCGGTGGCCCGCGCCAGTGGAATCAACCTCGATGTCCGCCGCGATCACCCGTATGGTCGATACGCAGCGCATTCGATCGAAATTCCGACAACCCATTATGGCGACGTGATGGCGCGCGCGCGAATTCGAATTGCCGAAGCAGCTGTATCCGCGGACTTGATTCAGAAAACCGCGGAATCTCTTCCGGAGGGCAGCATATTTGCTCCGCTCGTCCCGCGGGAAGATGTGAGGGGATTCTCCGCCGTGGAATCTCCTCGCGGAGAACTCTGCTACTGGCTCGAAGCCAGCGAAGGACGGATCACCCGGTGTCACATCAAGTCCCCGTCGTTCCAGAACTGGCCCGCCCTGCCGTTCGCTGTCGCAGGCAACATCATTGCGGATTTCCCCTTGATCAATAAGAGCTTCAATCTTTCTTATTCCGGGTGCGACCGATGATCGGCGATGTGATTGCGCGGAGTCTCCGGGAGCCAAACCGAGTGATCCCGGTCGACGAGCTGCTTGGAAACTGCTCGGGCAGCCGCATGCCGGAGGTCATCGGGGACCGCCTCACTCCAGCCATCGTTCAGAGGCTGGTCGACGTGTGTCCCACGGCGGCGCTGAGCATCGAGGAATATGCAGGCCGTCGCTGCTTGCGACTGTCTTACGGCCGCTGCATCGGCTGCGGGAGATGCAGCGAGGCTGGGGAAGGCGCCGTGATCGCGGCAAGGAGTTTCCCCGGGTGCGGCGTAGCGAAACAGCAGACAGTTCGTCTGTGGGACGCCGAGGGCGGCGGCGAACTCACACCTGCTGCCCCGATTCCGGAGCATGCCCGCGGAGAAATTCATTCTCTGCTGCAGCGCGCTCTAAACGTTCGCCAATTGGACGCGGGCTCCTGCAACGGCTGCGAAGCTGAGATCGCAGCTCTCACGAATCCCTACTATGACCTGGAGCGTTTCGGAATCCATTTCGTAGCATCGCCAAAGCATGCCGACATGCTTCTCATCACGGGTCCCGTGACGCGCAACATGGCCGACGCGGTTAAGTCCACGTATGAAGCTGTGCCAGCCCCGAAGCTCGTCGTCGCGGTGGGCGCGTGCGGATGCAGCGGTGGAATTTTCAGGGGGAGTCATGCGATCGTTGGCGCCGTGGACGACGTCATTCCCGTGGACGGATATATTCCCGGATGCCCGCCGACACCGGCCATGTTGATCACCGGAATCCTCAGAGTCCTGCGACGAAACCTAGCCAGGTAGCAACTTCCGATGAGCGGTGCACGGGGACCCTAACCAGGGCCATAAGTCCGGTTCAACAAGGCGTGTCCTGCAGCGACTCACTGGTGCGCCGGGTCTCCCAGAACCCGTTTGTGGATAGTTTCCGTGTTGACGAGAATCCACAAAGCAAGAATCACGGCGTGAGTGAAGCGTTGCGCCTAGTCCTTTGGTGCGACGTCGCGCGACTGGATCAGCCACTGGCCGTTCATGCGGACGAGGTCGTCGACCTCGCGGCCGGCGGCGGCTACGCGAACGGGGACGGTGGTGCCTTGCCCGGCGAACACTGTCTGCCAGTAGCCCTGGATGCGGGCGTGATCCTTGTCGATGAATTCGAGGTAGGTGTTCATCTCCATGTGATACATGGCCGGCCTCGGCTGGCCTTTGGCCGCGGCGTCGGCGTTGCTTTGCCGAAAATCGGCAATCATTTTTTTGAGCGCGTCATGTCCCTTGACGGCGCGGGTGCCGCTGCCGAATTGGCCGTCGGGCGTGTACGTGGCGGCGTAGGCATCCGGGTTCGCCGTGTCGAGGGCGCGCGTGTATTGCCACATCAGCTTCTCGATCTGGACGCGGTCCTGAGCCTCGCGTTGCGTGTCGCTGCTCCTTGCCTCGGTGTGGAAACCAAGGAATACAACGAACAAAATGGCAACGATGCCAGCAAAGATTTTCTTCATCGCACATCTCCTTTTGGTGACAAAGCTCGCGGCCGCAATGTCATCGACTCGCAGAGTCGACCGCGGATCGTTCGCGAAGATTCTGGCCGCGCAACGCAAGTAGGAGCGGTGATAACGGCCCAGGGCTAAAGCCCATTTTATTGGGGCGCGCTTATCGAGGGCCTGCCCTTCGACTCTCAGGGTAAAAAGGCCCACGCTTCCACCGGTTTGCCCTCGCGGGCTGAAGCAACGACCCGCGCAAACGTTCGCAAGTCGCACAAACCCTGAAGGCGCGCGCTTCCACCCTCTCCTGCTTGTGACGGTACTGGCGGCGGAAATTCGCCGCGCGGCGGGATTTTGTACCACGCGAATGAGAAAAGCAAACTGCGGGTACAATGACTGCTCGCCAAGGAGCGATGTGAGTTCGATGGATACGCGCCCCAAAACCACTTTGACCGATGTGCTGCTGCGAGAAATAGGCGAGGGGCTGGAGCGCGAGCATGCGGCATTTCGCACGCGGTACCCCGGGCCTTCGGGCGAGCGCCAGCCGATTCACACCTACTACTGCGCGGGCGACCTCTTTCGCCGCGATTTGGCGCGGACGCTCGGCGATCTCGCGCTGCTTTCGCTCGAGGAATTCGCGCCGGATTTCATCACGTTTGCGAAGGCGATCGGGCTGCCGGGAGCGGATCGCTTGCCGGACGCAGCGTCGGCCGGGAAGCTGGCGCAATCGATCGAGAGCGACCCCGAATCCGCGCGCAAGGAAAATCGCGTGGCATGGCTTGCCTATACGATTTACACGCGGGTGTGCGAAAGGCTTTTGCGCGTGCCGGTGGAGGATTTGCACATCGATTTCGAAGATGGCTACGGCAATCGTCCATGGGAGGAGGAAGATCGGCACGCGGCTGCGGCGGCCGGCGAAATTGCGGCGGCGATCGAGGCTGGCAACCTGCCGGGTGGCATTGGGATTCGCATCAAGCCTTTCAGCGAGGATTTGCGAGCGCGGAGCCTTCGCACGCTGGATATTGTGATGACGGAACTGGCCGCGAAGGCGCGCGAGAAATTTCCGGCGAAGTTTTTCGTGAACCTGGCGAAAGTTACCGTGCCCGGTGAAGTGGCGGCGCTGGAGAAGGCGTGCGCGCACCTCGAGAGGCTATTGGCGCTTGCGCCCGGAACGCTGCGGATCGAACTGATGATCGAGACGACGCAAGCGGTGATCAACGATCGCGGCGAAGCGAATTTGGCGCCGCTGGTCGATGCGGCGGGCGGGCGGTGCGTGGCGGCGCATTTTGGCGTGTACGACTACACGGCGGCGCGCGGAATTACCGCCGCGCATCAGCGTATGCGCCACCCCGCGTGCGATTTCGCGCGCGAGGCGATGCAGGTGGCGCTTGCCGGCACCGGCGTGTGGCTCTCCGATGGGGGCACGAACGTGCTGCCCGTGCCGTTGCATCGCGCGGATGGCCCGTCGGCGCTGGGCGCGCAGCAGATTGCCGAAAATCGCGCGGCGGTTCATGCGGCATGGAAGCTGCACTTCGAGGATGTGCGGCATTCGCTCGTCAACGGCTTCTATCAGGGATGGGATTTACATCCGGCGCAGCTGCCCACGCGTTATGCGGCGGTGTATTCATTCTTTCTTGAGAGCTTGGAACCTGCTGCGGCGCGGCTGCGCGCGCTGATCGAGAAGGGAAGTCAGCCGTCGGGCGGGGAGGTGGCGGATGACGCGGCGACGGGGCAGGGGTTGCTCGCGTACGTGCTGCGCGCGGTGGATTGCGGCGCGATTAGTGAACGGGAAGTTGAATCGGTGACGGGATTGGCGGCGGCGGAAATTCGCGGCGGATCATTTGCGAAGATTCTTGCAGCGCGGCGGAAGTGACCGCTCGGTGGGAAGGGAGACCCTCTTGCTTCCTGTAGCCTTGGCGAGCGCACCCGTTTCGTTCTTGCGTCGCGACCACATGCTGCGGGTGAGGCTGCGCAAAGGAACGCGCTTCGCGCGGTCTTTTTATGTCGGACCTGAAGGTCCGACCTCCTGAATCAAGAAGTGCCTGGTCGCAGAAAACGCGACCGGCCGCTACACGACCGAGGTGAACGCTTTTGGCAAGGGGCGACAACGACCCGGGGCTAAAGCCCTTTATTGTGCGCGTTTTTCGCGGGCCTGCCCTTCGGCCCTCAGGGTAAAAAGGCCCACGCTTCCGCCCTTTCGCGCTTCGCGCGTGACAAAGATGCTAATCCCTGCGCAGCGTTGCTTCGATTAGGCCGTGGGGCTCATCGGTGGGGAGAAAGACGTCGCCGGGATTCGTCATGCCGAAGGGCGAGAGATCGACCAAGTTGTAGTGCTTGTTGGGCAGCGAGAGGCGGATTTCGCGGATGGCGTCGAATTGATCGAGGACGGCTTTGCCCATGTCGTAGAGCGTGTGCTGGAGCGAGAGGCTGTCGTGGGCCGCGAATGTTTCAAGCAGGGTGCGGCGCACCGATTCCCACGTGGCGTTGAAATCGATCTTAGCGCTTTCATAGAGCCAGTCGGCGCGGATCGCGGTGGCGAGGATGCGGTTGCGGTCCTCCTTCAACGTGGTGTAGGGATCGCGGATGAATCCTTCGAATGCTGATTTGGTCGTTTTCAGCGCGATGAGATTTTTCACGCCCGCCTGAATGCTCGTCTTTGAGCGCGTGCCCGCTACGGCTGCGGTGCGCTTCTCTTCGCCCGCGCGGACAAAGGCATGGGCGTCCTGCTTTCCATCGCGCGCGATCCGAGCCCAGAGATGCTCGACTGCCTGCACGTGGACGCGCTCGACCTGCGGATTGCCCGCGAGGACGTGGTCGATCAGGACGCCGCAAAATGTTTCGGCGGCGTCCACCGGATTTTGGCGCGCGAGGGCGTAGACCGTGTTCTTCATCGTGTCCGTGGGCAAAATTTTGCGGTTGTCGCCCTTGGTGTGCGCGGTCTCGAAATCGCCTTCGAGGCGGATGGCGAGCGTGAGCTCCTTGATTTCGTGCTTGTCCTTGCCGCGCGTGACGCGCAGCAGCCGCACGCGCGATTTGCCGTAATCGTTTTGCGCCAGACGGATGTTCACGTGTCAGCTCCCTCGATACGTGGAATAGCCGTACGGACTGATCAGCAGCGGGACGTGATACTTTGCCGCCGCGTCGCGCACCTCGAATACGATTGCGACCTCGGGATAAAAGCTCGCGGTCTGGCGCGAATCGAAATATGCGCGCGTGTCGAATGTGAGGCGATAGGTTGCCGCTGGCAGAGGCTGCGGCGCGAGACTGCGCAGGCGGCCGTCGGCGTCCGTGGTGCCGTGGGCAAGCTGCCTCCATCCGGCCGCGCCTTCGCGCACATCGAGAGTTACTGAGATGCCCGGCGCGGGCCGGCCAACCGACGTGTCGAGCACGTGTGTTGTGATCTCGCTCATGATTCCGCCAATCCTCTCAAAAGCTTCTCCAGGCGCAGACGCGTGATCTTGCGCTGCTCTTCCGCGGCGACATGCAGTTCGGTTTCCGGATCGTTGGGCATCCGCTGCCGCAGGCTCGACAGAATCTCGGCGGCCGTTTTTCCCGTGGCGCAGATCAGGAACACGTAGCCGAATTTCGACTGATACTCGAAATTGGCCTCGGCGATTTCGGCCAGCGTTTCAGCCTGCGCTTGCTGGGCGACGGATTGCTCTCCCGCCGACCATTTGCGGGCTTTCGCGGACTGCTTTGCCGCCGCTTTGCCCGCGCCGATCGGCGGGTGATGCCGAAACGCTTCGAGCCAATCGGGCCGGTCGAGGCTGGCCCATATCGCGTCCGCCGCCGCGAAAAACTCGCCTTCGCCGGCGAAGGGGCGCTGCGCAATCATCTGCGCAGCCCACTTTTTTGCGCCGCAACAATCGAGCAGCAACTTTCGCGCCTGCACGGTGGTTATTTCATTGAACTCCCGGATTCCGCTCGTGCTCGCGCCAGTCGATGTCGTTACGCCGAATACGCGGAGGCGACTGATCCCGCCATCGGGGTAGATGTTGAGGCGCACGTGCGTTGCCGGGCCAATCTTGTGCAGCTGTTTGCGAAAGACGTGGCGCGCATTCGCTTTCAATTGGCTTTTCGCTAGCAGCGGTTTCCATTCTTGCGGCGCGCCGGCGCTCGCATCCGCTGCGGCATCGGCGGCGAAGCAGGCGTCGATCGCGCAGCTCTCGGGGAAATTTCCCTTGAAGTGGGCCGTGCTTACTTCGATTCGGCGAATGATTCCTGGCGTGCCGAGCTTGACGATGGCCCAATCGTGGCCTGGGCCGCGGCGGCGCCGCGTCTCCCAGCCTTCGCCCATGTTGCGCGCGAGGCCCGGCATGAGCATGTTGAGCGGCTCGCCGAAAAAGTGATCGCTCGACGCGACGATTCGGCCTCCATTTTCGACGGCAGCAAGATCGAATTCCGCGCGCGAGCTGCGGCCGGCGCGGCGGGCCACCTCACCGTGGACGCGAAGCCGCGCCACTCCGCCATCGGGGAAAATATTCAGGCGCAGATGCGTGAAGCGGCCCGGGTGCTCGATCGGAAAACGAATTCTGCGAGTCGCCTGCCAATTTTGATTCCGGGAGCAGCTCGATCCATTTCGTTTTCACGCTGAGCAGAGCTTTCTTTTCATTCTTGTATGGCGGGCCACTGCCGAGGTCGCATCCTTCGATCGAGCAGCGGTCGGGGAAATTGCCTTTGAAGAAGCTCGTATCGACCACGACGCCGCGCACGGCGCCCGGCAGTCCGAGGCGCACGATGCACCAGTCATGACCTGGCGTGCGGCGGCGACGAGTTTCCCAGCCGTCCATCCATTTTCCGCGCGCGGTGAATTTGCCTTCGATGAAAATCGGATTCGACTCCTTCAGCAGATTTTCTTTGGGCGCGAAAAATTCGTCGTTGGCGGCAATCACGCGGCCGCCCAGCCGCTCGACGGCGAGATCGACGAGATGCGTGAAATCGTGTCATGCGACGCCGCTCCGGCGAAGAATTTGTCCCGCGGCCGGGGATAAAAACTCTCCGCGGTCGAAGATTTTGCGGCCGCGCAAGAATGTCGTTTCGACCACTCCCGCCAGCTCCTGGCCTGCGTATGGCGTGACTTTGTGCCGGTGATGGAGGCGCGCGGCATCGACGCGAAAGGTTGCGTCGGGATTCCAGATCACGAGATCGGCGTCGCAGCCCACGGCGATCGCTCCTTTGCGCCCGGCAAGCCCCGCGAGGCGCGCCGGACCGGCGCAAAGCCATTCGGCGAGGCGCGACACAGAATAGCCGCGCGAGCGGGCCTGCGTCCACACGGCAGGGAGGCCGAGCTCGAGCGAGGCGATGCCGCCCCAGGCGCGGAGGAAATCGCCCTCCTCGGGCAACTTCATCGCGGGCGGACACGGCGAGTGGTCGGTCGCAATGAAATCGATTGTGCCATCGGCGAGAGCGGCCCAGAGCTTTTCGCGATTTTCGCGCGAGCGGATCGGCGGCGCGCATTTGAATTCGGTTGCGGCGTCGGCGATGTCCTCGGCCGCGAAGGAAAGATAGTGCGGGCACGTCTCGACGCTGATCGCGAGGCCATCGGCCTTCACCTGGCGCAGCTGCGCGATAGAATCCGAGGACGCGAGATGGACGACGTGAATGCGCGCCTTGAATTCGCGCGCGAGCCGAACGAGAAGAGCGATCGCTTCGTCCTCCGCCTCGTGCGGACGTGAGGCGAGCCATGTCGCGTAGCGTTTCGGCGATGCGCCCTTCGGCAGCTTCGCAACCGCGTCTTCGATTGGGCCTGGCAGTTCGGCGTGCGCGAGCAGCGGCGCACCCAACGCCACCAATTCCGGAAGAGCTGCGCGCAGGTCGGCTTCGCTGACGGACGCGAATTCATCCACGCCGCTGGGGACGAGGAAGCATTTGAATCCAAAGACGCCTGCAACCCACAGCGGCTTGAGTTCGGAGACATTTCCCGGCACGACGCCGCCCCAGAAGCCGGTGTCGACCGATAGCTTTCCCGCCACGGCGGGCAGGCCCGCTGCGGCTGCGAGCTTTTCGCGAAATGCGGCCACGGTCGTGGTTGCCGGGATGCTGTTGAGCGGCATTTCGATGAGCGTCGTTACGCCGCCGGCTGCGGCCGCGCGGGTCGCGGTCGAAAAACCTTCCCATTCGGTGCGGCCCGGCTCGTTGATATGGACGTGCGTGTCGACGATCCCCGGCATCACCACGGTGTCGCCCGCTTCGTGCACAGGGATGCCGCCGGGAATATCGTCGAATGCGGTGATCGCGACGATTGCGCCGCCACGGATGTACACAGCGGCCGCGCGCTCGCCTCCGGGCGTGATGACGCGCTTGCCGCGCACGATGAGATCGGGCGGAGCGGCGGAGAGTGTCGGCGCCGAAGGAGGATTTTGCATCGCGTCTACTGGGACAGCATCTCGATGAATTCGGCGAGCAGATTCCGCGCCACGCGGCGGCGGTAGCGGGCCGTCGAGCGCATGTCGTCAATCGGGCCGATTTCGTGCGCGAGCACTTCTTGCGCAGCGCGCAACACCGCAGGCGAGAGGCGCTCGCCGCGCAGCAGCTTTTCGGTTTCCCTGGCGCGCACGACCGTGGGCGCGACGCTGCCGAGCGCGATGCGCACGTCGCTCACGCGCCCGGCGTCGACCTGTGCCGCGCCGGCGAAACAGACTTTCGAAATTGCCTGAGCGCGGCGCGTGCCTACCTTGCGGTAATACTGCTTCCAGCCATGCCTGGCGCGAGGAAGGCGAATGCGGCGGATCAGTTCGTCGTCGCGCAGGTCCATTTTCTTGTAGCCGGAGTGAAAGGCATCGTAGCGCGACCAGCGCGCGCCGCGCGCCGAGATAATTTCCAGCTCCGCGTCGTATACGAGCAGCGCGGGCGGCGAATCGGCGGCGGGCGAGGCGTTCGCGATGTTGCCGCCCAGCGTGCCGCGATTTTGCGTCGCGATGCTGCCCGTTTCGGCGGCGGCGCGGGCCAGCAGCGGAAAGTCTCCGGCGAGCGTGCCATTGCGGCGCACCTCGGTGTAGGTGGTCAGCGCTCGGACGGTGACGTGTTCCGGAGTGACTTCGATGCCGCGCAATTCCGGTAGATTCCAGATGCTCAGGAATTTCTTGTGCGCGAGTTTCCCCGCTTCGAGGAGGACCATCAAATCCGTTCCGCCCGCGAAAAGCTTCCACGCGCCCGGCTCGTGCGCGATGCGATCGAGCACGTCCGCCAGATCGCGTGGCGCGGCCAATTCGTAAGACGGAAGATACGACCTCACGGCTGCCGCTCGGCCTCGCGGCACGCTGCGACGACGGATTCGAAAATCTTGACGTAGCCGGTGCAGCGGCAAAGATTTCCGGCGAGGCCTTCGCGAATTTCAGCGTCGGTCGGCTCGGGATGCCGCGCCAGCAGATTTTCCGCCGCGAGAATCATCCCCGGCGTGCAGATTCCGCACTGCGCGCCGCCGTGCGCGAGAAACGCCTGCTGGACCCGATCGAGACGCTCGCCGTGCGCGATGCCTTCGATGGTGCGAATCTTCGCGCCCTCGGCGTGGACGGCCGGCACGAGGCAGCTATTCACGAGCGCACCATCGATTTCAACCGCGCACGCGCCGCATTCGCCCTCGCCGCAGCCTTCTTTGGTGCCGGTGAGGCCGAGATCTTCGCGCAGGACGTCGAGCAGGCGCGCCATCGGATATGCATCGAGCGTTGCCGGTTTGCCATTCACCTCGCATTTGAGGCGGACTTTGCGTGCGGGCGCGGCGTCAGGCATGCACTGTCTCCATCATTTCGGCAAGCACCTCGGGCGTGACGGGAATTTTCCGGACGTCGATTCCCGTGGCGTGCGCGATCGCGTTCGCAATGGCGGGCGCGGTGCCGTCGAGCGGGAGCTCGCCGACGCCTTTCGCGCCGGCCGGGCCGCGCTCGTAGGGAACTTCCTCGAACCAGACGCGAATCGGCGGCACGTCCATCGAAGTGGGCATGATGTAGTTGGTCATCTGGCCGTTGATCATGCGGCCCTGCTGCCACACAACATTTTCGTAAAGCGCGAGGCCAATGCCTTGCGCGACGCCACCTTCGACCTGGCCCGCCGCGAGCACGGGATTGATGATCGTGCCCACTTCCTGCACGGCGACGAAATCTTCGACGCGGACCTCGGCGGTGCGCATGTCGACTGAAACTTCCGCGACGTAGACCGCCCAGCCGTAGGCGCCGTAGGCATCGCCCTGATATTTGTCGTCGTCCCAATGCAAATCTTTCGGCTGCTGATATTTCACGAACGATTTTAGCGGGCCGAATTTCTCGATGTAGCGCGCGCAGGCCGGCGCAAATTCCTCGGCGCGGTATCCCGGCACCAGCACGCCGCTATCGATCAGCGATTGCCGGATCGATTTCGCCGCGGACTCCACGAGCTTGCCGACGATCATCGTGGTGCGCGAGGCGACCGTGGGGCCGCTGTTAGGGACGTGCGCGGTGTCCGGCTGGACGATTTCGATCTGTTCGTCGATTTGGTTGGGGGCGATGCCGAGCGCTTCCGCCGCGATCTGCGTGAAAATCGTGTTGGTGCCCTGGCCCATCTCGGTGCTGCCTGCGAGGACGCGGACGCGGCCTTCGGGCGTCGCTTCCATGGCCGCTTCCGACGCCAGATACTCCTCGCCAGAACCTGTGAATCCCGCGCCGTGGAGAAATGCCGCGAAGCCGATGCCACGCTTGATCGCACTGCTGCCGGCATTTGCGAGGCGGAATCGCTCGCGTTTCGCCTGATAGTCGCTCAGCTCGAAAGCGCGCGCCATCAGCTTTTCCATGTCGACTTTTTCGCGCACGACCTGGCTGACCGCGAGCGTCTCGCCCTCGTGAATGAAATTACGGTGGCACAATTCCTCGGGCGTGATGCCGACGGCTTCGGCAATGCGGTCCATGTGGCGCTCGAGGGCGAAAACGCTTTGCGGCGCGCCGAATCCGCGAAAGGCGCCGTGCGGCGGCGTATTCGTCGCCACTGCGCGGCTGCGCACGCGAACGTTTGGGCAATTGTATGGCCCGGCGGCATGGATCGTCCCGCGCGAGAGGACGACGGGCGAAAGCGTTTCGTACGCGCCGCCATCGATTGTGAAATCGATGTCCATGGCGACGAGTTTGCCGTCGCGCGTCACACCCGTGCGATGGCGCGTGCGCGAGGGGTGGCGCTTGGTGGTCGCCGCCATGTCTTCCGCGCGGTCGTAGATCATCTTCACGGTTTTGCCCGATTTCAGCGCGAGCAGGGCCGCGTGCGCCGCGAGCATCGAGGGATATTCTTCCTTGCCGCCGAATCCACCGCCGGTTTCGGTTTGCACGACGCGAACGCGTTCGGGCGGCAGGCAGAAAATTCCTTTCAGCGCTTTGTGCACGTAATACGGGCACTGCAGCGAACCCCAGACCGTGACGCCCTCGGCGGCGTTCGCGCGCGCGATCATTCCTTGCGGCTCGATGTAGAGCTGCTCCTGGGCGCCGGTTTCGTATTCACCCTCGACGATGATTTCCGCGGTGGTCATCGCCGCATCCGCGTCGCCCTTTTCGACGAGGAAGGATTTGAAGATATTGTCCTCGCCCCAGATGATTTCTTTTTGCGCGAGCGAATCCTCGATGGTGAAAATCGCGGGTAGGGGCTCGATTTCGATGCGCACGGCGCGGCGCGCTTCTGCGAGCAGATATTTATCGGGATGCGCGAGCAGGACGACGGCTTCCTCGGGATGATTTACGACGCCGTCGGCGAGGCAGGGCTGATCTTCGATGATCAGCGCGACGCAATTTTTGTCGGGGATATCTTTTGCAGTGACGATGGTGAATTCATTCCAGGGAATGCCATCGCCGAAGTGGATGCCGAGAATTTTGCCGCGCGGCACGGTGCTGCGGACCGTCACGCCGTGCAGCATGTCCGGGAAAGTGATGTCGTCGACGTAGCGCGCGCTGCCGGTCACCTTCTCGCGCCCCTCTTTTCGCTGCACGGACTTTCCGATGAGGCGGGCGGTCGTCGGCTTGGTCATTGTGGTGGTCGTCGGCTGCTAATAAGGGACCTTATCGCTTTTGCGCTGCCAGGCGCGAAATCCTTCGAGCGCTTCGTCGCGCATCATCTGGATCATGGGGATTTTTCGCTCGGCGTGCGGCTGGACGATTTCTTGGTAGATGAGCGAATCGTCGAATCCGGCCTCGGCCGCGTCCGCTGCCGTATTGCCGAAATAGACGCGCTCGGGCCGCGCCCAATAGATCGCGCCCATGCACATCGGGCAGGGCTCGCACGAGGTGTAGATTTCGCAGCCGGTGAGCTCGAAAACTCCGAGCTTTTTGCACGCCTCGCGGATCGCCATCACTTCGGCGTGGGCCGTGGGATCGTTCATCGAGGTGACGCAGTTCAAGCCTTCGGCGATTAGCGCGCCGTCTTTCACCACGACCGCCGCGAAGGGACCGCCGCGCCCAGATTGCACGTTTTCGATCGAGAGCTCGATGGCCCGCGTCATGAAAGCGTTGTGCATGGTTGATGCGCCGCCTGCGGACAGCCAGACGTACCGCAGCATGGAGGCAAATCGCGCCGGACGGCTGCCGCAATTGTAACGCAGCGAAATCGGTCCGCCCGATCAAATCTGTGATCGGCCCGATTGAGGAAGGTAACGGCATCGAGAAAGTGGCCGGACGGACGCCGAAGCAAGCTTCGGCGCGCAAGAGCGGCGGCGACCGCCGCACTCCACATTCGCGGCTGTGTTATTGGAGGTCGGCGGCGATGCGCGGGAGGACGGCGCGGAGGAGGGCGACGAATTGGCCGCGGACGCGCGCGCCGGTTGCGAGGACCTCTTCGTGATTCAGTTCGCGGTCGAGGATTCCGGCGGCGACATTCGTGGCGCAGGAAATTCCGAGGACGCGAATGCCCATGTGGCGCGCGGCGATCACTTCCTGCACCGTTGACATGCCGACGAGATCGGCGCCAATCGCTTTCAGGAAGCGAATCTCGGCCGGCGTTTCGAAGCTTGGCCCCAGCATCGCCGCGTAGACTCCTTCATGCTGCGCGATGCCCAGCTTCTTGGCCTCGGCGAGAGCGATTTCGCGGTAGGACTTGGTGTAGGCCAGCGTCATGTCCGGAAAGCGGACGCCGAATCGCTTGTCGTTGGGGCCGACGAGCGCATTCGCGCCCTGCAGATTGATGTGGTCGCGAATCATCACGAGCGCGCCCTCGGCGTAATCGAGATTGATGGCGCCGGCGGCGTTCGTGAGAATCGCCGCGCGAATTCCCATCTGGCGGAAAACGCGCATCGGGAAAGCCACGTCTTTCACGGGATAGCCTTCGTAGAGATGCACGCGGCCCTGCATCGCGGCCACCGGAATATTTTCGATCTCGCCGATCACGAGCCGCCCGGTGTGGCCGTCGACCGTGGATCGCGGGAATCCCGGAATCTTTGCGTAGGGAATGTGCGTGGGGCTGGCGAGTTCGTCCGCGAATGAGCCGAGGCCCGTGCCGAGAACGATGCCGATTTGCGGGCGCAGCTTTGTTTTCGAGAGGACGTACTTCGCGGCGCGCGCCGAACGCGCGAATTCATCGCCGCCCGCCGAAGCGTTCGACTTGGCGGCGCTCATCGCAGCATGATTCCCACGAGCGATGCGGACATCAGGTTGGCCATCGTCCCGGCAAGCATCGCGCGAATGCCGAACCGCGCCAGCTCCGAGCGCTTGTTGGGCGCGAGCGCGCCGATGCCGCCGATCTGAATGCCGATCGAGCTGAAGTTTGCGAAGCCGCAGAGCGCGAATGTCGCGATGGTGAACGACCGCGGATTGAGCGTGGCTTGCATCGGGCCAAGGCGCTGGAAAGCGACGAGTTCGTTCGTCACCATGCGCAGGCCGAGCAGATTGCCGATGGTATGGCAGTCGTGCCAGGGAATGCCGATCACCCAGGCGACCGGCGAAAAAATCCAGCCGAAAATCTGCTCGACGCTCGAGGGGAACCATCCAGCGTGATGGCCCGCGAGAAAGTTGTGCGCGGCGTTGAAGCAGCCGTCGACGAGATAAATCAGCGCGATAAAGGAAACCAGCATGGCGGCGACGTTGAGGGCGAGATGTAGGCCGTCGATCGTGCCGCGCGAAAGCGCGCCGAGCGCGTTGACGTCCTTTTCCATCTCCGCCATTTCCACGCGGCCGGCGGTGAGCGGCTTTTCGGTTTCCGGCACGAGCATCTTCGCGATCAGGATCGTGCCAGGCGCCGTCATGATCACCGCCGCGAGCAGATGCTCGGCCTTCACGCCGTAGGCGATGTAGGCGGCCATCATCCCGCCGGAGACGTGCGCCATGCCGCTGGTCATGACCGTCATGATCTCCGATTTCGTCATTTCGGGGAGGAACGGGCGGATCGTGAGCGGCGCTTCGGTCTGGCCCATGAAGATGCTGGCGGCCACGTTGAGCGATTCGGCGCCGCTTGCGCCCATGAGCTTGGTCATCACGTGCGCGGCTGCCTTTACGACGATCTGCATAATTCCGTAGTAGTAGAGCAGGGCGAATATAGCGGCGATGAAGATGATCGTCGGAAGCGTCTGAAAGGCGAAGTAGAAGCCCTTGGGAGAATTCTTCAGCCCGAGATCGCCGAAGATGAAGGACGAGCCGTAATACGCGAAATCGAGAAACCAGTTAACGGCGGCTCCGAGGCGCTGAAAGATGTAGCGGCCCGTTTCCCAGCGCATCACGATAAACGCGAAAGCGATTTGCAGGCCCAGCCCCCAGGCGACTGTTTTGTAGCGGATGGCGCGCCGGTCGGTCGAGAAAATGTAGGCCAGCGACAGCATCGTGAGCATTCCGAGAACTCCTACGAAGCGGTGCATCGTTTGCACTCCTTGCCTACCCGCGAATCATTCATGGCTCAGGAACGCGTAGCGTAGCAGAAACAGGGCGCTCAGGACCCAGATCAGCGGGCTGATTTCCTTGTATTTCCCGGTGAACAATTTCAGGAACGTGAACGAAAGCAGGCCGAGGCTCAGGCCCGTGGCGATGCTGAACGTAAGCGGCGTCCCGATCACCGTGAGGAATGCGGGCACGGATTCGGTGTAGTCGCTCCACTTCACCTTGGCCACTTCGCCGCACATCAGCGCGCCGACCAGAATCAGCGCGGGAGCGGTGGCGTACGAGGGAATCGCGGAGACGATCGGCGCGCAGAACATTGCGCCGACGAACAGCGCGGCGATCATCAGATTGCCGAGGCCGGTCCGCGCGCCCGCGGCCACGCCTGCCGCGCTCTCGATGTAGCTAGTCACCGTTGAGGTGCCGGTCAGCGCGCCGGTGATCGTGCCAAGGGCGTCTGCCAGTAGTGCGCGGCTCGCGCGCGGGAGCACGCCGTCGCGCAGGAATCCGCCCTGCTCGCAGACGCCGACCAGCGTGCCAACGTTGTCGAAAAGATCCACGAAGAAGAATACGAAGATCAGATCGCCGAGGCCGAGCTTGAACGCCGAGCGCACGTCGAGCTTGAAGAGCGTTCCAGCGGGATGCGGCCACGAAAACAGATGCGTGGGCCACTGGCTCACTTTCAGCGGAATGCCGATCAGCGTGATGGCGATAATTCCCAAAAGGATCGCGCTGCCCACGCGGCGGGCCATCAGAATCGCGATGAGTATCACGCCCACGGCGGCGAGAATCACCTGCGGGTCGGATGTTTTGCCGAGCGCCACGAAGGTTGATTTGTTCGCGACGATGATTCCAGCGTTGCGGAAGCCCACGAACGCGATGAAGAGGCCAATGCCGGCGGCGGTGCCGTGCTTCAGGCAATCCGGAATGCCATTGACGATTTGCTCGCGGACGTTCGTCAGCGTCAGGATCAGGAACAAGATGCCCGAGAGCAGGACCACGCCGAGCGCCGTCTGCCACGGAACGCCGCGCTGCTGCACGATCGTATAAGTGAAATAGGCGTTGAGCGACATGCCGGGCGCGAGCGCGATCGGATAATTGGCCCACAGGCCCATCACCAGCGTGGCAATCGCCGCCGAAATGCACGTCGCGAAAAGGACGCCGTCGACCGGCATGCCCGCCTGGGAGAGAATTTGCGGATTTACCACGACCACGTAGGCCATGGTCATGAAGGTGGTCAGGCCGGCAAGAAGCTCCTGCCGTACCGTGGTCTTGTTTTCGGTGAGATGAAAGATGCGCTCGAGCAAACGGCGTTCCCCGGTAAAACGAGCCACTATAGGGCCGGGAGAGTGAGGCGTCAACGAAAGAAGCCGCGGTGACGCGTCGCAAATCGGATTGAACCGATCAGTGGATTGCGCAACGAATGGCGAAGGCGGACTTGACAGGGGAATGCGGCGTTTGCACGATCAGCAAACGCCATGTGATTGTTCGCCGGCAAGGACAAAGAACCTTCTCCCCAGCTGGCCAAACGGAGTCTCTCCCGGGCACCATCGGTCGACGATGTGATATTTGCCGTTCTCGACCCCTTCCAGAATCCACTCGGCGCCGTCTTCTCCAAACATGCGCGACGGAGGCGGTTCAGTCGACATTTCCCAAAATCGAGCTTGGCTCAGGCTGGCACTGAAGTCGGCGAGCTGCTGTGACGTGATGGCGTGCGTCCTGTCCGCGTCCAAGTTCTCTCGGTGCACGTCCGTGACTCGGAATCTCAGCTGGCCAGAGCCGTCGGGCGGCACTGTTATCATTACTGACTCGGGGCCAGAAAAGGCGGGCAATACGGTCAACCGAAATATCTGACCGCTCGTGACTGGCGGCGGCCACAGCGGTTTTTCGTTCAGAGCATACATGTCACGTGAAAACCAAGCCACTTTGTAATCGCCGGCGCGGTCGGCGAACGTATTGGGAGGGAAGAAATTGACCAATAACGATGCATTCTCTGTCTCAACTGTTCGAAGACATCGCCGGGCAAGGCGGTAGTTCGGCGATGACGGCGGGATCGCCCTTAACGCATTCCGCAGCGTTTCGAGCTGTGGTCTCGTCAAACGAGGCCTTGCCTCCCCGATACTGCTTGTAACCTGTTGCTGGTTCGACTCGGGCAGTTCTGAGACCGCTGTGAGAAATCCGTCCGGGTCGGAGACAAACGCTTCTCGGAAAAAGTCACCTAGGTGATCGACTTTCAGCAGGGTTGGCAGGACAGTTTTGTCGCCTCGTCTGTACACATCCAACAAAATTTGTGTGTCTTTACTTACATTCTTGCATTGGCGGCTGGCGACATTGTTGCTCCGCAGGCACGCTTGGACGCGCGCGAGCGCTTTATCTCGCGCACTAAGTGGCCCATCCGCGTAGGACGCGTTCGGAACGGTGAGGAGAATCGCGACTAGAATGCAAACAGCCCCTGCACTGCGAATTGTCACGTTATCTGGCTCGAACATCGGGACCTTGCGTCGATTGTAACACCGGGCGGCGGCGGGAGGCGCGCTCGTTACTGGCTTCCCGTCATTGGGGCAAGTTCGACGCTGCAGGTGCGCGTTGCGGCGTCGTGCCAGGCTTCGGTCCACAGGCGGGATGAAAGCTTAGGCGATTCGCCCCGCTCGAATGCGGCGATCTTCGCGTCGAAGATTGCCTTGGATTTCGCGCGATCGTCGTCGCCGAGGAGATTGGCGGTGCCGTCCTGTGATTTGGCGTCTCCGCCCAATTGCGCAGCCAGTTGCTGCGGCTGAGCACCGAACTTGTCACCCATGTCGACCACCCAGATTTCGATTCCGCCCGCGGCAGCGCGCACCGTCACTGGGGTCAAATGCATCTGGCGCACCGCTGTGGCCGCTGCTTCGAATGATTTTGGCGTCCGGATCGTCCACAGCCGGTCGTGTGCCCTGGGTTGCGCGAAAAATAGCAGCACGAATTTCTGATGCTCGTATCCGCCGAGCAGGGAGCCAAGATATTCGGTGTCCTTTGGCTTCAAATCCGATTCCAGGAGGATGGAATTTTCGGAGGACGTATCGTAGACACCCAGCACGGCGGAAATATCCACGTTGCGCGTCATCGAGCAGGCGATGCGATCCGCGATGGCGATCGCGTTCAGTTCTTCGAACGAGGTCAGGCTCACGCGCGCGTCTTCATCCGTCAGAGATGCCCGCGTATCCGGGCTCGCGAACAAATACGATTCCTGCGCCGCGGCCGCTCCAGCCAGCCCCAGCAATGCCAACGCCGCCAAAATCGCCGCAATTTTTCGCAATGGCTTCCCCTTTTTCTCCCGCGCGCGGCCTGCGCCACTACAGGCGGTCTTCTTCATCCTTCAGCGCGACCAGCAGCAGGACAATCCCGATCACCGTGAACACGCGAAACGCGGCGTCCTGGCCGTTCCACGATTTCGATTGCCACATGAGGAACCATTCGCCGCCGACGCTGAGGAACGCCACCGACCACTGGAGCAGGCTCAGCGTCAACGCGAGAATCGCGAGATTCTTGGCGCGGCCAAATGCTTCGGCGCTCCCGATCGCCGTCGCCATTCGCGCGCCGCCCCACCAGCAGAGGATCATTGTGAGCGCTTCCCACGCGATGATCGTGATGTAAAACGCCGTGTGGAGCGCCGGGCTATTGATCGCGCGCCACATGCCGTGGTTGCCGGGGAAGGTCGAGTCCATCATCAGGACGTGGCGCACGAACTGGTAATTCGAGTTGTAGTCGGTCGTGTTGTTGAGCACGACGAGCGTATAGAAAATCGCAACCGAGAATACGAGCAACACTTTGCAGACGCGCAGCGTCATTGGGTTGCTCCCGTTGCGTCGGCCGAGGAATTCGGCGTCGCCGTGAAAACTTTGAAGTATGTGGCAAGGGCGTGCAGCGTCGCGGCGTCATACTGGGGATTGCCGGGCATCTGCGCCTGCGGGCTTTTCGATTTCGGATTCTGCACGTACGCCATGAAAAAATCTGGCGATCCGGTCGCGATCGCCGAAATCACGAACCATGTGACGCCCGCCTTCCGCCCGCCTTCATCGCCGGAATTGTGGCAGCGAAAACAATTTTCCCTGGCGATCCGATAGCCGTCCTGCACTTGGACATCATTTGCGTGCGGGCCGCGCGGCGCGATCGCGCCGTAGACTTGCTTCTGGCTGCGAAAGTCGATTCGCACGACGCCCCAGGGGATCTGCATTTCCTCCACGTGCGAGAGCACCTTGAATCGCGGCGTGAATTTCGGATGCGAGATAAGGTACGGCCCCATGTCGCCGCCTTCGTCCTTTGGCCATTCCGCCGGGCCTTTGCCATTGATTTCGAGAACCAGCAGCGGGCGGTGCGCGAGCCGGTAATCGCGCGGATAATTCGCGCGATATTTGTCGTCGCAAATCGCCACGACCATATCCGCGTTGGCGGCCGCGAACCGCTTCGCCAATTCTTCGAGCGAAACGCCGCTCACGCGCGTCGGCCCCAGCCCTTTGAAGCTGGGATCGCCTGTCACCGTGTAGCTCACCTGCGGCAAGGCGAGCAGGTCCTTGCGCGTGACGTATCGCGTGGTTCCGGGCGGCAGGCCGGCGAGCTCGCCGCCCAGTTCCAGGTCTGAAGGCAACTCGCGCGTCGTGTGCAAGATGCTGCTCGAATCAGCACCAGATGCGATCTGCGCGCTAGCGCTTCGTGCCGAGTAAGTGAAAAGAATCGCTGCGGCCAGAGCAATCGGAGCGCCCGCCAGGTAAATTTCGGAACGTAGCATGGCCAATCCTAGCGCAGCGCCGCCCGCGGGCAATCAAGAATTTGATCTCTATGCTAGAGTGCTCTGCGCGGGAAAGGCGAAAGGGAGGCGGCAGGAACCCATGGGCGTCGAAGCGCGGCTTCAGGAACTTGGCATCGTCCTGCCCGCGCCGCCGGCGGCCGGAGGGAATTACGTCTCGGCGAAAACGCTCGGCAATATCGTTTTTCTCGCGGGCGTCATCTCGGCCGATTCCACCGGCATTATCAGCGGCACGGTCGGTCGCGACCGGACCATCGAGCAGGGCTACGCTGCCGCGCGCCTTTGCGCGCTGACGCAGTTGGCGGTGCTCAAGCGCCATCTCGGGTCGCTCGACGCCGTGAAGAGCGTGATCAGCGTGAACGGCTACGTGAATGCGATCGCCGGCTTTGAAGATTCCCCGCGCGTGATCAACGGCGCGTCCGATTTGCTGATTGAAGTTTTTGGCGAGGCGGGACGCCACGTCCGCGCCGCGCTGGGCGTTTCGGCGCTGCCGCGCCACGCGCTGGTCGAGCTGCAAATGTCGGTCGAGGTCTAAGCGCACATGGCCGAGCACAAGCTTTCCGCGAATCCCACGCACTCGCGCTGGAACCGGGCGTTGCCGCCGCGGCTCAACATCCAGCCGGGCGACACTGTGCACCTTGAGTGCGTCGATGCGAGCGGCGCGCAGGTGAATCCCAAGACGACGCTTTCCGAATTCCTCGCCATGGATCGCCAACGCATCCACGCCCTCACCGGCCCGATCTTTGTCGAGCGCGCTGAACCGGGCGACGTCCTCCAGATCGACGTGCTGAAAGTGGCGCACCGAGGCTGGGGATGGTCGAGTGTGATCGCCGGGCTTGGCTTTCTCAAGGAACGATTCAGCGAGCCATTCCTCTTTCATTGGAAGCTGGAAGGGGCCGTCAGCCGGTCGCTCGCCCCGGCCATCGTGCCGCTGCGGCCATTCTGCGGCGTGATGGGAGTCGCGCGCGCTGAAGACGGCGAGTTCATCACGCGCCCGCCGGGGCCTTTCGGTGGGAATATGGATGTCCGGCAGCTTTGCGCGGGCGCCACGTTGTATCTTCCCGTCTACAATGGCGGCGCGCTTTTCTCGGCTGGCGATGCGCACGCCGCGCAGGGAGACGGCGAGGTCTGCATCAATGGGATCGAGTGCCCGGCGGACGTCACGCTGCGCTTCCGGCTGCACAAGCAGCAGCGGCTCGCCGCGCCGATCGTCGAATCGGGCGCGGTCCGCGGCCAGGAAACGGGCGGCGACGCGTGGCTCGTGGTGGAATCGGCCAGCGACGCGGCTGGAGCCGCTCGTGCGGCCACCTCGCGGATGATCGATTTGCTGGTCGATCGCTGGGGCTTCACGCCGGTCCATGCCTACCTGCTATGCAGCGTCGCGATGAATCTGCACATGAGTCAGGTCGTCAACGAGCCGATGTTTACGGTTTGCGCGGAGATGCCAAAATCCTTACTGCCGGCGCGCCGGCTTTTCTAAGTGAGTCGGCCGACTCGTTACCATAATCGTCATTAAGAGATGTGAATTACACCGAAAAACTCCTAATAAAGATTTCATCAGGACATCGAAATTCCTGATCGGCCTGAAAGAAACTATGCATTGTTCTCCGGCCCGGACTTGGACTACTCTCCCGGCAGCAGATTTTGCATTTACAAATGGGGTAAGCCACAGCCATTGCAGCGCGAGAGATCGCGGGGCCACAACGGTTTCGCGCGACGATCCCGGCGAAGTGTTCATAAATAGCCTTTGGGAGGGGTGAATTTGATGATTCGAAGGATAAGTGTTTTCTCTTTTGTCCTGTCGCTCTGCCTGCCGTTCGTTTTCACGACCTCCACGCAAGCCCAGCAAACGCTCGGCGGCATCACGGGGACTGTCACTGACACATCGGGCGCGCTGGTGACCGACGCGACCGTCACCGCCGTGAACGACCAGACCAGCCTCACGCGCACCCTGATGACCAGCGCCGACGGCGCGTACACCTTTGTGAACCTGCCGATCGGCAACTACACGCTCACCTTCGAGCACGCCGGATTTGAGAAGCAGAAGGTTCCGTCGATTCTCGTCCAGGCGAACCGCACCGCGACTGTGAACGCCCAGCTCAAAATCGGCCAGGTGACGCAGACCGTCACGGTCCAGGAAACGCCACTGCTCAATGCCGTGGATACCACGAATGGCTACGTCCTCGATAAATCGCAGGTTGACGCTATCCCCCTGCCCACTGGAAGCTTCACCGGAATTGCGATTCTCTCTCCCGGCGTGAACGCCGAGCTTTCTCCCGGCACTGGCGCGAACAGCGGTCTCGGCAACGCGCCGATTTGGGCCAACGGCCAGCGCGACACCAGCAACACGTTTCTGCTAAATGGCGTCGATGCCAGCAACCTCTTCAACGGCAAGAGCACGAGTTCGGTGTCTTCCGCTCGTATCGTCAACAACACGGGTGTCTCAGGCGCGGGTAGCAGCTCCGCGGAGGTTATTCAAAGTACCGCGTCACCTTATCTGGCGATTGGGCAGGCCCTGCCGACACCCGCCCCCGAAACGATTCAGGAAGTCCGAGTGAACACTTCGATGTACGACGCACAGCAGGGTTCGACCAGCGGCGCCCACATCGACTTGAGTACTGCCTCCGGCACGAACGACATTCACGGGCAAGCTTACGTCCATCGCGGAACGGACTGGCTTAACGCCGCGCCCTTTTTTTATAAGCAGGACACCAACATTCCGGCAGCAGACAAGGTGCCCCAGTTGCATCGTTACGATGCGGGTGGAACCGCCGGCTTTCCGATTATCAAGAATAAGCTCTTCGGTTTCCTCGCCTATCAGCATCTCCATACGTCCGACCTCGAAATCGGCACATCGCGCACCGCCGTGCCTTTCAATCTAACGAACGATCGCAGCCCGGCCGGCTTGGCCGCCGCCGTCGAACAGACGACAGGGACTTGCCCACCGTTGCCCTTTACCGATCCCCCGACGCCAGCCATGCCTCCGCCATGTCCCTACTTCGCGGGCGGAGCCGTCAACCCCACCATTGGCACGGGGGGAAAACAGATCGATCCCATTGCGTACACCCTGTTGAACTACAAGCTGCCGAATGGACAGTTTCTGATCCCGTCCGCGAACCAGGCATTCACGCCCACGACGAACTTTCCGGAAAACGTTTTCATCACCGACCCGGCCTACTTCATCGCCGATCAGGCTGTTGCCGACGTGGACTTCATCGCTACGTCCAAGGACACCTTGGCATTGAAGTATTATTACCAGCACGATCCGACCACGGCGCCTTTCGCGTTTTCCGCTTTTGACGGATTCAAACAAAAGCTCGACGCAGGCAGCCAGGTTGCTACGATCACAAACACCCAGACCCTGACTCCCAGTTTCAATGTCGCTGAGGTCTTTGGGTTCATCCGCGAAAAGGTCTACAGCACGATTGGCCAGCCGTTCACACTGGCGCAATTGACATCCGCGTGCGAGACCGCAACCGCGAACGCGGGCTACACGATTTCCCCGGCCGATTGCACGATCAATACGTTCGGCTCTGCGAACTTCCCGGGCATGACGATCGTGGATGATTTCGGGAATCCTTCGACTTCCACGTATAGCTCCTACAACACTAGTGGCGTGTTCAACGCGGGCACGACGATCGGCAGCACGGCAGCTTCGCAGGGCGCCTTCACCGGCGTTTTTCAGAACCGCTGGATGCCCTCGGCGAGCGCCATCTGGATTCGTGGCCGGCATACGATCACCTTTGGCGGTAGTTTTTCTTACACCCAGCTCGACGCGCGCGACGAGCGAACCAATAAGGGCATGGTCGGCTTCCTGGACTTCTCGAATTTTCTCCAAGGATTGCCAACCAGCTACAGCGCTGACGGATTTATTGCCACTACCTACTTGCAGGGCAATGCCAACCGCTACTATCGCTCGAAGGAAACAGGCTTATACGCGCAGGACAAGTTCCAGATCAGCCCCACTCTTAGCCTCAGCCTCGGCTTGCGCTGGGACTACCACGGCGGTCTCACCGAGAAGTATGGAAAGCTATATAACTTCGATCCTTCTCTCTACGGCTACGACCCCGCAACAGACGTGATTTCTTCGACCGGCCTCATTATTGCCGGTAACAATCCGACGTTTCCCAGCAAGGGCGTGAGCAATTCGACTCTCACCGGCCGCCAATGGGGACTTTCTCCGCGCATCGGTCTTGCCTGGAGCCCCAAAATGTTCGACAGCAAAGCGGTGGTCCGAGCTGGATGGGGCCTGTACTATGATCGCGGCGAACTGTTTACGTATTTGTCGCCGGGCTTTGCGTCCGGCGTCATCGCGGGCGGTCCCTTCGGCGTTAACCAGTCTCCTCCGTGGGTGAGCCCGCAGCAATGCAGCCCCTATGGCTACGTAACGTGCCCCGGTGGATTCCAGAATCCCTGGGGCACTACGCCCGGGCCGCCTCCGTCCGGCAATCCAGCCGATCTTTCCCTTCCTAACGCTGCGGCTATCGAGGGGGGCATTCCGCTCTTCTCGTTCGCCGTCTACAACCGGAAGAACAAGCTTCCCTACACGATGAACGAGACATTGGATGTCCAATGGCAGCCGCGTAACGATCTCGCCATCGACATCGGCTACGTCGGCAATCTCGGCCGCCACGAGATCGTTCCCATTCCGTTCAATCAGGCGAGAATCGCGGCACCTGGCAACCCGCTGTGCGGCCCGGCGCCCGTCTGCGCCGATCCAGCGGGCGCTGCGGCTCCGCAGTATCACACCTACGGCTACTCGATTCTCGCGGACAAGTTCTTCGATCCTGCGCTTCTCCCCGCCGGAGCGCCTGATGCCAATACCCCGTATCTGCAGACTTTTGAAGGCGGCAACCTCGACTTGCGCGTGCCGTACATCGGCTATTCCGCGGAGTCCGAGTCTTACACGGCCGCCGGAATTTCCGCCTACAACGCGCTTCAGGTTCACGTCGAAAAGCGGATGAGCTATGGAGTGCAGGTCGGATTCTCGTACACGTATTCGCATTCCACGGACGAGCAGAGCGCGATGGGCCTCTTCTACAACGGCAATAACCCGCTTGATCTCCGCTCGGGCTACGGTCTGTCGGACTTCGACCGTACCCATGTGCTCAACTTCAACTATCTTTTCCGCTTGCATAACTTCTATTCCGAATCATCGCTGGCGGGGAAGTTTACCGACGGATGGGCTCTCGAAGGTCTTACGGTCATCCAAAGCGGACAGCCGTACAGCATTGTCGACTACTCGGGTGCTGTCGGCAGCATCTATTACGGGGTGAACGACGGCATCACGAACCCGATCGTCCCGCTCGCTCCTGGCTGCACACCAAAGAACGCGTTAACGGGATTCACCGGTGCCGGAGCCACTCCAGCTTTCAAGCCCGACTGCTTTACATTGCCTCTGCTCGCTGCAGGCAGTTCCGTTGACGGCCTCGCCGGGGCGATTCCCTCGAACGATCCGTACGAGACGACCTTCATTGCGAAGGGCCAGCGCAACATCTTCCGCCAGCCATGGCAGCGCCGTGCTGATATCTCGATCGTCAAAACCACGAAGGTGAACGACCGCGTTTCGGTGAAGTACACCTTCGATATTTTCAACCTGACGAACACGGCAAGCTTCGACATCCCGATCGACAACGTAGACCAGAACATCAACTTCAACGGTTTCCCGATTGCCGGGCAGACGCCTGCGACTCTAGCCAACGGCGGCCAAAACTGCGATACGACATTCGTGGCGCTGTATGTGTGTCCTCAATTTAGCGGCTTGGGCATCACCAACAAGACGATCAGCAGCCCGCGGCAAATTCAGATGTCGCTCAGCGTGCTGTTCTAAGTTACTTCGGCAGCGAGGGGCGGCGGCCCAGCCCGTCCCTCGCGAATTCCATCTCAATCCCTTCAGCTTGCGCTGACCGTCACCGAGAGCGTCTCAACCGGCGCCGCCGCAAATTGCTCTCGCAACTCCGCCGCCGAGCCGAAAAGCTTGCTCTTTACGTGGCGCGCGGGGAATTGAAACGTGAGCGATGGCTTGTTGTACGGGTACGGATCGAGGACGAAGTGGCGCGAGCCCGCCGAACGCACCTCGATGCGCGCGTAGCCGCCCTCGCGCAACGGCAGCGGATGCAGCAGATTCGCCGGGCGCGCGAAATCCACGCACGTCAGCAGCGAGAGATTGTCGTTCGCCTGCAGCAGCCGGAAATGATCGAAGATTGCGCTCTCGCTCTTCTGCGCCGGCGCGACGCTCGCGTCGGCCGCGATCTGATTTCGCAGCGCTTCCTGCAATTCTTTCTGCTGTTCGAGAAAGCGGTCGAGCAGCGGCAATTCCGCCGGCGCGATTGTCGTGCGGTCAGCGTGGTCGTTCAGCAGGCTGTAGGTGTGCATCGAAATGAGAACCGCCGCGTAGGCATCCTCCGCGGCGATCAGACGCACCGCGCGGTCGCGCACTGCAAGATAGTCGGCTAGGTCGATCTCCTCGAACGCCGAATATTTCCCGACGAGCTCCACCGAAAATGCGCTGGGTTTGCCCTGCCGCGTGATTTCGGGCTTCGCGTCGCGCGCGAGCCAGCCATCATCGTGGAGGGCGATGCCTTTCAGCACCCGGGCGCGCGGCTCGGGCGGCAAAAACCTTTCGTTGCCCCAACGCTCGGCGAACGCGCCCGCCAGCCGCGCGTGGTCCGGGTGAGTGACGAGCCACCATCCGGTTTCCGTTTCGAGCCGCAGCATGATTCTCCTCCCGGGCCTAGGAATCGGATTCGGCGTCCGGGACGCGCGCCGACTCGTGCCAATCGTGCAGGAAATACCATTCGAGAAACATCACCAGAAAAAAGAAGGCGAAGCCGAGCACCGTCGCTGCCAGCACGAGCGCGAAGAGATAATCGGTTTGGAGCTGCGTCGAGGCGTAGAGGATCGAATAGCCGAGGCCGCCCACTCCCACGCGGCTCGATCCGGCGTAGAGTTCGCCGGTGACTGCGCCGATCACGGCCAGACCGCTCGCGATGCGCATGCCGACAAACAGCGACGGCACCGCGTGCGGCAGGCGCAGCTTGAAAAGAATTTGGGAGGGCGAGGCGTTGTGCATCAGAAAAAGATGCACCAGATTTTCGTCGACGCTGATCAGGCCCTGCGTCGTATTAAAAATCACCGGCGCGAGCGAAATGATGAACGCGATCACGCCAACGGAAGCTGTTCCCGCGCCCACCCACATCAGAATCAGCGGCGCGATTGCGATGATCGGCACGGTCTGCAGCAGCAGCGTGTAGGGATAGAGCATCCGGCGCACCCAGCGCGACTGCGCGAAAATCAGCGCGATCAGCAGGCCGATCAAAATGCTCGCGACGAGGCCGCCGGCCGATTCCTCTCCCGTGATTTCGAGCGCGATCAGAATCATCGAGAAGCGGTCGACGAAGGCGCGCGCCACCGCCCCTGGGGAAGGAAGCATGTACGAAGGGACGCGGAAGATCCACAGCACGAGCTGCCACAGCACCAACAGAGTCACAAAAACGGCGGCCGCATTGGCGAAATTGACGAGCCGGCGTTTGGTGTTCGGCTTCATGGCGCAGCCACCGGTGCTTCCTCGGGCGCGAGCGCGGCGCGCAGCGCGTGCGACACTTTCACGGCGAGCGCGTCGAATTCCGGCGTGTCGCGCTTTGACCTCGTGCGCGGCACGGGCAAGTCGACCGCGAATTCGGCGTGGATACGGCCCGGATTCGGCGCCAGGACGACGATGCGCGTCGAAAGAAAAATCGCCTCGGCCACCGAATGCGTCACGAACACGGCCGTCCATTTCTGCTCCGCTTGCAGGCGCAGGATTTCCTCATTGAGGCGGTCGCGCGCCATTTCATCGAGTGCGGCGAAAGGCTCGTCCATCAGCAGGAGCCGCGGATTGGTGGCGAGCGCGCGCGCGATCGAGACGCGCATCTTCATCCCCCCCGAAAGTTGCCGCGGATACGATTTCGCGACATGACCGAGCCCGACCAGTTGGAGCAACGCCGCCGTCTTTTGCTCGCGCGTGGGCCGCGCCACGCCTTCGAGCTCGAGGCCGAGGCCGACATTTTGCTCGACCGTGCGCCAGGGAAGCAGCGTCGCGTCCTGAAAAATGTACGAGACGATTTCGCGCGCGTCTTTCGGCGCCATGCCGTCCACGCGAATCGAGCCGGTGGTCGCCGGCGTCAATCCAGAGATTAATTTGAGCACCGTCGATTTGCCGCAACCGGACGGGCCGATCAGCGTGACGAATTCTCCCTTGGCGACGCTCAGGCTGATGCCGCCGAGCACCGGCTGGCCCGTACCGTAGCGCTTGCCGAGATTTTCGATCTCGACCATCGGCACGATGCGGTCGGCCGTCATGACGCCGCCTCGATAACAGGCAGGTGCAGCGCTGACCAGTGCTTGGTGTCGTGATAGACGAACTGCGTCGAACGCCGCCAGTCCCAGGATGTCGCGCGGCAAGAAGGCACAGATGTACCGGGATTGCGATCGTAGAGCGGAAAGGCGCTGCTCGCGATTTCGAGGCGGATTCTTTCGCCCGCCGCGAAAAGGCAGGAAGTCGGCTCAAGCAAGAAGTTCCACCAATGAATCTTATCCGCCGAATATCCCGTCTCCTCAAAGAGGTAGCTCGAGCGCGCGATGCCGATGCAGATGAACTCCGCCGTGCCATTCGGCCTCACGCGAACGAGCTTGGCGGTGAAGTCGGTGTGCGCCGATGAGGTGGCGCAACAGAGCGAAACCAACGGCGCGCCGAAAACATGCAAGGGCGCGCTAAGTGGCGCGCTCGTGTAAACGAGCACGCTGTTACCAAGCTCAAGCGTCGCCTGATCGAACTGCCCGCTCGCCGCGGCGGCTCCGCCCGGAGCCAGCACGGGCACTTCCGGATCGTAGACGAAAACATCGCACGGCTCATCAGCGGCGGGCATTGTGTCCGAAAGCGTCCCGTCGCCCTTCCGCGAATTCGCTCTTCCGCCACTGTGTAGATACAAATGATGATTTGCCTCGGTCGGAAAAGTCTTCGCGTCGCGCCAGCGGTTTTCTCCGAGGACGAAATGGCGAATACGCGGCTCGCCCTCGAATTCGCCCGAATCCTTCAGCCAGTGATTGAACCATCGCAGCAGGATCGCATCGGTATCGAGCAGCGCATCGGCGCCGAAGTCCGCCGCGCCGATGCGGTCGCCCCAGGGAATGTGCAGCCACGGCCCGGCGATCAGATATTGATGTTCGCGCGCGACGGCGCTTGCCGCACGTTCGCGCAGCGCGAGAAATCCGTCGATGCTGCCTTTGAGATATGGGTCGTACCAGCCGGACACGTGCAGTGCCGGCACGTTGATTCGGTCGAGCGATTGGCTGACGTCCATCTCGCGCCAGTATTCGCCTGGCTCGGCGTGGTCGAACCAGTCGACGACGTACTGCGGCATGCCCTCGCCGTGCAGCGCGGGATGCTCGCGGAAGGGAAGAACGCTCGTCTGCGCCGCGAGATTGGCCCAGGCCTGCTCCAGCCGGTCGCTCGCCTCGCGCAGCTTCCGCCGCCGCGCGTCTTCCTTGAGCAACTGCAATCCCCAGCCGAGTGACGACGCCAGCCGCAGCGCGCCGTTGTTGTAGAACCAGCCGTGGTAGAGGTCGCAAGCCGTCATGCCTGGGGCGATGCATTGCAAGGCCTCGGGCTGCCGGGCGGCGGCGAGAAGCTGCGTGATGCCTTGATACGAGAAGCCGTACATCCCGATGCGGCCATTCGATTCGGGCCGTTTCCGCAGCCATGCAATCGTTTCCGCGCCGTCCTGCGCTTCGTGGCGGAAGGGATAGAAATCGCCGCCGGAATCGCCGCGCCCGCGCACATCCTGAATCACCACGTTATAGCCGTGCCGCGCGAACCACACCGGGTGCGCGTAGACGACGGTCGAGGCAATATCGCGCCCGTAAGGCTGGCGCATCAGCAGCGTGGGCTGCGGTCGGGCCTGATGATCGGGCTGCGGCGGATAATAGTGATCGGAGACGAGCTCGACGCCATCGGACATGCGGCTGCGCACGCCGCGTTCCAGGCGCACTCCATTGCCGCAATCGACCATCGGCGGCAGCGGCGTCTTCCCCTGAAGTTCAGGCACCGAAGCGGACCATGGCGGTGAGCGCGGCGGCGAGATGCGCGGCGGCTTCGTCGCGCCAGCGCGCGCCATTTTCGGCGGTGGCGGGACGCGGATCGCCCATCACGCCGCTCGGCGCGATATCGGAAGTGAGCCACGCGAAGGTTGCCGGCGCGTTCTCGGGCGCGAGCAGCTGCGGTTTTGCGACATCGGCGATGTAGTTGCTCGTGTATGCGGATTGGTCGACGAGCTGCGGAATCGAACCCAGCAGCAGCGCTGTCTCGACTTCGCCTGCGTGAAATCCGTAGGCGCGTTCCTGCGCGCTCACGCCTTCATACTTTACGCCGCCCGAGCCGTGCAGCGTAAATGTGCGGAGGCCGAAGTCGGCGCGGAGATCGCGAGCCATCACGTCGATCAGCGCCGTATTGCCGCCATGCGTGTTATAGAGGACGAGCTTGCGGAAGCCGGCCTTCGCGATGCTCGATCCGAGATCGCGCAGCACTGCCATGAACGTATTCGAGCTGACGGAAAGCGTCCCCGGAAAGCCGATATGCTCATTGCTCTTGCCGTAGCACACGGGCGGTAGCGCATACACCGACATTTCCGCCGGCAGCTTTTCGAGCGCGTGGCCGAGCAGCAGATTATTGATCAGCGTGTCGGTGGCGAGCGGAAGATGGTGGCCGTGCTGCTCGATCGCGGCTGTCGGCAGGACGAGCAGCGTCGTTTCGCGCGGCAGCGCGTCGACCTGCTTCCAATTCAGATACGCGAAATTGCGGGAATCGGGAATCCACGTCTTCATCGGCTGGGCGCCTCTGGTTCGAACGTGAGCATCTTGCCGGGATTCATCAGCCCCTTCGGATCGTAGCGGCGCTTGGCGAGCAATTGGACGTTGTCGGCCCGATACCGCCCGCCGCCCTCGACGTAGTTGACGTGCGGATTCGCGACGAAGACGCCAATCTCGCGGCAGTAGTCGATCATCTCGTTCAGGCGCTCCTCCGTCGTGTAGTAAACCACCGGCAGCGAGCCGGGGATCATCACGCCCTCGCCATTTTTCCAGAACTCCATGTGGAAAAGCATTTCGTGGCCGAAGCGCTCTTTCAGGCGGCGCATCTGTTCGCGCACGGTCGAGGGATCGAAGGCGCACTGCAGATATGTGTAGGCATCGTCTGCTTTCATGGCCCAAAGCGTGGTGTGGTTCCAGGTGTAATCGGAGAGCAGCGGGCGCGTGCGCAGGCCGAGATACGCGCCGGAGTAGCTGACTTCACCGCCCGCGTCGCGCGCGGCGGATTCGAAAGCGGCCAGCTGCGCCGCGGCGATCATGAAAAAGATCAGCGCCTTGCCGTCGGGCGCGTACTGGCGCACCGGCCCGAAGAATGACGAAATCGGCCACTCGAATGTGGTGACGAGGCGCTTCGTCCATTGCGGACTTGCCGCGACGCGCTCGCTGAAATCGAAAGCCTCTTCAAACGTGTCGAATGCGACCGCGCACTGCGCCCATTCGACCGCGGGGGCAAGAGCCAGCCAAATGCGCGAGATCACGCCGTTGGTGCCCCACGCGTGCAGGATTTCGTGTACGGCCTGGCCTTCGTGCAGGACGACGCGCGGCTCAGCCTCCATGGTGACAACCTCCAGCACGCGGACCGTGTCGTAATCGCGCAGATTTCCGTGCGCCACCGAGCCCACGCCGCCCGAGCCGCCGCCAAGAAAGCCTCCGACGGTGGCCTTCACGATGGTCGAAGGGTAGCAGCGCAGCTCCCAGCCGCATTTGCGGGCTTCATTCTCGATCGCGCCGAGGCGCGCGCCGGGCTGGCAGACCGCGACGCCATCGGATTGAATGGCTTCGATCTGGTCCATGCGCGCGAGATCGAGGACGATGCCGCCGCGCAGCGGGACCGCCTGGCCGTAATTGCCGGTGCCCGCGCCGCGAATCGTGACCGGCAAATCGTGCGCGTGGCAGTAGCGCAAAATATTTTGGATTTCGGGCGTCGTAAGCGGCTGGACGACGATGTCGGCGACTTTGCCGTCGAGCTGCTTGCGCAGGACGGGCGAGTACCAGTAGAAATCGCGCGAGAGCTGCTCGACGATCTGCGGCTGAGTGAGGACGCGCGAGTCGTCGCCGAGGATGGCGCTGAGTGCGGCGGCGTGATCGGGTTGCATGGCGGTGGCCGTGATTTCTGTCCCCCCGGGCCGGTTTACTTGTTGGATTTCTTGCCGCGCGACGACCAAGTGCGAAACGCCTTCTGCATATTCGGGTGCGTGAAAAGCGTGTTGCACAACTCGCGCAGCACGGGGCCCTCGACGATGCAGGGCATGTCCGAGCGCCGCGAGACTTCCTTCGCTGGAATGTGAATCTGTTTCACGAAGCGATTCGCGTCCGCGATGGTCGTACCGAAAACGACGCGGTCGAGGCCCGCCCAAAGCGCGTTGGCCATGCACATCGCGCAGGGCTCGCAGGTCGAGTACATCGTGTAGCCGGCAAGGCTGGTGCGCTTGAGCTTCTTGCACGCGAGACGGACGGTGCGCGTTTCGGCGTGGGAGCTGGGATCGTGCTCGCGGCGAACGGCGTTGACGGCGTGCATCAGCGTCTCGCCCGTGCGCGTATCGACGATCAGCCCGCCGAACGGCACCGGGTGCGGCGTATCCAGGGTGCGCGCCGTGAAACGGACGATGGCGCGGATGCAATCTTCGTCGAAGGGAGTTACGCCGGTGCGTGCGGCTGCCGGGGTCGCCATGTCGTAATTTAGCATGCTGGAGGATGAGCGTGACACCGTAAAGTGTGCGCGCAGCAGGCGGTAACAGCATGATTCTTTTTGGTGCGCGGGTCGCTGATAGAATGAATCAAATAAAGTGATGACTGAACATTCGAGTCCATCGCCAGCGAGTCCGGTGAGGAGTCTTCGCGCGGAACTGATCGCGGGCCGCGTGACGCCGGGCGAAGCGATGCGCGATGCGCTCACGCATGCGAACAGCAACGCGGGCAAGAATGTGTATCTCGCTCTTGATGCGAAGCGGGCCTTGGCGGAAGCCGAGGATTTGCCGGCGCGATTCCGCGATAGCGCGGGCGCAGCGCGGGAGAAGCCGCTGCTTTACGGCCTGCCCATTTCGCTGAAGGATTGCTTCGACGTAGCGGGATTTCCCACGTCATGCGGCTCGCGATTTTACGCCGAGCAGAGCGGCATCGTTGGCACGGACTCGACGGTTGCGACGCGGCTGCGCGCGCAGGGCGCGGCGATCGTCGGGAAAACGCATCTGCATCCGCTGGCATACGGAATCACGGGCGAGAATCCGGAGTACGGCGATTGCGCCCAGCCGCGCGATGCGACACGGCTGACTGGCGGATCGTCGAGCGGCGCGGCGGCGAGCGTGCAGGAAGGTTCGGCGATCGCGGCGATTGGCACCGACACTGGCGGCTCGATTCGCGTGCCTGCGGCGCTGTGCGGGCTCGCGGGCTATCGCGCGTCGATCGGACTGGCGCATGAATGTGCGCTGTGGCGCGGCTGCGTCCCTCTGGCGCAATCGTTCGACACGCTCGGCTGGCTCTTTCGCGATCTGCGCGACGCGCCGCTGCTGGCCGAAGCGCTATTCGGCTTGCGTGTGCCCTCGAATGTCGAGGCGCGCGTAAAGATTGCCTGCGTGAGTGGCGATTTTCTGCGCGACTGTGATGCGGACGTGCTCGACGCTTTCGCGGAGTGGCAGAAGCGGCTGCGAGGGCGCGGCGCCATGCTCACCGAAATCGAAGTCGCGTGGTGGGACGAGTCCATGGAAATTTTCGCGCCGATTCAGGCGCACGAAGCCGCCGCAATCCACACGGCGTGCACGGGCGGAGATTTTTCGCATTTCGAGCGCGCGATCGCGGAACGGCTGGCGTGGGGCGCGTCGATCACGGATGCGGAGGTGGAGCGATTGCGCGCGCGCCACGCGGCGTTTCGCGCGCGGATGGACGCGCTGCTTGGCGCGCACGATTACCTGATCCTGCCGTGCGCGCCGGTCAGCCGCCTCAACGCGGGCGCCGACAATAGCGGCGCCCGCGGCAAAATCCTGCGCTACACCACGCCCGTGAGCCTCTCGGGAATGCCGGTGGTCGCACTGCCCGCGCACGATCGCGACGGCGCGGGCGTGCAGCTCGTCGCGGCGCGCGGCGCGGATGCGCGGCTTGTCGCCTTGGCCGCGCAACTTGCCGGCTGAAAATCCGGAGACGCGTGCTACCCTACGCTATGCGCAAGGCCCTCTCGCTAGTCGTTCTGTCCGTCCTCACAATTTTCATCACGCTGGCTGTTGCCGGCTGCCACCACTCCACGAGCGAAAACGGGCTGATGAAGGTCGTCCTGCAGGCGGATTGGTATCCGCAGCCCGAGCACGGCGGGTTCTACACCGCGTTGGTCGACGGCTACTACAGGGACGAAGGGCTCGATGTCACGATCGTGCCGGGCGGGCCGTACGTTTCCGTGGAGCAGCAGGTGTCCGTGGGCTCGGCGCAGTTTGGCATGAGCTCGTCCGACAAAATCCTCGAGTCGATCGCGGACGGCCAGCCGCTGATCGCCGTCGCCGCGACGATGCAGCACGACCCGCAGGGCATCATGGTCCGCAAGGACTCGGAGATCAAGTCGTTCGCCGACCTCAACGGCCACACGGTGGCGATCAAGACGGGCTCGACGTGGTGGGAATTCATCGCCAAGCGCTACAACCTCAACAACGTCCACGAAGTGCCGGCGATGATGAACGTGGCGAATTTCGTCGCCGACTCGAATTACGTGCAGCAGGCGTTCGCCACGTCCGAGCCGTTTTTCGCGCAGCAGGCGGGAATCGCGACGCGCGTCCTGCTGACGAGCGACGCGGGCTACAACCCGTATCGCGTGATGTTCACGACGCGCTCATTTCTGGCGCAGCATCCCGAGGCCGTCGCGGGATTCGTGCGCGCGTCGATCAAGGGCTGGCGCGAGTACCTCAAAGATCCCGCAGCCGCGAATGCGGCCATCGCGAAGCTGAACCCCGCGCTCAATGCGGCCTGGATGCACTTTACGTGGCAGGCGCTGCGCGACGGAAATTTTGTCACCGGCACTGATGCGAGCGGCGCGCAGATCGGCCAGATGGATCCGGCGCGCTGGCAAACCATGTACGAGCAGCTGATGGATTTGAAGGTGATCGACAAGCCGCTTAATCCATCGACCGCCTACACGCTGCAGTTCGCGCAGGGGAAATAAGCTAGGCGGACCCGCCTGATTTCATTTGAATATGTGGCTGGCCATTCTGGCCCCAACGAACAAGCGCGCCATCGCAAAAGCAATTATCACGAGAACCACGAGAACGATCCCAAGAGTCTTGGCTAAACCTTTGGAACCGGATTTCATCGCAGAAGAATATCTTGTCCTGCTTCCCGTGTCACGCTGACCGGGATCGGGCGCCCATTTGTGAGATGCCTATCAGCTACTCCTGTCCGATATCCTCGTGCCAGATTTTGGGGTGCTTTTCGATGTAGGCGGAAAGCAGCGCGACGCAGTCCTGCGAGTCGAGGTCGATGACGTTGACGCCGAGCGAGCGCAGCCATTCGACGCCGCCCTGAAAATTGCGGCTTTCGCCGACCACGAGCGTCCCGAACCGGAATTGCCGCACCAGCCCGCTGCAATACCAGCACGGCGCGAGCGTGGTGACCATAATCAGATTGCGATAGCTGCGCTGGCGCCCGGCATTGCGAAAGGCGTTCGTCTCGGCGTGCATCGAGGGGTCGCCATCTTGCACGCGGCGATTGTGGCCCGCGCCGATGAGTTTCCCAGCGGCATCGAAGATCGCCGCGCCGATGGGCAGCCCGCCCTCGGCCAGCCCCTTGCGGGCTTCGGCGAGCGCAATCTCGAGCATCGCGGCGTAATCAGGGTTTGGCGTCATCGCAAGCTTTACAAGCTACCACGAAAGTTTCCCGCGCCGCCGCGCTCGATAAACACACTTGACAATTTTTTTGCGAATTTTGTATCCTACGGGTGTCTTTACAATCCATTGCGCCGCCTCCGCAAGTAGGAGTTTGCCCGATGCACTCTAAAGATGAAATCACGTTTCCGGACTGGCAGCCGGAATATCAAGCCGCCCTCTTCGAGACCGACCAACAGAAGCGCCGCGAAAGCCTGTACGTCGCCGAGATCGCCATCGTCAACCGTCTGCAAGCGTTGAGGATCAGCACCGACGGCCACATCGAGCGCGCAGCCATTGCCGATGCGATTCGCAATCTGCGTCGCCTTCAAATCGAAACGATGGGATATCCGGAGTCCGTGCCGAACGATTCGACCCAGATAAAATGATCGCCAGGACAAATGTTCCCATCCCCAGCCCACGTTCTCGTTGTCGACGACTCTCCGTTGATGCGCCGCATGGTGTGCGACATTTTGGAGTCTGAATCGGGATTTAAAATCGTGGGCGAGGCCGAAGACGGCCGCGAGGCGATTCGAAAAGCCAAACAGCTCCAGCCCGACCTCGTGATTCTCGATCTTGGCATGCCGGTGATGAACGGCCTCGAAGCTGCGTCGGCCATCAAGCGCGCGGTCAATGACGTGCGCGTCATCTTGTTCACTTTGTATGGCGATCCTGACGTCGAACGGACGGCCCGCAGCATGGGCATCGACGCCGTGATATCGAAAGAGAACCTCGAACGGCTCGGCGAGACCGCGCGCCGCTTGGCTGGCAGCTGACCTGCCTCGCCTTTCGCGGCACCTCGCCCTCGTGCCCGTTTTGTCCTGTAGGGGCGCCGCTTGCCGCGCCCCGCCTTTGACATTCGATTTTGTAGCGGCCGCCTGCCTTTCAGGCGGGCGGGTTTGTCTTAGCTTTGCCCTCGCAGCGTGCCGCGCCGATTTTACGTTACACTGTGCGCCTATGAGCGCAATTGACGAAGTTCTTGCAGCAAACGAAATTTATTCGCGTACGCACGAATTGCGCCGGCTGACGCCGCGTCCCGAGCGGAAGCTGGCGGTGCTCACCTGCATGGACACGCGGCTCTCGATCCGCACGATGGGCCTGCGAGAGGGCGACGCGCACATCATCCGCAACGCCGGCGGGATCGTCACGGACGACGCGCTGCGCTCGCTGCTGGTGTCGCACTACCTGCTCGACACCCAGGAATTCATGGTCATCAATCACACCGATTGCGGCCTGATGCACACCACCGAGCAGGACCTGCGCACCCGCATCCAGAATCACGCGGGCACAGCCGCCGTCGCGCCCGCGTTTTTCTACGCATTCCAGAATATCGAGGAGAATGTTCGCCACCAGCTGCAAAAGCTGCGCTCGCACCCGTGGATTCCCGCCAGCATCGCCATCCGCGGCTTCGTCTACGACGTCGCCAGCGGCCGCCTCCGCGAAATCAGTCTCGGCTGAAATGTCCTCGGCAGCCCGTAAGCGATATTCCCAATCCGCTCACACAGCGATACAGGCGAAACCGAGATACACGCGAGACAGCCGACACGCGCAAACGTAGGAGACGGATTGTATCTCCGGAGCCTCCCCAAATCGGGCAAAAGCTCCCAAAATTCTTCAAAGCCGCACGTCGCCGCGCGATTTGTCGCCGTTTGAACAGGGGGCGCCGCGTTTCGTCGCGGTACGGAGGTATAATTCAGCGTCAGAAGGCCGTCAGTGCTGCTTCTCCGCGGAAATGGAGTCGTTGATGTCGCTTGGCGAAGGCGGCAGAATCTCTTCATCGCATCGGGTATGCTCTCCGTATAGGCAACCCGTTTTGCGAAGGAGGGGCCAGCAAGGCGCGCGTGACTGGCCTCGCCGAACCCAGAAGACTTGACGGAGAAATCGCATGATTAAAACGAAGAGTCGGGCGCAGGAACACCGGGACAAGGTACGTAGGAGATTCTTTCCGGGCGAAGACGCTTGGACGGGCGAGAACGAGAAGGGCTGGTTCAGAGCTCCCCGTACTCTCCCACTCGTGTTACACCTGATTTCATCCAAGACGGTGAGTGGGAAGTCTGATCCGACTAAGGTTTACTTGGAGCTTTGGGCGCGGCACATGGGCGAAGGCGTGATCGAGATGCGCCATGAGGGGGAGCACGCCTATGCTGCAGGCTACGAAGGCACGCGCGGAATCCGGACGTGGCAGGAGCGGATGAAGCTGCTCGAGAAAAACGGAATCATCAAGGTGAAACAGATCGGCGGGCAGCGTTATAAGTACGTCTTACTTGTTCATCCCACAGCCGTCGTCGAGAGGCTCCGACAGGAGGGAAAGGTTGCTCCTGACTGGTGGGACACCTACAGGGACCGCCAATTGGAAACGAAAGAGACGACCTTCGCGGCTCGGAGGAGGGCCAAGACAGCACCCAAGGTCGTGACGATGAAGCCACCCAAGATAATCACGGCCAAAGCAAGCGCATCGTAGGCCCCGTAGCTACGCAGCGCGGCCGTGCGCACGCGTCGGCAGTAACCTAAGTCGCTAACATAACGGTGTGGTATCATCCGCCCAGACTGGCGGCTACGGGATCGGCCGCTCGCCGGCGACGGACCCCTGACCCGGAGGAGATTGTGAACCAGGCAACATTCAACAAACTCGGCGAGCTCGCCAGCGATGGACAGGGTCTGAGCGAGGAGTGGGAGATTGATAGATGGTCTCTTCGTGTAAAGACCTTCCTGCAAACAACGCTTGGAATCAGCGAAGCCTCAGATTTTGGGGACTTGCACGGTTCGGATCCTTGGGAGACTCTGGCCCTGCGAGTGGGCCGTCTAGAGGGTCTACTTGCGGCGGAAGGGTCCGGCGATCTACAAAAGCTTTCATCGAGCAAGCCCCTCGTTCCGAACGAGGGTCGCAAGGTGTTTGTCGTCCACGGGCACGACGGCGCTGCGAAGGACGCTGTCGCACGTTTTATCGAAAAGGTTGGATTACAACCAATCATTCTGCACGAGCACGCAAACGAGGGACGAACGATCATCGAAAAGTTTGAAACCTACTCGAGCGATATAGTGTTCGCCGTAGTGCTGTTGACTCCGGATGACATGGGCTGCGCGGCCGGCAGCCAGATCGACGTCTCTCAGCTCGGGCCCAGGGCTCGCCAGAATGTCATCCTAGAGTTGGGCTACTTCATAGGCAGGCTAGGCAGAACCAGAGTTTGCGCTCTTCACAAAGGCAACGTTGAGCTCCCGTCGGACTATCAGGGAGTTCTCTACGTGCCACTGGACGAGGGTGGAGCATGGAAGGCCAAGCTCGCGCAAGAGTTTGTCCAAGCGAAGATTTCAATCGAGCTGAAAGGCCTCCTAGGTGGGTAAGGTCCTCTGAAATTCCGCTCACTCCAGGTCGTCGTGGGTCAGCTCGGCGAGAAACCCGAGCACGTTGCCCTCGCGTAGCTTCTAGCAGAGGCCGCTGGGCGTATCCTGCTCTTTCGCGTTCAGGACTCGCATCGGTGCCTTTCACGAGCTTCGAATGGCTTGGCAGGATATTCCCATGAACTTCTTCCCGGGTCTCGTCAGTCCCACGACGCTCGCGCGCCCCCCTGTCGCCATTTGGAGTTCGCATTATTCCGGAGCGCCGTAGGTGCGTCAGAAGTTAACGCAGGCCGGAAGGCCTGGGTGCGCAATGCACCTGGACCGAGCGCCGTAGGTGCGACACATATCTTCATGTTCGGCCGAGGTGCCGTACCTACGGCGCTCACGCATGATCCAGCCTCTACGTTCCCAGCCCTTCCGGGTCGGGCTAAATTGTGTCGCGCGTCCCGCGCTCAAACGAAGCCATGCGAATGGCCGCCGGGCTGGAGCAGTTTTCGTCCTGAACGAACATCGCTCCCTCGCGATAGCGGCAAAGCCTGCCATTTCCGCTTCCTCTAAGGGCCGTTAAGGCTCCCGCTAGGGGGCTGCTCCAGTCCCCTTTTATTGCACAAAAATTGCACCATCTTGGTGCAACCGCTGGTGCCCGACGCGTCTCCGTTATCTCGGCGCCTCTCGGTGTCCTCTGTGTAATGGTTCGAATCTTTTTCTGTCTTGCGCACCGGTCACTCATCACCAACCACTGCTCACGATTTCGCTTTTCTATCGCGCGGGGCATGGAGTAGGCTGAAAGCGATTTCGCGAAGGAGGCGAAGCGAGGCATGGTCCGTTGACGGGGAAAAATCTGGGACGAGCGATATTCTGGCCGGTGTTTCTCGCGATTGCCGCGGGATGCATCGGCGCTTCCTACCACGCACGGTTTTCCGCTGACCACAAGATTTCCGCGCAGGCGTCGCTTGCCGCGATCGAAGCGAAACGAATCCAGCAGCAGGTTGTCCTTTACACCGAGATGGCGGTGCCGTCGCGCGTGCCGTTTGCGTCATTTCTGAAGAAGGTGGGGATCGACGGAGGCACGGTGGCGAACATGGTGGCCTCCGCGAAATCGGTTTTCGACTTTCACCACGTGCGCGCGGGAAATCAGGTGAAGATCGGGCGGTCGGTGCTCGGCGAGCTGCGGGAAGTCGATTACCGTATCGACGAGGACCATATTCTTTCGATTGCGCCCGCGGTTGCGAAGGATTCAGGCGTCCCCGGCAGCGCTGATTTCCATTCGGAAGTCGATACGATTCCATCGACCACCGAAGAAGTCGGCGTGGCGGGCAAAGTGGACGATTCGCTTTTCCAGGCGGTGACGAATGCGGGCGAGAAGCCGGAGCTCGCGATGCGCATCGCGGCGATCTTCGCGTACGACCTCGATTTCTACACCGATCCGCGGCCCGGCGATACGTTTCGCGTGGTGATCGAGAAGAAAATTCTGGCCAACGGGGAGACGGCGGATTACGGGCGCATCCTCGCGGCGGAATACGACAACGACGGGCACCCGTATCGCGCCGTCCTTTTCCATGATGGCTACGGCGATCCGGCATACTACACGCCGGAAGGGAAGTCGATGAAGCGGATGTTCCTGCATTCGCCGCTGAAATTCGCGGCGCCGATTACGTCGCATTTCAGCTATCACCGGTTTCATCCGATCCTGAAAGAGTATCGCCCGCACCTCGGCATCGACTACGGCGCGCCCACGGGAACGCCGGTGCAGACGATCGGAGACGGCCGGGTGATTTTCGCGGGACGCAAGGACGGCGACGGAAATTTGGTTAAGGTGCAGCACGCGAATGGCTACACGACCTTTTACATGCACCTTTCGCGGATTCTGGTGCGGGACGGGCAGCGGGTGAAGCAGGGGCAGAATGTCGGGCTCGTCGGGATGACGGGCCTCGCCACCGGGCCGCATCTCGATTTCCGCATCGAGCTGCATGGCACGTTCTTGAATTTCGAAAAGCTGAAGCTGCCGACGTCGAACCCGATCGTGCGGAAGGATCGGAACGCGTTCGTCGCGGCGCGCGATCATGCGCTGGCGGAAATGCCGGCGCTCAAGGCGGGGAATGCGGCGGTGGCGCAGAATCAGCCGCCGCACAGCGATGCCGGCGGCAATTGATTCCCCGAAGCACGAAAACCGCAAGCCGAAAATCGAAAATCGAAAATCGAAAATCGAAAATCGAACCCCCACTACATGCTGCAGGTGAATCTGCGCAAAGGAAGCGCGCTTCGCGCGCATTCGTTTTGGCGGGGCTGGAAGCCCCGCCCTTCCACCACGGACTCCACGCTACGTGCGATCTTCTTATGTCGGAACTGAATCGGATGCGCCGACAGGATTGTCGGTGCCACTGACTACGCGCGGACTTCCCAGGTATCGCCGGCGTGGAGCATTTTGGCGAGGTCGCCTTTGCCGCGCTTGGCCTGGACGTCACGAATCTGCGAGGAGATGAGGTCCTCGTAGCGCGGGACATTTTCCCACGAGCGCAGGATGCCGATCGGGGTGGGGAAGCCGGGCAGCTCTTCCATGTGCGCGAGCGCGAAGGCGTACGCGGGATTGGGATTCTGCACGTCGTGGACGAGCAGATCTTTTTCCGAGGCGCCGCTGCCGTTGCCGAGCGTGACGACTTCGAGATCGAGGCCGCGCATGCGGATGCCCTTGTCGCGATTCTTGCCGAAGATTAAAGGCTTGCCGTGCTCGAGCTGGACGACGTGCTCGCTGCGCGCATCCTTTTCCGTGAGCGTTTCCCACGCATGGTCGTTGAAGATGTTGCAATTCTGCAGAATCTCGATGTAGGCCGAGCCCTGGTGCGCGGCGGCTTTCTTCAGCGTGTCTTTCAGATGCTGCTGGAAGACATCGACGGAGCGCGCGACGAATGTGGCGCCGGCGCCGATCGCGAGGGCGAGCGGATTGAACGGGCGGTCGGTGGTGCCGAACGGAGTGGATTTCGTTTTCTTGCCGATTTCCGATGTGGGCGAAAATTGGCCCTTCGTGAGGCCGTAGATGCGATTGTTGAAGAGCAGCACCTTGAGGCCGACGTTGCGGCGCAGCATGTGAATCGTGTGATTGCCGCCGATCGAAAGCGAATCGCCGTCGCCGGTGGCGACCCAGACTTCGAGATCGGGACGCGCGATTTTCAGGCCTGTGGCAACGGCGGGCGCGCGGCCGTGAATCGTATGGAAGCCGAAGGTGTTCATGTAATACGGGAAGCGGCTCGAGCAGCCGATGCCGGAAATCACGACGAAGTTTTCGCGCGGGATGCCGAGCTCCGGGAAAATCGACTGAACGGCGGAGAGAATGGCGTAGTCTCCGCAGCCGGGGCACCAGCGGATTTCCTGGTCGGTCTGAAAGTCTTTTTTCGTCAGAGGTGGCAATAAAGTGGCCGTGCTCATGCGGGTCTCCTAATAAGTGCGGAAGAAAAGCCAAAAGTAAAAGAAAAAGCAGATCCCTCACTGCGTCGCGCGCCCGCACAAACCGCGGGAAAGAAAAAGCGCGCGCGACTCCGTTCGGGATGACAGTGCCGGGTTATAGGCAGCGCAGGGGCCGTACTCATTAAATTCTCCCGTCCGCGGCGAGGATCTCTTCGATCTTGCGCTCGAGCTCGGATTGCTTGAAGGGCTTGCCCTGAATTTTGTCGAAGCCCTGCGCGTCGACCAGATATTTCGCGCGCAGCAGCATCAGGAGCTGGCCCATGTTCATTTCGGGGACGAGCACGCGGTCGTAGCGGCCGAGAAGCTCGCCAAGATTTTTCGGCAGCGGATTCAGGTGGCGCAAATGGACGTGGCCGATCTTGCGTCCTTTCGCGCGCTGCGCTTTCAAGGCGGCGGTGATCGGGCCGTGCGTCGAGCCCCAGCCGACGATCAGCAGATCGCCCGAAGGGTCGCCCGCCGGAACGACGTCCGGAATGTCCTGCGACGATGCCGGCGACTTTTTCAGCGCGCAGGCGAACCATGCGCTCGTGGTTGAGCGGCTCGTAGTTCACGTTGCCGGTGACGTCCTGCTTTTCGATGCCGCCGATGCGGTGCTCGAGTCCGGGCGTGCCGGGAATCGCCCATGGACGCGCGAGCGTTTGCGGATCGCGGCGATACGGGCGAAAGTCGACGGGATTCGTCTCGAAGTGCACCGGAATTTCCGGCAGCTCGGCGAGCGACGGAATGTGCCACGGCTCCGCGCCATTCGCGAGGTAGCCGTCGGAAAGAATAATGACGGGCACCATGTACTTGATCGCGATGCGGCTCGCTTCGAGCGCGATCCAGAAGCAGTCGCCGGGCGTCGAGGGCGCGAGAACCGGAATGGGCGCTTCGGAATTTCGGCCGAAGAGCGCCTGCAAGCAGATCGGCCTGCTCGGTTTTCGTCGGAAGGCCGGTCGATGGACCGCCGCGCTGAATGTCGCAAATCACGAGCGGCAATTCGACCGCGACGGCAAGGCCGAGCGCTTCGGTTTTTAGCGCCATACCTGGGCCGGAGGTGGTGGTGAGGCCCAGCGCGCCGGCATAGGCGGCGCCGATCGCTGAAGTGATGGCGGCGATTTCATCCTCGGCCTGGAACGTGATCACGCCGAAATCTTTGTAGGTGGAAAGCTCGTGCAGAATGTCGGAAGCGGGCGTGATCGGATAGGAGCCGAGAAAAAGCGGCAGCCCTGATTTCTGCGACGCCGCAACGAATCCCATCGCGAGCGCGACGTTGCCGCTGATGTTGCGATAGACGCCGGGCGCGAGCTTTGCGGGCGGAATTTCGTAGCTGATCTGAAATGCTTCGGTTGCTTCGCAGTAGCTGTAGCCCGCCTGCATCGCTGTGCGATTGGCGTTGACGAGCGCGGGCTTGGATTTGAATTTGTCCTCGATCCAGCGCAGCGTGGTATCCATCGAGCGGTTGTAGAGCCAGTAGCACATGCCGAGGGCGAAGAAATTCTTGCAGCGGTCGACGCTCTTGGCGTCGAGGCCGAGATCCTTCAGAGCGGCACGCGTGAGCTTGGTCAACTCGACCGGAAACAGGCGATAGCCGTCGAGCGAATGGTCCTCGAGTGGATTGGCGGTCATCTGCGCCTTGCGCAGGTCGGTCTCGCCGAAATCGTCGAGGTTGACGATCAGGATGCCGTTGGGCTTGAGGTCGGGCAAATTCATTTTTAGCGCAGCGGGATTCATGGCGATCAGCGCGTCGACCGCATCGCCCGGCGTGTAGACGTCGTGCGACGAGAAATGGACCTGGAAGCCGCTGACGCCCGGAAGCGTGCCCGCAGGGGCGCGAATTTCAGCCGGGTAGTCGGGGAGCGTGGCGAGATCGTTGCCGTAGAGCGCGACGGTATTCGTGAACTGACTGCCGGTGATCTGCATGCCGTCGCCGGAATCTCCGCAGAACCGGATGACGGCTTGGTCAAGCTTTTCGCGCGTGCGGACGCGCGACGGAGCTAAAGTCGTGGACATAACTATTCCGTTTTCCCCACCCTTCGTTAGATGACCAACGAATTCCGCGAGATGCCGCGCCCGCCATTCCCCTACACCAAACAGTGGCCGCGAAACGCTCGCGTGTACAGAACAGTGTAGCACCGCGCACCGATGAGGAAAAATGGAATTGGCGTCGTGTTGCAAAAGTGAATGAAGCGGAGGAAGGGCAGGCGGAATAATGCTCTCGGCCTCCGATAAACGGGATCAGAAAATTTGTGACACTGGAGAGGCAGCAGATTGATCTCAGAGTCGCGAAGGGCAGGACGGAAAGAACATGGCGGCCGTGAGTCACGGCCGCCATCGGTTCTCAGGCTACTTCGCTTGCCACAATTCGACGAAGCCGCCGACGTCGGGATCCTTCAACATTACCGCGCGGCCGGTCTTAGTCTTTACGATGCCGCCTTCGGACACGGTCTTGGCGCCATCCGCTTTTGCGGCAGCGTAGACGGCGTCGATGTCGGTCACCTGGAAGCCGACGTAGTTGACGTTGATGTCGGAGATTTGCTGGTCGGGAGGCTGGGCGCCCGGACTGCCGAGCAGCTCAACGCGGAGGTGTCCATCTTGTCCATCGGTGGTGGCCTGCGTGAACCAGCCGTTCTCCATGTTCATGCGTGGGCGGCCACCGGGCGCCGCTGGCGGGGCCGGCGTGAAGGCCGGGTAGTCTCCGCCCAGCACGCCCTGATAGAAGGACAGCGCCTTGGGCATGTCAACTATGTTGAGGCCGATATGGTTGAAACCGGCCCCGATGCCGAGCCGGTCGATATTCTGCATGGTGGCGGTGGAATTCGAGACTTTCTGCGCTTCGGGCGCGGCTCCCGCAACCGGAAGCGGCTTGGCAAACAACTCGACGAGCCAGCCGCTGGGGTCGTCGAGGAAGACGAAGGAGCGCTTGCCGTCCGGCCTGGGAGGCGCGGAAAACATCTGCGGCACTTTCAGCATTCCCATATCTTTGAACTTGTTCATGACGATGTTGCAGTCGTCCATCACCGTGAGATCGATGTGGCCGCCGCCGAGCGCGTTGGACCCCAGACCGCTGAAGTCCTGGCGCTTGATGCCGCGATATTCGGTGAGGTAAAGATCGAAGGGCACATGGGAGACGGAACTCGGCCCGCTCATAATCGCGGTGCGGCGCTCCGCGCCGGGGGTGCCGTCGAGCTTGTTCGCTTCCTTGTCGAGCTTCCATTCGGGCTTGTTCGTCAGGGTGTAACCGAGCACTTCCCAGTATTTGATCGAGTCGTCCAGATTCGAGACCGAGTGGCCGTCGAAGGCCATGCCCATCACGTCCTTCGATGCGCCGTCGTTCGCAGCCTTCGGCGCGCGAGGCGACCGCGCGAGGGCTGCGGTCGCAATCGCGATGGTAAGCGCGCCCGCCGCAACCACGACGGCGAGTTTGCGCGACAACAAAGAATTCACAACCTTCCCATTTTTCATGAACAATCCCTCCGTCGATTCCCCCACGACCATCTGGATTCTACACCGAGCCCGTGCGGATTTGCAGAAACTGCTTTCGCCAGCCCAGTCTTCTATACCCTATTGACGCGGCGCGCGCGATTTGCGTTTCGATCGGGCGAAATGAGGAACTGGCCTCGACCTGTACCCGCGTACCATTGACTTTCGCTTTTAGTTCGCCATATAGTAGGATAGTAGGGCGGTCGCCCGAAGTGTAGGCGAAGGCCGGGGCCGGCGAAAAACGCGAGCGAAGGCCGGCGAAGGAATGGGGGAAAGATGTCGCTGACAAAACGGCAAAAAGAAGTGCTGAACTACCTGGTGAGTTTCCTGAACAAGAATGGATACTCGCCGAGCTTCGAGGAGATCGCGCACGCGCTGAAGCTGACGTCGCTCGCGACGGTGCACAAGCATCTCTCGACGCTCGAGAAAAAGGGATTCATCCGGCGCGGGTACAACCAGAGCCGGTCGATCGAGGTGATGCAGCTGCCGAAGCCGGTGCGCGAGGAAATTATGGATCGGCACACGGTGGAGCTCCCGCTCGCGGGGCGGATCGCGGCGGGGCGCCCGCTGGAAGCTGTCGAGGACAAAGAGACCATTTCGCTGGCGGATTTCGCGCGCGGGCAGAACAGCTTCGTCCTGCAGGTGAAGGGCGAATCGATGCGCGAGGATCATATTCTCGATGGCGACTATATCGTCGTCGAGCAGACGCAGGTGGCGAACCCGGGCGAGATCGTGGTCGCGCTGGTGGGCGAGGATGACGCGACGGTGAAAAGATTTTATCGCGAGCCTGGCGGCAAGGTTCGCCTGCAGCCGGCGAATTCGACGATGGATCCGATCGTCGTGTCCGCGGCCGACGTGAAGATTCAGGGCCGCGTCGTCGGAGTTTTACGCAAATACTGAAAAGCTGCGGCGGCGATTCGTCGCGGGATTGACGTTAGCCAGCTCGACGAGGCCCAAAAAGATCTTCGGGAGAAGGCTCTTGGGATTTCGTGACCTATTCACCAAGAGTTCGCGGGAAACGGAAGCTCATGGTACCAAGGTTCTCGTTTGTGGCTTAGACCGGAAGTTCCGTGAACTGATCGAGGCTGATGCCAAGGTCTACTCCCAATTTTACCCTTCGACCACCGTCACTCCCTGCACGACTATCCATGAATTGCTCCGGACGATCCGAGGGTATGACGTCGTGCATCTCTTCGTCGATGTATCGCCGATCGGCTTGATGGCGGACGCAAGCGCCAACGAACTCAGCGGAACAGACCTGATCGAGAAGTGCTGCGATTCCGGCGTTAAGCTATTGTGGGTTGCGTCCGAGAACAAACCGGAAGGCTACATCAAGGGCTTCAAGCCTGTGAAACCGCTGAACCTGGTTATGACAATTCGCCGAAATGGTCCGGGCTTCACCGCCTTCCTGGCCCAACTCCTATCGAGAATGTCGGGCGGAGAAGCCATGCCTAACGCTTGGGCAGCGCTTGCACCCCAGGCTGCGGGCGATCCGCACCATGACCGCTTGCCCGCCACGATTTTTTCAGCAGGGTTGGGCGGCGCCAGATTTCGATAAAAACTGCACGGGGGCTTCGCCTGTCCTTTCGGGCGGGTGATGACCCGGACACAAATGTTTCATTTTGGGTTTGTCGCCAACGATCTGCAGGAATACATTGATATCCCCGGTCCACAGAAATTGCTGAGAGTCCGGCGCATTTGGGCCCAAGGAGGCTAGGGTACATGTGGGGAGATAAGAAGCCAGATACCCCCTCTAGGACGCCGCTCCCGCAGCAGCCTAGACAGACCGTCGCACCAGCAGCACCACCAGCATCAATACCGGCAGGATCTTCTTTAGGGGAGGCAAAGAAAATGGCACCACTGGATACGTATCCGACGGGCTCCGGAGCCAGCACCAGCGGCACGGCACGGCTCGGCTCAAGCCTGCACGTGAAGGGCGAAATCACCGGCAACGAAGACCTGATGATCGACGGCACCGTCGAGGGGCTGGTCCAGCTAGAGGACCGCAAGCTGACGGTAGGCGCGAGCGCGAAGCTCACGGCCGACGTCATCGCGCGCGAAGTGGTCGTCTACGGCAACGTGAAGGGCAATCTGCGCGCCCGCGACCGCATCGAGATCAAGAAGGACGGTTCGGTGGTCGGCGATTTGACGACCGCGCGGATCATGATCGAAGACGGAGCGTACTTCAAGGGCTCGATCGAGATCGACAAGGCCGGCGAAGCCAGCGACGACAAGTCTTTCTCGTCGCGCTCGCGGGTTACCGCCTCGGCCGATTGATCGACCGCTTTTCCACCGCCCCGCCCAAACGGATTCTTCCCGCCGGGGACGGCAGGTCGCCACGACGCGACTTGCCGCCCGGCTCAGTCTTCGACCGCGCAGTTCCCGCCGCCAGCTTCGATCGCCCAGCCCCGCACCGACAGATCCGCTTCTATTGCCTGAGGCTGATCAGGTAGTCGCCATTCGCGGGCTCGATTTGCAGTTTGTCCTCGCGCGAAAGCCAGCCGACCGCCATGAAGAAAATGCTTTGAGGCGCGTCGACCTCTTCCATGAGGGCGGCGAACGTCTGCGGCCCGTCGCTCGAAAGCACTTGCCAGATGGCGCCGGCGGTTTCTCCAATCTCGTAGTGATTCACAGTGGGAACTCCCTTCGGTGAGGCCTGGTTTCTGAATCGCGCGAGCCAACAAGTGGCGGCGGCCCTCCGCAAGAGACGCTCGAAAGCCTCGGGCGGCATGGGAGGGAGGTTTGCCAACGGAAGAGACATCACGTTCATCGAAACCCCCGCTCCCGGGGATGATATTCCGCGCGTATTAACGCGGCGTTACGTGCTCACCAATAGACGCCGAATTTCCATAGAGAGGATTGACCGTGCCGAGAAATGTGAAGCGTGTTTTGAAGGCCGGGAGAATCCGAGGAGCTACAGAAGAAAGCGCACGGCGACGCCGCTCGTGCCGTTACCGAGGTCTTCTATACGCACGATCGAGCCGAGGAATTTTTTGTGCGCCACGACCTTATCACCATAGGGAAAAGTGACCTCAAGGCGCATGCCAACGAAGTAGTGAGGCATGCAGGTGGCGAAGTACAGGCCGTCGCGTGTGAAGTCGATCACCTCGCCGACGTCTTCGATGTCGCGGAAGCGCGCGTCGAACACCGAAAGATGCACGGGCAGAGACACTTGCAAGCGCTTCCTGCGGCGGGCGTCCCGCTTGGCTTTGGCGGCCGCCGCGCTCGCAAATTCGGGCCTGCGGCTCGACCATGGTTGTGTGCTCACGCCTGTCTCCCCATCACGATTGTTCGACAATCCCACTTTAGAGGCCGCCTGCGCGCTTAGCTATAGGACGGTGGTACCGGTGTGCGTAGAACGAAGCGTAACGACCTTGGTACCAACTCGAATATGAGCAATGCTCCATGGCCCGGCCCGGAGCGCGCCGCTAATCTCACGGTGTCGCAAGCATCCATTTCGCAGTCGCAGATGGAAGCCGACACTGAGGGATTCCGAAATGCGAGCCAGCAAGATTCGAAAATACGCCCTGATTTATGGATTCCTAGCCGTCGCAGCCTTCGCGCTGCCAGCGAGCGCGCAACAGCTATCTTCTTCGGCGATCGTCCCCGCCACCAAAGCGACCGACACCGCCCCGGCTGCAGTTGCGATGAACGTTGCCGCGCACCCCGGGCAGAACTTCGAGACAACCCCTGTAACCGATCTTCCCAACGCTCCCATCGCCGCCAAGCCGATCGGCAGAATCGGCGTTGAGAGGCTGCCATCGCGGAAGATGTGGATCGCGCTATCGGTCGCTCAGCACGGCGCGGCGGTTTTCGATGCCTACACCACGCGGCAGGCCGTCGCCAGCGGAGCCGTGGAGCAAAATCCCTTGCTCAAGCCATTCGCTTCCTCGCCCGCAATCTATGTCGCCACGCAAGTTTGCCCGCTGGCCCTGGACTACGCTGGGCGCCGCATGCAGCTCAGCCACAACCGGATCGTCCGGCGGATGTGGTGGCTGCCGCAATCGACGGGCGCGGCCGTTTCGATCTTCGCCGGCGTCCACAATATGAACGTCGCCAGCCGCCCGTAATCGGCAATTCACAATTCACACCTTCGCCGGCAGTGCTCGCTCTGGGCAAATCTGGGGCGAGCTTCCCGGGCGCGTTTTCTGATACTCTCGCGTCCATTAGGGCTCGTCCGTAGCTCTCGCGCAACTCGAATGAATACGGGTGTGAGTGGCGCCAATGCAAATATAATTGAGCCTCGAAAGGCAGCTTCGTGACCAGCGAGTCCCAGCACAGCGCAGGGCGCGACGACGACGGGAGGCTTTTCCGGCGAATCGAGCTGCGCGCGTCTACGGAACAGAGAAGCGCGCTCTACAAATCCATCCTGGACTCGAGTCATATCGACTTTGAGTACGCGGCCCTCCTCACTCTCGCCGGGCTCATCGCCCTATTCGGACTCCTCGAAAACAGCGCCGCCGTGATCATTGGGGCGATGCTGATTTCTCCGCTGATGAATCCTATTCTCTCGGCAGCGCTCGCGCTGCTCCTGGGCGACGGCAACCTCGGAAAGCGATCGGCCACGGTCCTCGTTTTGAGCATTGTGGGCACCATCGGAGTCTCATGGCTGGTTGCATCCCTCATACCTCTGAAGCAAGCGACACCGGAGATACTCGCGCGCACGGCACCGAACTTGTTGGACCTCTTCATTGCATTCCTTTCCGGGCTCGCCGGGACGCTGGCCCTGCGCGGCGGCTCGATCACGATGACGATTCTGCCGGGCGTGGCCATTGCCGTCGCGGTGGTTCCTCCGCTGTCGGTGGTTGGCTACGGCCTCAGCACTCATCAAGGATCGATCGCGGGCGGGGCGTTTCTGCTCTTCGTCACCAACCTGGTTGCGATCATCCTCAGCGCCGCGGGCGTGTTCCGGATCATGGGGTTTCAGCCGCAGCGGCAAGCCGAGCAGGGGCGATGGAAGTTTAAGTACCGCGTGGGCGCCAGCGCGCTTGTGCTGATTCTTCTCTCGATCCCGCTGTTTCTGACGCTTCGGAAGGCCGCCATTCAGGTGTCGATCCGCTCGGAAGTGCAACGCGAGTTGAACCAGGCATTCGAGACGAATAAGGCTTCGGTCTCCGCACTTTCGTTCTCGACCGTGAAAGATGGGCTGCTGATCGAGGCCACTCTTCAGACGACTCAGTACCTCGAGACCGATGCAATCCAATCCGTTGAAGACAAGCTGCGCGCGAGGTACGGCGAGAAGACTAAGCTTGTGGTCAACCAGATTTTGATCACGCAGGGTGGGGTTGCGCGTGAGACGCCAGCTAGCGCGCAGAATCCGATTTCAGCTGGCGTCGTGAAGCCGGTCGAAGAGAAAGCTGCGTTTGATTTCGGCGGCGCCAAGGCGAAAAGCTTGGAATTCGTGCAGAACCAGCTCGACGCGGTTTTGGCCGGCACGTCGATTCAGCAAAAGGCGCCGCCCGAAGTGGTCCTCGCATCCAATGCGCTGCTTGGCTTGCGCCTGCAGTTGGCGGCGCCAGAGCCTTTGACCGCTCAGACGATCTCGCTTCTCGCTTCGCAGTTGGGATCGAAGCTCGACTCGCCGGTCGAATTGCACGGCAAGGTCGAACTGCAGGCGCCATCCTTTCAACTCACCTTGACGCCGGCGAAGCCAAGTCTGCCTCCGAGCGCGAAAGATCGCGCGGCGCTGAGCAAGATGATTCAAGAGGCGCAGAAGGGCGATCTGCGCCTGCAAGTCACCTATACATCCCAAGAGGAGGCCCCGGGCGGCAAAGTGCCGGCCTTCGTCGCCGAGATTCAGCGCCTTCTTTTGCGCAGCGGCCTGAAGAGTTCTCAGTGGGCCATTGCCGCGAATGCCCCCGCCGAGTCGGTGCCGCCCGCGACCGGAGGCGCCGCGATTGCGCCCTCTGCGTCCGGAGAAAAGGGTGCTGGGGCGACTGCTCCCACGCTATTCCGCTGCGAGCTCACCGCTTTCCAGGATTTCTAAGACCCCTTTCATCAATGAGATTGCGATGTAGAATCCTAGGCGACCGCGCAGCACCCCTATGACTGCCAGCTCCACCGTCGAATTTCTGATCTGGTTGCTGATCGCCGCGTCCGTGATCGCGGTGATTGCGATCCGCTCGCGTATCCCATATGCGGTCGCGCTTGTTTTAGGCGGGCTGGCGCTGGGATCGCTGCGTCTGCCGATTCTGCAAAGCATTTACCAGGTCCACCGGCCCGACTGGCTGACGCCCGACGTGATTCTCATCTTTTTTCTCCCCGCGCTGCTTTTTGAAGGCAGCCTCAAGATCAATCTGCGGCAGTTGCGGGAGAATCTCGTTCCCATCGTGGTGCTGGCCACTCTGGGAGTTCTAGCAGCGATGCTCGTGACCGGCTATCTCGTGTTCTGGCTGGTTGGATTGCCGCTGCTGGTGGCGCTGCTTTTTGGGGCGATCATTTCGGCCACCGATCCCATCGCGGTGATATCGATCGCGAAAGATATGGCCGTTCCCAAGCGGCTCACGCTGCTTCTTGAAGGCGAAAGCCTTTTCAACGACGGGACGGCCGTGGTTTTGTTCCAGATCCTGCTGGCCGGAGCGGTTACCGGCACCTTCAGCCTGGCGAGCGGCGCCATCCATTTTGCGATTTCGGTGATGGGCGGCGTCGTGATTGGTTTCGTGCTCGGTTACATCGCCAGCAAGGTGACGGCGAGGATCGACGATCCGCAAATTGAGATCACGCTGACGACCATCGTTGCCTACAGTTCCTACCTCGTTGCCCATCATTTTCAGGCGTCCGGAGTGATCGCGACGGTCGTGGCCGGGTTGATGGTCGGCAACCTGGGCACGCAGGGCATGAGCCCGCGGACGCGCGTGGCCCTGTGGTCGTTCTGGGAATACGCATCGTTCGTCATCAATTCGATTCTGTTCCTGCTGGTGGGGCTCGAGGTGCGGGTCGCCGACCTGCTTCACGACTGGCGCGCCGTGGGCCTCGCGGTCGGTGCCGTGCTGCTTGCGCGGGCGGTGAGCGTCTACGGCTTCACGGCGTTGATGAATCTGTTTTCGCGAAAAATCAGCTTTCAGTGGCAGCACGTCCTGATCTGGGGAGGCTTGCACGGCGCGCTGTCGCTTGCGCTGGCTCTGAGCCTTGGGCCGGATTTCGCGGGGCGCGAGAGAATTCTCACGCTCACGTTCGGCGTCGTGGCGTTCTCGATGATCGCGCAGGGCCTGTCGATCAAGCCGCTCATTCGCGTGTTGGGCGTCTCGACAGCGAAAGAAGATGAAACCGAGCGAATCCGGGCGCAGCAGATCGCCGTTTCGTCGGCGCGTTCGGAATTGAACGACATGCTGCGAACGCACATCCTCTCGAAGCCGGTCTACGAAAAGCTCGGCCGCGAACTCGACGCCAAGCTCGTCACACTCAGCGAAGAGATCGCCGAGATCTACAACAAGGATGCAGGCCGGGTCGAGTCCGAAGTCGAGACCGCGAAATCGCGCTTGCTCGCCGCGCAGAAAAGTTCGCTCGAAGATGCCGTCCGCGACGGCCTCATCTCGCCGCAAACCGGCACCAAGGCCGCCGACGCCACCGAGGCGCAGTTGAACGAGCTGATCGCCAAGGTTTTGAAGGGTTCCAAGTGATTGGCTGTCGGCCGTGTAGCATGGCCGGAGTCGTCAAACGGCTCGAGTTACCCGCTGGCGAGTCTGCGTTGACGGGGCAGGCGGTGCAGAGAAGAACAACACGATTTGATTCGGCGCGCACTTTTTGCCGTACATCACGGCGAACCATTTCTATCCGAACGGCTACTGGGTAAACGCGCCACCCGAGCCGTAAAGACTATCCCGACGCGTCTTATGGCAATCGGTCGGCAAGCTTGCAAGGCCAATCGACGGCCCGGCCACAGCCTTCACGCTGCGGCGGAATAGGAATTGGCAGGAGCGCCTGTCGTTTGAATTAATTTCTCCACTTGGATTCTCATCTCATCTCGGACTTGGCGGAACATCTGCTTTTGCGCTTCGAGTTCGCGGGCCGCAATCTCCGGATTTGGCACGGACCACTTGAGCAGCTTCAGGGTGAAGGGATACACGGGATATCGCTCGCGAGCCTCATCGCTGAGAACCACTACGAAGTGAAAAGTCTCGCGGAAAAGAGAACCAACCTCGCGCGGTTGCTGGGCAGAGATATCGATTCCGACTTCACGCATCACCTCCGCCGCCAGCGGATTCACATCCGCGGCGTCAGCTCCCGCGCTCACCGGAATAAATCGATCGCCTGCCAACGAACGCAGGAAGCCCTCGGCCATTTGGCCGCGCGACGCACTTCCCCTCGAGAAGAACAAGACCTTCGGTATTTTCTCCATGGAATTGACCCTCTGTTAGCTCTGTAGAGATGATGGCACTATGAATGGACGCCTACCGTCGCGACGTGACGCCGGTCACACATGGCTGTGATATGAAGACGTCAGCCTGGGTTAGATTCAGGAGGTCGTTCTTTGGATCTACCGCAGCCATCCCCCTGAGAAATGAAGGGATCTGCCACCCGGGCGAAGTCCGGAGGGTGATGGGCCAGTTTCCGGTTACCGCTGCGAGTTCAGACGGTCGATGCAACACCCCTCTGGTCAATTGATCTGGCAATACGTCTCAAGCGGACCGATCCTTTGGGTTGCAGTTCGCTTTTACTCTAAACAGGACGCCTTTTCCTTGCTTTTGTGCTCCCAGATGATTCTTAGCCCTTGGAATTCCTGGACTTGGGACTTCCTCCTAGTGTTGCATCGACCTATTGAGACCGCCCGCGTAATCGGAAACTGACCTACCGCCGCCTGGAGAGCCTCGTTGACGCGTGAACTGCGGTACGCTATAGTTGGCGTTTGTCTCTAGATGGAAAGGTAGACTGGGCGAATGCGGACGTATGTTCCGAAGGGCCGGGAGGCGGAAGCGCTCACGGTAGGCAAGGATTGGTTCGTGGTGGACGCCGAAGGACAGGTGCTGGGGCGTCTGGCGACGCGCATTGCGAGACTTCTGATCGGTAAGGACAAGGCCAGCTTCACGCCGAGTCTCGATTGTGGAGACCACGTGGTCGTAATCAACGCCGAGCGCGTGCGTTTGACCGGAAACAAGATCGACCAGAAGATCTACCGCCATCACAGCGGCTATCCGGGCGGGCTGAAGGAAATTCCGATCCGCCGAATGCTCGAGAAGCGTCCCGAAGAGGTGATCCGCGAAGCGGTGCTCGGGATGCTGCCGAAGAACAAGCTCCGCGCACGCCGCGCCAAGAAGTTGCGCGTATACGCAGGGAAGGAAGCGCTTGCCCGCCACGCCGGACAAAAGCCCCAGCCGCTTGCGCTCTAAGAACAACTGACGGGAACAATTTCGGGAATTTTGCGCTGCGCGGACGAGTCCGCAGACGGCGCGATACGGGCAGTCATCGAAGAGGGGGAACGTTGAATTCATCTGCGAATTTTGAAGGCTCAGTGAAGCAACACTACGGCACGGGACGCCGCCGCGAAGCGGTCGCGCGCGTGTACATCAAGCCGGGCCCGGCGCAGTTCACGGTCAATGGCCGGCCGGTGGATGAATATTTTCGCAACGTGGCGTGGAATATCGCGGCCACTGAGCCGCTGAAGTTCACCCAGATGCACGATCAGCTCGAGGTCCACGCGCAGGTGAAGGGCGGCGGAGTGGGCGGCCAGGCCGGAGCCGTGCGCATGGGATTGTCGCGCGCGCTTTCGCTGCTGAATCCGGAGCTGCGCCCGGCGCTTCGCAAGAACGGATTTTTGACGCGCGATCCGCGCATGAAGGAACGGAAGAAGTACGGGCAAAAGGGCGCACGCCGCCGCTTCCAGTTCAGCAAGCGCTAGTCGCTGGCTTCAGGGGCTAAAGCCCGTCTTCTTGAGGGCTTTACGTCGGGGCTGAAGCCCCGACCTCCTAAAGAGTGTTATGCAAGGCCCGCTCCGGGAAATCGGGGCGGGAAAATTCACGGCCGGGAAGGACCGGCAAAAAAGGATGCTGTTCCGGCAAGCCGGAATCGTCCTTAGGCAGCAAGCTAGGGACACAAGCATCCCTTTGAAAGGGAGGAGGTACTTTGGGAGTCGAAATTACGATGAAGGAGCTTCTGGAGGCCGGCGTGCATTTCGGCCATCAGACGCGTCGCTGGAATCCGAAAATGAAGGAGTACATTTTCGGAGAGCGTAACGGAATTCACATCATCGATTTACAAAAGACTCTGAAACTGTTCCGCGAGGCTGCGCGCTACGTGGCCGAACAAGCGGCGCAGGGCAAGAGCGTGCTCTTCCTCGGCACCAAGCGCCAGGCGCAGGAAGCCATCAAGGAAGAGGCGGAGCGCTGCGGAATGTTTTTCGTGAACCACCGCTGGCTCGGCGGGACGCTCACCAACTGGGCCACATTGCAGAAATCCATCAAGCGGCTGAAGCTGCTGAAGGCCATGTCCGAAGACGGGCGCATGGCGCAACTTTCGAAAAAGGAAGCGGCGCGGCTCGAACGCGAATTGAAGCACCTGCAGCAGAATTTCTCCGGCGTCGAGAACATGACGACGCTGCCGGACACGATGTTCGTGATCGATCCCAACGCCGAAGTGATCGCGGTGCGCGAAGCCCGCCGCATGGGCATTCCGGTGGTCGCGATCGTCGACACGAACTGCGACCCGACGCTGGTCGACTGGGTGATTCCCGGCAATGACGACGCGCTGCGCGCGATTCGGCTGTTCACGTCGAAAATTTCGGACGCGGTTGTTGCCGGGACGCCAATCGTTCGAGCAGACGCAGATCGCCGATCAGAAGGCCGAAGGCGTGCCGGGCGAAGAAGGCCCCGATTACGTCGATACGAGCGCGTACGAACTATACGAGAAGCAGGAAGGCGATTTCGTCGAGGGCGAAGTAGCGGAAGCGGTTCCCGCCGAGGAAGTTCCTACTCCTGTGCCGGACGACGAAGGCTCGGCCCGATAAAATTCAGCGGATGCTCTGGGCGCCGGAACGCAATCAGGGTGGAATTGCGATGCGGATTCTGTGCGAATTGCAGCCCGGCGATGCCTTTAAAATCCAGCCAACAGGGAATTGAGAAAAGAGATGGCGACAGCACCTGAAGCAAAGAGCGGTAACATACCCGCGCAGCTCGTGAAGGAACTGCGCGACAACACGGGCGCGGGCTTTTCCGATTGCCGCGCGGCCCTGATCGAAGTCGGGCGGCGACATCGAGAAGGCCATCGACCGTTCTGCGCAAGAAAGGACAAGCGGCCGCGGCGAAAAAAGCACAGCGCGCCACTTCCGAGGGCCTCGTGAGCTGTTACATTCACGCAGGCGGCAAGATTGGCGTGCTCGTCGAGATCAATTGCGAGAGCGATTTCGTCGCGCGCACGGACGATTTTCAGAATCTCTGCCACGATGTGGCCATGCACGTTGCCGCCCTCGATCCGCGCTTTCTCCGCCGCGAGGAAGTGACGCAGGAGATCCTCGACCGCGAGCGCGAAATTTATCGCGAGCAGGCCAAGGCCACCGGCAAGCCCGAAAACGTGATCGAAAAGATCGTCAACGGCAAGATGGAGAAATTCTACGAAGAGAATTGCCTCTACGAGCAGCACTTCATCAAGGACGAAGGCACCACGATCAAGGAGCTGGTCGACCAGGCCATCGCGAAGCTCGGCGAAAATATCGCCATTCGCCGCTTCTCGCGCTTCAAGGTTGGCGAGATGGACGGCACCGGCGCCACCGACACACCCGAAGGGCCGGACGCTGCCGGCACACCCGTCCCCGCGTAGCCAAGCGTAGCTTCAAAAACTCCGAACCGAGCAGCGCCGGCGTCCCGCCGGCTTTTTCCCCGTGCGCCGATTTCGGCTCCGCAAAAAGGCGCCGGCCGGAGGCCAGCGCTACAAGGCGCGGCTCACGAGGCCGCCAGCGCGCGCCGATTCTCTGCTAGAATGCCGTCGGGGGCAAGAGCGGTACCGAACACGATGAAGGCTGTACCACAGCAGGCACGCACGGAAGGCGTGGCCGGAGAAACGCCGGTTTATCAGCGCATCGTCCTCAAACTTTCGGGGGAATCGCTTTCCGGCCCCGATGATTTCGGCATTCACGCGGAAACAATTCAAAGCATCGCGCGCGAGGTAAAAGAAGTTCAGGACCTCGGCATCGAGATCGCGGTGATCGTCGGCGGCGGCAATATTTTTCGCGGCGCGCGGCAGCAGGGACTCGACATCGACCGCGCGACCGGCGATTACATGGGCATGCTCGCCACGGTGATCAATGGCCTCGCGCTGCAGGACGCGTTCGAAAAAGCGGGATGCCACACGCGCATGATGAGTGCGATCGAAATGCATCAGGTGGCCGAGCCCTTCATCCGGCGGCGCGCGACGCGGCACCTCGAAAAGAAGCGCGTGGTGATTTTCGCGGCGGGCACCGGCAATCCCTATTTTTCCACGGACACGGCGGCGGCTCTGCGCGCGATGGAGATCAAGGCGCAGGTAATTTTGAAAGCGACGCGCGTCGACGGCATCTACGATGCCGATCCGGAAAAAGTAGCGGGCGCGAAGATGTTCGAGCGAATCACGTATCTCGACGTCCTGCAGAAAGGCCTGTCCGTGATGGACTCGACGGCGATCTCGCTCTGCATGGACAACAAAATGCCGATCGTCGTCTTCAACATGAACGTGCCGGGAAACCTGAAGCGCGTCGTCCTCGGCGAGCGCGTCGGCTCAACCGTCGCCGCCGATTCAGTCGGAGGTCATTTTTTCGATGAGCACGTTTGGCTCGAGCAAAGACGCGATCGCGCAAGCGCGAACGCGCATGGAAAAAGCGGTCGAGGATTTCCGCAAGGATCTCGCCGCAATCCGCACGGGGCGCGCCAACATGGCGCTGCTCGATCACGTGCGCGTCGATTATCACGGCACGTCGATGCCGATCAACCAGCTCGGCACGGTGAACATTCCCGATCCGATGATGATCGTGATCTCGCCGTGGGATCCGGGCGCGGTCGCGCTGATCGACAAAGCGATTCGGACTTCCGATCTCGGCATCAATCCCGCGAACGACGGCAAGGTGATTCGCGTCCCGATTCCTCCGCTTACCGAAGAGCGCCGCAAGGATCTCGTGAAGCACATCCACAAGGTGCTCGAAAACCACCGCACGTCGGTGCGCAACATCCGCCGCGACATCAAAGAGGCCATCGAGAAGCTCGAGAAGGAAAAGAAGATCAGCGAAGACGACAAGAAACGCTCGCTCGACGAGCTCGAAAAGGTCACTCACTCCGAAACGAAAAAGATCGAAGACCTCTCCGCCTCGAAAGAAAAAGAAGTGATGGAAATTAAGTGACCATCCGATGAGGATGGTCACACTGAGGACGGCGCTTTGAAGTATTGCCCTCCGAAGTATTGTCGGCGGCCGACGGATCTCTCCTCTCGCTGAAACCTCGAAATTTATTGCAATAAGACGGGGATCAAGGATCCCCCTAGCGGGGCCTGTGTGGGCCGAAAAAAGCTACAAGAAGCCAAAATTGCCGGGATTTTGCGCCGTCAGAAATTTCCCGCGCCCCAGGCACCTCAGTTTAAGCTTCACATTTCTCCTTTGCTTCGCCTGAAACCTGGACTCGGTTCGGGTTACAATAGTCATACGTCAACTCTTCCTGGTGTGACGGGCAAATCCCATCTGGAAGGAGTGACTCCAATGCATAGCAACTTTTTTCCACGAACCGACAGGCAAACGCCGCAAAGGGTTCCCGTCTGAAACGAACGTCAAGCGCGGCTTTCCGCGTCGTGCATGGCGACAAGGAACTCGTCGAAAAGCTGGGCAGGAATGACCCGTGCCCTTGCGGCTCAGGGCGCCGGTTTCAAGAAATGTTGTATGCGGGCTGGCCGCTACGACGGGTCGCGGCGTAACCATTACGTGAGATAAGCAAACCAGGGCACGGCGAAAGCCGTGCCCTTTTCGCATCCGCCATCGATCAATGCTACGGCGCGCCGGCCGACTGCGTGGCGAGCGGCGGCTTCGCGCCTTTGATCACGAGCCATAGCATGAGCGCCAGCTCGCCGGCGAGCGCGGGCTGCGAGTAGGTGAAAACTTTTTGCTGGTACTGCTGCGACAGGAGTATGCCCGTAAAGCTCATGGTGAGGTAAGCGAGGCCGTTGAGCACGAGCCACACGCCGAGGAAGCGCGGGAGGAAGCGGGACCTATAGACCAGGATTGCCAGCGGAATGAGCCACAATCCCCAGAGGATTTCGGCGGCGGTGTTTTGATGGTCGCGCAGGCGGAGAAACAGCATGGCTAGGGCGTCGCGCTGAGGCTTGTCGAATGCGGAGAGGAAATCGGCACCGCGCACCAAGTTTAGGGCGGCCAGGTCGTTTACCACGCCGACGAAATAAATCACGGCCGGCATCACGCCGCCGAAGATCGCCACCTGCACGGCGAGGTTCTGGTCCGCTCCCCTGAAGAGCCGGTAAAACGCGAGCACCAAAAAGATCAGGATGACCGCGCAGATCAGGTCGGTTGCGATGCCGAGACGGAAGAGCGACTCGTGAGCCACGATATTGTCAGCGGTCGCTGCCGCATTGCCCGGCACGAAGAGTTTACTGGGAATGTAGATCAGGCGCAGGGGGCCGAAGATCGTGAGGGCCAGATACCAAAGGCCGGCGACTCTGCCGGGATTGCGGGTCGCTCTCATGGTTCCTCCCTGTAGGAAGGTGCCTAGTGTACTGCGGGAAGCCCTGGCTGGAATACGAGTAGGCGGTCAAGAAGTTTCCACGAACTTGTCCGCGGGTGGTGTGGATTGTTACTCCTGGAGAGACAACCGAATCTTGTAAACTGCAAATCATGGAAGAAGCGAGGCCGAGCCATACGGCGCTGCGGGTGGCGATGAGGCGCGCGGCGCACCAGCTTGCCGACCACCCGAAGGTGCACGACGATCCGATCGCGCTGAAGATTCTCGGGCCGAGCGCGATCCAACGGCTCGAGGGTGGCGAAGGAATGGGGCGCGACCGCGTGTCGATGGCGCTGCGCGCGTTCATGGCGGCGCGCAGCCGGTATGCGGAGGACGAACTCGCGCGAGCGATTGGGCGAGGCACGGCGCAATATGTGGTGCTGGGCGCGGGGCTCGATACGTTCGCTTACCGGAATCCGCATGCGGAGACCGCGCTGCGCGTCTTCGAGGTCGATTACCCGGCGACGCAGGAATGGAAGCGGCGGCAGCTTGCGGCGACTGAGATTGCGATTCCGGCGTCCGTGACGTTTGCGCCTGTCGATTTCGAGCGGCAGACGCTGGCGCAGGGCCTGCGCGACGCGGGATTCGATCGCGAGAAGGCGGCGTTTTTCTCGTGGCTCGGCGTTTCGATGTATCTCACCGACGAGGCGATTGAGGCGACGCTTCGATTCGTTGGGTCGCTGCCGCGCGGGGGCGGAATTGTTTTCGATTACATGGTGCCGCGGGAATCGCTGGGAATCCTCGAGCGAATGGCGCTGGACGCGCTTTCGCGGCGCGTGGAATCGGCGGGCGAGCCCTTCCGCACAGCATTCGAGCCGAAGGCGTTGGAGGAGCGGCTCATGCGGAGCGGGTTTCGGTCGGTTGAGGATCTTGGTCCCGATGAAATCAATGCGCGGTATTTCAAAGGCCGCGGGGATGGCTTGCGCGTCATTGGGAATGTCGGGCGGCTGATTAGCGCGGTCCGGTAGCGAGCGAAGGAGTTCATTGTTTCCGCGAAATCGACGCCGCAACCTCGCCTCTAGGAAAACGGTCGCCGGACGCGACGCCTGGGGAGCTTCGAAGCGGATAGCGGGTGGCGTACCGATTCGAAACAGATCGCGGTTCGACGGTACAGTACCCCCGGATTGGCATTTCTTCCCGTATCGACTTGTCCACTGATTTTCGTCGATTTGCGTTCGAGTCGTTGAAGGTAAACCTGCGTTGATCCGATGAAGACTATATCGACGCCTCGAACCAAACCGGAGCCGGCAAATCGCCCGCCAGAACTATCGTCGTCGCCGGCGCAATAGCGCTATTCATGCTCGGGTGCACGATTGCGCGCGCGCAGGCCCCTGGTTCCCCCATCGCAGGCACGATGCCCCCCAGCACGAGTGCATCGGCACAGCCGGACCTGACGAATCTGAGTATCGAGGACCTGATGAAGGTTGAGGTGACGTCGGCTTCGAAGAAGGCCGAGACGCTGTCGAAGGCGCCGGCCGCCATCTACGTCATTACGGGAGACGACATCCGACGCGGAGGATTTTCATCGGTGCCGGACGCGCTGCGCATGGTGCCGGGATTGTATGTGGTGCAGCAGAGCGCGCACGTGTGGCTGGTGAGCGCGCGTGGATTTAGCGACACGTTCAACGACAAGATGCTGGTGCTGATCGATGGGCGGCTGGTGTACTCGCCGACGTTCGGAGGGGTGTATTGGGACGTGCAAGACCCGCCGCTCGAGGATATCGACCGGATCGAGGTGATACGGGGTCCGGGCGGGACGCTCTGGGGCGCGAATGCCGTGAACGGCGTGATCAACATCATCACCAAGGACGCGAGGAAGACGCAGGGTCCGCAGGTTACAACTTCCGGGGGCGCGGACGAGGGGTATGCCGGGCGTGTGCGCTATGGCGGACGCGCTGGAGATCACTTCGCTTATCGCGTCTACGGGACCAGCAACTACTGGCTTCCGACGGTCAATGCGGCCGGCGCCGATAATTACGACGCGTGGACGATTTCGCAGGGCGGCATGCGTTTCGACTGGAATATTTCGGACAAAGACACGTTAACGTTTGATGGAGAAGGCTACTCGGGACGAGTGCGCGATGTCGTGTCGGTCTTCAGTCCCACGTCAGCTCCGGTAGCGCTGGCGACCGACACCGTGGTGAAAGGCGGCCACGTGCTCGCGCGTTGGAGGCACACATCGAGCGAACGATCGTCGACGGAGGTGCTGGGTTTCTGCGATTGGACCGAACGCGTCGCCGCGATCGATACGGGATACCGCAGCACGTGCGATGTGGAACTGCAGCACGACTACGTCCTCTCGGCTCGCCAGACGTTGACGATGGGCGGGGGAATCCTGACCACCGCCGATACTTGGCCCGCCTCGTTCACCATTAGCTTCGTGCCGGCCTCGCAGAGAGATACGACGTACAGCGGCTTCATCCAATATGACGTCTTTCTGGTGCCGGATAAGCTTCGGGTGATCGCAGGCTCGAAATTCGAGGACAACGACTACACAGGTTTCGAGTATCAACCGCAGATTCGAGCCGTCTGGACGCCGAATTCGTCCAACACGCTTTGGGGGGCTTATTCGCGAGCGGTACGGACACCCGCAGAGATCGAAGAGGGGCTCCGCGACCGCGAATTCGAAATCAGTGAGACGCCTCCCACGTTTGTACTGATCGAGGGGCACCCCGGAATGGAATCGGAGATTTTGCACGCCGCCGAATAATTGGGATACCGGCATGAGTGGAAGGCGAAAGTGTCAGTCGATGCCGCGATCTATTACAACAGCTATAGCCGGCTGCTCGGCTTGAGCGCGCCTGGGGCCGCCGTGGTCAATCCATCGCCGTTGTATGTGGACGTGCCGATGAACGTGTACAACGCGGGGGGCGGCCAGACGCATGGACTGGAGCTTTCGCTGAACTACGCGCCGATTCGGCGGTGGAGCGTCTCGGCGGCGATCACCGAGCTGCGCGGCACGTCCGTAGCGAATGCCGGGTTTCCCGCGGTGGCCGCCAATCCGGAGCATCAGCTCAACGTCCAATCGCGCTTCTCTTTGACCCGGCACTTGAACTTCGACGCTGCCTATTACTATTACGATGCGATTCACAACATGCTACCCGTGGTGAATCGCGTGGACGTCGGTGTGTCCACAAATAAAATTCGCGGCTTCACGTATTCGGTGTGGGGACGAAATCTGCAACAGGATCGCCACGTAGAAGCAATCCCTGAGATGCTCCTGAGCGGAGAGATTCGGCGATCGGTTGTTTTCAAAGTGACTTGGGAACCTAGGCGGGACTAGAGGATGACGATCTCCTGGCCTGAGCCCGCGCGAAGGGTGGTCGGATCGGGGAGAGATCCTTCGGCCGACTAGAACCAAAATCGTCGGCCTCAGGATGACGATCCTCGTCGGATCGTCAATTGATGGCGTGGACATCTTCGGGGATGAGCAGCTTGAAGGTGCAATCGTCCGATTTCGCCGAGCACGATAGCGTGCCGCGGCGAACGATTTTTGCGGGCGACGCATCGGGAAACGCGGCGCCGTAATCGAGAGTCATCAGCTTGTCGGCGAAGGGGCGGAGCGATTCGCTGCCGCCGATGAATTTCGCGGCGTCCACTTTCACCGATCCGCCATCGGAGCCGGCCGGTGAGAGCAGGATCAGGAAATCGGCGGTCGCATCTTCCTTCAGCAATCCTTTCAATTCAAAAGAGCGCATCGCGGCGATTTCCGGCGTCGCGTTTTTCACGAGATCGTCGATGCCAGCGTTGCCGCCGAGGAGAAGGATCAGGCGAGCGCGCGTTTCGGGAACGGAATGCGGCGCGGCCAGCGCGAGCGCGAACGTGTGGACGGCTTGATCCTTGTCGCCAAGTTTTTCGTAGATTCGCGCGAGATGATCGGCGACTTCGCCGTGCTGATCGAGCTGCCACGCTGCGCGGATGTAGCGCTCGGACTTCTGCAGGTCGCCCTTCTCGAAGTAAACCCAGCCAAGCGTGTCCCACAACGAGCCGATGCTGGCGACCTCATTCATCTGGTCCATCGTGAGATGGAGGAGATCGATATTGCGGAGATCGGCGTCGGTGGAAGAAATCGCCGACTCGGCGTATCGTTCCGCTTTATCGAGTTCGATCTTGTTGTCCGCGAGATTGTAGGCGATGTCGTTCCAGATCGCGGGCGTTTGGGCGATGCCGGCGGCTTTGTCGAAAGCGGCCAAGCCCTTTTCTTGCTGGCCGCTGTTGATGTACGCGCGGCCAAGGCTCACTTGAAGCTGGGCGTTGTCGGGCGACAGAATCACGGCTTTTTCGAGTTCGGGCACGGCGTCGGGATAAAGATGCTGTTCGAGAAAGATGCTGCCGAGAGCGGCGTGGGCCATGAGATCGAGCGGATTGCCCTCCACCTGCTTGCGGAATGCGGCGATGGCCTCGGGATACTTCTGCTGATTCTCGAGCGCGAGGCCGAGGTAGTCGTTGGCGTGCTCGTCGAACGGGTCGACATCCAGCTGCTTGCGGAAGGCGGTGGCCGCCTCGTCGTAGGAACCGTCGCGCAGGTAGGCGATGCCGAGATCGTTCCACGCCTGCTTGTATTTCGGATCGAGCGCGACGACGCGCTGGAAGAGCGGAATCGCTGCGCGCATATTGCCGGAATTGAGCGCGGCGAGGCCCGCTTCGAAAAGATCGGCCGGCTTGGCCGCCGCCGGAATTTCGGGAGCGCCGGGCGAGGCATTCGCGACGACGAGAGGCTGATTTTCATCGTTGTTCACCGCGCGCGCGAAGGCGAGGTAGTCGCTGGTGCGCGAGGCCGGGAGTTCGTGGATCTTGAAATTCAGGATGCGCTCGGCGGTGAGCGTGTGGCCGGCGAAATGATAGCTCGAAGAAAAGTCGGCGTAGTCGCGGGTGACGGAGACGGAAATGGGAGTTTGGGCGGTGTCCGCCGGCGGCAATTCCAGTTTCAGGCTCACGTCCACCTTGAGAGGGCTGCCGAGCTTCACGGGCGCGGTGTCGTCGTCGGGAGGATTGGGCAGGCCGATCGAAAGCAGCGGCAACGCGGCTTTGGCTTTCTTGCTCGACCAGTCGAGATAGTTCGGCAGTTCGTAATCGATGTCGAGGACGAACGGATTTGCCGTGTCGGTCGGGTCGCCGGGCTTTACGGATGTGACTTCCCCGCGAATGCCGTCGAATGTGAGAATCGTCTGGGCCAGCTGCTTCCACTTCGTTTCGGGTGTGCGGCGAAACGCGAGCCGGAGGACGAGTTCGGTATCACCGCGCATTGTGTAGTGCACGTGCGCCGTGAGCTTGCCGAGGTCGCTCACTTTGCCGTCGATCTCGACATGCTGCGAAGACGGAAACGGTGGGTCGGCTGGCGTTTCGATGACTTTGGCGTCACCATCCGGCGGCACAACGAGCGCGGATTTCGCGCGCAGTGGCGACGCCAGCAGGCGGAACGGCGCTACCTCCTCGGTCGCGTCCATCCAGATCAGCTCTTTGCCGAGCGGCACCACCGTGATCATGTGGTTGAACTGCGCGGGCGAGGGTACGGTGGGGTCAAATTTGCGCTCGTAAGAAATCAGGACGGCATCGGACGGGATGCCAGCGGCCTTGAGCATCGAAGCAAGCAACGTGTGCTTGTCTTTGCAGTCGCCATACTGGTTCGCGAAGATTTCGGCGGCCGTATGCGGCTGGTAGCGGCCCACGCCGAAGGAAAGGCTCACGTAGCGGATGCTTTTCGAGACGTAATTATACAGCGCCTGGATTTTTTCGAGCTCCGTGGTGCGGCCCTGGATCAAGGCGGCGGTCTTGGCGCGAATTTCGGGAGAAGGATCGGTGCGCCCCTGCTCGAGCTTCGCGTACCACTTGCCGACTGCTTCCCAGCTTGTGAACGTGGTGAGCTGCACATCGGGAATCTTCGCTTCCGCATCCCGCGGCTGCGGCTTTTTCGTGTCGTCGTCGGAAGGCAGTTTGAGATTTGACTGCTTCCAGGTGTAGATCGTGCGGCCATTTTTCGAAACCATTTCGTAAGGCGTGCTTGGCGAGGACTGCAGATCGATCTTGCGGCCCTTGGGAACGCTGATTTCGAGCTGCTCGTCGAGAACGATCGAGCTCTTGACGAAGTTGTGGTCGAACCAGAATTCACCGGGAGCAAGCGGCGTGACGAGGCGCGTGACGGTTTCGTATTCAAGCGTGACGCCCGGCGCGAGATCGGGAACGGTGACGTGTTTTTCCTTGAAGTCGGTATAAACGGGGGCGTCGCGCGCGACGGGAGCCGTCATGTCGGTGATCGCGTCAGGGCCGGCGGTGACGACGGAGCCGTCGGGCTTGCGCACGCGCACGTAGCGAACGTCGAGTTGTTCGTTCGCGGAGTTGTAGCCGAGGCGGAGCTGGCCGAATGTCTGCACGCCCGCATCGCTTTGGATGAGGATGCGAGCGGTGACGTCGCGCTCGCCGGTGCCGTCATTTTCAAAGCGCACGGATGTGAGGAACTGCTCGATGACGAACGGCTCTTGCGAATAATCGGGCGCCGATTTCTTTGCCGCGGGAGCGGCCGCGACGGAATTTTGAGGCGGAGCGGGGGGCGTGGATTTGTCCTGCGCGCTTGCGAGTATCGGCAAGCTCAGAAGGCAGAAAATCGCCATCCAGCGAAAAATCACACGTGCTCCCTGTTGAAATCCGAAGCCCCAGTTTAGGTGTGATGATGGCTCGACGTAAAGCTTTCATCCAGGCACGATTGAGAAGTTGGGAACTACCTGCTCGCAGGACGGCCACGAGGTGGCGGGAGCCAAACGGCGAGCAAAGCCGGATGATGGATTGGGTGCCGGGCATCCGTAACTAACTGAAGACAATAATGATACGGTGGATTTGGCATCGCGGGATTGATACTTGCGACGATGCGTCGCGCGGGCGATACTTGAAGGAGGCGCATGTAGGGGTTGGCGGATAGCGCAAGCGGGCATGATTCTCCCGGTTTGGGAACCGTGGCGGGATTTCGGCAGTCCGAAAGTCCGAGCACGCAGATTTCCACAGGTGAATCGAGTTGACATGACTCCTTACTTTCTCTATACTTGGGCGGTTGTGCTTAGGGCATTGTGCCCGGTGGTGAAAGGGAAGTCTTCCAGCCCCGGAACAAGAAAAAAGGAACGGGGTTAAGGAAGAACGGCCGAAATGGGGCGCCAGCCCCGCAAAGCCGTGACAGCCTCTCCGCAGTAAGAGTTGAGTTCACTCCTCGGGGTGAAGCGTCAGCGCGGAGTACCTGGTAGTTCCTTCGGGTTTGGCGACCTTCTTCGTTCATGCACCCGCAAAGTTCTGCGCGGGCAGGTTTGGGCTGCGCAGAGCCAGACAAAAACAGAGTTTTGAGAATCAAGGGGGAAGCGTGCCGACGTTTGCGCAACTGGTGCGGTATGGCCGGGACAAAATCCGAACGAAGACGAAATCGCCCGCGCTCGAGGGATGTCCCGAGAAGCGCGGCGTGTGCGTTCGCGTCTACACGCAGACGCCGAAGAAACCAAACTCCGCGCTGAGAAAAGTGGCGCGCGCGCGGCTGACGAACAGCGCCGAAGTGACGACATACATTCCCGGAATCGGCCACAACCTGCAGGAGCACTCGATCGTGCTGGTGCGCGGAGGCCGCGTGAAGGATCTGCCGGGCGTGCGGTACCACGTGATTCGCGGAACGCTCGACGCGGCGGGCGTCGAGAACCGCAAGCAGGGGCGCTCGAAATACGGCGCCAAGCGGCCCAAAGCCGCGCAGAAGTAGCGGGAGAGGCGAGCGATGCCACGCAAAGGATGGGTTGTACGCCGCAGGATTCCGGGCGATCCGGTTTTCGGCAGCGACCTCGTGCAGAAATTTATTTCGAGCATGATGTACGACGGCAAGCGGTCGACCGCGCAGACGATTTTCTACAAGGCGATGGACCAGGTGGCGAAGAAGGCGAACGACGACGCGTTCAAGCTGTTCAAGAAGGCGATCGAGAACTGCAAGCCGGTGCTGGAAGTGAAGACGCGACGCGTGGGCGGCGCGAACTACCAGGTGCCGGTGGAAGTGAATCCGTTCCGGCGGCAATCGCTGGCGATCCACTGGCTGGTGCTCTACTCCCGGACGCGGGCGGGCAAGTCGATGACGGACAAGCTCGCCGAGGAAATTCTGGATGCCGCGAACGGTCGCGGCGGCGCGGTGAAGAAGAAGGAAGATGTTCATCGCATGGCGGAAGCGAACAAAGCTTTCGCGCATTATCGTTGGTAACGGCTTAAGGCTTGGGACTCGAATAAGAAAATGCCACGGCAAGTACAACTCGATCACACGCGCAACATCGGGATCATGGCGCATATCGATGCGGGGAAGACGACCGTCACCGAGCGCATCCTTTTCTACACGGGTGTGACCTACAAGATCGGCGAAGTGCACGAAGGCACCACCGTGATGGACTGGATGGAGCAGGAGCGCGAGCGCGGGATCACGATCACGTCCGCGGCGACGACGGCTTCGTGGAAGCGGTTCGACAAGAGCTATCGCATCAATATTATCGATACGCCGGGCCACGTGGATTTCACGGTGGAAGTGGAGCGGTCGCTGCGTGTGCTGGACGGCGCGGTCGCGGTATTCGACGCGGTCGCAGGCGTGCAGCCGCAGTCGGAAACGGTCTGGCGGCAGGCGGACAAGTACCGCGTGCCGCGCATCGCGTTCATCAACAAGATGGACCGCATCGGCGCCGATTTCGAGCACTCGGTTCAGTCAATGCGACAAAGACTTGCCGCACACCCCGTTCCCATCACCTATCCCATCGGACGCGAAGATAATTTCATCGGAATCATCGATTTCATCGAAGAGCGCGCGATCGTCTGGAAGGACGAGGCGCTGGGCGCGGAATACGAAAGTTTGCCGCTCGAGAAGCTGTGGGATGCGGCGTATCTAGCGACGCGCCCTGCCCTCGAAACGGCCGTGAAGGCGACGGCACTCAGCCCCGAATTCTACAAGGAACACCGCGAAAAAGTGGTTGAGTACATCGCGGAGCACGACGACGCCATCCTTACGAAATATCTCGAGCAGCACAAGCTTGAGCCGGCGGAACTGCGCGCGTCTCTGCGGCGCTCGACGATTGCGCTGAAACTCGTGCCGGTAATCGCGGGTTCGGCGTTCAAGAACAAGGGCGTGCAGTCGCTGCTCGATGCGGTGGTCGACTATCTGCCGTCGCCGATGGACGTGCCGCCGGTGGAAGGCATGACGACGGACGGAACCGAGCCGGAACTGCGGCGCGCGTCGGATGAGCAACCGTTCGCGGCGCTGGCGTTCAAGATCATGACCGATCCGTACGTCGGGCATCTGACGTATATCCGGGTGTATTCGGGCGTGCTGAAGACCGGGCAATCGGTTTACAACTCGACGAAGAAGACGCGCGAGCGCATGGGGCGCCTGCTCCGGATGCACGCGAACAAGCGCGAGGAAATCGAATCGATCGAAGCGGGCGACATCGCGGCGTGCGTAGGCTTGAAGAACGTGACGACCGGCGACACGCTGTGCGACGAAGAGAAGCCCATCGTCCTCGAAAACATCGATTTCCCCACCCCGGTTATTTCCGTAGCGATCGAGCCCAAGACCAAAGCCGACCAGGAAAAAATGGGCACCGCGCTCGGAAAGCTGGCCCAGGAAGATCCCACGTTCCGCGTGCACACCGATCATGACACAGGGCAAACGCTGATTTCCGGGATGGGCGAGCTGCACCTCGAAATCATCGTCGACCGAATGATGCGCGAATTCAACGTGCAGGCGAACGTAGGCCGGCCGCAGGTGGCGTACCGCGAAACGATTTTGAAGGCAGCCGAAGCCGAACACCGGCACATCAAGCAGTCGGGCGGACGCGGGCAGTACGGCCACGTGAAGCTGACGGTACAGCCGTTGCCGAACGCAAACCACGAAGACATGCACGAGCTGTCGACGGACGAGCTCGACGCGCTCGCGAAGCAGGTGGCGGGCAAGGGCGGCAAGTGGCGTTTCGACAAGGAACACCGGCTGCTCTTCATCGACAAAGTTGTGGGCGGGGCCATTCCGAAGGAGTTCATTCCTCCCATCGAAGACGGCGTGAAGGAAGCGATGGAGAATGGCGTTCTCGCAGGCTACGAGATGGTGGATCTCGCGGTCGTCGTGATCGACGGCACGTATCACGACGTGGACAGCTCGGAAATGGCGTTCAAGATCGCGGGATCGATGGCGTTCAAGGAGGCTTGCCGCCGCGCGAGCCCGAAACTGCTTGAGCCGATCATGCGCGTGGAAGTGGTGGTCCCAGAGGACTACATGGGTCCGGTGATCGCGGACCTGAACTCGCGGCGCGGCCAGCTGCAAGGCCGGGAAACTCGCGCCGGGAGCGAAATCATCAACGTGCAGGTGCCGCTCGCGGAGATGTTCGGCTACGCGACCGACATCCGCAGCAAGACGCAGGGGCGCGGCAGCTTTACGATGCACTTTTCGCATTACCAGCAGGCGCCGCCGAACGTGTCCGAGGAAGTGATCGGCCGGGCGACGGGCAAAGTGGTCAGGTCATAGTTCAGGTTCAGGCAGACGGGATTCGTACAGCACGCTGAAGCGGAGGAGCGGAGAAAGACATGGCGAAGGAGAAATTCGAGCGGAGTAAGCCGCACTTGAACGTGGGGACGATCGGGCACATCGACCACGGGAAGACGACGTTGACGGCGGCGATCACGAAGGTGCTCTCGAAGAACAACCCGAAGGTGTCGTTCCGAGCGTTCGACACGATCGACAACGCGCCGGAAGAGCGGGAGCGCGGGATCACGATCGCGGTGTCGCACGTGGAGTACGAGACGCCGAACCGGCACTACGCGCACATCGATTGCCCGGGGCACGCGGACTACGTGAAGAACATGATCACGGGCGCGGCGCAGATGGACGGAGCGATCCTGGTGGTGGCGGCGACGGACGGGCCGATGCCGCAGACGCGGGAACACATTCTGCTGGCGCGGCAGGTGGGCGTGCCGGCGATTGTGGTGTTCCTGAACAAGTGCGACGTGGTGGAGGATCCGGAGCTGCTCGAGCTGGTGGAGCTGGAAGTGCGCGAGCTGCTGAAGACGTACCAGTTTCCGGGGGACACGATTCCGGTGATTCGCGGCTCGGCGCTGAAGGCGCTTGAGGGAGACGCGAAGTGGGAGAAGTCGGTGCTGGATTTGATGGAGGCGGTGGACAAGCACATACCGCTGCCGCCGCGGGATGTGGATAAGCCGTTCGCGATGCCGATCGAGGATATATTTTCGATTTCGGGACGCGGCACGGTGGTGACGGGACGAATCGAGCGGGGCAAGGTAAAGGTGGGAGAAGAGATTGAGATTGTGGGCTTCCGTCCGACGATGAAGAAGACGGTGACGGGCGTGGAGATGTTCCGGAAGCTGTTGGATGAAGGGATGGCGGGCGACAACGTGGGGCTGCTCTTGCGCGGGACGGAGAAGGATGAAGTGGAGCGCGGGCAGGTGTTGTGCAAGCCGGGATCGATCACGCCGCACACGAAGTTCAAGGCGGAAGCGTACGTACTGACGAAGGAAGAGGGCGGGAGGCACACGCCGTTCTTCACGGGATACCGGCCGCAGTTTTATTTTCGTACGACGGACGTGACGGGAGATGTGAAGCTGCCGGCGGGAGTGGAGATGGTGATGCCGGGAGACAACGTGAGCGCAGAGATCAGTTTGATCACGCCGGTAGCGCTGGAGAAGGGGCTGCGGTTCGCGATCCGCGAAGGCGGCCACACCGTGGGCGCGGGGGCGGTGACGGAGATTATCGAGTAAACCATGCCTAACGGAGAAAAAATTCGGATTCGTTTGAAGGCGTACGATCACCGCATTCTCGATCAATCGACGAAAGAGATCGTCGACACGGCGAAGCGCACGGGCGCGGATGTGGCCGGGCCGATTCCACTGCCCACGGTGATCAACCGCTGGACGGTGCTGCGGTCGCCGCACGTGGACAAGAAATCGCGCGAGCAGTTTGAGATGCGGACGCACAAACGGCTGATCGATATTTTGGAGCCGACGCCGGATACGGTTGACGCGCTGATGAAGCTCGATCTGCCGCCGGGCGTGGACGTCGAGATCAAGGCGTTTGGGCGCGAGCACGCGGCGAAGTAGGCGGGAAGCTGGCGGCCCCGAAAGAAGCAAAGCCGGGGACAGACCGGCGGGGCCAAGACGGGAGAGAAGAAGAGGGCAAGGAGAGGGGAAAGGGAAGGAGAAGGAGTTGGGGTAACGGGGGGGAAGCCCCATTTTTTGTTTGGGCGGGGGGGGGGAAGCCCGCCCTTCCACCAAGGAAAAGAGCGAGCGAAATGGGAGTCAACGGCATACTCGGAATCAAGCTGGGGATGACGCAAGTCTTCGCGGACGACGGCACGGCCGTCCCGTGCACGGTGCTGCAGGCGGGCCCGTGCGTGGTGGTCGACCGCAAGACGAAGGACAAGCACGGCTACGAAGCGGTCCAGCTGGGCCTGGTGGAATTCATCAAGCCGCAGCGGGTGAACAAGGCGATGACCGGTCACTTCAAGAAGGCCAACGTCGCGCCGATGCGGTATCTCGGCGAAATCCGCCTCGAGGATTCAAAGGAAGAAACGAAGCCCGGCGACCGCGTGCTGGTGGACGGATTCAAGGTTGGCGAGTACGTTGACGTAAGCGGCGTGAGCAAGGGCAAGGGATTTCAGGGCGGAGTGAAGCGCTGGCACTACCGCGGCGGCGAAGCGAGCCACGGCTCGATGTTCCACCGCGCGCCCGGCGGCATCGGCGCGAGCTCGTTTCCGTCGCGCGTGTGGCTGGGGCAGCATTTTCCGGGACACATGGGGAACGAGCGGAAGACGTCGAAGAACCTGCGCGTGGTGAAGATCGATACGGACGAGAATCTGCTGCTGGTGCGCGGCGCGGTGCCGGGCCCGGCGGGGGCGTACATTTTGATTCGCAAGGCGAAGACGGTCGGCAAGAGCAGAGCGGCTGCGGCAGCCAAGTAAGCGCTGGGAAAAGGAGCGAGCGAGAGACGACAATGCCCGTTGTGGACGTGATGAATCTGGAAGGCAAGACGGTCGGCCAGGTAGAGCTGGCGGACGACGTGTTCGGAGCGCAGGTGAACCAGAACCTGCTGCACGAGTCGGTGCGGCACCATCTGGCTGGGAAGCGCGCCGGGACGCACAAGACGAAAGACAAGAGCGAAGTAAGCGGCGCCGGACGCAAGCTGTGGCGGCAGAAGGGCACAGGCCGCGCGCGCATCGGATCGATTCGCTCGCCACTCTGGCGGCACGGCGGCACGGTGCACGGGCCGGTTCCGCGAAAATACGACTACGCGCTGCCGAAAAAGATGGTCGTAGGCGCGTTGCGTTCGGCGCTTTCGTCCAAGCTGGCCGAGCAGAAGCTGACGGTGGTCGAGGGCTGGAAGCTCGACACGCACAAGACGAAACCGTTCCGCGAAGCGCTTTCGAAGCTCGACAAAGAGACGCGGACGATCCTGCTGGTGGAGACGGGCGAAAACGTGAATCTCGAACGCGCGAGCCGGAATATCGAAGGCGTGACGCTGGTGCCGGCAACCGGGCTCGTCACGTACGACCTGATGCGGCACGACCGGCTGATGCTGTCGCGCGAAGCGGCGCTGCGATTGAGCCGCGCCCTTTCGGCGGCGAACTCGGGCGAAGCGCCAACGGAAGCGGCGGGGAGGCCGCGCCGATCAAGAAGGAAGCGAGCGCGGCAAAGGCCAAAGCTGCGCCTGCGAAAGCATCCGCGAAGAAGGCGGCGCCCAAGGTAGCGAAGAAGCCTGCCGCGGCGAAGAAGCCGAAGGCGAAAAAGGAATAGCCCATGGCAATGGCAACCACAGCGGCGACGGCGAGGGTTTACCAGATTATCCGGCGCCCCATTATCACCGAAAAGGGACTCGGCGTGAAGGAAACGCAGCACACCGTAGTCTTCGAAGTGGCGAAAGACGCGACGAAGACCGAGATCAAGGAAGCGGTGCAGCGCGTATTCAAGGTGAAAGTCGATCACGTGCGCACGGCGATCTATCACGGCAAGTTCCGCCGCCGGGGCCGCGCGGAAGGCTTCCGCAGCGATTGGAAGAAGGCGTACGTCCGGCTGGCACCGGGCGAAAAGATGATCGAGTACGCGGAGAATCTGTAGCTTTCGTTTCTGGTGTAAGACGCGAGTCACGCAAGAGGCAAGAATGGCACTGAAAACATTTAGACCTTACACGCCGTCACGACGTTTCCTGACGATGCTCGACAAGAGCGAGATCACCAAGGAAACGCCGGAAAAGTCGCTGAGCGAATCGAAGAAGCGCACCGGCGGACGCAACTCGCACGGCGAAGTCACGTCGTGGCATCGCGGCGGCGGGCACGCCAAGAGGTACCGCACGATCGATTTCCGCCGCGAGAAGACCGGCATCCCGGCAAAGGTGGCGGCCATCGAATACGATCCGAACCGGTCGTCGCGGATCGCGCTGCTGCACTACGCGGACGGCGAGAAGCGCTACATCCTGCATCCGGTGGGGCTTGAAGTGGGCGCAACGGTACAGAACGGCGAGGGTGCGGACATTCTTCCGGGGAATGCGCTGAAGTTCCGGCACATCCCGCCCGGCACGATG